>DATNAG010000049.1:0-61909 GCA_035572835.1 Solirubrobacterales bacterium
GTGCGCATGTTGTGGAGACGGTCGGCCAGCTTGATCAGGATCACCCTGACGTCGGTGGCCATCGCCACCATCATCTTGCGGTAGTTCTCGGCCTGCCGCTCGTCGCGGCTCTCGAAGTTCATCCCGGTCAACTTGGTCACGCCGTCGACCAGCTGGGCGATCTCCTCGCCGAATTCCTCGCGGACCTCCTCCAGCGTCGCGCTGGTGTCCTCGACCGTGTCGTGGAGCAGCGCCGCGCACAGCGTCTCGGTGTCGAGCCGCATCCCGGCGCAGATCTGCGCCACCCCTACCGGGTGGGTGATGAACTCGTCGCCGGAGTACCGCTTCTGGTCGGCGTGGCGCTCGCAGGCGAAGTCGAAGGCACGCTCCACCTTGGCGCGATCGATCGTCGCCACCGCCACCGCGGTGCCACCGAACCCCGCCGGCATCTGCTCATCCGGCGCAGAGTCGAACTCCTCGACGACCGCGAACAGGTCGCCGAGCAACTCGCTGTGCTCTACGGAAATTTGGGGCTTTGGAGAAATTGCTGTGCCTCCGAATGCTCTTTGCTGTAGACCCGGAACGCGGCCGAGCGCTCCAGATCGGTCCCTTCAGAGGATACGACGCTGACGCTGCCGGCGCCCATGCTCGTGCTACCCGCAACGAGATCAAGTTCGAGCAGGACGCGGAATGCACGGGCGGAGGTCTCCGGATCGAGCGGGTGCGGCCCGGGGCCGGCGAGGGCGGCGCGGAGGTCGGGGCCGGTCAGTTGGCCGCCCGCGCGCAGGACCTTGAAGATGCCGGCGATGGTCTCGCGGGACGGTGCCTGACGGGCGAGGACGCCGAGCGAGAACCCGCGCTCCGCGTCGGAGAAGAGTGGGTGGATGAAGCCGCCACCCGACGTGACCCGTTCGGCGTCGGAAGCTGAGCAAGGCGCATCGACGAGGACGACGTGCTCGAAGGAGGCGGCCAGGTCCGGGGACATGGCAAGAGCCGCGTAATCGGTGAGGGCGAGGCCGCTTTCGGCGCGGGCGGCGAGGTTGGCGACCGCGTCGCCGCTGCAGCGGTGGCAGGCGATCAGGGCCGCGCCGCCGTTGAAACGAGCGAGGCCGGTGGCGCCGTTGGCAAGCGCGGCGCGGCGCGATGCGTCGGCGGCGACGGCGAGCACCCCCGCACCGCTCGAGACGAGCTCCGCGATCGTCGCGGTCGGGGACGAGCCGGCGGCTTGGACGGCCCGCCGCGGCGCGCCGCCGGCGCCGGCGGCGGCGTGGAGCTTTCCTCGGTCCATGACCGAGTTTCTCTCCACAGCACTTCCCTGAGCGGTGAGGTCGCGGGCGAGCTCAGCCTCGAAGCGGGACCACCACTCGGCTTCCTCGCACTGGCAGGCGTGCGGGGTAAGGGCGTTGGTCTCCGCGTCGAGCGGATAGACCTCGCGGAGGACCACGCGGGGCTCGACCGCGCCGTTCCAGTGGTTCACCTCGAGGCGGACCGCGGCGTCGAGCACGTCGTCGTCATCGACGCCGAACGAGGAGCGGCCGAAGGCGACGCCCAAGGCGCGGTGGGAGCCGCTGTGGAGGCTGAAGCGCGAGTGCTTGCCCTCCTCGCCCATCGTCCGCACGTCGGTGACCCTGGCCGAGGGCACCATCAGCCGTACCCCCGGGTTGCCCATCCCGAAAGGAGCCAGCCGACCGAGCTCTTCGGCGAGATCGAGGCCGAGGCCGACGCCGCCGACCATCGCATCGATCCGCTCGGTCCGCTTGAGGTCGTCGGCGCAGAGCACTTCGCCCGCGTGCCGCGCGAAGGCGGCGCGGAACGCCTCCAGGTTCTCCGCCTTCAACGACAGGCCAGCGGCGGCCTTGTGGCCACCGAAAGTCTCCAGGTGCTCGGAGCACGCCTCGAGCGCGGCGTGGAGATCGAAGCCGGGGATGCTGCGGCCCGAGCCGCGCCCTCCTCCCTCACCGTCCAAGGAGATGACGACCACCGGCCGGTGGTGCCGCTCGACCATCCGCGAGGCGACGATCCCGACCACCCCCGGGTGCCACCCCTCGCCCGCCACCACGAGGCCGTTGGCGTCCTTCAGCTCGTCCGCCAATTCCCGTCGCGCCGCCTCGGCGGCCGCATCGACCTCGCGCTCGGTGGCGCGCCGCTCCGAGTTCGCCCGTCCCAGCTCTGCCGCGATCTGCTTGGCCCGGTCCTCGTCGTCGGAGAGCAGCAGCTCCACCCCGGCGTCGGCCCGGTACAGACGCCCGGCGGCATTGATCCTCGGGGCGAGCCGAAATGCCAGGTCCCCCTCGTCCAACCGGGTCGGCTCGCACTTCGAAGCCTCCATCAGCGCGCGCAGCCCGACCCGCTTCGTGCGACGCATCTCCGCCAGCCCGCGCTTCACCAATGACCTGTTCTCCCCGACCAGCGGCACCACGTCGGCGACCGTCGCCAGGGCGACGAGATCAAGGTCCTGTTCGGACGCGGCCCCCTCTCTCAAGGCGCAAGCCAACTTCCAAGCCACCGCCGTCCCACAGAGAGCCTCGAACGGATACCCGCTCACTTCCGGGTGCAGGATCAGGCAGTCGGGCAACACCTCGTCCCGCTGGTGATGGTCCGTCACCACCACCTCCATCCCCAGCTCCTGCGCCAGGGCCACCTCGTCCACCGCGGTGATCCCGCAATCGACGGTGATCAGCAACGCGGTCCCCCGGGTCGCGAGCTTCTCGACGTTCTCCTTGCTCAGCCCGTAGCCGTCCGCGATCCGATCCGGGATCAGCCAGTCGCAGTCCGCCCCGAGGTCGCGCAGCGCCCCGACCAAGAGCGCCGTGGCACTGACGCCGTCTACGTCGAAGTCCCCATGGACCGTGATCCGCTCTCCGGCTTCGATCGCGGCGAAGACGATCGCCACCACCTCGTCCATCCGCTGGAATGCCTCCGGCGGATGGGTCTCATCGGCCGCGAGGAATGCCCTCGCCTCCTCCGGCGTCCGGTATCCCCGCCGCACCAGGGTCACGGCGACGGGCTGACTCAGGCCGAGGGCATCCGCCACGGCGCGGGCGTCCGCGTAGTCGTATGGGTCGGCGGCGAACGCCTTGGCGGATTGCGGCACCTTTTCAGGCTAGGTCGGCACCCGGCGGCAAACCGTCACCGATCCACCCGCAAAATGGCTGGAAGCGAAGAGTCAGTCGTAGTGCGGTTCGCGCGAACCGATCAGCCAGACGACGCCGAGGCCGATCGCGACGCCCGGGATCGCCGAGAGGGCGGTGCCGATCGTCGTGTTGCCGACGCTCTGACCGTCGATCAACAGGATGATCGTGCCGACGGCGAGGGCGCCGATCACCGCGCCGACGAAGGCGCCGACTATCCCCTGCCAGAAGCGGTCCGGCAGGAAGACGGTGAAGTGCCAGAGGGCGATGCCCATCGTGACGAAGACCAGGAAAGCCATCAGTCGCATACCTCGCTCATCGCCGTCGGCCGCCTTTGCGCCGCTGCGCTCGTTTCGCCCGTCGTTCCTCGTTCCGTTTGCGCCGCTCGGCCGACTCCGGGTTGGCGTCGCTGCGGGGAGCCGGCGCTTGGTCGGCTGCCTCGGGGGCACTCGATGCCTCGCGGGCCTCCTGCGGCTCGGGAGCGACCACGTCCTCCGGCACGCCGCCGTTCTCGGCAGGCTCGGCGGTCGCCACGGCGCCTCTGCCGAGTCGGCGCCGGCGCTCGGCCCCGGTTGCCTCGGCGATCGGCGCTTCCGCCTCGATCTCCGCGGCGATCTCCGCTTCGGACTCACTGTCGTCGGCCAGTCTGGCCACCTGCACGTCGTCGGCGAACGGGGGCACGGCGCCGCCCTCGACCTCGGCGATGCGCTGGCGACGGCGGATGTACTGGGGCTCGCGTTCCTTCCACGCGGTCAAGACCGGGGAGGCGATGAAGATCGACGAGTAGGTACCGGAGGCGATGCCGATCATCATCGCGAAGGCGAAGTCCTGCAGGGTCGCCGAGCCGAAGATCAACAGCGAGAGCACCGCCAGGAGGGTGGTGAAGCTGGTCGCCAGCGACCGGGTCATGACCTCGCTCATCGAGCGATTGACGATCTGCGAGAACGCCGCGCGTGGCATGCGCGGCATGTTCTCTCGTATTCGGTCGAACACGATGATCGTGTCGTAGAGCGAGTAGCCCAAGATGGTCAGGAAGGCGGCCACCGTCCCGCTCGACACTTCTTTGCCGGTCAGCGCATAGACGCCGCCGGTGATCAGGATGTCGTGGAAGAGGGCGATCAACACCGGCACGGCGAATTTCGGCTCGAATCGCAGCGCCACATAGACGAGGATCACGAGCAGCGAGAAGATCAACGCCTTGATCGCCGATTCGGCGACCTGGTTGCCGAAGGTCGGCCCGACGCTGGTGCTTTCGAAGCCGTTCTTTTCGATCCCGTACGCCTCTTGCAGGGCTTTTTCGGTCTCGTGGACTTCTCCCGGCTGCAGCTGCGCCGACTCGATCTGGAAGACGTTCGAGCCGAAGTGCGGCACGGTCACCTGCTGGATCTCGGCGTTGGCGATACCGGCGTCTTCGAGCGTTTCGTGGACTTCGGGCTCGGCGGTCGGCTTTTCCAGCGCCGCGGTGATCCGCGTGCCGGACTCGAAATCGATGCCGAAGTTCAGCTCCTTGGTCGAGAGCGCGACGGCACCGATGATCAGGATCACCCCGGAGAAGGTGAAGAACCAGCGGCTGGCCCCCATGAAGTCGAAATGCCAGCGCCGCCCCTCGCCGCCGGCGCCGAGCGCGCTCTCCGAGTTCAGCAGCTTGGAGTTGCTCATCGTGCCGAGCAGCGCCTGGGTGAAGACGACCGCGGTCAGCAGCGAGGCGATCGTGCCGACGCCGAGCGTGAAGGCGAAGCCCTTGACCCCGGCGGTCGCCAGGACGAAGAGGATGAAGGCGGTCAGGAGGGTGACGACGTTCGCGTCGACGATCGTCGAGATCCCGCGTTTGTAGCCGGCCGGGATGGCGCTCTTGATCGATCTCCCGGCGCGCACCTCCTCCTTTATTCGCTCGAAGATGACGATGTTCGAGTCGGCGGCCACGCCGATGGTGAGGACGAGGCCGGCGATCCCGGGCAGCGTCAGCGTGATCGGGATCAGTTTGATCAGGGCGAAGAAGATCACCCCGTAGGCACCGAGCGCGATCACCGCGACCAGCCCGAGGAAGCGGTAGTAGAGGAGCAGGAAGATGACGACCAGGGCGAGGCCGATGATCCCGGCCTTGATCCCGTCGTGGAGCGCCTGCGAGCCGAGGGTCGCCGAGACCTGGGTCTCGGAGATCAGGTGCAGGTCGATCGGCAGCGCGCCGATCTGCAGGGTGGTGGCCAGTTCCTGCGCCGTTTCGAGCCCGTGTTCGCCGGAGAAGCCGCCGGAGATCTGGGCGCCCTGGCGGCCGTCGATCCCGTCCGGATTTTCGAGGAAGTTGATGATCGGACGGCTCTGGACTTCGTTGTCGAGGATGACCGCGAAGTGGCCGGAGAGGGCCGCCGCTTCTTCGGCGTTGCCCGGCGGGCCGATCGACTGCGCCTGGCCGCGCTGGGCGATCTGGCGGGTCACGTTCTGGAAGTTTTCCCGCCCCTCGTCGGTGAATTTGAAGGCGACGTTCGGTTCACCCGTGCCCTGCGCGTATTCCTGCTTCGGTTCGGTGATTTCGCTGCCCGAGAGCGAGTATTCGTCGTGCAGCGCGAACCAGCCGGGCTGAGCGGTTTCGTCGATCCGACCGGAGTTGTCGGTCGGCAGTTCGGAGACGAGGACGGTCCCGGGCGGGACTTCGAGCACCAGTCCGTCTTTGGGCAGCGTTTCGCCGGTCGGGCTTTCGTAGAGGTCTTTTTTCGCCGTCTCCGGGCCGGCCAGCAGTTTGTGCGGCTCGTCTTTTTCGAAGAGGTAGTAGCGCGTCTTCGCGACCGAGCATTTTTCGCAGTCGGGTTCCGGTTCCTGTTCTTCCGCCAGCAGCCCCGCCTGATAGGCGTTGGGGTAGGCGCCGGAGAGGATCAGCCCCTGGTTCTCGGTGCTTTTCGGGTTGCGGCCCGCCGCTTTCCATTCGGCTTCGAGTTTTTTCAGCGCGGCGCTGGGGGGCACCTGACCCGGGCGGCCGCCGATCGCCCGCTCGGGGCCGAGCAGGTTCGGCTCCCAGTCGTAGAAGTAGAGCTGCGCGGTGGTCCCCACCTGTTCGGCGGCCCGATTCGCGTCGGTGATGCCGGGGAGGCCGATCGTGATCTCGCTGTTGCCGAGGCGGGCGACTTCGGACTCCGACACGCCGAGGTTGTTGATCCGCCGTTCGATGATGTTGATCGACTCTTCGATGTCTTCACCGGAGACTTCGGTCGCGGTGCCGGTCGGCTGGCCTTCGTAGACCAGCTGTAGCCCGCCCTGCAGGTCGAGGCCGAGCTTCGTTTCCTTCGTCGCGATGATCACTCCGGAGAGGACCACCAGCGCGACCACGAACAGCAGGACGAGGACGTGCTGCCGCCTGGAACCCATGGGCGCCTAGCCCTCCGGGGTCAGGACAAGCAGAAGCCCGCCATCGTCGTCATAGGCGGGAAAGACGTCGGCCACGGCCTTGGCCGGAAGGTCGCCCTCGGCGTTGACCGAGACGCGCTTGCCGAGCGAGCGCACGCCCCACTCCAGCGAGGTCTCGATCGGATCGGTTTTCCCGTTGCCGTCGGTGTCGGCCTCGGGACCGCCCTCGCCGGGATCGATCCAGTCGAGGCCCAGCACCTCACGCACCGGACGTCCGATCACGTCCTCATCGGTCAAACCAGTCAACTCGTAGCTCCCCTTGCCCGCATCGATAACCCGTTCCTGCTGATCGCAGACGAAGAACGCTGCGTTCGGAGCCGGATAATAATCGTCGAGTAGTTCGAATACGAACCCGAATCCACATTTCGAACAACCCTTCGGCCGGCGGCTGAACCCTTCGGTCCTGGAGCCGCTTACCTCGCGGTGTCCGCAGTTGGGGCAGATGAAAAACGGCATGGTCGGGACAGGCTAGATGATCGTCTTATGTGACGGGTTAAGCGCCGGCCACGGTCTCAGGGCTAGAAGAGGCTCGCCGCGCCTTCGGGCGCCGGGAGGCCGAGATGGTCGTACGCGCGCTGGGTCAGGACGCGTCCGCGCGGGGTCCGTTTGAGCAACCCCTGCTGCAGGAGGTAGGGCTCGAGGACGTCCTCGATCGTGTCCTGCTCCTCACCGACCGCGATCGCCAGGGTCGAGAGGCCGACCGGGCCGCCGGCGAATTTGGACGCCACCGCGTCGAGCAAGGCGCGATCGGCCCGGTCGAGCCCGGCCTCGTCGACCTCCAGCATCGCCAATGCGTCGGCGGCCACGCCGGCGCCGATCACCCCCGTCCCCCTCACCTCGGCGTAGTCGCGGACCCGCTTCAGGAGCCGGTTGGCGACGCGCGGGGTGCCGCGCGAGCGAGAGGCGATCGTGTGGGCCCCCTCGGCGTCGATCTCGACTTCGAGGATGCCGGCGGAGCGCTCGACGATCAGGGCGAGGTGCTCGGGGCTGTAGTGCTCGAGCCGGTGGCTGACGCCGAAACGGTCCCGCAGCGGCGTGGTCAGGAGGCCGGCCCGGGTGGTCGCGCCGATCAAGGTGAAGGGCGGCAGCGGCAGGGTGACGGTCCGGGCGCCGGCGCCCTGGCCGAGCACCACCGGGAGCTCGCCGTCCTCCATCGCCGGATAGAGCGTCTCCTCGACCGCGCGCCCGAGGCGGTGGATCTCGTCGATGAAGAAGACGCTGCCGGGCTCGAGGGCGGTGAGGAAGGACGCGATGTCGGCCTTCCGCTCGAGCGCCGGGCCCGCGGTCTGCACCAACGGCACGCCGAGCTCGGCGGCGACGATGTTGGCCAGCGAGGTCTTGCCGAGCCCGGGCGGGCCGGCGAGCAGGACGTGGTCGAGCGGCTCGCCGCGGCGGCGGGCGGCCTCGATGAAGATCCCCAGCTGCTCGGTGACCTGGACCTGGTTGACGAAGTCGGCGAGGGTCGGCGGCCGCAGGGAGCGGTCGAGATCCTCCCCGTCGGCGCGGGCGTCGTGGACCCGCACCTCGGCGTCGACGGGGACCGGCTCGGCATCGAGTCCCGGGGTGCGGATGCGGTTGGCGGCGATCGCGTCGTCGCCGGTCGGGTCGAAGTCGCTCACCGGCTCGCCCCCGCCTTGCGCAGCGCCCCGGCGAGGAGCTCCTCGGCGTCCTCGCCCTCCAGCCCGTCGAGCAGCTGCTCGGCCTCGAGCGGCTGGTAGCCGAGGTTGACCAGTCCGTCACGGGCAAGGGAGCGGGCGTCGCCTTCCTCGGCGGCGACGATCGCGGATTCCACCTCCAGCGCCCCGGTGACCTTCTCGCGCAGCTCGACGATGATCCGCTCCGCCGTCCGTTTGCCGATCCCCGGGACCGCCTGGAAGCGTTTGGTGTCGCTCGCGGCGATCGCGCGCAGGAGCTCCCGGGAGCTGCCGCCGGAGAGCGCCGCGATCGCGACTTTCGGGCCGACCCCGCTGACCGAGATCAGCATCCGGAAGAGGTCGCGCTCGTCTTCGGAGGCGAAGCCGTAGAGGGCGAGCGAATCCTCGCGGGCGATCAGCTCGGCGTGCAGGAAGGTGTCGGAGCCGGCGGCGGGGACCGACTTGAGCGTCTCGGAGGAGACCGCGAGGCGGTAGCCGACCCCGTTCGCGTCGATCACGACGTGATCGGGGCGTCGGACCAATACCTCGCCGCGGACGGCGGCGATCATCCGGCCACCCCCACCGCGGTGGAGACGGCCTGCCGGCGGCCTTCGCCGCCGCCGTGGCAGATCGCGACGGCAAGCGCGTCGGCGGCGTGGTCGGGGGTCGGCGGCGTGGGCAGCCCGAGCAGGGTGCCCACCATGCGCTGGACCTGCTGCTTGCCGGCGGCTCCGGAGCCGCAGACCGCCATCTTGATCGCCTGCGGCGTGTAGGCGAAACAGCAGATGCCGCGCTGGGCCGCGGCCAGCATCGCCACCCCGCTGGCCTGGCCGACGGCCATCGCCGAGCCGACGTTCCTGCCGAAGTAGACCTGCTCGATCGCCAGCGCCCGTGGCTCGTGCCAGGACATCAGGTCCCCGAGGGCGGCATGGATCTTCTCCAGCCGCCGCTCCATCGGCAGCTCGGGGCCGGTCTCGACGACGCCGCCGTCGAGCGCGACCATGCGGTTGCCCTCGACTCGGACGATGCCGAAGCCGAGATTCGCCGCGCCCGGGTCGATCCCCATCACAACTTGCATAAGGGATTGATTCTGCGAAGAGGCCCGGACGCCTCCCCTGAATCGGGATCGGAAGCCGCCCCTAGGCAGCGGCGAGCTCTTCGAGGACCGACTCCGGGATGTCGAAGTTGGCGTAGACCTGGTCGACGTCGTCCTGGTCATCGAGCACCTCGAGCAGGTCGATCATCCGCTCGGCGTCGCGGCCGCTCAGCTCCACGGTGCTTTTCGGTTCGGTGGCCAGGGCCGCCGACTCGATCTCCAGGCCCGCCTCTTCCAGCGCGGCTTTCACCGCGGTGAGGTAGGTCGGTTCGCTGAGGATGCGCATTTTGTCGCCCTCCTCCTGGACGTCCTCGGCGCCGGCGTCGATCGCCGGCATCACGTCGTCCTCGCTGTAGCGGTCGCCATCGACCACCACGACGCCTTTTTTCTCGAAGTTCCAGGCGACCGAGCCGGGCTCCCCCAGCCCGCCGCCGTGGGTCGAGAAGGCGTGACGGATCTCGGCGCTGGCGCGGTTGCGGTTGTCGGTCAGCGCCTCAACCAGGACGGCGACCCCGGCCGGGCCGTAGCCCTCGTAGAGCACGTGTTCGTAGTTGGCGCCGTCGTTGCCGGCCCCGGTGCCGGTGTCGATCGCTTTCTGGATTTTGTCTTTGGGCATCGACGCTTCGCGCGCCTTCTGCACGGCGGTGGCGAGAGCCGGGTTGCCGTCGGTGTCCCCACCACCGTCACGCGCGGCGACCGTGATCGCGCGGGCGAGCTTGGAAAAGAGCTTGCCGCGTTTCGCGTCGGCGGCGCCCTTCTTGTGTTTGATCGATGACCACTTGGAATGTCCCGACATACAATTGTCATTCTATGAGAGGGGGAACGCCTTGGAAATGACGGTGAGGAACTTCGGGCGAAACGTGGCCGCGACGGCGGTCTTCTTCGCCATGCTCCTCGCCGCCTTCTCGCTCTGGACCCTGATCCCCCTGGGCTGGGTCTACATCGCCTCGAAGCTCTCCCACAGCCAGTTCCCGAGCATCGGCCCCTACATGATCGTGATCGTCGGGATCATCGCCACGGTCCTCGTCGACGCCTGGGTGATCGGACGGCTCAACGATCTCTACATCCGGGTGACCGGCACCAACACCCTGGTCCAGACGCGGCCGAACTGGCTGAAGAGCCTGCGTGACACCGGCCCGGTGCACAACTCGGTGACCGTGGTGGAGGCGGTGATGATGTCCTCGGTGATGCTCGCCGCGGTGGCCCTCGTCACCTGGTTCTTCCTGCTCGCCGGCTCACCACTCCCGAACAACTGAGCGCGCTTCGGAGGCGCTTCGCGCCAACTCAAGGCGCCTTTGCAAATTCTCTGTGACGTCGCTTGAAGCGCGGTGACGTGGGTGCTTCTATCGGCCTATGCAGGCGCTATCGGACGACCAACACATCGCGGCGATCGACGCGAAGGTGGACAGGCTGGAGGAGAAGGTAGAGGTCGGCTTCGCCGAGACGAGAGCTGAGGCGCGGTCGGATTTCAGAACCTTGATCGCCGTCAACATCACGATTCTCGTCGCGGTGATCTTCGGCTTCGCCGGGCTCACCGTCGCCATGCTCACCCACTTCTGACGCGCCGGGGCCGTGGCGCCGGGGCCTCAAACGATGAACTTGCCGTCTTCCTGCATGACCACGCCGTCGACTTCGAGCTTGCCGCCGAGCCGGAGGTCGCAGACAAGGTCGGTGTGGACGGCGGACTCGTTGGTGCCGCCGGACTCCGGGTAGGCCTGGCCGACCGCCATGTGGATCGTGCCGCCGATCTTCTCGTCGAGCAGGACCTCGCGGGTGCCGCGGTCGATGCCGTAGTTGGTGCCGATGCCGAGCTCGCCCAAGGTACGGGCGCCCTCGTCGGTGTCGAGCAGGGCGATCAGGAACTCCTCGCCGCGCTCGGCGCTCGCGTCGACGACCCGGCCCGCCTCGAATTTGAGGTGGACGCCGGAGACCTCGCGGCCGCCGATCACCGCCGGCAGGTGGAAGCTGACCTCGCCTTCGGTGGCATCCTCGACCGGGCCGGTGAAGAACTCGCCGTCGGGCATGTTGTGGTCGCCGTCGCAGGGGATGAACTTGCGCCCGGCGATCCCGAGCTTGATGTCGGTGCCGGGGGCGGTGATCCGCACCTCCTCGTGGCCCTCGATCCACTCGGCCAGCCGGTTGCACTCTTCCGAGGCCCGCTTCCAGGCGGTCAACGGGTCGCCGTCGTCGGCCAGACAGGCGCCGTAGTAGAAGTCTTCGTAGTCGGCCAGGCTCATCTCCGCCTCGGAGGCGTAGGCGCTGGTCGGGAAGAGCGTGTAGACCCAACGGAAATCGCCTTCGGCGCTCCGTTTCATCGCCCGGTTCATCAGGTCCCCGGTCACCGACTGGCGCAGCGTCTGGCGCTCCGGCGGCACCCCCGAGAGCTCGCGCGTGTTGGTGCTGGCGCCGATCGCGATTCGCACGTCGGCGTTGTCGACCATCCACTCGGCGAACGGCGAGATCCATTCCAGCTGCGCGTCGGAGGCGTGTTTGAAGTAGGCCGCGATCTGGCCGTCGAGGGCGACGTTCAGGACCGGGTTGCCACCCGCTTTCAGCACCTCCTCGTAGACCGCGAGCAGGAGCGGCGCGGCGGCGCTCTCACCGTCGATCGAGACGACCTCGCCCTCTTTCACCTTGGTCGAGTAGCCGACCAGGATCTTCGCCAGGTTCTGCGCCCTCGGATCGCCGCTCATCCTCTCGCCGCCTCTCTCTTGTCGTCTTGGGTCTCGTTGCCTCGGTCCTGTGCCCTGGTGACCATCGCCATGAATATCGCGTGGAAGCGCGGGTCGTCGGTCAACTCCGGATGGAAAGCCGAGGCGAGCACACCTGCGCCGCGGACCGCCACCGGGTGTCCCTCCCAGGAGGCGAGCACCTCGACCCCCTCTCCGGTCCGCTCGACCCACGGTGCCCGGATGAAGACCGCCCGCAAGGGCTCATCTCCAGCCCCGGTCACCTCGAGGTCGGCCTCGAAGCTCTGCAGCTGGCGACCGAAGGCATTGCGCCTCGCGCTCACGTCGATGAAGCCGAGGTGCTCGGCATCGCAGACGATCAGCCCGGCGCAGGTGCCGAGGATCGGCCTGCCCGCCTCATGATGGGCCCGGAGCGCGGGCTCCAGCCCCGCCGAGGCGATCAGCCGGGTCATCGTGGTCGACTCGCCGCCCGGGATCACCAGGCCGTCGAGTCCCGGCAGCTGCTCCGGGGTGCGCACCGCGACTGCTTCCGCGCCGAGCCGGCGCAGCGTCTTCAGGTGCGCCTCGAAGTCGCCCTGCAGGGCTAGAACTCCGACCTTCAGGTCAGCTCCCGCGGTGCTGGAGCAGCGCGTCCTGGGCTTCCAGCGGGCCGATCTCGAGGCCGCTCATCGCCTCGCCGAGGCCGATCGAGGCGGCGGCGACCCGCTCGGGGTCCTCGAAATGGGTGGTCGCCTCGACGATCGCCCGGGCCCGCCTGGCAGGGTCGGAGGACTTGAAGATCCCCGAGCCGACGAAGTTGCCCTCGGCGCCCAACTGCATCATCAGCGCCGCGTCGGCGGGCGTCGCGATCCCCCCGGCGCAGAAGAGCGGCACCGGCAGACGACCGGCGGCGGCGACCTCCTGGACGACTTCCAGGGGCGCGGGCAGTTCTTTGGCGGCGGCGGCGAGCTCCTCCGGGCGCAGCTGCGCCAAGCGGCGGATGCCGCCGGTGATCTCGCGCATGTGGCGGACCGCCTCGACCACGTTGCCGGTCCCGGCCTCGCCCTTGGACCGGATCATCGCGGCGCCCTCGCCGAGGCGCCGCAGCGCCTCGCCGAGGTTGGTCGCGCCGCAGACGAACGGCACCTCGAAGGCGAGCTTGTCGATGTGGTTGACCTCGTCGGCCGGGGTCAGCACCTCGGACTCGTCGATGTAGTCGACCTCCAGCGCCTGCAGGACCTGAGCCTCGGCGAAGTGGCCGATCCGCGCCTTCGCCATCACCGGGATCGTCACCGCCTCCTGGATTCCCTTGATCATCGCCGGGTCCGACATCCGGGCGACGCCACCGTCGCGGCGGATGTCGGCGGGGACGCGCTCGAGGGCCATCACCGCGCAGGCGCCGGCCTCCTCGGCGATCTTCGCCTCCTCGGGGGTGACCACGTCCATGATCACCCCGCCTTTCAGCATCTCGGCAAGGCCGGTCTTCAGTCGAAACGTCGCGCGATCGGACATGGCTCCCATATTAGGGAGAGGAGACATCTGACCGGCGGGAGACCCGGCCCGGCGGGCCGGGATCTGCCGCTACTTCAGTTTGTACGCCTTGATGCGGTCCCGATGCAGGTCTTCATCCCGTGCGTAGAGTCCGTACGCGAGCGCCTGGACGAGGGCCATCAGGGCCGTGTTGCTGCGGTTGAACGAAGGGCTGTTCGACGAGAAGTAGAGCGTCATCTCGGCGTGCTCGCCGACCTCGGACATGGTCGCGTCGGAGATCGCCAGCGTGCGCGCGCCCCGGTGCAGGGCGAGTTTCATCGCCCGCAGAAGGAGCGGATGGGCCCTACCCGCCGAAAGGGTGATGACGAGGGTGTTCTCGTCGATCCGGCCGAGCCGCTGGAGGCTCTCGCCGCCGGTCGAGGCGACGATTTCGGCGCGGATGTCCAGCAGGCTGAGGGTGTGGCGCAGGTAGGAGGCGAAGAACGCCATCTGGTCGACGCCGACGATCACGATCCGCTGGGCGGTGGCGAGCGCGGCGACCGAGTTGTCGACCTGCTCGGTGGTCAGCTTGCGGGCCGTTTCCTCCAGGTTCGAGTAGTCGGCGCTGAGCGAACCCTCGAGCTCGGAGTGGTCGAAGCTGAAGAGCGGCCCGGCGGCCGAGCCGACCGCGGCGATGGTCGTCCGGTACTCCTCGATCGCGGCCTGCTGCAGCTCCGGGTAGCCCTCGAAGCCGAGCGCCTGCGAGAAGCGGACGACGGTCGATGAGGAGGTGCTGGCGCGGCGGGCGAGCTCCTCCGCGGTGAGGAAGGCCGCCTCGTCGAGGTGGTCGACGATGTAGCGGGCCACATCTTTCTGGGAGCGCGAGAACTCTTCGAAACGCTCCTGGATGTAGTCGGAAAGGCTTTTGAGTTGGGGGGATTTAGTCGCGGTCTTGGTCACGGCTGCCCTTTTCTCCGGGCCTGACGCTTTCCCTTCTGGTTGGATTCGAAGATCGCTTCGTTCGACGGACTACCAAGCATGCGCTGGAGCCTTGAAGGTGTCACCGAAGAGGGGGACGAGGCCTGGCTCATCCGCGGCATCGCGCGCAAGCTCTACCGCTGCCCCGGCTGCCACGGCGATATCGAGGTCGGCGACGAGCACACGATCGTCCAGTTCGTGCACCGGCTCGGCGGGACCGACCACCACCACTGGCACCGGGTCTGCGCCGAAGAAATCCTGATCCCCGAGCTGGGCAGCCTGCGCCGGGTGCCGGCCGCGGATTCGAGCCAGGCGAAGCTGGAGCGGCGCGGCCGCGTCCCGGCCGGCAGGCGACGGCGCGGCCGCGGGCGATGACCCGTCGGCGTCGACTGCTGGGCGTCTACGTCCGGATCGGTCGTACCTACCTGGCTTGGGCGCCGTCGCTTCTCCTGCTCGCGGCGATCGTCTTCATTCCGCTCGGCTTCGCCGACGCGCTGCTGCACCAGGTCGACACTGCCTCGCTCAACGTGACCGAAGGCTTCAAACTGGCCGCCTTCCTCGGCGCGCTCGTCGCGGTCACCGCCTCGAGCCTCTTCGGCGAGGTGTTCTTCAGCGGCGCCGTGGCGATCTCGCTGACCCACCCCGAACACGAGCACCCGCCGACGATGCGTCAGATCGCCCGCCACATCTCCTACTTGAAACTGATCGCCGTCGACCTGCTCTACGTGCTGGTCATCTTGCTCGGGCTCTTCATGTTCGTCATCGGCGCGCTCATCTTCTTCGTCTACTTCGCCTTGTCCGGGGCGGTGGTCGAGCTGGAGAAGCACTCCGTCTGGGGTGGCTTCCGGCGCAGCGTCCAACTTGTGCGCGGGCACTTCTGGATGGTCGCCGCGGTGGTCTTCCCGCTCGAGATCGTCGGCGACGGGATCAACGAAGCGGTAGTGGGCCTCTCACACTCGCTCCTCGGCCACGGCATCCTGGCGGCCTGGGTCGGCGAGTCGGTCGGCAACATGATCACCGCGCCGTTCTTCTCCGTCGCCGTCGTGTTGGTGACTCTCGACCTGATCCACCACCGGGATGGCAACGCTCCGGCCCTCAAGCAGCGGCCGCAGCCGATCGTCGCGGCAGGGGCGGCATGAGCACCACCCTCCCCCTCGCCAATTTCATCACCGACTTCTGGAACGACCAGCTGGTCGAACACGACCGGCAGGGGGTTTTCCTGGTGCTGGTCGGGTTCCTCGGCTCGTTCGCCTTCATCCGCATGAGCACGCGGATGATCCGCGCCGAAGTGAGCTGGTGGCCGGGCAACATCGAAAGCGAGAGCGGCCTCCACGTCCACCATCTGGTGTTCGGGATCATCACGATGATGGTCGCCGGGACGCTCGGCTTCGCCGCCTTCGGGCACAGCCCGCTGACCGAGATCAGCGCCTTCTTGTTCGGCATCGGGGTCGGGCTGACGATCGACGAGTTCGCCCTCTGGGTCTACCTCGAAGACGTCTACTGGGCCGAGCAGGGGCGCAGCTCGATCGACGCGACGGTGATCGCGGCGGCGCTGATCGGGATGATCGTGCTCGGCGTCAATCCGTTCGAGGCGAGCAGCGAAGGCGCGACCGCGGTCGAGTCGATCCTCACCTGGGTGATCATCATCTTCTTCGTCGCCGCGAGCTTCCTCAAGGGTCGGCGGCTGCACGGCATCACCGGCGTCTTCTTCCTGCCGCTGGCGATCTACGCGACCTGCCGGATCGGCAAGCCGAACTCACCGTGGGCGCACCGCCGCTACGGCGAGAGGCACCCGCGGAAGCAGGCGAAGGCCGAGGCTCGATTCCACCCTGACCGGCGGACCGAACGTTTCAAGGAAGCCTTCCGCGACATCGTCGGCGGCAAGCCGAGCGAGGGCGTGACCCACGCCACCGCGGAGGCGATGGCGGCGACCCGACAGGCGGGCGAAGAAGTGCGCGCCGCGGCCGAACGGGTCGTCCACCCCGACGATCGAGACGACCGCGAGAAGTAGCCATCAACGCGGGGTGAGGCGGGTTTGGAGGGCGGTGCGGACCGTGGGCCACTCGTCGTCGATGACGCTGTAGTAGGCGCTGTCGCGCTGGCCGACGTCGGGGGTGATCTGGTGCTTGCGCATGATGCCCTCGAACTTCGCCGGGAGGGCGGCCATCGCCCCGCGCGAGCGTTCGTTGCGGGCGTCGGTCTTGAGCTCGACGCGGACGCAGCCGAGCGTCGCGAAGGCGCGCGTGAACATCAGCAGTTTCGTCTCGACGTTGGCACCGGTCCGCCATGCCGACGGGTTGAACCAGGTCCAGCCGATCTCCACAACCCGGTCGCGCCGGCGCACCGCCATGTAGCGGCTCGACCCGATCAGGACCTCGTCGGCCCGGCGCCGCACGGCGAAGGCGCCGGTCTCCGCCGGGTTCCCCTCCCCGGCCTCGTTGCTCGCCAGGGTGGTGTCGAACCAGTAGTCGAAGAACTCGCGACTTTTGTTCAGGTGGGCCAGCCAGACCCAGATCTCGTCCGCCTGGGCCGCCTCCCAGAGGCCGTCGCGGTGCTCCTCGGCGAACGGCTCGAGCGTCACCAGCCGCCCCTCGAGCGTCGCCGTCAGCGGTCCCTCGATCCCCTGCTGCTCAATCATGGCTCAACAGTAGCCGGCGATTGCCGACCTAGACTCGTTCAGGGGATGGGGATGCGTCGTCGACTTGCCACCGTTGTGCTGCTGCTCATCGCCGCCGGGGCGCTTGCCGCGGTGGCCGGCGCCGAGGTGGTCCAGTCCGGCGACGTCCGGCTCACTTTCAGCGCCAAGTTCACCCCGCACGCGCTGCCGCGCGAGCGGCCGGCGCCGATCTCGGTCGAAGTCGAAGGCCGGATCGGGACCACCGACGGCACCCAGCCGCCACCGCTGCAGCAGATGCGGATCGAACTGAGCAGCTCCGGGCGGATCGAAACGCGCGGCCTGCCCGCCTGCAGGGCACCGGCACTCCAGTCGACCAGCTCCGAACTGGCGCTCGAACACTGCCGATCCGCGCAGGTAGGCCACGGGCGGTTCGAGGCACAGCTGCAGCTCTCCGGCAAACCGATCCTGGTCGATGGACGAGCGCTGGTCTTCAACGGGATCGTCGGTGGGCGGGCGGGGATGTTCATCCACATCTACATCTCCCAGCCGGTGAAGGTGACGCTGGTGATCCCGCTGAAGATCAGCCACGGCACCGGACGTTTCGGCACGGTTTTGACGACCAAGGTGCCGAGGCTGGCGGGCGGCTTCGGCTCGATCACCCAGCTGCAGCTGAACATCGGCCGTCGCTACTCCTACGGCGGTGTGCGGCGCAGCTACCTGAGCGCGGCCTGCTCGGCACCGAAAGGCTTCCCGGGCGCGACCTTCACCTTCGCCCGCGGCGTCTTCGACTTCGGTGGCGGCCGCACGATGCAAGCCTTCCTCTCGCGCAGCTGCCAAGTTCGGAACTAGGGGAGAATCGGGGTACCGGTTCCATCAACGCAATCGAAGGGGAGAACGAATGAACCAGATCGACCTCAAGCTGCGCCGCGCAGGCGCGCTCCTCGCCGCCATCGCGGCGATCGCGGGTGGCGCCCTCCTCGCCGGTTGCGGTGGCGGCGGCGACTCGACCGGCGGCTCGTCGGGAAGCGTCTCGGAAGAAATCTCGACGACCGGCAACAACGCCCAGAAGGAAGCCGAAGAAGGCGTCGAATCGGCTGAACGCGGAGTCGAAGAAGGCAAGGAAAAGGTCGAAGAAGGCAAGGAAAAGGCGCAGGAAGGCCTCGAAGAAGCCAAGGAAAAGCTCGAAAACAGCAAAGGCAAGAGCAAGAAGAGCCTCGAAGAAGCCAGGGAAAAGGCTGAAGAAGGCATCGAAGAAGCAAAGGAAAAGGCCGAAGAACTGCTGCCGTAGCGGCGACAGCCGCCCTAATGGGCGGTGATGAAGCGGCGGATCACCCCGACCGCGGGCGAGCGGAACGGGAAGTACAGGCTGGAGACGTGGCCGCGGTCGGGGACGACGTAGAGCCGTGAGCGAGGGAAGCGCCTGCGCACCTCACTCGCCTCCCGGACCGAGGTCACGTCGTCGACCTGGCCCGCGGTGATCAAGGTGGGGAAGCTGCGCGGCGCCCGCCAGTCGCCCGGGATCGGCGCCGGCAGCCCACCCGCCGGCGGCCCCGGCCAATAGAGGCACGGGGTGAGCCGCGCCGCCTGCGAGAGCAGGTACTCCTTGCGCCCGAAAGGCGCAAAGGAGTCACGCGGAAGCCTGCGGACGGCGGCCGACAGTTCGGCGATCCGCGTGGAGAACGGCGCCGAGGCGTCCCAGAGCAGCTTGTAGTCGTTGCATTCGACCGCGATCGCCAGGCCGTTGCTGTATTCGGAGAGCCTGGCGCCCGCCGGTCCGGGAGCAAGCAGCCGGCCGAGTCGCCGCGGTTCTCCGGCGAGGAAGCGACGGTCGCCGTCGTCGAGGCTGAGGTAGGAGCGCGGCGCCAGCGTCCCCGCCTCGAGCAGGAAGGAGATCAGCGGCTCGGTGGAGAGCCTGCGCCGGTGGAAGATGGTGACCACGCGGGTGAGCCTGGCGACCGGGTCGCCGCTGCAGCCCGGCGCGTCGCGGCAGGCGATCCGCAGCCCTTCGAGCCCGGCGGGCAGGAGCGTCCGGTAGTAAGGATCGTCGCCCGGATAGGCGGAGTCGAGGATCAGGCCGCGCAGGCTGTCCGGGTGGCGGACCGCGTAGGCCTGGCCGAAGAACGTCCCGTAGGAGTCGCCGTAGAAGAAGATCTTGCCGAGGCCGAGGGCGCGGCGGAGCAGGTCGAGGTCTTCTGCCCCTTCGGCCGAGGTGTAGCCGGCGTAGCGCGGGCCGAGCTGGTTGGCGCACTCGCCGATCGCGATCGATTCCTGGGTCAGGCCGGCCTGTAGGGCCGGGCAGTCGATCGCGTCGGAGCGGCCGGTGCCGCGCATGTCGTAGAGGACGAGGTCGCGGCGGCGGAGGACCGGGCCGAGCGCCGCGACCAGTGAGGCCGCGTAGGGCTTCGCGGTGGCCGCGTAGCCGGGCCCGCCGTCCATCGCGACGATCGTGCCGAGACTGGGTTTCGACATATCGCGTCGAGAGCGGATCGCGAAGGCGACCTTGGTCTCGCCGAGCGCCGGGTCGCCGCGCAGCGCCGGGACCAGGATGTGTCCGCACTTGAAGGGCCGCGGCATGCCGAGGTCGCAGCGGCGCAGCTGGGGCCGCGGCGGCGTCGGTTCAGCCGCTGTCGCGATCCCGGGCCAAGATGCGCCACACGCGAGCACCAGCACGGCAGTCAGAAGACGGGTTCGCACCGAGCCAGGCTAGCCGCCCAAGATGCGGCCGTCGCCGCCGACGCGCACGGCGGTCTTGCCGAGATCCTCACGCGAGAGCTCGCCGATCATGCGCGCGCCTTCGCCCGATGGGTCGAGCACCGGCTGTCCGGCTTCGACCATCCGCACCGAGGCGATCCGGCCGGAGCGGAACCTGCCGTCGTCGTCGACGGTGACGTGCAGCACCGCCGAGGCCCCCAGCGCCCCCGACGTGTCGAAGTTATGGAAACCCGAGAAGTTGCCGAGGCTGTAGGCGATCAGCCGGCCGCGGTAGATCTCCATCCCGCGCAGGACGTGCGGCCCCGAGCCGAGCACCAGGTCGGCCCCCGCGCGGATCGCCATCCTGGCGAAGGCCTCCGGGTTACCGCGGTCCTCGCCGAGGTAATGCTCCTCGCCGCCGGTGAGGTGTCGGGCATCGCTCCCCTCGGCCCCCGCGTGGATCGCGACGACGACGATCGGGGAGCGCCGGGCCGCGTAGCGGATCAGCTTCCGGGCGGCGGCGAGGTCGAGCAGCGAGCCGGTCTGCGCGTAGGGCGCAAAGCCGACGAAGGCGACCCTCTCCCCTCCCGCCTTCAGCACCGCCACCTTGCCGGGCAGGCCGGCGTGGGCGATCCCGGCCTTGCCCAGCGCCGCGATCGTCTGTTCCAGCCCGGCCTGGCCGAAGTCGTAGGAGTGGTTGTTGGCGATGTTCATCACCGTGAAGCCGGCGGCGGCGAGGTGGCGCGCGTAGCTCGGCGGCGTGCGGAAGGCGTAGCAGGTGCCGGAGGGCGCCCCGCCGCACTTGGGCGAGTCGGAGAGGTCCGTGAGCGTGCCCTCGAGGTTGCCGAAGACGACGTCCCCGATCAGCTGCCCCTTCACGTGGTCGAGGTAGGAGCCGGGGTCGGCCGGGAGCTCGGGGGTGCTGCCGAGCATCGTGTCGCCGACGGCGGCGAAGCTGATCCCGGGGCCGGCGGCGTCGGTCCCGCCGTTGGCGCTCGAGCCGCCGCCCTCGTCCGGTTCGGCCGCTACATCGGCGGCGGCCTCACGGCCGTCGGTCGTCCCGGTCGCGGCGGCGTGGATCGGCGTCCGGACGGTCCCATCTCCGATCAGCGAATCGACCGCGAGCAAGCAGCCGACCCCGAGGACCACCAGCAGCAGCGCGATCGTCCCGGTGCGCTTCATCACATAGGTATCGCACCGCCGTGGGACGATCTTGAGTCCCATAGGATCGGCCGATGCGTCGCAGCATCGCCATCGCTGTCGCGCTCGTCCTCATCGTCGTCGGCCTCCTCGGCTTCGCGACCGGCGCCTTCGTCGCCGTCGGCGCGGTCGTCCTTGTCCTCGCCTGCCTGTTGCTTGCCGTGATGCTCGGCATCGGGCCGAGCGAAGAAGGCTCTGAAGACCGCAAAAGCTGACGGACTATCCGGAAAGTTACCGACCAAACGTCAGTTAAAGAATCCGTTCCAGCGGGTAGAGTGCCGCGCATGCGGAGCTATGTCGTAGCCGCGTGGGAGCGGCGTCGCCACCGAGAACGCGAGCTGCATCAGGTGACGGCGGACACCGCCGAACACGCGATCGTCGCCGTCGCCTCCTCCCGCCCGCTCGAGGAACAACCTGGGATCTATGAAGCCTGGCCCGCCGAGGCGCCCGAGCTGAACCTCCGCATCACCTACGCGCACCGCCGCCGGCGCCAGCTGCGCCTCCGCTCCGAGACCGAATAACGGGTCCCCGATCCACGCCGTACGCTCTCGTCGTGGAGATCATCGACGCTGACCCTCGCTCCGACGACGATCTCGTCCAGATCGCCTTCGCCGATACCCGCGAGGAGGCGGCCCTGATCCGCGGCCTGCTCCGCGAGGAGGGCATCCGCAGCCTCGCCCGGCAGACCGGGATCAATGGCCCGATGCTCGGCTCCGGCCTCCTCACCAACAGCTCCCGTCGCATCTACGTCCGCCCCGAGGACGCCGACCGCGGCCGCGAGCTGCTGGGCGAGACGATGGTCGAAGACCCGCTCGCCGAGGAAGTCCCGGAACCGGCGAACGCCGCCTACCTCGCCGACGCCACCGGCCACAAGCCGCGCGACTACAACGTCCTCGGCGCCTACGCCCGCGCGTGGACGGTGGCCGTCGGCGTGCTGGCGGTCATCTTCCTCGTCCTGCTCGTCCTCAAGTAGTTGTCGTTTTCGGGCGGCGACGTTCGTCGTCCGGGTAGAGGCGCAGGAAAAGGGTGCGCCATGAGCGAGGAGGACGACGATGGGCAAGAGCGTGCTGGACATGTCGGTGTCGCTGGACGGGTTCGTGGCCGGGCCGAACGAGACGCCGGGGAACGGGCTCGGCGACAACGGGGCGCGACTGCACTGGTGGTTCGGGTTCGGGGAGCCGACCGAGCACGACGGGGTTCCCGGGCGGCCCGCCGGCGTGAACGGGGAAGTGATGGGCGAACTGATGGCGACGGGCGCGGTGGTCGCCGGGCGCGGCACGGTCGAACCGGCCGGGTGGTGGAGCGGGGACCATCACGACGGCGTCGCGATCTTCATCCTCAGCCGCACCCGGACGGCCGACTCGGTCGCCCAATGGCCCTTGGTCACCGTGCTCGACGACGTGCGGGAGGCGATGGCGCGGGCGAAGGAGGCGGCGGAAGACCGTGACGTCCTCGTCCACGGGGTCGGTTGCGCGGCGGCGGCGCTCGAGGCCGGCGTGCTCGACGAGGTCCAGCTGCATCTCGTCCCCAGCCTGCTCGGCGAAGGCCGCCGCCTCTTCGAAGGCATCGACCCCGGGCGCACCCACGAGTTCGAGGCGATCGACGTGCGCGAGGGCGAGGGCGTCACCCATCTCCGCTACCGGGTGGTCGGCTGACCTCACTGGGGGCTTTCTACCCAGGGGTACTTTTGCCCTCCGGTCGGACCGATGCCGCCGCGCTAGCTTGGGCCCGTCCGTCCAACAGTGCACTGGGGAGTCGCGATGAAGAGCTGGAGTGTGTCGTCCCGTCGTTCGCCTGGAATCCTGTCCGCGCTCGCGCTCTGCGCGCTGCTCGTCCTGTCGATCCCCGTCTCCGGCGCCGCCGCCGACAAGGCGAAATGCGTCAAAGGCGCCGAGGTGGCGGGCTGCCCCCTCCCCGCCGAAGCGGTCTTCGACAAGAAGCTCAAGGGCAGCGGGGACGTCAGCGTCAAGGTCAGCGACAAGGGCTTCTCCTTCAGCGCCTACGCCGCACCGATCAAGTGCACCAGGTACGCCCCGATGCTCGGCCCCGAACAGGAGCTGGCGGTCAGCCTCGGCGACAAGCGCCATCCGAAGGTCGGCAAGACCTACACGCTCAAGCAGGTGGAGAACCGGACCGAAGTCGAAGAAGGCGAAGAACCGGAACGCGGGCTGTTCGAAGCAACGGTGACCTTCGAGTCGGCGCAGCTGGTGGTGGTGAAGGTGCACCTGCTGGACGAAGTCGGCAGCGAGGTCTCCTGCGACGGCGGCGCCACCTGGAACCTGAAGCGCCAGAGCTGAGTCGCCGGGCATGCCTTGACTCCCGCGCCCGTCCAGGGAGAGGGTAGGCCAAGCTCACACGGGGCGTCCTCGGTCGACGATCGACCGAGGGAGCGACCATGGATTGCCGTGCCCGCCCGTCGCTCCGCCATGCGCCCCCGACCGACGGAGGCCACGATGAGCAACGACGACGTGAACACGATCGACATGAAGCTCGAGGTCGTGACGATTCCCGTGTCCGATGTAGATCGGGCGAAAGAGTTCTACCTGAGTCTCGGGTGGCGGCTGGACGTCGACCTGGCGATCAGCGACGACGTTCGGAACGTGCAGATGACCCCGCCCCGCTCGCGCTGCTCGATCCATTTCGGCAAGGGCCTGTCGGCGATGACGCCCGGCTCCCTGGACAGGCTCTACCTCGCGGTCGAGGACATCGAGGCTACCCGGGCAGATCTGATCAGCCGCGGCGTCGATGTCAGCGAGGTCGAAGAGCAACCGAAGCCCCCGGGCTTCCCCGACGACGCAGGACGTTCGTATTTTGCCTACGCGTCGTTCAAGGACCCCGACGGCAACGGCTGGCTCCTGCAAGAGGTCACCACCAGGCTCCCGGGGCGGGAATGGGACGACTGAGGTCGGAGATCACGCGCGTCACCCGGAGGAGAGATACCCGCCTGAGCAGGCTTGGTGACCGCGAGCGGTACGACATGGGGCGGGCTGGACTCGAACCAGCGACCAAGGGATTATGAGTCCCGTGCTCTGACCAACTGAGCTACCGCCCCGGGGCCTCGCTCCCGGCGCGCCCGGCTACTTGAGCTGGGCGCAGGGATTGAAGACGGAGACCAGTATGCCTTCGCGGACCTTGTCCGTGCCGTTGCGGAGTTCGATCACCTTTTCGTCGGAAAGTTTCTTGAAGAGGCTCTGGACGCAGGCGACCTGGGTCGGGCTCATGCCGTTGGTTTCGGCGAATTCGGTGATCCCGGGGACGGTGCTCACCCGCAGAAGCTCGATTTCCTCGTGCGAGGCGTTCGGGTCGATCGTCGGGCGGTCGGTCTTTTCGCAGGCGGGCTCGGCTTCGGCGGCCGCTTTCTGCGCCTTCGCCTCGCGTTCGGCCTCCGGCAGCTCTTCGAGTTCCGCGGCTTCCTTCGGGCCGAGGATCTGTTTCGCTTCGCGCACCACGCAGGCGACGTACCAGTGCTGGTAGGGGAACTGGTCGAGGATTGCTTCCAGTTCGCCGTAGAAGCCGTGGACGTCGCCGGAGACGGTGATCGTGTGGCCGTCGCCGACGCTCAGGGTCTGCTCGCTCGACGATCCCCCGCAGCCGGCCACCAGGCCGAGCGCCGCGAGGGCGGCGCTGACCAGCAGGACGATGCGCAGCGGCGCGCTTGCGACCCGCACGCTAGGCGCTGAACAGCTGGGCGAGGCTGCGGCCCACGTCCGGCGGCTCTTCTTCGCCCTTCGCCGCCGCCGCGGCACCCTCGGCGAGCGCCTTGGCCGCGTCGGCGATCTGATGGTCGCGTCCGCCGCGGATCGTGCCGGTCTTCTTCGCTTCGGCGAGGTCGGACTCCATCAAGCCGGCGAGCTCCGCCAGCCGGCGCAGCCCCACCACCCCGGCGGTGCCGCGCAGCGCGTGCGCTTCGGCCCGCATCGTCTCGAAGTCCGTGGTCGCCGTCGCCAGGCCCGCCGAGATCACGTCGCAGCGGCGCCGCGCCTCCTCCGCGAAGGTGACCAGCAGCTCGTCCTCGGAAGCGGCTTTGTCGCTCATTCCCCCACCACCTTTTCGACCGCCCTGTGCATCAAGCTCGTCCCGAACGCGCCCTCGATCGTCGCGCCCACGACCCCTTCGCGATTGATCGCGAACAGCCACGGTTCGCTCGGTAGGTGGAAGCGACGCACCTGCGGGCGCACCCCCTGCGAGGGATCGTTTTCGTTGTAGATCTCCATGTGGATGAAGTTGGCCTTGCCTTCGAATTCGTGCTGAACCTGCTGGGCGACGTCGACGACGGGGCCGCAGACCCGACTCTGGCAGAACTGGGGGGTCGCAAACAAGAGCAGTATCGGTTCCTTTCCGAGCACTTCCGCGTAGTTGACCTTGTTCTGCGTGTCCGGCGGGATCCTGGTCGTCAGCTTGGCGAGGTCCCCGCCGACGCTCTTCGCCGTCGGCGTTTCGATCAGCGGCGCCTTGTCCCCAGGCCTCGGAATCTTTGCGTATTCGCCCACTTTGATGCTGGGAAGGAGTTTCGCCCCCACCCCGTCCTCTTCCTTGACCAGGATCGCCGGACGGTATTCGCCTTCGGCGGGGAGGCTCAGCGCGGCGGAGTAGATCACGCTCGCCACGTCGGGGTCTTCGGTGGTCGTCTTGCCCTGGAAGGGCGGCTTCGTCGCCAGCGATTCGATCCGCGCCGGAAAGGGGCCGACGGCGGGCTGGTCGAGCGCCTGCGCCTGGGCCTTGCCGAGCATCCCCTTGTTGCCGGACCGCGATTTGGCCCCCGGCTTGATCGGCGGGACCTTGGCGAAGTAGATCGCCGCTTCGGCGTCGGGGATCTCCGCCCCGGTCGCACCCGAGGAGTCGAGCTTTTCGGCGATCGTGAACGGATAGCGGTTCGCCCCCGGGTAGAAGGCCTGCGCTTCGGTGTCGATCTTCAGTTGGGTCGTGTGGTTCCCCGGTTGGTTGATCACTTCGCGGAGGGTCCTGTCGGCGACCGCGGGGAAGGCGCTCTTGGGCGGCGCCGGCCGGCTCTTGCCCGACTCGGCGTCCGGATTGAGGTGGGACGTCGTGCCGTCGCCGCCACCACAGCCGGCGAGAAGGAGCGATCCACCCGCGAGCAGGCAGACGAGGCCCAGGACAAGAGGGGGGCGCCGCATCGGCGCCATGTTTTCAGAGTGCGGGGGCCGCGAGGCACCCCACCCCACCTCGGAGCCGCGCCGCCGGTAGGCTGGCCGCGTCGTCGAGCGGGAGGAGAAAGGGATGGCGGAGCGAGCGGCGTTGATCACGGGGGCATCGGGCGGGATCGGCCTGGCGATCGCCGCGGTGTTGGCGGAGGAGGGTCACGCGCTGACCCTGTCCGCGCGGCGCCCGGAGAAACTCGAGGAGGCGGTGGCGGGCCTGCGCGACGCCGGCCACGAGGTGCAGACCGTGCCCGCCAACGTCGCCGACGAGGAGGAGCTGAAAGCCGTCTTCGTCGCCCATGAGGAGCGCTACGGCCGCCTCGACGTGCTGGTCAACAATGCCGGGGTCGGGATCGGCGCGCCGATGCATGAGGTGGAGACCAGATTCCTCGACATGCAGCTGGCGGTGAACCTGCGCTCGATCATCCTCGGCACGCGCGAAGGGCTACCGCTGCTGCGCAAGGCGGGCGCCGAGCACCGCAAGGCCCTGATCGTCAACACCGCCTCGATCGCGGGCAAAGCGGGTCAGCCCTGGCTGGCGATCTACGGGGCGACCAAGGCGGCGGTCGTCAACTACAGCGTCGCCACCGAGCGCGAGGTCGGCGGCGAAGGGATCGCCTGCACGGCCCTCGCCCCCGCCTTCGTCGACACCGCGATGACCGACTTCGTCAAGGGGGCCGTCCCGGCCGAGGAGATGATCCGACCTTCCGACATCGGCGAGGCGGTCCGCTACCTGGTCCGGACCTCGCCCAACTGCCACGTCCCGGAGATCGTCTTCACCCGCCCCGGCGAGGCGATCGGTGCGCCGTAGTGCGCGTCCTCGTCGGCGCCTTCGGCGACGCCGGGCACGTCTTCCCGGCGATCTCGCTGGGCATGGGGCTGGCCCGGCGGGGCCACGAGGTGACGATCGAGACCTGGGAGGAACGGCGCGCGGCGGTCGAGGGCGCCGGGCTCGACTTCACCGCCGCCGAGGAATACCGGACCTTCCCGCCGCCCGAGCCCGATACCGATGAGGGCCGCCACGCCGCCGATGCCGCACGGGCCCTGTTGCCGCTGATCGAGCGCCTCGACCCGGCGGTCGTCGTCTCCGACATCCTCACCCTCGCCCCGACCCTGGCCGCGGAGGCGGCCGGGGTCCCGCTGGCGACCCTGATCCCCCACATCTACCCGGTGACCGAGCCGGGGATGCCGTTCTTCGCAATCGGCCTGCGGAAGCCGCGGACGCCGGTCGGGCGGGCGGTCTGGAAGGTCGGCCAGCGCGCCCTCGACGTCGGCCTCGAGCACGGCCGCCGCGACCTGAACGGCCAGCGCGAGCGCCTCGGGCTGCGGCCGCTCGACCACTTCCACGGCGGGATCTCGCCCGACCTGGCGCTGGTCGCGACCTACCCGCAGCTCGAGTACCCCCGCCGCTGGCCCGCATCGGTCCAGGTCACCGGGCCGATGGCCTTCGAGGTCCCGCATCCGGACATCGAGCTTCCACCGGGCGACGCGCCGCTCGTCCTCGTCGCCCCCAGCACCGCCCACGACTCGGAGAACCGGCTCGTGCGCACGGCGCTGGCGGCGCTGGCCGAGGAGCCGGTGCGCGTCGTCGCCACCACCAACCGGGTGCGGCCGCAGAGCCCGATCGAGGTGCCCGCCAACGCCGTCCTCGTGGACTGGCTGAGCTACAGCCAGCTGATGCCGATCGCGGCGCTGGTGATCTCCCACGGCGGCCACGGGACGGTGGCGCGGGCGCTCGGCGCGGGCACCCCGGTCCTGATCCTGCCGATCACCGGTGACATGGGTGAGACCGCGATGCGGATCTCCTGGGCGGGCGTCGGACGGTCCCTGCCCTGGCGCCTCTGCCGCCCCGGCCCGCTGCGCTGGGCGACCCGCCGTGTCCTCGGCGAGCCGAGCTTCGCCGCACGGGCGAGGGTGATCGCCGCCTGGGCCGCCGAGCACGACGGGGCCGACCGCGGCGCCGAACTGGTCGAGGAGCTGGCGCTGCGGCGCGCCGGCTCCCCGGACCGTCGCGCCGTCGACCAACGCTAGGCTGGCCGCCATGCGAGCGATGGCGCTGGTCGCACTGATCACGGTGGTGGCACTCGCGGCAACCGGATGCGGCGGCTCGTCAGCGCCGCCGACCCCGAAGGAACCGGAACGGGTGACGACCGCCGCCGAGGTCGCGGCGATGAAGAAGCGCCTCGCCGAAGACGAAGAACTGCGTCCGCGCTACAAGCAGGAAGCGAGCGAATGCAAAGCGGTGGTCTCCGAATACGAATGGGGCAGGCAATGCCTCGAACCCCTGGCCGAGAACCTTGCGCGCCTGACCGTTCTCGACGACCGCCTGGCCGACGAACTGATGCACAAGGCCGGACAAGGGTGTCTCGAAGCGCTGCGGGCGGGACTGATCTCCGATCCGATCGAACCGAAGACGATCGCCGCCTGCGAGCGCGATATCGGCAAACGGCCCGACGAAACGGGTTAGGAGCGCCCGGCGTTCGCGGTGCGCTCGACCGGCTGGTAACGACGCCGCCACACGGCGCTCGGCACCGCCGCGCAGCGCGCGCAGAGATGCAGCTGGATCACCGGGCCCGCTTTGCCGACCTCGGTGACCTCGACCGTCTCCAGCGCTCCACCTTTGGAGCAGTGCTCGCATATTCCGACGTGTTTCATGCTCAACCACCGCATCGGCAGGCGCACGGGGATCCTTAAGCGATGAGGCCCAGGCCGATGCCGGCAGGGACGCTGGACTTGGTGAGCCTGGGCATCAGGGTGCAGCCTCGGCGGGTGGGAACGGGTAGGTTCCTAGGTATGGATTTCGACTTCCGTTTCCGCAACCCCAGCGGGAAATGGGAGTCGGTCGGCCACTGGAAGGGCGGTGACCGGGCGGCGGCACTCGAGGGACTCAGGGAAAGGACCGACGGCGGGCTCCCACCAGGTCGCTACATGTCCCGCCCGCGTACTCGCCAGAAAGACTGGGATCTCTTCTCCCTCGACCGAGACGGTGAGATCTTCACCCCCGAAGACGATTCGACCGACCAGGTGCGCCCAGCCTAGATCGGCGCAGGTCGTTACGCCGTGGCCTCGCGCCCGAAGAATCGGCGAGTCGTCGGCGACAACAGCAGGACGATCTGGATCACGGCGAGCACCGACGCCCACCAGATGACCGTCCCCAGAGCGACATCTAGGAGCAGACCGCCGGCAAGAAGGATGACGGTCGCGATCCAGAGCCCCAAATTCACAACGGCGCAGCCGACGTACGCCCACAGGGTCCTCGGAATCGCCTCCCGATCGATCACACGCTCAGACTATCTTCGGCTTATCGATCGAGGATGCCGCACCACCCGTGTCCTCTTTGGTGCCCTGGGCGTTGCCCTGAGGGAAGTACTTTGCCCCCAGAGGGAGGCGTCTCGGCTCCGCACGCGGCCCTAGGCTCCGGGGGTGGGACTCGAACCCACAACCCTTCGATTAACAGTCGAATGCTCTGCCGATTGAGCTACCCCGGAACGGCTCGGCCGGGCGCGCCCGGACCGGCTCGCAATTTAGCGGGTCAGCTACCGACCCGCTGCGCGTGGGCGATCTGCTGGACCAACTCTGCCCGCTCGCGGGAGAGCTTGGCGCGGCGCTCGTAGTCGCCGCGCTCGGCCGCCGCAGCCAGTTCGTCCTCGAGCCGGCGCTGCTCCAGCTGCAGGAAGTTCAGCTCCATCGACTCCTCCGAGGCGGGCTCCTCGCGGGCCATCATCAACAGTTCGGTGATCAGCGCGGCGAGGGCTCCGTTTTCGCGCGGCAGGTGCTCGACCGGGTCCTTCGGGTGGGCACGGAGGAAGTCGGCGGCCTCGCGGCCGCTGGCCGAGAGATGCCCCTCCCCCAGCTTCCCGAGGAAGACGGCGCCCTGGTCGGGAAGGGCGATGCACATCGCCAGGAGCGCGCGCTCGCGCCGCTCGCGGGACGTGAGCTCGGCGGTTCGTGCCTGCGGCCTGGCCTGGGGGGCCTCGCCCCGACCGCCGGGTCCGCGACCGACCGGCGCGGCGCGGCGCACTTCCGGGCCACCCGCCCCGGGACCGCCGGTCGCCGGGGTCGAGGCGACCACGCGTCCCAACACCATCGCGGGCTCCAGGTCGAGCCGGTCGGCGACCTTGCGCACCAGCTCCGACTGACTCGCGCCCTCGCCCATCGAGGCGAGGATCGGGGCGACCTCTTCGAGAGCCTGATCGCGGGCGACCGGCGAGGAGACATCGGTGCGGTCGAGCACCAGGCCGACCTGAAAGTCGGTCAGCTCGCCGGAGGTCTCGACCAGGGCGCGGAAGCGCTCCGGGCCTTTCTCCTCGAGCATCATCTCCGCCGGGTCGACGCCTTTCGGCATCGCCGCGACGCGCAGCCGCATCCGCCGTTCGCCCGCCACGCTCTGGACCCGGACCATCGCCGCCTGCCCGGCTTCGTCGGCGTCGAGCGCCAGCACCACCTCGCTCACCACCCCCGAGAGCGCTTTAACCTGATCCGGCGTGATCGCCGTCCCCATCACCGCCACGGTGCCCTCGATCCCGGCCTGATGGAGGGCGATCACGTCGGTGTAGCCCTCGACCACCACCGCCCGGTTCGCCCGCGCCATCGCCGCCCGGGCCCGGTCGAGCCCGTAGAGGATCTGGCTCTTGTGGAAGAAGTCGGTCTCCGCGGTGTTGACGTACTTGGCGCCCTGGTCGTCGCGCATCGCCCGGCCGCCGAAGCCGAGGGTGCGCCCGCGGGCGTCGCGGATCGGGAACATGATCCGTGAGCGGAAGCGGTCGTACTCCCCTCCCTGGCGGCTCTTCTGGACCAGGCCGACCGCGCGCAGCTCGTCCACCCGGAAGCCCGCCCGTTGCCCGGCGACGAGGATCTTGTCCCAGGCACTGGGGGCGAAGCCGACGCCGAAGTCGCGCAGGGCCGACTCGGTGAGGCCGCGCTCGGCCAGGTAATCGCGCGCCTTGCCGGCCTCGCGTGACTCCCAGAGGTAGCTGGCGTAGTAGGCGGCGCTCCGCTCGAGCAGCTGCTGGAGGCGTTGGCGGGCCTGGCGACGGGCCTCGGCCCTCGGGTCCTCCTGCTCGCGCTGCAGCTCGACCCCGTAGCGGTCGGCGAGCGCTTCCACCGCCTCGCTGAACCCGAGCCCCTCCTTCTCCATCACGAAGCCGAAGATGTCCCCCGCCTCACCGCAGCCGAAGCAGTGGTAGAGCTTGTCGGTGGGGTCGACCGAGAAAGACGGCGAGCGCTCGTCGTGGAACGGGCAGAGCCCCATCATCTGGCCGCCCGCGCGTTTGAGGTCGGTGTAGGCGCCGATCACCTCGGTGATGTCGGCGGCGTCGCGGACCTGGTTGATGCTGTCGGAGGAGATCCGCGCCACTAGAAGCGGGCCTGCTCGGGGATCGCCAGGTCGACGTAGCGGGAGATGCAGAAGCGGTCGGTCATCCCGGCGATGTAGTCGGTCACCCGCTGCCCGGCGTCGGCGCTCGGGTCGAGCGCCGGGATGATCTCCGGATGGGCGAGGTAGTGGTCGAAGAGGCCGGTCATCGTGCGCTCGACCCGGGCGTGCTCGCTGCGCGCCGTCTCGCCCAGGTAGACCCGGTCGAACATGAACTTGCGCAGCCGCAGCATCGCCATCCCGACCTCCTCCGACTGGCGGATGTCGTCGACCCCGGTCGACTGCTCGACGATGTCGGCGACCAGGGTGTCGATGCGGATCGAGCCGGTCGGGCCGAGCAGCTCGATCTCCGCCGCGGGCAGGTCCTCGGTGCGGAGGATCCCGGCGCGCAGCGCGTCGTCGATGTCGTGGTTGATGTAGGCGACGCGGTCGACGAGGCGGACGATCCGCCCCTCCAGCGTGGACGGCTTGGTCGGCCCGGTGTGGTTGAGGATGCCGTCGCGGACCGGGGCGGTGAGGTTGAGTCCGGCCCCGTCGCGCTCCAGCACCTCGACCACCCGCAGCGAGTGCTCGTTGTGCCGGAAGCCCGCATGGCCGCGGTCGCGCAGGCAGCGGTCGAGGGTGTCCTCGCCGGCGTGGCCGAAGGGTGGGTGGCCGAGATCGTGGCCGAGGCCGATCGCCTCGGTCAGGTCCTCGTTCAGCCCCAGGGCGCGGGCGACGGTGCGGGCGATCCCGCAGGCCTCGAGCGTGTGGCTGAGGCGGGTCCGGTAGTGGTCGCCCTCGGGGGCGACGAAGACCTGCGTCTTGTGCTTCAGCCGGCGGAAGGACTTCGAGTGGACGATCCGGTCGCGGTCGCGCTGGAACGGCGTGCGCAGCGGGCTGTCGGGCTCGGCGACGGCGCGCTCGGCCGGGTATGACCGCGTGGCGTGCTCGGAGAGGAACTCGTCCTCCCAGGCCCGGACGCGATCCTCGACTGCGAGGGTGATGGGCATCCCATCGATCTTAGGCGGCGGCGCGAAGTTGGACATGAGCGTGGTGCTCCAGGGTCTCTCCCACGGCCCGCTCGACCTGACGCAGGGCGGGCGGCTCGGCGGCCGGGGCCTCGATCAGCGGCTTCGCCAGCGCCTCGACCATGAAGCGGTGGGCTTCTTCGGAAAGGGCGAAGGAACCGGCCTCGCAGCTGGCGCAGACGACCCCGCCCGAGGCGCCCGAGAAGCCCGCCAGGTGCTCCGCCTCGCCGCAATCGGCGCAGGAGGCGAGCTCGGGGGCGAACCCGGCGACCAAGGCCAGCTTGAGGCGGAAGGAGAGAGCGACTTCGAGGCTGATCGCGCGCGGCTGGCCAGGCTGGTCGAGCAGGGCGAGGTAGCGGCAGAGCAGGTTGTAGGCGGGCAGGTTGGGCTCGGCGGCGTCGAGCAGGCGCAGGACGGCGTCGCAGGCGCGGGCGCCGCAGCCGATCGCGGCCCCGTCGGAGCGCAGCCGCGGGTAGCCGTCGACGGTGGTGGCGCTGGTCACCGTCATCAGGTCGCTGCGCCCTTCGTGGAGGAGGAGGTCGAGGCGGAAGAACGGCTCGAGCCGGCCCCCGAAGCGGGTTTTTGGCTTGCGGGCGCCCTTTGCGATCGCGCCGACACGACCCAGCGTCGGCGAGTAGAGGTGCAGGATCCGATCGGCCTCGCCGTACCGGATGCTTCGCAAGACAACCGCCTCCGACTTGACCGTAGATCCCGCCATCGAGACAAGGATGCGGGACGGACCGGACGGAACGTCGACGGGCCGAAAAGCGCTCTATATCAGCGCTTTTCGGCCCGTCGACCGCGTTGCTTTGCGCGGCGTTTCGGGCGCTTGCGCAGTTTCACCTGGCAGCTCGGGCAGAAGTAGGTGGAGCGGCCGGAGACGACGATCCGCTCGACCACCCCCTCGCAGTCCTCGCCCGGACACGGCTCGCCCTCGCGGGTGTGGACCAGGAAGCGCTCCTGCATGCGGCCTTTCTCGCCGCGCCCGTCGCGGTAGTCGTCGATCGAGGAGCCGCCGGCGTCGATCCCCGCTTCCAGGGCGGCGACGACCCCGTCGCGGAGCGCCGCCCAGTGCTCCGGCTTCATCGACCCGGCCGGGGACAACGGGTGCAGCCGCGCCCGGTAGAGCGCCTCGTCGGCGTAGATGTTGCCGACCCCGGCGATCCCCGACTGGTCGAGCAGGAACGACTTCAAGGGCGCCTTCTTCCCGGCGGCGATCTCCCCCAGCTTCTCCGGCGTGAACTCGGGCGAGAGCGGCTCCACCCCGAGCCGGGAGAAGCGCTCGGGCAGCTTCTCGTCGTCGATCAGGAACGCCTCGCCGAAGCGGCGCGGGTCGGTGAACCAGACCTCGCGGCCGTCGTCGAGGACGAAGCGGGCGCGCAGGTGACGCTCCTCGGTGGTGCGCTCGCCCTGGTAGAGGATGCGGCCCTCGGCGGGGTCGAGGATCTCGCCGTCGTCCTCCCGCAGGACCAGGTTGCCGGTCATCCGCAGGTGCATGACCAGGGTCTTGTCGCCGTCGAGGGCGAGCAGCAGGTACTTGCCGCGCCGTCCCAGCCCCTGGATCGTGTGGCCGTCGAGCTGCCTGCCGAGCTTCTTCGGCGGCACGGGGCGCGACCAGCGCGCGTCGAGGACCTCGAGCCGCTCGATCGCGTGGCCTTCCAGCTCCGGCTCGAGCTGGCGGGCGACGGTCTCGACCTCAGGCAGCTCCGGCACGCCCGGAGTTCTACCCGACCGGGGATGGCGGGGGACGGCGGGCCCGGGCGTCTCGGAGGCGACCCGGGCAGGCTGAGGCCGCCTCCGAGACGCCCGGGTCGGGAGGTTTTCGGGGGGATGGCGCAGGGACCGGATGCCGGGCGGGGATGGCGCAGGGACGGTGTCCCTGCGGGGAGACGTCGCAGGGACGGCACGTTGCAGGGGAAGGCGGCACGGAGATGTCGGGAACGGCACGGAGACGCCACACATCCCCACGACCCCTCCGGCGGCGTCCGACTTTACCCGCCACATATGGCAGGTAAAGTCGGACGCTGCCTGGGGCGCGGCCCCACCTGTCGCGTCCCTCCTGGGCCGACGTGACGTTCCGCGCGTCTCCCGCTCCTCTACACGCGCTTCCTCTCGAGACCCGCGCGGGACCCGCACCCTCACCTCCCCACGGACCCGGCCATCTCGGAGGCGGCCTCAGCCTGCCCGGGTCTCCGAGATGGCCGCGTCCCTTCCCCCGTCCCGCCTCGATTACTCCTTGGCCCGCGGGTGCGCGTCGTAATAGACCTGTTTGAGACGATCGCCGGAGAGGTGCGTGTACATCTGGGTGGTCGCGATGTCGGCGTGGCCGAGCATCTCCTGGACCGCGCGCAGATCGCAACCGTTCGAGAGCAGGTGCGTGGCGAAACTGTGACGGAGGGTGTGCGGGCTCATCTTGCCCTCCAGGCCGACCGCCCGCGCATGGCGCTGGACGATCTTGTACAGGCCCTGTCGGGTCAGCGGGCCACCGCGGAAGTTGAGGAAGAGCCGCGGCTCTTCGCGCCCGTGCAGCAGCTCCGGACGGCCGCCGCGCAGGTAGGCGCGGATCGCCGCGATCGCCTGCCGGCCGAGCGGCACGATCCGTTCCTTCGAGCCCTTGCCGCGAGCGCGGACGAAGCCCTCGTGCAGATCGATGTCGGGCATCTCCAGGCCGATCACCTCGGAGGCCCGCAGCCCGCACGCGTACATCACCTCGAGCAGCGCCCGGTCGCGCAGCGCGGTCGGCTCGGCGCCCTGCGGCGCGGCGAGCAGCTTCTGCACCTCGGCGTAGTTGAGGACGTGCGGCAGCTTCTTCGAGCGCCGCGGCGCGGCCAGGCTGGCGGTCGGGTCGTCGCCGATCAGCTCGTCGCGGCGCAGGTGCTTGTAGAAGGAGCGCAGACAGGCGGCCTTGCGGTGGATCGTCGCCGAGGAGACCGGCGGCCGCTCGGGCCCGCCGGTGGCCAGCTCGGCGAGGAACTCCCCCACTTCGGCGGGCCGCGCGCGCAACGCGTCGAGGTGGTGCGCCGAGAGGTACTCGCCGTACTGGAAGAGGTCGGTCCGGTAGGCGTTCAAAGTGTTGCGCGAGAGCCCGCGCTCGAGCTCGAGGTAGGAGAGGAAGTCCAGGGTCAGCGAGCGGAAGCGCGCGTCGGCGGCCGAGTCGGCGGGCGCGGCGGGCGCTTCCTGTTTGACGGCGATGGCCATGGGCGGGTTGTTCGGCTCGCTTTACGCGAAACCTCTACCCGCAAGGGACCATTCGCTACGGGGCCCCGGTCCCGTCGGCGGATGCGAGCAGGGCTCCGACCGCGAGCGGGGCTTCGAAGAAGAGCGGGTCGTCCACCAGGGGGCGCCCCATCGTGCAGGTCGGCAGGCCGGAGGCGGCGTAGCCGGTCAGGTCGACGGGGACCGATGCCAGGCGATGTCGGCCCGTGGCGTCGATCTCGAATCCCTCCGGGACGGCGACGGTGACCGGGGCGAGCAGCAGGTCGAGCACGGTGGCGGTGTGGTGGCTGAGGCCACGGTGGCGCTCGCGGGGATCCGCGGACGAGAGGCGGGGCGAGAGGATCGTCGATCGCCGCAGGGACAGGGCCGCGTGGGCACTTTCGAGCGCGGCCATGCCGCCGTGGCCGAACTCGGTGTCGGAGCCGATGATCCCCGGGCCGGGCCCGACCACGACCGCGTCCCAGCCGAGCACCGACGCGGCCGCGTCGAGGGCGCCGACGATGCTGAGGGCCTCGTGTTCGCCTCCGTACGACGGCGCCGCGGTGATGTGGCCGCTGAGAAGACCGCGCGCGCGCAGCTCGGCGACATCGCGGGAGAACGATCCCGGGAGCGCGCCGCCCGCGGTCTGGACGTAGCCGACCCGGAGCCCCGGCCGCGCCTGCGCCGCCGCCCACGCGGCCGGGGCGAGGTGGCCGTGCAGCGGCAGCACCGCGACCGGGACCGCGCGGCGCTCCGCAGCGGTCAAAGGTCTCTGTGTCGATTTTCCGTTGCTATCCAACGGTTTCTCGCCCTCGACCGGGTCGACCGGGTGCTGGAGCGAGGTGTAGTTCAGCTTCATCACGTGGGCGTCGCCCTCCATCCCGCCGCCGAGCCCGCGGGTGAGGTTCACGTGAACGACGTCGAAGCCACCCGACCCGAGACCGAGGTCGAGCGCCGCGGCGTTGACGACGACCTCGTCGCCCTCGCGCATCGGCCCGAGCAGGCCCTCGTCGGCCCAGGCCGATCGTCGCTCGCCGTCGATCTCGACCACGAGCGGGTCGGTCGCCACCACCGTGCCGCGCCGCAGGTCGAGGCGTCCGCTCACGGCCGCATCACGCGCGGGCGAGGATGCCCTCGCATACCTCGAGCATCTTGTCGAGGTCGGCGGCCGCCACGTGCTCGCCCGCGGTGTGGACTCCGTCCGGGCCGTTGGCCAGCAGGACGCTGTCGAAGCCGCCGAGGCGGAAGACGTTGGCGTCGCTGCCGCCGCCGATCGCCGCCCGCCGCGGCTCGACCCCGGCGGCCCGCAGGCTCTCCTCGGCGAGCCCCAAGGCGGTCGAGCTCGACGGCACCTTGTAGCCGCGAAAGAGCTCTTCGACCCGCACGTCGACGTCGCAGCCGAACTCGCTCGCGCCCCAGGCGCAGGCGTCGGAGATCTGGCCGGCGACCTCGGCCGCCCGCGTCGCGTCGAGGCTGCGCGCCTCGGCGTGGATGCCGCAGTGCCCGGCGACGACGTTGCCGGAGGTCCCGCCTTTGATGATCCCGACGTTCGCCGTCGTCCCCTCGTCGAGCCGACCCAGCGACATCCGGCCGATCGCCGCGGCCGCCGCCTCGATCGCGCTCGAGCCGTCCTCGGGCCGAACCCCGGCGTGCGCCTCGACCCCGACGAAGTCGGCGCGGATCTTCATCTGGGTCGGGGTCGCCGTGATCACCTCGCCGACCGGACCGGCGTGGTCGAGCACATAGCCGATCGGCGCCCGCAGCCTCCCGACGTCGAAGGCCTTGGCGCCACGCAGGCCCTGCTCCTCGGCGACGGTGAGGACCAGCTCGATCCCGACCGGAGGCTTCTTCTCCACCCCACGCCGGACAAGCTCCATGAAGACCGCGACCGCGGCCTTGTTGTCGGCGCCGAGGATCGTCTCGCCGGCGCTGCGGAAGACCCCTTCGTCGTCGACGACCTCGACCCGGCCCTCGTGCGGGACCGTGTCGATGTGCGCGCAGAACATCACGTACTCGTCGCGCTCCCCGGCGACGCGCGCGAGCAGGTTCCCCGCCCCCGCTTCGGCCGGCCCGGCCGCGTCGTCCTCCTCGACCTCCAGCCCCAGCGATCTCAGTTCGGCGGTCAGGGTGTCGGCGACCTCACGCTCCTCGCCCGTCGGGCTGCGGATCTCGCAGAGCCGCGCGAAGGTGTCGTAGAGCCTCTCGTTCCCCACAGGGCGCAAGGCTAGAGGGCGGAGCGGCCGGGTGCGATCGGCTCAGGCGTGGCGCTCGGAAGAGCGGCTGATCCCGATGTCCATCCCGTCGGCCTCCGGGTCGGGATCGCCATCGGTGGCAGCGATCTCACCGCCGTCGGCGGGCTCTTCGCCCGCGTGCGTGGCGGCCGCGCCGACGAACTCGCGGAAGAGCGGCTCGGGCCGGTTCGGCCGCGAGTTGAACTCGGGGTGGAACTGGGAGGCGACGAAGAAGGGGTGATCGGGGAGCTCGACCATCTCGACCAGGCGCTCGTCCGGCGAGGTGCCGCCGGCTACCAGGCCCTCGTCTTCGAGCCGGCGCCGCAGTTGGAGATTCACCTCGTAACGGTGACGGTGGCGCTTGTAGATGACGGCCTCGCCGAAGATCTCCCGCGCCCGCGTCCCCTCGTGCAGTTTCACCGGATCGGCGCCGAGCCGCATCGTGCCGCCCAGGTCGCGCAGTTCTTTCTGTTCCGGCAACAGGTCGACCACCGGGTACGGGGTCTCGGGATCGAACTCGGAGGAGTTGGCGCCGTCCATGCCGACCACGTGACGGGCGAACTCGACCACCGCGATCTGCATCCCGAGGCAGATCCCCAGGTAAGGGATGTTCCGCTCGCGGGCGATCCGCGCCGCCTGGACCTTGCCCTCGATCCCGCGCTCGCCGAAGCCGCCCGGGATCAGGATCCCGTCGAGGCCCTCGAGCTTCTCCGGGTCGAGGTGCTCGGAATCGACCAGCTCGATCTCCACGTTCACGCCGTGGTGGATACCGCCGTGTTTGAGCGCCTCGATCACCGACTTGTAGGCGTCCTCGAGCTGCACGTACTTGCCGACGATCGCGATCCGCACCTTGCCGGTCGCCGAGTCGGCGCGCCGCACCATCACCTCCCAGTCGGTCAGGTTGGGCGAAGGCGCCTCGAGCCCGAAGTGGTCGAGGACCAGGTCGTCGACCCCCTCGGCCCGGAAGACCAGCGGGATCTTGTAGATGTTGTCGACGTCGTGGGCGGAGATCACCGCTTCCACGGGCAGGCTGGCGAAGAGCGCGATCTTCTCCCGGATCTCCCGATCCAGGCGCCCTTCGGAGCGGCAGACCAACGCGTGCGGCTGGATACCGATCCCGCGTAGCTGGTTGACCGAGTGCTGGGTCGGCTTCGTCTTCAGCTCCCCCGCGTGCCCGACGTAGGGCACCAAGGTCAAATGGACGAACATCGCCCGCTTCGGCCCCAGCTCGGTGTAGAGCTGGCGGATCGCCTCGAGGAACGGCAGCGACTCGATGTCGCCGACCGTGCCGCCGATCTCGGTGATCACGAAATCGACCGCCTGGGACTCGGCGACGATGCGGATTTTCTGCTTGATCTCGTTGGTGATGTGCGGGATCACCTGGACCGTCGCGCCGAGATAATCGCCGCGTCGCTCGCGCCGGATCACCGAGTTGTAGACGCCGCCCGCGGTGACGTTCGACGCCCGCGAGGTGTTTTCGTCGGTGAAGCGCTCGTAGTGGCCGAGGTCGAGGTCGGTCTCGGCGCCGTCCTCGGTGACGAAGACCTCGCCGTGCTGGAACGGGCTCATCGTCCCCGGATCGACGTTGATGTAAGGGTCGAACTTCTGCAGCTGGACGCGGTAGCCGCGGGAGACGAGCAGGCGACCGATCGAGGCGGCGGTGATCCCCTTGCCGAGGGCCGAGACGACACCTCCGGTAACGAAGATGAATCGGGTGTCGCCATGGGTGGTCGGGGTCATGCTCTGCCAATCGAGTCTAGCCAGCGGAGTGGCGGAACCCGGTCGATGGTCGCCGAGATCGAACGTAACTCCCCATACACCGTCAAAACGAGCACGATTCCGAGGGCGATCAAGCGCGCATCTTGTGACAGGACGGTGAGCAACCAGACGCCGGCGATCGCCCCGGCGAGGTTCGAGCCGGTGTCGCCGAGCATCGCCCGCTCGCCCAGCGTCAGCCAGGCGCCGACCAGGGCCGGCCCGGCGAAGATGCCGAGCAGTTCGATCGGGGCGAGCGTCCAGGCGAAGAGGCAGAGCGCCGCGCCGAGCAGTGCCAGCGCCTTCTCCACCCGCCCCGGCCGCAGGTCGAGCAGGTTGAAGAGGTTGGTGGTGAGGACGAGGAGGAGGACGTCGGCGACGTAGCGCCAGGTCGCGAGCCCCTGGCCGGAGACGACGTAGGCGGCGAGGGCGACGGCGCCGATCGCCTTGATCGCCCCGGTCGAGAGCCGGCCTTCGCGGAGCGCCCCCCAGTGGCCACGCCAGCCGCGCGGGGTCGCCGCCGCCTCGCCCTGGCCGAGCGCGTCGTCGAGGAAGCCGAGGAAGGCGATCCCCAGCAGGTACGGGAGCCAGCGGCGCAGATCCGGGGTGAGCAGGTCGAGATCGAGGCGGTCGTTCAGCACCGCCAGCGGCGCCAGCGCGACCAGGGCGACCGTCGCCAGGACCGCCCCCAGCGGGAAGGCGAGCACCGCGCCGCGGTAGTTGGTGCGGACCAGGCCCGCGTCGCGGAGGCCGCGGGCGCCCGCCGGCAGCATCGGCACCGCCAGCGCGATCGCGAGCGGGAACCCGACCCAGTACAGGGCTCAGCCCCCCGGGTTCGTCAGGTTGGGAAGCAGCCGGTCGGCCGAGCTCTTGACGCCGAAGCTGCCCTCTTCGCCGAACAGCGCGTAGACCAGCGCCACCTCGCCCGCGGTGGTGTCGACGTCATCGACGCTGGAGAGGTCGTTCGACTGGAAGAAGGAGATCGAGGACGGTTCGGTGGTGGTCGACTCGACCCCCACGGTCGGCACTTTCGTCGCCGCGATCCCCTTCAGCATCGAGGTTTCCAGCGCGTTCGCGGTCGAGCGCTGCACCGGCCCCATGCCTTCCGGCTGGGTGCGGACGACGATCACCCCGTCGAGCGCGCCGAATTCGCCGCTCGCGTGGGTGAAGAGCCCGCCCCGCACCACTTCGGGCAGCGTCCCGCCGATCACGATCTGGCGGCCCACCCCGGTCCCGAGTTCGTTCATCTGTTCCGGTTCGGTCGCCAGTTCGGAGAAGCGCGTGTTGGCCAGTTCTTCGGCCAGGCCGCCGGTGTCGACCGGCTCCCGCACCACCCCGACGCCGACCAGTTTCGCCCCGGTCGGGCCGAGCGCTCCTTCGACCGCGGAGGTGATTTCGCCGGGCAGGCTCCCGAAGGCGACCAGCGCGATCCGTTTCCCCTGCAGCCGGTCGCGGGTCAGCACCGGGTAGACCTTTTCGTCGAATTCCTCGGCCTGCCCGAGTTCGCCGTTCAGGTCTTCGACCCGCGAGCGCGCGTCCTGGAGGTTGCCGACGAGGCTGTTCTCGAGGTTCTTGCGCGTTTCGGTGAGCGCGTCGCCGCCGAACTCGGCGCCGATCAGGATCCCCACCGCGAGGGCGAGAAAGACCGCGATCAGGGAGGTTGCGTGGTAACGCGCGCTGTAGCCCATCCGGGGATTAAATCCCCAACCAGATCCGCACCTTCAGCCAGAACAGCTCGAAGACGTCGTTCAGGGCCGGCGAGGTGATGATCAGGATCGTCAACAGGACGAGGAAGGCGACGACGAAGAAGATCACCGGCATCAGCGTCGAGCTCGGCCGGTAGAGGCGGCTCACGCCCTTGGCGTCGACCAGTTTCTCGCCGATCCGCAGGCGGGTGAGGAAGGTCGAGGACATCCCGCCGCGCTTGCGGTCGAGGAACTCGATCAGGTTGAAGTGGGCGCCGACGCTGACGATCAGGTCGGCGCCTTTCTCGTGCGCCATCAGCATCGCGACGTCCTCGCTGGTCCCGGCGGCGGGGACGATCTTGTGGTCGAGGCCCATGTCGACGAGGCGCTGTCGGCCCGGCGCGCGCCCGTCGGGATAGGCGTGGACGACCAGCTCGGCGCCGCAGCCGAGCGCCGCGTCGGACGCCGAATCCATGTCGCCGAGGATCATGTCCGGCTTCAGCCCCGCCTCCAGCACCCCGTCGGCGCCGCCGTCGACGGCGACGATCAGCGGCCGCACGTTGCGGATGTAGGTGCGCAGCGCTTTCAGGTCGCGCCGGTGGCGTTCGCCGCGGACGACGATCAGCACGTGGCGGTCGCGGAACGAGACCCGGCTCGGCGGGAACTCGATCGCGCCGGTGAGGATGTCGGTCTCCTGGCGGACGTGCTCGACCGTGTTTTCGGCGAACTCGGCGAGTACCTCGTCGATGCGGAGGCGCTGGGCGGCGAGCTGCTGTTCCAGGTGGGATACGTCGAGGACGCGGCCGCGCAACACCTCCTGCCCGTCGACCGTCACCGCGCCGTCGCCCCGCAGCGTCAGCAGCTGACCGTCGCGGAGCAGGTCGAAGACCCGCGCGTCCGGGGCGTCGATCAGGCAGATCCCGGCGCGGGCCAACATCAGCGGGCCTGCGTTGGGGTACTTGCCGTCGCTCGACGGGGAGGCGTTGACGACGCCCGCTACGCCGCAGGCGATCAGCTCCTCGGCCGCGATCCGGTCGACGTTGACGTGGTCGATCACCGCGATCTCCCCCGGTTGCAGCCGTTTCACCAGGTGCTTGGTGCGGGCGCCCAGACGCGCGGCGCCGACGATCGGCACCGGGGTGGTGGAGCGGGTTCCGCCGCGACGCCCGAGAAGCGACGGGAGGCGACGACGACTGGTGGTTGCCACCGACGCAGATTAGGTGACACGACTTAAAGAAGCCAGGTCAGGCGGCTCGGATCAGCTCCCGCGCGTGCTTGGTGGCCGCCTCGTCGGATTGCTCCCCGCCGAGCATGCGGCGGATCTCCTCGACCACGCCCTCGCCATCGAGCCGCTCGACCGTGGCGACCGCGGCGGCCCCGGCGACGTCCTTTTCGAGCCGGAAGTGGGCGTCGGCAAGCGAGGCGACCTGGGGCAGGTGGGTGATGCAGAGGACCTGGTGCTCGGCCCCCAGCGCCCGCAGCCGCTCGCCGACCACCCGCGCCGTGTTGCCGCCGATTCCGGCGTCGATCTCGTCGAAGACCAGCGTCGCGGCACCCGCGGCGGGCCCCAGCCCGCTGAGCGCCAGCATCACCCGGGAGAGCTCGCCGCCGGAGGCCGCGTCGCGGAGCGGCGCCGGCTCGATGCCGGGGTTCGGGGCGACGCGCAGCTCGACCGTCTCGCGTCCCGAGGCGCCGAACTCCTCCGGGTGCGGATCGAGGACGACCTCGAGCCGCGCCCCGTCCATCGCCAGTTGCGCCAGCTCGGTCGCGACCCGCTCCTCCAGCGGCTGTGCCGCCTTCGCCCGCCCGGCGCTCAGCTTCTTGCCCAGCTTGGCGCGGCGCGTCTCCGCCTCGGCCAGCGCCGCGGTCGCCTCGGCGCCACGTTCCTCGGCGCCCTCCAACCGGGCGATCTCGGCGCGGCAGCGCTCGGCGTGGGCGAGCACCGACTCGACGCTGCCGCCGTGCTTGCGCTCGAGCCGGTCGATCTCCTCCAGCCGTTCCTCGACCCCGACGAGGCCGCCCGGATCGGCGGCGACGCCCTCGGCGTAGTCGCGCAGCTCGGCCGCCACGTCGCCGACCTCGACGTTCAGCGTCGCGACCCGGACCGCGATCGCGTCGAGCGAGGCATCCAGCCCGCTGGCCGCGGCGAGGCGTGCTTCGGCCTCGGCCAGGAGCCCCGCCGCCCCGCCGCCTTCGAGGTCGGCTCCGGCCAGCCCGGCGTGGGCGCCGGCCGCCGCCTCACTGAGACCCTCGGCGTGCCGCAGCCGCTCGCGGTCGGCGGCCAGGGCCGCCCGCTCCTCGGGGTCCGGTTCGACTTCCTCGATCTCGGAGAGCTCGTAGCGGTAGAGGTCGAGGTCGCGCTCCCGCGAGCCTTCCCGCTCGCGCAGTTCGGCCAGCTCGACCGAGAGCCGGCCGACCTCGCGGTGGGCGTCGCGGTATTCGTCGCGCAACTCCAGGTGCGCCGGCCCGGCGAACCCGTCGAGCACCTCCATCTGGGCCGAGGAGATCGTCAGCTTGCGGTGCTCGTGCTGGCCGAAGAAGGCGAGCAGGCGCCCGCCGAGCGCCTTCAGGTCGGCCGCGGTGGCGGCGCGGCCGGCGACGAAGGCGCTGGTCCTCCCGCCGGCCGAGACCCGCCGTCCCAACACCACCTCCTCCGCCCCGCCCGGCAACCGCTCGGCGAGCTCCGCCAGCTCGGGGTCCTCCAGCAGCCCCCCGGGCAGGTCGAACACGCCCTCGACCCAGGCCTCCTCGGCGCCCGGCCGCACGATCCCCGCTTTCGCCTTGCCGCCCATCAGCAGGTCGAGCGAGTGGGCGAGCACCGTCTTGCCGGCGCCGGTCTCCCCCGTGATCGCGTTCAGGCCCGGGCCGAGCCGCAGTTCGGCCCGCTCGATCAACAGCAGGTTCTCGATCCGGAGCTCACGCAGCATGCCGTCCGGTTTAGCAGCGCCCGCGGCGGATCCCCGGCCCCCGGGGGCGCTATTTGCGGGCTACCCGTTGGTCTGCTGCACGAACGACGAGGAGCGGACCAGGGCGAAGCCGGCGATCGCGCCGGCGAAGGAGAGGATCGCGGCGATCAGGATGATCGAGTTGAAGGCGTCGACGAAGGCGATGTCGGCCGCGTGGACCGCTTTGACGTGGAGCGCGGGCGGCAGGTGGAGCGCCGCGACCCCTCGGGAGCCGCTGGAGGCGACGATTTCGCCCAGCCCGTCGGGCGCGTGCGGCAGCAGTTCGCCGATCTTCGAGTTCACGTTCGACTGGAAGACGGCGCCGAGCCCGGCGACTCCCGTGGCGATCCCGACCTGACGGAAGGTCGAGTTGATCCCCGAGCCCATCCCCGATTTCTCCACCGGCACGACCGCGATCGCCGCCTGCCCGATGCCGGGATTGGTGACGCCGATGCCGATGCCCGCGATCAGGAATCCGACCAGGAGGGCCGTCCACTCGGAGTCGGGTGAGATGCCGTGCATGAGGAGGAGGCCGATCCCGACCAAGGTGAGCCCGGTGCCGAGCAGGAACCGGATCGCGACCCGGTTGGAGAGCGCCCCGGAGACCGGGGATGCGACGAAGCCGAGCACGGTCAGCGGCAGGAAGCGCAGGCCGGCCTCGAGCGGCGAGTAGTCGAGCACCCCCTGGAAGTAGATCGTGATGTAGAGGAAGAGCGCGAACATCCCCGCCGAGAGGCAGAAGGCGACCGCCGAGACGCCGTTGAACGCCGGGTTGCGGAACAGCGACAGTTCGAGCATCGGGTGCGGGCTGCGGACCTGGATCGTGATGAAGATCGCCATCAGGACGGCGGCGCCGATCAGACAGGCGAGGATCGTGGTGCTGCCCCAGCCTTCCGGGTTGCCGCGGATCAGGGCGAAGATGAAGAGGAAGAGCGAGGCCGAGAAGGTGACCAGGCCGGGGATGTCGAGCGGTTCGGGATCTTTGGCGAAGACATTGCGCACTTTTCGCTCGGTCAGGAACATCGCGACGATCCCGATCGGGACGTTGACGAAGAAGATCCACTCCCAGCCGAAGTTCTCGGTGATCACGCCGCCGATCAGCGGGCCGACCGCGACCGCGCCGCCGACCGTCGCCCCCCAGACCCCGAATGCCGTCGCCCGGTCTTTCCCGTGGAACTCCTGGCCGATCAGCGCCAGCGAGGTGGCGAACATCCCCGCGCCGCCGACGCCCTGCAAGCCGCGGCAGAGGTTCAGGACCGTCGGATCGTTGCTGATCCCACAGAGGAAGGAGGCGAAGGTGAAGATCCCGAAGCCGATCGTGAACACGCGCCGGCGCCCGAGCCGGTCGCCGAGGCTGCCCGCGGTGAGCAGGAACGAGGCCAGCATCAGCGAGTAGGCATCCACCACCCACTGCAGGCTGGAGAGGCTGGCGTGGAGCGAGCGCTGGATGTCCGGGAGCGCGACGTTGACGATCGTCACGTCGAGCAACAACATGAAGGTCGCCACGGAGACGAGGACGAGGGTCCACCACTTACGATCCATTAGCTGGACACCCTAGCTAGACGGCGAGGTGACCGAACTTGTCGCGGATCCGCCCGTAGAAGCTGGTGCCGGGCAATTGGGCGAGGCGGCCGGCGGAGTCGACGAAGCTGACCTCGAGCTCTTCGCCGGAGGCGAGCTCGCCGAACTCGTTGCCGTCGAGGGCGATTTCGACCGGCTCGCGGGCGGGCGCGTTGCCGACCGTGAGGACGTCGGTCGGCGCGACCACCAGGGCTCGCGCGGTCAGCGAGTGCGGGGCGATGTAGCTGACCACGTACCCCTTCACCCCCCAGGCCAGGATCGGCCCCTGGTTGGCGAGGTTGTAGCCGGTCGAGCCGACCGGGGTGGCGGCAACCAGCCCGTCGCAGCGGACGTGTCCGACCTCGTCGGCGGCGATCCGGTAGCTCAGCTCGGCGACCCGGTCGTGCAGGCGACGCGAGAGGGTGACGTCGTTGAAGCCGATGCCGCTGCGGCCGCCGGCCTCGACCCGGATGGCGGGCAGCTCGATCGTCTCGATCTCGCCGTCGAGGGCACGGCCGATCCCGGCCTCCGCGTCAGCCCGCTCGACCGCGGCCAGGAAACCCACCGTGCCGAAGTTGACACCGAACACGGGCACGTCCGTGCCGCTGAAGCGCCGAAGTGCGTGCAGGATCGTGCCGTCACCGCCGAGGACCAGGCAGAGGTCGGGCGCCTCGCCGTCGCGCTCGAGCTCGACCCCGGCAGCCGCCTCGCCGTGCTTGTCGAACTCGGCCTGGTCGGCGACCAGGCGCCAGTCGGCGGCACGCGCCGCGGCGACCGCGACGGCGACCGCTTCGGTCGCCGCGGGGGGATGCGAGTGGGTGATCAGCGCCGCGGTCTTCACTCGTCGTCCCCCTCGACTCCGGCGGTGTCCGCGGTGGCGATCGCCCCTTCGAGATCGGCGATCTCGGGGCCGCCGCCGCCGCACCAGACGAAGGTCTCGCGGTTCCCCTTCGGGCCCGGCAGCCCCGAGGAGGCGATGCCACGGATCGGTAGCCCGGTCTCCCGGGCGGCCAGGGCCACCTTCAACACCGCCTCCTGGCGGTCGGCGGGGTCGTGGACGACGCCGCGACCGACCCGCGACCGGCCCAGCTCGAACTGCGGCTTCACCATCGCCAGCACCTCGCCGCCGGGCACCAGACAGGCGGCGACCGCGGGCAGGATCTTGGTCAGGGAGATGAAGGAGACGTCGACCGTCGCCAGCGAGGCGAGGAACGGCAGGTCGGCGGGCCCGAGCGAGCGGGCGTTGAGGCGCTCGATCACGGTCACCCGCGGGTCCTTGCGCAGCCGGGCGTCGATCTGACCGTAGGCGACGTCGACCGCGGCGACCCGCGCCGCGCCCCGTTGCAGCATGCAGTCGGTGAACCCCCCGGTCGAGGCGCCGACGTCGAGACAGTCGCGCCCGGCGACGTCGATCCCGAGCGCCTCGAGGGCGTTGTCCAGCTTGATTCCCCCGCGGGAGACGAACCGGGGCCGCGCCTCGAGCACGAAATCGGCCTCCGGTTCGACCAGCTGGCTCGGGCGCAGGGCGACCGGCCCATCGGTCCCGATCCGCACTTCGCCCGCCCGGACGGCCCCCGCGGCAGCCGATCGCGAGGGGAATAGGCCCCGCTCGGCGAGCACGGCGTCGATGCGGGTCTTCTTCATGCCCGAAAGCTAGCGCGAGGTCCGATTTCCGCCCGCGGAGCGCCCGTCCTGCAACGACCGTCCAGCCGGTTCACAAGTCCGTAACGCTTTCGTCCAGATCGCCCCGAATCCTGGTATACAAGGAGAGCCTCCTATTTCGGCCCGCAGAGCCAAATATGGCGCCCCAGCAGGGAAATCACCCCCCAGATAGCGCTTTCTGTGACCCCCCTCACAGACAACCAGCACATACGTTCGTACGCTGTTCAAGGATTCAGTCGGAGCAACCGATAGGAAGCAACACAGAGAACTTTTTGGTCGAGTCCCGCGTCGTACATATGGCCCTAGATGCTTCCCACATCTGGCGCCCACGACACAACTGGGCTCACCTACCTCCCACAGATCCACATATATAGAGATACATATCTCTCCTCCCTGTAGTAACCCCAGAAGCGCCCCGCCCTCCCAGGCGGGGCGTTTTCTGTTGTGGGCCAAACCCCGACTTTCTCCGCTTTCCGCTCAGAGACCCTGGCGGGGATGTCCGGCGGGCCGGCATGGTGTATCGGGCCGGGCGGACGGGACCCGACGGTCCCGGCCTCGGCTAGGGCGGAGGGCGCTGCCGCGGTGCCGACCGCGTCGACCTGGATGTCGCGGCCCAGTACCCAGGCAAGTAGGACTTCGCTCTGGGGTCGGGAGGCCACGGCGAACGCGCGGAGCGCGAGTTCGGCGGATCCGGTTGCCGCCAGAAGCGTGGTCGGCGTCGTCGACCCGCTCTTGGTCGCCAGGGAGCCGACGATGCCGACGCCTTCCTGCCGCCAGGTGGCGAAGGTGCCGCCGCCCGGCGTCGACACCCGGCGGGCCAGGCCCGCCGGGGCTCCCGGGCAGAGGTCGATGCATTTCCTTATCGGACCAGGGCGCGTGCTCGCAGTCGCGAGGTGCAGCGGCGGAGCCCATTCATCCTCGGCGAGGCGGCCAGAAGCGCCCCGGATATGGGTGGACCGAAGGTCGGAGCTTTCCCACAGGGCGGTCGCCCGCCGGCCACGTCGATCGCGAGCGTCGGTTCGCCGATCGAGCCTTCATCACTCGCGACGGTGACGGGCCCGGGCGGGGACGGGGATGGCACGGCGGTAGCGGCCGAGGCAGGCGCGAGGCAGAGCAGGACGATGGCTGACGCCGACAGCATCTGGCGCCATTTCAACCCCTCACGTACCGAGTGACTTCTCACGAGGTTCCGGACCTCTAGCGTCGCTTCCCCTTGAGCTGCATTTCCGGCCATCGCCCCCAACGGCAGAGTCGATCCGGTCGAAAAGCATGAGCAAAATGGTTGAGGCGGGGCCCGGTGCGCGGGCCTATTTCCGCAGTACCGCTGGGCTGCTGGAAGAAGAGCGGCATCAGCGAACCGGCGGCCCGAGGGGCCCTCGCTGTCGGAGGGCGTTTAGAGATCCGGCCGAAATTCAGACAACAGGCGGCTCAGTAGTGCGTCTCTCGCGCGGTCAGGGGCCTGAGCCCGCATAGGCCTGCTCCATCCCGGAGGCTTATCTGCCTTGCGTCGGACTCACTGCGATTGCCCTCGCCGAGGAAGCCCTAAAGGGAAGACTGCGGGGCCTCCCGAACGCGCCGATTCAACTCCGCGATACGGCGATCGGCCAGTTCTCGGTCCTTCGCCGTTCGGCCCCTGAACCCCCGCACTCGGACGTGGCGACCGCCCTTGAAATTGATCTTCAGGGGCGGGAAATAGACCACGAACTTGAATTCAAATCCTTCGATCTCGTTCCAGGTCCAATGCCTGCGACGGATGATGCCGCGCAGCGTTACGCCGTCCTTCCCGACGACGAGTCCGGAGCGACCGGCCTGGAAGAAGAAGGCGGCGATTCCAATCCACGTCAGCCCCACCACCGGTCGGGCCGGTCCGCTCAGGTGATGCAGGCTCGAAAGCAACATCACCAGACCCAGGAGCCCGGCGACGAGCGCGAACAGGAACAGGCCGCTCTGTTCCCATTCGTTGAGGACCAACGGCTCACCTTCGGGGAGGATCGGTGGATCGTCCGTAGCAGCCTGCATTTGCGCCCCCGTCATCTGCCCTCCATCGCATGGACCCCCTCCAGAAACCAGCCAGGCAGTGAATTCACAACCCGAACGGCGCTCGGCACGGCGATTCCGGCATGCTCCGCCGCACCCTCCACGAGCAGGCCCGGAAGACCGGCGGCGATCGTGGTCAACGCGCCCGTGATGTCCGCTGCGGCCTGATTGAAGCAGGGGTCCTTTTCGGAGTGGAACCAGTTGCCCGCGAGCACTGCGGCTATTCCTCCTCCTATACCCGCAGCCTCCGGGCAAGGCTCAAAGATCACGCAGCCAACGCCCACCGCAGGTCCCGTCGCAGGCGATTCAATGATTTCTTCAGTTCCTTCGACAATGCAGTCGACGACGTTGGGGACAGTCGTGGTGAACGGACCGATATTGACCGTTTCTTCGCAGGCCCGCCCGGTCTGATCGTAGAACCTGAGCGGGTTGTCGCCGCCGTAGAGATAGGGCTGGCGCGTGGTTTCGACGGCCGGATCGCGGGTCATGAACTGCGCCGTCGCCGGGTCGTAGAACCGGGCTCGCAGGTATTGCAGGCCGCTCTGCCCGAGCGTGTACTGCCCGGCGTAGCCCAGCGCCGTCGTCGCGGTCCCGGTGTGCCCGGTGAGCCCGCCGTAAGGCGCGTACGTGAACGTCGCGACGGATTCCCCGGAGGCTTGGTGAGGAGCCGCGTGCTGCCCAACTGATCGTGATGGAGGTAGGTCGGTTCTTCCCCGGAGGAGATCTGCTCGAAAGGCATCCCGCCCGGCCCGTAGAGATAGCTGTCGGCGCCGTCCGAGAGAAGCAGTCCGGGTGATCTGCTCAGGTCCCAGATGAAATGCGTCGTGCTCAGGCCGACCGTCCTCGATGCCATCAGGCCGTTTCCGTCGTATCCGAACGATTCCGAGATCGCGGCCGTTTCGCCTTCTTCGGGCCGTTCGATCGCGGTCAGGTCTCCGGCCTGTGAGTATTTATAGGTGGTCGCCGGTCCGCTCGCCGGCGTCCGTTTGGTCCGCTCGCCCTCTTTGTCGAACGCGAAGGCGGCGCCGGTCGCCGATTCGATCTGGCTGGCTTTGTCGAAGGCGTTGGTCGTACCCGGAGCTTTGGTGATGTTGTCGGCGGCGTCGTATCCGAATTCGGCCGAACCGGCTTTCGTCAGCCGCTCGTTTTCGTCGTAGGAGAACGATTCGGTTTCGGCTCCGGGGAGTCCTTTGCTGATCAGGGATTCGAGCTGCCCAGCCGGGTCGCGGCTGTAGGCGAGCGAGGCGAGGGTTTCGGCGCCCTTCTTCATCGTCACCGAGGCCATCCGGTCGGCACTATCCCAGGCGTATTCGTCGGTGTCGGTGGTCCCTACGGGGAAGGTCGTCAGGGTCGGCGCTGAGTCCTTGTTGTAGCCGAACGAGGTCGTGTGGCCGAGCCAGTCGGTGACGCTTTCGAGGCGCCCGACTTTGTCGTAGGCACGGCTGATCGATTTGCCGTTCGGGTAGGTCAGTCCGACCGGCTCGTCGGCCAGGTTGTATTCCCAGGCGACCGTTTCCCCGTGTCCGCTTTTGCTGTGGACCAGACGACCGAGCTGGTCGTATTCCCAGGCACTTTCGCCGGTCCCGTCGACCATGCTCGTCAGGTTGCCATCTTCGTTGTAGCCGAAGGTCACGTCCTGGCCTGCTTCGGCCGAATAGGCGATTTCCTTGAGCCGGTCGGCTTTGTCATAGGCAAACGTCGTCGTACGACCGTCCGGGTCGGTCTTGGTTTTCAGGTTTCCCGCGGCGTCGAACGTCTGGACGGTGTTCCGTTCCAGCGGATCGATGATTTCGATCGGCTGCTCGAGCACGTTCCGGACATACGTCGTTTTGTCTTTTTTGCCGTCGACCTGGCTGGTGACCTTGCCCGCACCGTCGTAGCCGGTTTCTTCGACCGTCCCGTTCGGCAGTTCCACCTTCGTCCGCTCGTTGTCGGCGTCGTACGTGAACTTGGTTTTGCGGCCGTTGGGGTCGGTGATCGATTCGACGTTGCCGTCCGCGTCATAGGTACGTTTCGTCGTCCCGCCGAGCGGGTTGGTGATTTTTATCGGCCGCCCCTGGGAGTCGCGTTCGACCGTCGTCGTGAATTTCGCCGCTTCGGCCCCTTCTTCGTTGCCGCGCGGACTGACCGTGGAGGTCACCTGCGAATCTTCGTTGAACGCCCAGGTCCGCTTGTCGCCTTCGGGATCGATTTCGGCTTGCAGGTCGCCGTTGCCGTCGTATTCGTAGCTCCAGGCATGGCCGAGCGGGTCGGTCATCGATTTGACTTCGCCGTGCGGGCCGTATTCGTAGGAGACGGTCTGGGTTTTCGATTCCGGCGCCGGACGCGAGATCGTTTCGGGATTCCCGTTGGCGTTGCGGACGATCGTCGTTTTCTCGCCGTTCGGGTTCGTTTCGCTCAGAACCTGATGGGCTTCGTTGTAGGTCCATTTCGTTTCGTCGCCTTCGGCGTCCCGTTCGCTCGTACGGTTGCCTTCGTTGTCGTAGCCATAGGTCGTCGTGTGGCCGTTGCCATCGGTCTTCGATGCGAGCAGGCCCGCCGGGGCGTAGGTGAAGCTTTCCGTGCTAGCCACCACGGTGCCGAAACCACGGATGATCGACATCGGCTGGTTGTTGGAGTTGAACCACTCATCCGTCACCGCGCCGGTGGCTTTGTTGGCGATCTTCGTATGGAAGGGCGCGTATTCCCAGGTGGTTTTGCGTTCCGCCGGATCAGTCTGGGAGATGACCCGGCTGGAGCTGTCGTATTCGTTGGTCGTTTTGCCGCCCCGGCCATCCGTAAACGAGGTCATCCGGTGCGAGCCGTCGTATTTGAACTGCCAGCTCGGACTGGCTTCGCCTGGCAGCGTGACCGATTTCAGGTTTTTCGATTCGTAGGCGTATTTGATTTCGTGGCCCATCGGGTCTTTGGCCTTTTCGACCAGACCTTCGCCGTTGTAGGTCAAGGTGATTTTCCGACCGCTCGGGTCGATGATCGTTTCGAGCTTCCCCGAGCCGTTGTAGGCGAGGGACGTCTCGTTGCCGTTGTTGTCGGTCACCGATTCGAGGCGGCCGGAGGCGTCGAATTTCTCCTTGGTCTGGCCCGGTTGGGTCAGTGTGAAACCGGATTCGGCCGAGCCGGCCAGCAGGCTCCGACTCCATGACGGCGCGACCCAGGAAGCGCCGCTTCTCGTGAACGTGGTAGTTGCCCCGGAAGCGTCGGTCAGCGTCTCCTTGGCGCCGCTTTCTTCGGCGGTCAGCGTGGCGCCGAAGGAGTTCGACCAGCCGTAACCGAACATGCCGACGGACCCGGCGGCCGCCGCCTGGGCGCCGTAGGTGCGGTTGAGGTCGAGGCCGACGCCACGTCCACCGATCCGAAAGTCGGTCTGAGTCTCGGTGAAGTTGCCCGTCGCGCAGTCAACCGGATCACCACATTCCGAGCGGTGCGGGGTATTGGCGCTGGATTTGACGGCGACCTTGTTTTTGATTTCAAGGTGACCGCTCAGTTCCTTGATCGTGCCGGTGCCGCCATTGGCGAACGGGACAGACACGATCGTTTTTCCGGTCCCCGTCGTCTTCTCGAAGGTGCCCAGGTTGAGGAATTCGGCGGTGGAACCACCCGTGCCGAGGCCCGAGCCCGTCTGGGTGTTTGCGATGAAGTCGCCCGCGTTCCGAAAGAGCGATCCTTCTCTCATCGTCATGTAATCGGCGTTCAGGCTGAACGTCCCTTCGTTCACGAACGTCCGTTCCGAGAGGATGTTGGAATCCGCGGTCGCAGTCGCCCCGGGCAGCAGTACGGTCGACCCGGTACCGCTCATCAGGCCTCCCCATTCCAGCGATTCGGCGACGGTGACCGTACCGGGCCCAGTCAGTATGCCGATGCCGCCGGGGTAGAGGCTCAGGCTCTTCAAGCGCAGTTCTTCCTGAAGCACTTCGACGATGGACACATACGCCTGAAACGAGTTGCGGTAGCCGGCGATGACCAGGGACAGGCCGATGGGTTCGACGCCTTCTTCGAGCTTCACCGTCGCCTGTTTGGTGACCTTGAGGGAGCCTTCGAGCCTGCCACCGACCAGTTTGAAGAGGCCACCGGTGAACACGAGCTGAGCGCCTTTGGCCGCCAGCCAGTCTGCGTTGGGCGAGGTTGCGCCGCTCCAGAATTCCAGGCTCCCCGTCTGCGCTTCGACGGTGCCATCGTTCACGAACGGGATGGCTACTTCGGTCGCGCCGGTCCCAGTGATCTTCCGGAAGGTGCCGAGGTTGAGGAAAGTGGCGGCCGTGTTTTCCGATGAGAGCCTGCCCCCTTCGGAGTTGGCGTTGAAGATGCCGATGTTTTCAAAGAGCGCCCCATTCTTGATGGTCAGGTAGCCAAGGTTGAAGTTGACCGTCCCTTCGTTGACGAAGGTCCGTTCCAAGAGCTTCCAGCCCGTAGCGGTCGCGCCCGATGCCAACACGGTTGACCCGGTGCCTTTCATGGTCGCGCCCCAGTTCAGAGATTCGGTTACCGTCACGGTGCCGGAACCGGTCAGGACGGCATTGGAGAGGCTGGCGACGAGATTGGCGATCACCGACGGCCCGGTCAATTCCAGCGTCACGCCTGCCACCGAAAGCGTGCCGTCCACCTGAGCACCCGCAGCGGCCGCGTTCGTCGTGACTTTGACGGTCTTGCCGACCCCGACGCAAACGATGTCGGAGCTGGTCGGGACTTTGCCGGTGGACCAGTTGGAGGCCGTCGACCAGGTCCCTTCGGCCGGACCTTTCCAGGTGTCGGTGCATTCCGCGCCCGAGGCACTGGTTGGCAGGAGCACTAAGCCGAGCAGAATGACGAGGCCGACGATGGCCGATCGCATCGGCGCCCCGGTCGGCCAGACGATCGCTCCAGGGGTGCCTGCGGTGTGTCGCCGGTGACTCAATTCTCCCTACCTCTCATTTATGACTGGAGCGTCTCAGAACGCGGCCGAGGTTTTACCTAATTGCGTATTGCTGAGGAATACCTGCTTTTTCAAGTTGAAACTGCTGGCCGGTCAGCACCTATCCGCCAATGACAAACAGGGGCCGCCAGGCCCGCCGTGTCGGGCTGGCGCCTGATCCCTACGACGACTTCGTCACCGCGGCCGACGCGATCGCCGCGCCCTCTGTCGAAGTCCTCACCCCTGCATCCCCCCTTCCAATACGAACCGAGATGTTCTCGCATGCAGGGACCGGCCCGCGCGGGCGGCCCGACGATCTCGCTGTTTCGCTACCGAGTTCCGGGTAAGAGCTCGGCATGCGCTCGTCCCTCGCTGTCATCACCGCCCTGCTCGCCGCGATGTTCCTTGGTGCCTGCGGAGGGGGTGACGAAGGGCCCACGCCGGAGGAAGAAGCGAAGGTCGCGGCGGTGCGGGCGGTCGAGAACGGGGACGCGGGCAGCTTCTGCCGCCAACAGGCCAGCAAGGCCTACCTGCAGCGGATCTACGAGGGTGACGTCGCAAGGTGCGTGAAGTCGGAAGGATCGGTGCCGGAAGAGACGAGCACCGCGAAGGCGACCAAAGCCGTGGTCAAAGGCGACGAAGTTCACGCCGTGGTCACGGTCGTCCTCAAAGGGGGCAGCTACGACGGCGCGACCGGCGGCGTCGAGATGGTGAAGGAGCGGGAAGCCTGGAAGGTCGACGACTACGACGATGACTTCATCCGCTCCGCCTTCCTCGCCGCGATCCAGACCCTCGACGAAGGCGCGATCTCCACCCCGGGGATGAAGGCGTGCTTCACCCGCCAGGTCAAGGCGATGCCGGTCGGGAAGGTCCGCGAACTCACCTACGCTTCCGATGCCGATGACGAGAAGAAGGTAAACAAGACACTGCTGGGAATGGCCGAAAAATGCCCGGAGTCGGCGCTGGCCGAGTACGGCGCCACCACGCTCACCGAAGGCGTGCACGAAAGCGACGAGCACAAGGCCGGCTACGTGCCGTGCCTGCGCAAGGAAATCAAGTTCCTGCTTGAAGTCACCGGGATCACCACCGAATTGCTCAAGGAACACCCGGGCTTCGCTGCCGTCGCCGCCCTCGAAGGAATCGTCGAGGGGGCGAAGAAAAACTGCGGCGGCTGAGTCGCACGCTGATGGGGGGGGCCGCCTCGCTGGCGATCGCGGGCCTCTGTGCCGGAGGCGCGATCGCCGCCCCGGACCCGCCGCGGACGAAGCTGGTCCCGCTGTCGATGTTCGCGGGCGAACTGGGCGCCTGGTCCCCGGACAGCGGCCAGTTCGCGGTGCCGGGGACGAAGAAGATCTCCCTCATCGGCGTCGACGGCAAGGTCCGGCGCAATCTGCGCGGCCCAGGGATCGGCTACTTCGGGTTTCCCTGCGAATGCTCGGTCGCCTGGACCGCGGACGGCAGCCGGATCCAGTTCGTCTCCCAGGAAGAAGAACTGGGGGAAACCTCGGTGATCGGCAGCGTCGCCGCCGACGGTTCTGGCGAGGAAGACCGCGAGCTGGGCGTGCCGATCGGCTCAGCCGGCTGGGCGCCGAGCGGTTGGCCGCTCGTCTACGTGCCCAACGCACGGACCTGGGACGCGGTGACCGGCAAGGCACTCGGACCGAACCCGGATCTCTGGCGCCTCGAGGGCCTCCAGGCCAAGCCGGAAAAGATTCTCGCGAGCCCCGGCACCGAGTGGGATCCGCGGTTCTCCCCCGACGGCGCCCGGATCGCCTTCCAGCTCGAACGCCGCGGGTCGACCAGCCTCTGGGTCGTGAACGCCGACGGCTCCGACCCGCGGCGCCTGACCGGACCCCTGCTCGGTTCCTCCGAAGACTCCTGGTCGCCGGACGGCCGCCAGATCGCACTCACGACCTTCTCCCGCCAGAAGGGCGACCGCCGCTGCCACCTCTACGTCCTGTCGGCAAACGGAGGGCGACCACGCAAGATCGTCGACGAAGAGGTACGGACCATCGGTCCCGCCTGGACCCCGGACGGACGCTGGATCACGTTCGCCAACTACCACGGGCAGATCCGCAAGGTCCGACCCGACGGCACCGGCCTGCAGACCGTCGCCGAATTCCCGGGCAAAGAAGTCAGCGGCCTGAGTTGGTCTCCGGACGGCAGGCACCTCACCTACAGCGCGCGGACCCCGCCGCACACCGACTGAGGTCCAGGCCGATGGAGTGCGTATGCGGCTGCGGCCGGGAGATCTCAGGAGCGAAGCTCACGCAGCGGAACCTGGTCGCGGCCGGCATCGCGCTCGAGCTGCTCGCCTGGGACAAGAACCGCGCCTCCCCCACTCCCGGGCCGGAGGGCCGCGAAGGGCTGATCGCCCGCGGCGCCGACTGCTACCAACGACTGCTCTATTCGCTGCACGAAGAAGGCGGCGGCGATCCGGATGCGGACTGCGAAGAGTGGCTGGCCGAAGCGGGCGCGATGCGCGCGCAACGCTCCGACATGACGACGAAACGGTTCCTCGGCCGCGGACACGGCTCACCGAACCTGACCGAGCACGACATGGCCCAGCTCGACCGGCTCCACCCGGAGCTGAGCTTCACCGGGAAGACCTCCGAAGGCGAGGAACCCGAGGACGATCTCGTGCTGAAGTTGGAGAGGCTTCGGGTCCTGCGCGACGAAGGCGTGCTTACCGACGAGGAGTTCGTCGCGGCGAAAGCGCGCCTGCTCGGTTGATCGTCAGTCCTCGTCGGCCTCGGCGGCGATCTTCGCCTCCAATTCCGCCATCACCTCGGGGTCGCGAAGGGTGGTCACGTCGCCGAGCGCCCGGCCCTCGGCGATGTCGCGCAGCAGGCGCCGCATGATCTTGCCGGAGCGGGTCTTCGGCAGGTCGTCGGCCCAGATCACCCGCTTCGGGCGGGCGAATTTGCCGATCCGGGTGGCCACGCCACCGCGGATGGCTACGAGCACCTCGTCGGAGGGCTCGACCCCGCCGTTCAGGGTGACGAAGGCGCAGATCGCCTGGCCGGTGTCGGGGTCGGACTGCCCGATCACCGCCGCCTCGGCGACTTTCTCGTGCGCCACGATCGCCGACTCGACCTCCGCGGTCGAGAGCCGGTGCCCGGACACGTTGACCACGTCGTCGATCCGCCCGATCACCCAGAAGTAACCGTCGGCATCCTTGCGGGCGGCGTCGCCGACCAGGTAGCGATCCTTGCCGAACTTCGAGAAGTAGGTCTCGATGAAGCGCTCGTCCTCCTTGTAGAGCGTGCGCAACATGCTCGGCCACGGCTTTTCCAGCATCAGCAGCCCTTGGCCTTCGGCGACCGGCTCGCCATCGGACTCGCCGACCACCTCGGCGCTCACCCCGGGGAAGGCCATCGTCGCCGACCCGGGCTTGGTCGCGGTGATCCCCGGCAGCGGGGTGATCATGATCCCGCCGGTCTCCGTCTGCCACCAGGTGTCGACGATCGGACAGCGTTCGCCGCCGATCACCCTGTGGTACCAGAGCCACGCCTTCGGATTGATCGGCTCGCCGACCGAGCCGAGCAGGCGCAGCGAGGAGAGGTCGAACTTGCCGGGGATGTCGGCGCCCCATTTGATGAAGGTGCGGATCGCGGTCGGCGCGGCGTAGAGGATCGTCACCTTGTAGTCCTGGACCAGCTCCCACCAGATCCCCTGGTGCGGATAGTCCGGCGCTCCCTCCCACATCACGCTGGTCGCGCCGTTGCTCAGGGGGCCGTAGACGATGTAGGAGTGGCCGGTGATCCAGCCGACGTCGGCCGCGCACCAGTAGACGTCCTCCTCGGGTCGAAGGTCGAAGACGTAGCGGTGGGTGGTGGTCACCCCGGTCATGTAGCCGCCGGTGGTGTGGAGGATCCCCTTGGGCTTCGCGGTCGAGCCCGAGGTGTAGAGGATGAAGAGCGGATGCTCGGCCTCCATCGGCTCGGCCGGGCACTCGGCCGCCGCGGCGGCGCAGACCTCGTCGTAGAAGACGTCGCGGCCCTCGCTCATCGGGCAGTCGATCCCGGTCGAGCGCACCACGACGATCGTCTCCAGCGTCCGCAGGTCGCCCATCTGCTCGTCGACCTGCTGCTTGATCGGCGCGGTCTTGCCCTTGCGGCGCGCTCCGTCGACGGTGATCAGTGCCTTCGCCTCGCTGAACTCCATCCGCTCGCGCACCGACTCGGCCGAGAAGCCGCCGAAGACGACGTTGTGGATCGCCCCGATCCGCGCGCAGGCCAGCATCGCCACCGCGACCTCGGGGATCATCGGCAGGTAGATCCCGACCACGTCGCCCTTCTCCACCCCGAGGTCCTTCAGCGCGTTGGCGAAGCGCTGGGTGTCGGCGAGGAGCTCGGCGTAGGTGACGTCGCGCCGCTCACCCTCCTCGCCACGCCAGTGGTAGGCGACCCGCTCGCCGTTCCCGGCGGCGACATGACGGTCGAGGCACTGGGCAGAGGCGTTGATCCGCCCGTCCTCGAACCACTTGTAGAAGGGCGGGTCGGAGTCGTCGAGACCCTCGGTCGGCTCGACGTCCCAGTCGAGCAGCTCCTTCGAACGCGCCGTCCACCAGGCGACCGGATCCGCGGCTGCCTCCTCGTAGATCCGCGGGTCGCTCCAGAGAGCCCGCTCCCGGAACTCCGCCGGCGGCTCGAAGGTCTCGATCTCCAACATCCGCTCGAGCTCCTGCTCGAGCGCGGTGCTCCCTGCTCCCGTCTCGCTCATCTCTCCTCCTCGGCTTGCGGGTCGTTCCCCTCGCCCATTATCCGGCGGCGGCGCGGATCGCCGCCTGCGCGGCGGCGACGCGGGCGACCGGCACCCGGTAGGGCGAGCAGGACACGTAATCGATCCCTGAGTTGTGGAAGAAGTCGATCGAGTCAGGATCGCCGCCGTGCTCACCGCAAACCCCGAGCTTCAGATCGGCTTTGGTCTTCCGTCCCAGCCAGGTCCCCATCCGCACCAGCTGGCCGACCCCCGGGGCGTCGAGCGTCTCGAACGGCGAGCGGTCGAAGACGTCGACGTCGATATAGCGGCCGAGAATCCGGCCCTCGATGTCGTCGCGGCTGAACCCGAGCGCGGTCTGGGTCAGGTCGTTGGTGCCGAAGGAGAAGAAATCGGCCTCCTCGGCGATCTCGTCGGCGCGCAGGCAGGCGCGCGGCAACTCGATCATCGTCCCGACCGTGTAGTCGCGTCCGCACTCGACCCCGACCCGCCCGCCGATGGCGACGATCTGCTCGCGCAGGATCTCCAGCTCGCGCCGGTAGTCGACCAGCGGCACCATGATCTCGGCGCTCACCTCGAGGCCGCGACCCCGGGTGGCGGCCAGGGCCGCGAAGATCGCCTCCACCTGCATCTCGTAGATCGCCGGGAAGAGGATCCCGAGCCGCACCCCGCGGGTGCCGAGCATCGGGTTGACCTCCTGCAGCACCCGGATCCGGGCGAGCTCCCGTTCCAGCGTCGGCACTTCGGCACCGCCCTCGGCCTCGGCAGCGCGCAGGCGCTCTTCGACCTCGGGGAGCGGCGGTAGGAACTCGTGCAGCGGTGGGTCGAGCAGTCGGATCGTCACCGGCAGGCCCTCCATCGCCGCGAAGATCTCTTCGAAGTCCCCCTGCTGGAGCGGCAGCAGCCTGGCGAGGCCCTCCTGGCGGGCCTTGTCGGTGTCGGCGAGGATCACGGCGACGATCGCCTCGTTGCGCTCGGCGCCGAAGAACATGTGCTCGGTGCGGCAGAGGCCGATCCCTTCGGCACCGAATTCGCGGGCGCGCCGGGCGTCCTCGGGGGTGTCGGCGTTGGTGCGGACACCGAGCGAGCGCACCTCGTCGGACCAGCCGAGCACCGTCTCGAACGCGGCGCTCATCCGTGGCTCGACCAGCGGCACGTCGTCGCCGGTCACCGCCCCGGCGCTGCCGTCGATCGCGATCCGGTCGCCGGCCCGCAGGACGACCTCGCCGCCGCGGCGGACCTCGCCCTCCTCGGGGTCGATCTCCAGCGACGCGGCGCCGGTCACCGCGGGCACGCCCATGCCGCGGGCGACGAGCGCCGCGTGCGAGGCCTTGCCGCCCTCCGAGGTGAGGATGCCGACCGCGGCCTGGAAGCCGGCGATGTCGTCGGCCTCGGTGAAGGGACGGGTGAGGATCACGTCGCGGCCCCCGGCGGCGGCCTCGATCGCCGCCGCGGCGGAGAAGACGATCTCGCCCTTCGCGGCGCCGGGCGAGGCGGCGACGCCCGTCGCCAGGATCTCGTAGGTGGTCTGCGGGTCGAAGGTCGGGTGGAGCAGTGCGTCGAGCGCCTCGGCCTCGATCGTCATCAGCGCCGCGTCGCGCTCCAACAGCCCCTCGCCCACCGCGTCGACGGCGAAGCGGACCGCCGCCTGCGCCGGGCGCTTCGCGCTGCGCGTCTGCAGCATGTAGAGGCGGCCTTCCTCGACCGTGAACTCGGTGTCCTGCATGTCGCCGTAATGACGCTCCAGGGTGCGCAGGATCGTCAACAACTCGGCGTTGACGGCCGGCTGCCACTCGGCCAGCTCGCGGATGTCGCGCGGGGTCCGCACCCCGGAGACCACGTCCTCGCCCTGGGCGTTGGGCAGGAAGTCGCCCGAGGGCTCGGGCGCCCCCGTCACCTCGTCGCGGCTGAAGGCGACGCCGGAGCCCGAGGTGTCGCCCTTGTTGCCGAACACCATCTGCTGCACGTTGACGGCGGTGCCCCAGTCGTCGGGGATCCGGTTGAGACGCCGGTAGGTGACCGCGCGCTCGCCGGCCCAGGAGTCGAAGACGGCTTCGATCGCGGCGCGCAGCTGGGCGATCGGGTCGGACGGGAAGTCGTAGAGCTCCTGGAAGCGGGCGGTCAGGGCGCGCAGGCTGTCGACACCGAGCTCGGTGTCGTCGCGGACGCCCCGCTCGCGCTTCTCCGCCGCGATCAGGTCCTCGAACCGCTTGCCCGGGGTCCCCAGCACCACGTTCCCGTACATCTGCACGAAGCGCCGGTAGGAGTCCCAGGCGAAGCGCTCGTTGCCGGTGCGGGCGGCGAGGCCCGCGACCGAGGCGTCGTTCAGGCCCAGGTTGAGGACGGTGTCGAGCATGCCCGGCATCGACTCGCGGGCGCCGGAGCGGACGGAGACCAACAGCGGGTCCTCCGGATCGCCGAGCCGCTTCCCGGCCTGCTGCTCGAGCCGCGCCAAGGCCGCGGCGACCTCGTCGTCAAGACCCTCCGGAAACGCGTCGGCGTCCATGTAGACGACGCATGCCTCGGTCGTGATCGTGAAGCCGGCGGGGACCCGGTCCGGGCCGAGGATGCGGGTCATCTCGGCGACATTCGCACCCTTGCCCCCCAGAAGCTCGCGCATCTCGCGCGATCCTTCGGCAAAGTCGTAGATCCACTTCATCGGGCTCCCCCGGTACCCAGTTCGCCCGGCATGGCGAACTTGTATACCGGTCGGCCAGGAACCCTTCCGCTAAGCCCGGGCCCGGCCAACCGTCAGTCGGTGACAGGACCGGTCGATCGGCGCACCACCAGCCGTGCCGGCAGCGTCACCGCCCGCCCGCGCG
>DATNAG010000050.1:0-13520 GCA_035572835.1 Solirubrobacterales bacterium
CCGAACTCGTAGACGTCCTCGAAGCCGCCGACGATCGCCCGCTTCAGGTAGAGCTCGGTCGCGGTGCGCAGGAAGAGGTCGCGGTCGAGCGCGTTGTGGTGGGTGACGAAGGGGCGCGCCGCGGCGCCGCCGGTGAGCCGCTGGAGGATCGGCGTTTCCAGCTCGGTCCAGCCGTGCTCGTGCATGTAGGTGCGGATCGCGAAGGTCAGCTCCGAGCGCTTCTTGAAGATCTCCCGCGACTGCTCGTTGGCGATCAGGTCGAGCTCGCGCTGCCGGTACCGGACCTCCGGGTCTTTGATCCCGTGGAAGAGGTCGGGCGGGTCTTTCAGCGCCGGCGCCAGCAGCGTGCAGGTCTCGACGCTGATCGCCAGTTCTTCGCGTTTGGTCACGTAGAGGACGCCCTCGACCCCGACGATGTCGGCGATGTCGAGTTCTTCGATCCGCTCGAAGGCCTCCTCGCCCAGCTTGTCGCGCCGCGCGTACGCCTGGATCGTGCCGCTGACGTCGCGGATGTCGAGGAAGACGACTTTGCCGTGCCCGCGCTTGCCGGTCACCCGGCCCATCACCCGGTAGTGGAAGTCGGCGTGCTCACCCTCCTCGAGGGCGTGCGGGTCGTGCTTCGCCTGGATGTCGGCCGCGTGGTCGCGGGGCAGGAAGCTGTGCGGAAAGGGATTGATCCCTTCCGCCTTCAGGCGCTCGACCCGCGCCCGTCGCTTCTCCTCACCCGACCAGGAGGTCGAGCGGTCGCCGCTCGCCGCTCGCTCCGCCTCCGACGCGGTCGCCTCGGCGGCCGCGCCCTCCCCGCCCGGCTCCTCCGTCACGGCGCCTTGCCGACGCTGACCCGCTCGTTGCCCTCGTAGTCGCGCAGGGTTTCGGCCTCGTTCAGCAATTCCTGCATCGCCGGGCCGTGGTGGGTGTCGTGCTCCATCGCCATCAGGGTGCCCGACGGCGTTTCCGCGATCAACCCCCGGATCACGCCCAACCCGTCCTCGCCACAGTCGGCGGTCACCGCGATGCGCGGCTCGTGCTGGATCTCCGGCGAGCGCTCGAAGATGGTGTCGTCGGTGACGTAAGGCAGGTTGGCGATCACCATGTCGACCTCACCGAGGTCGTCCGGGTAGCCCTTCGCGACCCGCACGTCGAAGTCGAGGCCGAGGCGCTCGGCGTTCTCACGCGCCGCTTCGACCGCCTCCGGCGAGAGGTCCGACGCGGTGATCACCAGGTCGGGACGCTCGGACATCAGCGCCAGCGCGATCGCCCCGGAGCCGGTGCCGACCTCATGCACCCGCGCGCCCTGCGGCAGTTTGGCCCCCACCTCGACCAGCAGCTCGGTCTCCTTACGCGGCCACAGCACGCGCTCGTCGACGGCGATCTCGAGGTTGCGGAACGCCGCCCGGCCGAGCACGTAGGCGAGCGGATCGCGTTCGACCCGGCGCTTCACCTTGTTCTCGATGTCCTCGGCGACCTCCATCGAGACGTCGTCGGCGCTGTCGACCGAGAGCTCTTTGGGCTCGACCCCCAGTGAATCGGCGACGATCGCCACCGCGTCTTCGCGCGGCGTGTCGATACCTGCCGCGGCGAACCGCTCCGCCGCATCGTCGACCAGCGCGCTGATCGTGCGCGCCGAAGGTCCGTCCTGCTTCTCAGTGTCTACAGGCGCCATTCCCCGCCTATCCTCTCGTCGATTGACCGCTCCAAAACTCTTGCGTATGGCCCTACATGGTAACGGGATCCCGCTCGGTGACGATCGCTTAGACCGCGGGCTGCAGGGTGTCGCTTGAATCGTTCGCCGTCGGACGGCCGATGCCTCCGTGGCGTTGCACCACGATAGCGATCCAGATCGCCCCGGCGATCAGCATGGCGAGGCTCTCCAACTGCGCGGCGGTGAGCCCCAGCGAATCGCGCGTATTGCGGCGCAGGAACTCGACCAGGAAGCGCTCCGTCCCCGCGTACATCAGGTAGATCGCGAAGAGGCAGCCGGCCCGCACCCGGTCGCGCAGCTGCCAGAGGAGCCAGGCGCCGAGGCCCATCGCCAGGGTCTCGTAGACGGGCGTCGGCTGGACCGTCACCTTGGTCGGATCGGTGCCGTGCGGGTAGGCCATCGCCCAGGGCCCGTTCCAGGGCTTGCCGTAGTCGCCGTCGCCGGAGAGCTGGCAGCCGCAGCGGCCGAGCGCGTAGCCGAGCGCCAGCGCCGGCGCGGCGACGTCGAGCAGGGTCAGGTTGAGGAAGTCCCGCCACCAGGCCCAGAGGATCACGAACAGCGCGCCGCCGATCGCCCCGCCGTACCAGACCAGCCCGGAGCCGCTGAAGAGGTTGCCGACCAGGTCGTGCTTGACCTCGGAGTAGTTCTGCACGATGAAATAGACGCGCGAGCCGACGAGGCCGCCGAGCAGCGCCGCGAAGCCCATCTCATAGCCCCAGTCGTGCGGCTTGCCGAGCTCGCCGAAGCGCTTCCAGACGAGCGCGCCGGCGGCGAGGAAGGCAAGCGCGAAGCAGATCCCGAAGGTCTGCAGGGTGACCGGGCCGAGGTGGATCTCCGGGTACACGGGCGTACCTTCTCAGTTGAGGAGCAGCTCGAGCAGCGCCTTCTGCGCGTGGAGCCGGTTCTCCGCCTGGTCGAAGACGGCCGACTGCGGCCCGTAGAGGACGTCGGCGGTGATCTCGTCGCCTGGGTGGGCGGGCAGGCAGTGGAGGACGATCGCGGTGTCCTTGGCCACCGCGACCAGGTCGGCGTCGAGCCGGAACGGGGCGAGGTCCTTGCGCCGGCGCTCCTCGTCTTCGTCGCCCATGCTCACCCAGACGTCGGTGTAGAGGGCGTCGGCATGTTCGGCGGCGGCGCGCGGATCGCCGGTCAGCTTCACCCCGTGCGCCTCCTCCAGCTGGTAGTCGGCGGGCGCGGCGACGACGACCTCGACCCCGGCCAACTCCCCCAGCACCGCCAGCGACCGGGCGACGTTGTTGCCGTCGCCGACGTAGGCGAGGCGCAGGCCGGAGAGGTCGCCGAAGCGCTCGCGCAGGGTGAGCAGGTCGGCGATCGCCTGGCAGGGATGGTGCAGCGGGGTGAGCGCGTTGACCACCGGCACGGTGGCGGCGGCGGCCAGCTCGACCACCCGCTGGTGGGAGCCGGAGCGGATCACGACGGCGTCGACCATGCGCGAGAGGACCTGCGCGGTGTCGGCGATCGACTCCCCGCGCGAGAGCTGCATTTCGTCGCCGCGCAGCACCACCGGGTGGGCGCCGAGCTCGTAGACGCCGACGTCGAAGGAGATCCGGGTGCGGGTCGAGGGGCGCTCGAAGACAAGGGCGACGGAGCGGCCGGCGAGCGACTCGGCGCCGAGCCGCCCGCCCTTGCGGGAGGGGTCGCGGCCCGCTTTGAGGTCGGCCGCACGGTCGAGCAGGCGCTCCAGCTCGAAGGCGCCCAGCTCTTCGCCGGTGAGGAAGTCTCGCTTCAAGGCGCCGATACTACGGAGCACATGGAGCTGACCGTCCTCTGCTGGAACCTCTTCCACGGCCGCGACTTCCCGCCCGACCCCGAGCTCCGCAGTTGGCGCTCCCGCCTGCTGCGGATCGACGAGTCGAACGAGACCCACGTCCAGGTCAACCGCGACCTCACCTCGGAGTTCGCGACGCTGCTCTCCGCGGCGGCCTGGGACGTGGCGATGCTGCAGGAGTGCCCGCCGCGCTTCGCCGGGCCGTTGGCGCGGGCGAGCGGCGCCGAGTACCACCGGGTCTTCACCTCGCGCAACGAGCTCGGCTTCTGGCGCGCAATGCTGGCGCGGCAGAACCCGGACCTGATCGCCAGCAACGAGGGTGGCTCGAACACCACCCTGGTGCGGGTGCCGGGGAAGCTCGGCGGGATCGCCGAGCTGCGCGAGCTGGAGATCCACGCCGGCGATCCGGAGCGCCGCTCGATGGCCTTCACCCGGACCGCCTCGGGCATCTGCGTCGCCAACCTGCACGCGACCAACGACATCCCGGCGCTCGCGGTACAGGACGTGCTGCGCGGGGCGCGGGCGGCGAGCGAGTGGGCCGGGGACGCGCCGCTGATCTTCGGCGGCGACCTCAACCTGCGCCCGGCCGAGGACCCGGAGCTGTTCGCGCGGCTCGCCGCGGACTTCGGCCTCGACTCGCCGACGACCGGGCCGAAGGCGATCGACCACGTGCTGGTGCGCGGGCTCGACGTCATCGTCGCGCCCGCCCAGTGGCCGCCGGAGCGGCGCGAGCTGAGCCTCGACGGCAAGGCCCTCCGCCTCTCCGATCACGCTCCGGTAGAGGCCCGTTTCGCGAGAGAGGACACGCCGGTGCTCGCAAATTGAGATATTCGCCGCATGGGTAGGCAACTCCGACCCGGCAATCGTGACCAAACGAGGGGGCGTTGATGGCTGACGAGAAACCTAGAAAAGCTGCGGCGAAAGCATCGGCGAAAAAAACGACGGCAAAAAAAGCGAAAGCCAAACCGAAAAAAGCGGCCGCCAAAAAAACTTCGAAAGCGAAACCGAAACCGAAAGCGGCGCCGAAAAAAACCGCCGCGAAATCGACGCCGAACGCCGGCGCGAAAAAACGCTCGTCCCGCCCGACCGTCGGCCTCGACAAGTCGATCGCCCAGTTCCGTGACTCGCTCGAGCACAGCGTCACGCTCTCGCGCGAGCGCATCCAGGAGGTCGTCGACGACGCCGTGAAACGCGGCCGGATGACCCACGGCGACGCCGAGAAGATGATCGGCGAGCTGCTCAGACGCGGCCGCAAACAGACCGACTCGCTGCTCTCCGAGCTGGAGAAACTGGTGCGCCAGGCGCGCAGGAAACTCCCCTAGGTGGAGAGCGCGACGGGAACCGAGGCCGCCCCCCGGCGGGCGCCGCGCAAAGGCGAGCGGCTCGAGGTCGAGATCGACTCGCTCGCCTTCGGCGGGCGCGGCGTGGCCCGCACCGACGGCTTCGTCGTCTTCGTCGCGGGCGGGCTGCCCGGCGACCGCGTCCTCGCCGAGGTGACGAAAGGCAAGAAGCGCTTCGCCGAGGCGCGCACGGTCGAGCTGCTCCGGGCCGGCACCGACCGGATCCCGGACCGCTGCACCCACGGCGGCGAGCCCTGCCCGGGTGCCCCGTGGCAGGGCCTGCCCTACGAGCGCCAGCTGGCCGAAAAGCAGGCCCAGGTCGAGGATGCCCTGCGCCGGATCGGCGGGCTGGACGGCTTCGAGATGGAGGACATCGTCCCCGCCACGGAAGAGTGGCGCTACCGCAACAAGCTCGAGTACTCGTTCGGCGCGGGCGCCGTCGGCACCGCCGACGAGGGCGTCGCGCTCGGCTTCCATGCCCGCGGTCGCTGGGACCTGATCGTCGACGTCGACGACTGCAAGCTGGCGAGCGAAGCCGGCAACGCGGCCCGCAACGGGGTGCGCGGATGGGCGCGCATGGAGGCCATCTCGGCCTACGACGCACGGGCGCGGCGCGGCGTGCTGCGCAACCTGATCGTCCGCGAGGGGCGGCGGACCGGGCAGATCCAGACCCGCCTGGTGACCACCGCGGCGCGACTGCCGCGACCGCCGGTCGACCTCCACACGACGATCGAGGGGGACTCCGGCGGCACCGACGGGCCGACCGGGGCGCTCGGCGAAGAACGCCTGCACGAGGAGCTCTGCGGCCTCGAGTTCGAGATGTCCCACGGGGCGTTCTTCCAGACCAACACCGAGATGGCGGAGCGGCTCTACGGCGTGGCGGCCCAGTTCGCCGGGCTCGACGGACGCCAACGCGTCTTCGACCTCTTCTGCGGGATCGGCACGATCGGGCTGACGATGGCGGGTGACGCGGGCGAGGTCTGGGGGCTGGAGATCGTCCCCGAGGCGATCGACGACGCCGAGCGCAACGCTCGCCGCAACAAGATCGAGAACGCCAAGTTCGTCGCCGCCAATGCCCGCACGGGAGTGCGGCCGCTGCTCGAGAAGGCGGGCAGGCCCGACGTCGTCGTGGTCGATCCGCCGCGCGCCGGGCTCTCGCAGAAAATCGTCAGGCGAGTGATCGAGTGCGAGGCGAAGCGGATCGTCTACGTCTCCTGCAACCCGACGACGCTCGCCCCGAACGCGAAGCAGCTCGAGGAGGCCGGCTACAAGCTCCGCCGCGTCAGGCCGGTCGACATGTTCCCGCAGACCCCGCACATCGAGTGCGTGGCGCTCTTCGAGCGGGTGGGGCCGAGCGGGGCCGGCGGCAGTGCCTCACCGACCGCCACCGAGGCGAGCCCGACCGCGCCGGCCGCGGACGCGGCGGCGTTCGGCGTCGCCGCCGCCGAGGGCACCGCCGCCGCCGAAAGCGGCGACTAGCCCCCACCGGTCTAGGATCCGCCTCGAAGTCGCCCCACCCGACCTGCCCATGTTGATGGGCCGAAAACTCCACCTATAGGGCAACTTTTCGGCCCATCAACTTTGGATCCCGCATGGCGGCCGCCGGACTGACTGGCGGTGGGAAGCAGACGCGCGAGCGGGGGCGCAGATGGGCAAGCAGGGCGTCGAACGCCGACGAGCGAATAGCCCAGCTATTCGCGAGGAGGCGGGCGGCGAACTGCGCCGCCCAGATGCGTCATCCGCGCGTGCGGATGCAACCACCGCCCGTCAGTACGGCGGGAGGTCCTCGTACCAGGTGCCGAGCATGCGGAAGGCACGCCAGAAGCGCTGCTTGGCGCCCTCTTCGTCGAGGCTTTCGTCGATGTCGGGGACGTAGAGGGCGTCGATCGTCGGGGTGAAGGCCTGGATCTCGCCCTCGCGTTTCTCGATCTGCCGCGAAAGCGGGACCTGGAGGCCGTTGAGGACGCGGAGGCTGGGCTCGCCCATGACGACGACGATCTTCGGCTGCACGATCGCGATCTCCTCGATCAGCCGCGCGACGCACTCCTGCGGCGCCAGATCGGGCTCGGCGATCGGGCACTTCACGCAGAGCGTGCCGTAGACGACCAGCGGGTCGATCCCCAGCCGTTTGAACGATTTCATCAGCGCGTTGCCGGCGCGGCCGTAGAAGGCGACCCCCTCCTCGATCTCCGCCGCCATCGGCGAGTGCTTGAGCATCAGGACATCCGCCTGGGGGTGGCCGGAGCCGAGCACCGGCATCAACTTGCCGCGTGGGCAGTAGGGGCACTCGAGGATTTCGCGGCTCATCTGGTTGAGCTCGCGGATCGCCCTCTCCAGATACTTCTCGCGGATCTCGTCGTCGGTGGAATGCATCTGCCCGGACATCTTTGACGAGGTCGGCGCGGCTCCTTCGCGACGAATCGGGTGCATCAGGACTTGCTCGCCTACCGCCGCCCGGTCGCGGGCCGCCGCGGACGGCCCCCACGGGCCGGTTTCGGGTTGCTGACGCGCCGTTTCGGCGCCTTCGGCCGGCCCGTCGTCTGCAGGAACTTCAAGGTCTGCACGTAGACCAGGTTCTTGTGCTTACGGGTGATGTCGGCATCCCGCATCGCCTCGAGGAACTCGGCCGGCCCGTCGAAGTCATGGATCCGCTGGCGCACGCTCCCCAGCCCCTGGGCCACGTGCGAGTCCGACCCGGCCGCCGGGATGATCCGGTACTTGCCCGCGAACCGCACCGCCTCCTCGTTGAAGGCGGTCAGCGCCACCCGCGGGTTGAAGACCTCGAGCAGGTCGACCTCCTCGACCATGTCGAGGAGGTGCTCGTAGTCGGGCACCGAGTGGAAACGGTCGAACGGATGGGGCACGTAGACCAGGCCGCCCTGCTCACGGATCGCGGCGATCGTTTCCGCCATCGTCAGCCCCTTGGGGATCTTCTCCTTGAGGAAGAGGCCGATCACCTCGCCCTGCTCGGCGGTCTTCACCTCCTCGGCGACGATCACCTTGAAGTCGTCCATCTCGGCGGCGAGCTCGGCCGCCTCGAGCGCCCCCGACACCTCGTTGTGGTCGGTGATCGCGATCGCCCCGAGGCCGCGGTCCCGCGCCGTCTGCAGCAGCACCGCGACCGGCGTCGCGCAGTCGCCCGAGTGGTCGGTGTGCATGTGCAGGTCGACCTCGATCAGCGGGCGCTTCGACAGCGTCGCCCGCAGCTCCGGATCGCCGGTCGGGTCGTGGCGACGCGCCAGCAGCCGGCGGTAGACCGCTTCGTAGTCATCGGCGACGGCGGCCCAGTCGCGGGCGCCGCCCGCGGGCTCGACCAGCTCGTAGTCGGCCGGGAAGTAGCGACCGAGCAGCTCCGCGGTCGCCCTCGTGGTGACGGTGCGCGCATCGATGCGGCCGAAGAAGACCTCCACCAGGGGCCGCGCCACCTGGGTCGAGAGCACCCGCTCCTGCGGCGCGTGGAAGGTGGCGACGTTGAGCGAGAGCGAGTGGCGGAGCGCCGCCGCGGAGACGCTCGGGGCGAACGGCTCGTGCACGTGGACGATGTCGAAGGGGCGCGCGATCAGCGGCCGCTTGACCGGCTCGGCGCTGCCGATCCGCACCACCGTGTGGCCGCGCCGCGACAGCTCGTCGGAGAGGCGGCCGACGAACTCGTTTACCGGTTTGCGGGTCGATCGCCGGTGGGGCGAGACCTGGGCGATCGTCAGTGACTGGGGCGAGGGCACGCGGTCAAAGAATAAGAGCCCGCCGAAGCGGGCTCTCATAAGACTTCTTTGTCGGTCCGGCTAGTCGACCGAGCCGGGAACTTCGGCGGCCGGCGAGGTCCGCGCGCCGCGCGCGTTGGCCTCGATGAATTCCTCGACCAGTTCCCGCGCTTCGTCGTCGGGACGCTGCGTGTGCGGGCTCTTCATCAGGTAGCTGGAAGGGCCGTCGAGCTGCCCCGAGATGCCGTTGTTCAGGGCCAGCTTGATCAGCCGCACCGCGTCGATCACGACGCCGGCCGAGTTGGGCGAGTCCCAGACCTCGAGCTTCAGCTCGGCGGTCAGCGGCACGTCGCCGAAGGCTTTGCCCTCGAGCCGGATGTGGGCCCACTTGCGGTCGGTCAGCCACGGCACGTAGTCGGAGGGGCCGACATGGACGCTGTCGGCGGGCAGGTCGTGCCCCATGATCGAGGTGACGGCGTTGGTCTTCGAGATCTTCTTCGAGTCCAGACGCTCGCGCTCGAGCATGTTGTAGAAGTCCATGTTGCCGCCGACGTTCAGCTGCGAGGTCCGCTCGAGGCGCACGCCGCGGTCGTGGAACAGACGGGCGAGCTGGCGGTGGACGATCGTCGCGCCGACCTGGCTCTTGATGTCGTCGCCGATGATCGGCAGGCCGGCTTTCTCGAACTGCTTGTCCCAGTAGTCCTCGCGGGCGATGAACACCGGCAGGCAGTTGACCACGCCGACACCGGCTTTGAGGGCCTGCTCGACGTACCACTTGGTCGCCTCCTCGGAGCCGACCGGCAGGTAGCAGACGACGACGTCCGCCTTGGAGTCTTTGAGCACCTTGACCACGTCGACGGTTTCGCCCGGCGCCTTGGTGATCTTCTCTTTCAGGTACTTGCCGAGGCCGTCATGGGTCATCCCGCGCTGCACGGTGACCCCGACGTGCGGGACGTCGGCGAACTTGATCGTGTCGTTCTGCCCCGACCAGATCGCCTCGGAGAGGTCTTTGCCGACCTTCTCCTGATCGATGTCGAAGGCGGCGACGAATTCGACGTCGCGGATGTGGTAGCCACCCAGATCGACGTGCATCAGGCCGGGGACTTCCTCGCTCGGGTCGGCGTCCTTGTAGTAGTGGACGCCCTGGATGAAGGAGTTGGCGCAGTTGCCGACCCCGACGATCGCGACGCGGACTTTCGCCTCGCTGCCGTTCTGGTTGCTCTCACTCATAAGTTTCTTGGTTCCTCCTGGATCGCGCTGAGTGGGAAAGGACACCCGGCGGCTTCAGTGGTTACAGGGTCTCCGCGCCGTCCTCGTCACCGGCGGCCGTCGCGGCATCCATCTTGGTGAGCTCGTTTCGCACGTGCCAAACGCGCTGGAAGACGGTGAAGATGGTCAACGCGGCAAGCACGTAGATCGCCGGGGCGAGAAGTTCGAAGTCACCGATCCCGGCGCCCTTGGCGAAGATCAGGCCGATCGAAAGTAGCACCACCCGCACCGGGCGGGTGGCGATGCCCACCTTGCACTCGACCCCGAGCGCCTCGGCCCGGGCCCGCGTGTAGGAGACCATCAGCGATCCGAGCACGGCGACGACGCAGATCGCGGCGGCGAAGTCTTCGCCGCGGGAGGCGAAGTAGCCCGCCACGGCGGCGATCACGATCCCCTCCTCGATCCGGTCCAGGGTCGAGTCGAGGAAGGCGCCGAAGAGCGTCCCCTTGCCCGACATCCGCGAGTAGCGGCCGTCCATCGTGTCCATCACCGAGCCGAGGATGAAAGCGATCCCGGCGAGGAAGAAGAGACGCTGGGTGACGAGGAAGGCGGCTACAAGGTTGCCGAACAGGCCCATCAGCGAGATCGCGTTCGGCGTCAGCCGCGACTCGATCAGCCGGTCGCGAGCGTAGGTGCGCAGCTCCTGGCTGTTGCGGGGCGGGGCCGGGCGGGCGTTGCGTCCGCCGCCGGGAGCCCTGGGGGGCGCCGTCGATGCCATCTGGGTATGAGGCTAGAGGGTCCGGGGGCGCCGTGGGGCGCCAATCCCGTCCACCTATGCCTCGACCTCCCGTGGCCGGGCGCGGCTGGCGCCCGATTGGCGCCAGTCCCAGGCCTCCGGTTTCCAGCGCGCGAGCGCCCCTTTGGCGATCGCGAAGGAGGCCATCGCGACCAGCCAACCGAGGGCCCAGTCGACCCAGTAATGGTTGGCGGTGACGATCACGACCCAGGCGATCAGGATCGGCCAGAAAGCCCACCAGGCTTTCGCCCACCAATGGCGGCAGACGAGGAAGCCGGAGCCACCGATCATCAGGGCGAAGGCGCAATGCATGCTCGGCACCGCCGCGTAGGGGTTGATGAAGACCTTGGCGAGCGACGAGTGGCTGTTGACCGACGAATATTTCGTCACCGTGTCGACGAAGCCCTCGCCGGGGAACATGCGAGGTGGCGCGGTCGGGAAGCCGACGTACCCGATCAACGCCAGGCACATCGACACCACGAACATGTTGCGGACGAAGTAGTAGGACTCGTTGCGGAAGAGGTAGAGCCAGATGAGGAAGCCGAGCGCGATCGTGAACTGGGCGTTCAGATAAAGGAAATTGGCGACATCGATGGTCCAGTGGGCCGGCAGGAAGAACCTCTGCAGATCGGGCTCGAACAACGTGTGCGTCGTGCGCTCGAAGTCGATCACCTGGGATCCGTGGTGGATCGCCGAGGCGCGACTCGAGTCGGCCACCCCGCGGCCGAGGTCGTAGATCAGGTCGACGCCGACGAGGATCGCGAGCTGCCGCCCCGCATCGCCCCAGCCCTTGGGCATCCAGGCGGTGGCGGCGGCGAAGGCACGGGAAGGACGCGACATGAACCCTCGATTGTAATCCTGCGTTTAGAGACGACCTGAGGAACGATGGCCACCACCACCCCCGGAAAGCCCGAAGCGCAGCCCTGGCGACGCCCGGGCAAACGGCGCGTGCGGGCGCTTCGCGAACGGCTGCGGGAGATGTATGGCGTGCCCGTCAACGAGCCGAACCGGCGGCCGATCGACGAGCTGGTGCTGACGATCCTCTCCCAGCACACCAACGACCGCAACAGCGGCCGGGCCTTCCAATTGCTGCGCGAGCGGTTCCCGACCTGGGACGAGGTGCGCGACGCGCCGGTCGCCGAGGTCGAGGAGGCGATCCGGCCCGGCGGCCTGGCGCAGCAGAAGGCGCCGCGGATCCAGGCGATCCTGCGCGAGTTGGGCCCGGAGCCGAGCCTCGACTGGACCGAGCACGCGCCGATCGAGGAGTCGCGCGACTACCTGCTCAGCCTGCCCGGCGTGGGGCGGAAAACCGCGGCCTGCGTGCTGATCTTCAGCTGGGGGCTGCCGGAGATCCCGGTCGACGTCCACATCCACCGGGTCGGCGGCCGGCTCGGCCTCTTCCCGGCGAAGGCCTCGCTGGAGCGCGCCCACGACGAGATGCTGGCCGTCGTGCCACCCGAGGACGCCTACGAGCTGCACGTCAACCTGATCCGGCACGGGCGCACTCTCTGCCGCCCGAAACCGCGTTGCGGCGAGTGCGAGCTGCGCCGGATGTGCCCTTGGTACCGGGATCTCGACCACCGCGAGCTGATCGTCGGCGGGTGACGAGCGGAGCGCTCGACGGTGGCGAGCCCGCCTCTGGGGGTGCCGCAAGTTAGTATCCGCGCCGCCCCTCCATGAGCAAACGCACTTTCATCACGTTCGGTGTCCTTCTCTTCGTCCTCGCGGTGGTCATCCCGTGGCTGGCCTTCCGTGGCAGCGGCGATGCGAATACCGGTGCCGAGAAGGTCCCGCAGCACCTGAAGGCGGGTCAGTCCCTGTTCGTCACGAACTGCGGCACCTGCCACACGCTCTACGCGGCGGGCACCGACGGCAACTACGGCCCCGACCTCGACGAACTGCTCGCCCCGACCGGACCGGTCGAACCGACCGACACGAAAACGATCAAGGCGACCGAATCCCGCGTGATCAACGCCCAGAAGCAGGGCGTCGACGGCAACACGCCCGGCCGCATGCCCCCGGCGATCCTGAACGAACAGCAGCAGAAGGAAGTCGCCGAATTCGTCGCCGCCACCGCCGGCGAGGGCTAGCCCCCCGGTTGACGGGCCGAAAGGCGCTCTATATCAGCGCTTTCCGGCCCATCGACATCGTCAGTGGATCTTCAGCGTGCTGAAGAGGCCCGCGTGGTCTGAGTCCCAGAAGCCGTTCTGGGGGGACCGGCCGGTGACCGAGGAGTTGACCTCCTTCACCTGCTTCGGGTCGCGGGTCATGATGTGGTCGACCTTGTGGTCGAACTGGGAGACGGCACCGCCGTCGGCGACCGGCAGCAGCGCCGTCGCCAGGCAGCAGCCGAGCGGCTTGTAGGTGCTGCGTTCGCGCATCCCCGCCTTGACCAGCGTTTCGTAGGCCTGGCCGTCGCCGGGCTGGACCGCGGTCTTGGTGTCCGAGTTGAGGTCGCCGACCAGGACCACCGGCAGGTCGCTGGTCAGCGGCCCGTCCGGCGCCGCCAGTTCGGCCGCCTGCTGAGCGCGGATGCTCGGCACCACGGTCTGCGGGTCGAACGATTCGAGGTGGGTGTCGACGAAGTGAAACGGGGTCGAGCCGCGCACCGTCGCGTCGACCGAGGCCCAACCGCGGACCACGGTCACGGTGGCGCCGGAGAGTTCCACCGAGTAGAGGCTCTTGAAGTGGCCCTTCTTCGGCTGCGACACCTTCACTTCGGCGCCGACCTTGGCGAGGATCACGTCGCGCATCGTCAGCCGGCCGTTGATCTCGGCGTTGGCGATCAGGTTGTTGGGGCCGTCGCCGGGGACGCCGTTCTCGTCGGCGGGCGCTTCGAAGTCGAACTCGGGATTGACGACCGCGGCGCGGTAGCGCTTCTTGCCCTTGTTCAGCTGCTTCAGCAGTTCGGCGAGGTAGTCGTAGCGGACCGTGGTCGCGTGGGGCGCCGAGCCACCGAGCAGCGTTTCGAGACTCGGCGGGC
>DATNAG010000051.1:0-8958 GCA_035572835.1 Solirubrobacterales bacterium
CTGGCGCCGACCGGGACGATCAGCTTCCTGATGGACTGCGACACGACCGGGATCGAGCCCGACTTCTCGCTGGTCAAGTTCAAGGAGCTGGTCGGCGGCGGGCAGATGACGATCGTCAACCAGTCGGTGCCGATGGCGCTCGACGCGATGGGCTACTCGGCGGCGGAGATCGATCAGATCAACGCCTACATCTCCGAGAACAACACGATCGTCGGGGCGCCCGGCCAGAAGGACGAGCACCTGCCGGTGTTCGACGTCGCCGTCGGCGAGCGGGCCATCTCCTACACCGGCCACATCGACATGATGGCCGCGACCCAGCCGTTCCTCTCCGGGGCGATCTCGAAGACGGTCAACCTGCCCGAGTCGGCGACGATCGCCGACATCGCCGATGCCTACACCCGCGGTTGGCAGGGCGGCCTCAAGGCGCTCGCCATCTACCGCGACGGCTCGAAGACGGCCCAGGCCCTGCGTACCGACGCGCAGAAGGACAAGGGGGCCGACCCGGACGCCGAGGTCGTGATGGCCGAGCCGGTGCGCAAGCGGATGCCGCAGGAGCGGGAATCGATCACCCACAAGTTCAACATCGCCGGGCACGAGGGCTACATCACCGCCGGCAAGTACACCGACGGCACGGTCGGCGAGATCTTCCTCACCGACATCGGCAAGGAGGGCTCGACGATGCGCGGGCTGCTCAACGCCTTCGCCACCGCGATCTCGCTCGGCCTGCAGTACGGGGTGCCGCTCGAAGACTTCGTGCGCAAGTTCTCCTACATGCGCTTCGACCCGGAGGGGATGACCCAGAACCCGGAGATCCCATTCGCCAAATCGATGCCCGACTACATCATGCGCTGGCTCGCCAGCCGGTTCATCGACGACGTCGAGACCCTCGAGGAACTGGGGATCATGACCGCGGACGTGCGGAGCAAGAAGGAAGCGGAGACCTCGCAGCTCGGCCTCGGCATCTCGACCGACACCGCCGGCCCCGCCAACGCCGGCGGCGGCAACGGCAATGGCGGCACCAAGCCCGCCGCCTCCGCCTTCACCGACACTCCGCCGGTCCGCCCGGCGCGGATGCAGGGCCTGGAGTTGGGTCCGGCCTGCGATCAGTGCGGCGGCATGATGCAGCGGACGGGGTCCTGCTACACGTGCAGCAGCTGCGGCAACAACACCGGCTGCGGTTGATCAGGCGGCGCGGGTCCGGGGGCCCGCGCCAATCACAGCGGTAGCGGGAAGGTAGGGGCGATGTATCGAGGGGAGACCGGCCGATGGCAGTTCGCGGTCCTGGCGCTGGGGATGGCGCTCTGCCTCGGTGCCGTCGCCTTGATCGCAAGCTTCCTCGGCGATTCGCATCCCGAGGAAACGATCGCCGAGCTCGGTTATACGGCGGCGGCGCTCACCGTTTTCGGGCCCTGTGCCGTTGCTGGGCTGTTCCTGGTCGCACGCAGGAGCAACCGAGCCCCCTTCGGCTACCTGACCGCTGCGATCGCGATGCTGGGCTTCGTCGCCGTGACCGTTCGCCTCATCGAAGGGATGTCGACCTTCTACGGCGACAGCCCGGAGCTGCAGGTGATCGCACTGGTCCTCACGCTTACCCTGGCCCAGGCGTCACTGGCGCTCGCCTACGACCGCAGCGATGATCCACTGGCGCTGCGCCTGGTAACGCTCGTTACGGTTGTCGTCATCCTCGGCCTGGGTGTGCTGGGCGCGCTCGTGGCCGCCTTCGACAGCTTCAGGCCCTCCGTCGAGATCTTCGGAGTGCTGTTCACGCTCTTCTTGCTCGGGGCTGCCTTGCTCGTCCTCTTCCGGCTCACCGATTGGCTATTCCGCGACCGACTTCCCGACCAGGTTCGCGGCGACGTCAGATGCTCACGCCGCGGGAGCTGAGGTACTCGACCACCTGCGGCGGGGGGTTCTTGCCGAAGGCCATGCGGACGCCCTCGCGGAGGACGTGGTCGGCCTCGTGCTCCTCGTTGCGGTCGCGCGGGTTCATGCCGATCCAGGCGGCGGCCGCGGCACAGGCGAGGACGGCGCCGTCGTCGCCTTCGGGGTCGATCCCTTCGGCGGTCGCGACCAGGGTTCCGGCGAGGTCCTCGACCGCCGTCACCGGCCGGTCGTCGTCCTCGTAGATCTCGTACAGCGCCATGATCGCGTCGTCGCCGTCGCCAGGGTCGACGATCGCGGCGGCGTCGCGGACCGCCTCGGAGACGGTCGGAGTGCGGTGGTGGTCGCCTTCAGGCATCCGACCCGCAGACTACCCGCGTTGATGGGCCGAAAACTTGCCATATAGGCAAGTTTTCGGCCCATCAACATCTAGCTCAGCACGACTTCGGCGTTGTGGCGCGGCGTCTCGGTGATCGCGCGTCGGAAGTTGCGTTCGGGGGCGGGATCGGTGGGCCGGATCATTCGCCGCGAGACCAGCTCGCTCAGCACGATCGCCATCTCCTGCTGGGCGAAGGCGGCTCCGAGGCAACGGCGGACGCCGCCGCCGAAGGGGATCCAGGTGTAGGTGCCGGGCGGAGTCTCGAGGAAGCGCTCCGGGAGGAACCGCTCCGGCTCCGGATAGATGGTCGGGTCGCGGTGGATCAGGTGGATGCTGGGCATGACCGTGACCCCGGCCGGGAGCTCGTAGCCGCCCAGCTCGACCGCCTCGGTGAGGCGCCGCAGGACGCCGACGATGACCGGCCGCAGCCGCAGCGTCTCCTGGATCGTCGCCGTCAGGTAGGCGTCCTCCCCGGCCTCGACCTCCGCCCGCAGCCGCTCCATCTTCTCCGGGTGGCGAACCAGCCGCTCGACCGCCCAGGAGAGCGCCGTCGCGGTCGTCTCATGACCGGCGACCAGCAGGGTGAGGAGCTCGTCGTGGATCTCGGCGTCGCTCATCGGCGAGCCGTCCTCGTGGCGGGCGGCGACCAGCAGCGAGAGGATGTCGTCGCGCTGCTCGAGGTCGGCCGCGACGCGGCGCTCGGCGATCTCGCTGAGGATCAGCTCGGCGACGCGGTCGATGCGCCGGCGGAAGGTGGGGATGCGGCGGATACGATCGGGCCCGACGGCCAGCACCGCCAGCAACGCCTTCGGGTCGGTCAGCAGGTCGAGGAAGGAGCGGAGCGCCAGGCGAAGTTCGTCCAGCCGGGCGCCGCCGTGGACCCCGAAGACCGTCTCGATGATGATCTCGAGCGTCATCGCCTGCATCCGCGGACGCAGCTGCCAGGGCACGCCGTTCGGCCAGCTGTCGATCTCACGCGCGGCGATCTCCCTCATCGTCTCTTCGTAGCCCGCCATCCGCTTGCCGTGGAAGGGCGGCAGCAGCAGCTTGCGCTGGCTCATGTGCGGGGCCTCGTCGAGGACCAGCAGCGAGTTCTCGCCGAGCAGCGGCCGCAGGATGTCGTTGCCCTCGCCCGCGTGGAAGACCTTCGGGTCGCCGGTGAAGACCTGCTTGATCAGCTCGGGATCGGTGAGGACGACCCAGGTTCCTTCGTAGGCGATCGTCAACCTGAACATCGGGCCGAAGCGGTTTCGGCACTGGGCCAGCATCCACTGCGCCTGCCGGGACCAGATCGCCGTCTGGACCGGGCGGGACATCCGAGGACCGGGCGGAAGCCCGATTTGCGCCTCCATGGGTTGAACATACGCCTCCGTACCCAGGAACTGGTGTGACGTTCGTCGCACAGATCGGTGTCACGTGAATTAGCCTGCGCCCATGGCGAAAGAGCTGCCGCGGCTGCCGGTGCCGCTCGAGCACCGGATCCTCAAGTGGGCCTGCGGCCTCTCGCCGCGAACCAGCAGGGCGATCTTCGGCCGGCCGCCCCAGCTCGACGGCCAGACGCTCTCGACCGAGACCCATGCCCTGCTCCGGCTGGCGGAGCTCACCGGCAGCGAGGGCTTCTTCTCCGGCCGCAGCGTCGAGGAGGCTCGTGCGCAGGCGCGCCTCGAGGCGCGGGTGATCGACCGCCGGCCGCCGATCCCGATGGCCGAGGTGCGTGCCCTCGACGTCCCCGGCCCCGGCGGTCCGATGCCGGCTCGCCTCTACGTCGCCGAGCCTTCGCCCGCCGGCGAACCGGCCCCGCTGCTCGTCTATTACCACGGCGGCGGCTGGGTGATCGGCGACCTCGACACCCACGACGGCGTCTGCCGGCTGCTCGCCGCGGCGGCCGGGGTGAGGGTCCTCTCGATCGACTATCGCCTGGCGCCCGAGCATCCCTTCCCGGAGCCGATCGAAGATGCCTGGGCGGCCTTCGAGTGGGCCGCCGCAAACGCCGCGAACCTGGGCGCCGACCCGGCCCGGATCGCCGTCGGCGGCGACTCCGCCGGCGGCAACATGGCCGCCGTCGTCTGTCACATGGCGGTCGACGCAGGTGGCGCCAGGCCGGCGATGCAGCTGCTGATCTACCCGGTCACCGACTCCGCCGACGACACCCGCTCGCGCCGGCTCTTCGCCGACGGCTTCATCCTCACCCGCGCCGACATGGAGAAGTTCGAAGCGGCCTACCTGCCGCCCGGCTCCGACCCGACCGACCAGCGGGTCTCGGTCCTCAACTGCCCCGACCTGCGCGGGCTGCCGACCGCCTACGTCGCCACCGCCGGCTTCGACCCACTGCGCGACGAGGGCGAGGCCTACGCGCTGAAGATGCGCGACTGCGGCGTCCGGGTCGCCCTGCGTCGGCATCCCGGCCTGGTCCACAGCTTCGCCAACCAGACGCCGGTCAACCGCACCGCGCTCGGCGCGATGCTCGAGGCGGCCGGGGCATTGCGGCTCGGCCTCGCCGCCGCGCCGGCCTAGCTCGCCGGTCCCTCCTGAGACGCGGCCCCGATCGTCTCGGCGCGCAGGGCCAGCTGCAGCTCGAAGCGGGCGTCGGGGTCGTCGAGCTGCTCACCGAGCAGCTCGCGCAGGCGGGCGATCCGGTAACGGGCGGTCTGCGGGTGGACGTGCATCTCGGCCGCCATCGCCACCGCGTTGCCGTCGTGGCGGAGATGGGCGAGCGCCGTCTCCCGCATCCGGGCGCGCGCTTTCGGGGTGAGGTCGTCAAGCGCCGCCAGCCGGCGGGCCGCGATCCGCCCGGCCAGGTCACGCGATTCGAGGAGGAGCAGCGTCGCGAGGTTCTCGTCGACGCGGAGGGGCCCACCGGGCCCTTCGTCCGCCGGGCCCGCGCGGAGGAGCGCCAGGGCCAGCGCCCACGACTCGGCCGCCGCCGCGGGGGCGACGGTCGGGCCGATCACCATGTGCACCTCGGCGGCGGCGCGTTCCAGCGCCTCCGCCCGGCCCGGCCCCTCCGGGTCCGGCAACAACACGCAGCCTTCGCCGTCGACCACGGTCGCCAGGACTTCCGGGGGCAGGCGCCGCACCACCCGCGCCAGCGCCTCCTCGGGACAGGCGAGCGCCGCCAGGCCGGCGGGCACTTCCCACGCCGCGGCGCGTGCCGCCGCCGCCACGTCGGCCGGGTCGGCGGGCGGGTCGGCGAGCAGCAGCGCGACCAGCTCGCGCCGCCGCCGCCGGCGCAGGTCCTCGACCTCGGCCTGGGCTTGGGCGTAGCCCTCGACCGAGTCGGCGGCGAGCTCGTCGATGTAGGCGAAGACCGCCTCGGCCAGGAGCGCCTGCGGCTCCGCGCCCACCCCGGCCCGCCGGCAGGCATCGGCGAAGCGTCGCCAGGCCACCCGGGCGCCGATCCGATAGGCGGCCTGGAGGGAGTCGAGCGTGCGACCCGCCCGCTGCTCACCGCGCCCGAGGGCCAGGTAGACCTCGCGGCCCGAGTCCCTTCCTGAGTCGGGATCGCGGATCAGCGCGACGAACTGGGCCAATGCCTCCCCCACGCCGCGCCGGATCCCACGCCCGAAGCGGCCCTCCAAAGGCCGCGCGTACTCCGGCACCTCGCGCGCGATCGAGTCGAGGATCTCACCGCTGAGCGGCTCGATCTGCCCTTCGATCAGGTCGGCGATCCGGACCGGCAGCCCGCGCCAGGGGTCGTCGTCGAGTGGGAGTGGTCGGGTTGATGATGACGTTTTTGGCATATGACTTACAAGTTCTCGGCACTGAACTTGAGTCAGACGCTAATACATATCGCCCAGGTAGGCGTAACTTGGTTCTCGGTGGCAGAAATGAGCAAGATCGAGAAGGGCGCCAACCTGGCCGGGGTGGTCGTCCCCTTCGTCGCCACGATCGTCGCCATCGCCCTGCTGCCGAGCAGCCTGGTCAGCCCCGGAATCCTCGCGATCGCCGCCTTCATGTATCTGATCACCGCGATCGGGATCACGGTCGGCTACCACCGCCTCCTCACCCACCGTTCGTTCCAGACCTCGAAGCCGCTCGAGTACACCTTCGCCGTGCTCGGCACGATGGCCGTGCAGGGCCCGGTCCTCTCCTGGGTCGCCGACCACCGCAAGCACCACGCCCACACCGACAAGGAGGGTGACCCGCACAGTCCTCATGTCGGTCACGGCGAGGGGCTGCGCGGCTTCTGGCATGCCCACACCGGTTGGCTGATGGAGACGCAGGGCCGGGCCGACTGGAAGAAATACGCCAAGGACCTCTACGAGGACGACGGCATGCGCTTCATCTCCCGTCACTTCATCGCCTTGATCTACCTCAGCCTGCTGATCCCGGCGGTCCTCGGCTTCGCGATCACGGGCACCTGGATGGGCGCGCTCGCCGGCTTCCTCTGGGGCGGTCTCGTGCGGGTGTTCTTCGTCCACCACATCACCTGGAGCGTCAACTCGGTGTGTCACTTCCTCGGCAAACGCCGCTTCGAAACCGACGATCACTCCACCAACGTCTTCTGGCTCTCGATCCCCTCACTGGGTGAGTCGTGGCACCACAACCACCACGCCTTTCCGCGCTCCGCCGTACACGGCCTGAAGAGGTGGGAGCTCGATCCGTCGGCGTTGATCATCGCGGGCATGGAGAAGGTGGGCTTGGCCCGCAACGTGATCCGGATCTCGCCCGAGCGCCAGGCTGAACTCACCCGCTAGGCACCCCCTCGGTACTCGATTGCCACCGTTGCCGCTGGGTCAGACGGCCAAACCTGTTGTTGCATGGCATAAGTTGGTTGAACAGTGTGAGAGTTCTTATGTCACACTCGCCCTACTGTTGACTGAACGCGGCATTCCATTGGATGGAAAGGATCTAAATGCCAAGCACGACGAACGTCCTTGACGAGGCCCGCCAGCTCGTCGAGCGACGCCTTGCTGACCTCAACGACGAGCGGCGCCGACTCGAGCGAGCCTTGGCGGAGCTCGGCGGGAAAGCGAAACGGTCCCCCGGCCGACCGCGCGGCAGCGCCTCCACCGCCAAAGCCTCCTCAGGCGGTGGACCGAAAAAACGTCGCCGCCGCAAAGGTGGCACCCGCGCCGACCAGGCGGTCGACCTGATCACCTCGCAGCCGGGGATCAGCGCCTCCGATGTCGCCAAGACGATGAAAATCAAACCGAACTACCTCTACCGGGTGCTCGGCGATCTGGAGAAAGAGGGCCGGGTCAAAAAGGACGGCCGGCAGTACTACCCGGCGGGCTGAACGCCCGCCGGGGTCGCGCGAACCTCGGCCTAGATCAGGCCGAGGTTCGCGACCGCGTCGCGCTCCTCCTGGAGCTCGAGCACGCTTTTGTCGATCCGCTCGCGTGAGAAATCGGGAACGTCGAGACCCTGGACGACGGACCACTCGCCGCCGCTGCACTCGCAGGGCAGGCCGCAGATGATCCCCTCGCCGATCCCGTAGGAACCGTCGGCCGGGACTCCCATCGAGACCCAGTCGCCGTCCGGCGTGCCGAGCACCCAGTCGTGGATGTGGTCGATCGCCGCGTTGGCGGCCGAGGCGGCGCTGGAGGCACCGCGCGCCTCGATGATCTCGGCGCCGCGTTTGGCGACCCGCGGGATGTATTCGTCGGCGATGAAGGCCTCGTCGTCGACCTGGTCCCAGGCGCTCTGTCCGTCGACCCGGGCGTTCACCAGATCGGGGTACTGGGTGGTCGAGTGATTGCCCCAGGTGGTCATGTTCGAGACCGAGGTGACCGGCTTGCCGAGCTTGTTGGCGAGCTGGATCTTCGCCCGGTTGTGGTCGAGGCGCATCATCGCCGTGAAGCGCTCTTTCGGCACGTCGGGGGCGTTCGACATCGCGATCAGGCAGTTGGTGTTGGCGGGGTTACCGACCACCAGCACCTTCACGTCGTCGGCGGCGCCGGCGTTGATCGCTTCGCCTTGAGGCTTGAAGATGCCGCCGTTGGCCTCGAGCAGGTCGGCGCGCTCCATGCCAGGGCCGCGCGGCCGGGCGCCGACCAGCAGGGCGACGTTGGTGCCCTCGAAGGCGGCCTTCGGATCGTCGAAGATCTCCACTCGATGCAGGAGCGGGAAGGCGCAGTCGTCGAGCTCCATCGCGGTGCCCTCGGCGGCTTTGACCGCTGCCGGGATCTCCAGCAGGTTCAACTGCACCGGGGTGTCGGGGCCCAGCATCTGACCGCTGGCGATGCGGAAGAGGATGGCGTAGCCGATCTGCCCGGCGGCGCCCGTAACGGTGACCTTCACGGGGGTGCTCACGATTTTCTCCTCGGAATCGGGTTTCGGCGACGGCTCAGGCCATCGCCCGCTGCAGGTTGTCGTCGATCGACGCCAGGAACTCCTGCGTGGTCTGGTACCCCTGATCGCCGCCGACGAGCAGCGCCAGGTCTTTCGTCATCTTGCCTTCTTCGACCGTCTCGATGCAGACGCGCTCGAGGGTCTCGGCAAATTCGCTGACGGCGGGCGTGCCGTCCATCCGGCCGCGGGCGGCGAGGCCGCGCGTCCAGGCGAAGATCGAGGCGATCGGGTTGGTGGAGGTCGGCTTGCCCTGCTGGTGCTGACGGTAGTGACGGGTGACGGTGCCGTGCGCGGCCTCCGCCTCGACCGTCTTGCCGTCGGCGGTCATCAGCACGCTCGTCATCAGGCCGAGCGAACCGAACCCCTGCGCGACGGTGTCCGACTGCACGTCGCCGTCGTAGTTT
>DATNAG010000052.1:0-7782 GCA_035572835.1 Solirubrobacterales bacterium
CTCGAAGAAGACCTCCGACATCGCCCGGTCGTAGTGCTGGCCGGTGTGGACGATCACGTGGCGGCCCTCCGGCAGGCGGGCCCGCATCGCGGCGATCACCGGCGCGGTCTTGACGAAATTGGGTCGCGTGCCGACGACGTAGAGGATTCGCATCGCGGTCGGACACTACCCAGGCGTGGGGCGCGACTTCGGCGGGGCGCTCGTTCTGCTTCAATGTCGAGCCCGTATGCCGAAGATGAAAACCCATTCGGGCGCCAAGAAGCGCTTCAAGAAGTCGGCCACCGGCAAGATCCGGGGTCGTCACGCGTACTCGAGCCACATCCTCGAGAAAAAGTCGCCGAAGCGTAAGCGCAAGATGGCGAACCCCGCGCAGATCGCCAAAGTCGACGTGCCGAACGTTCGCAAGCTTCTCGGAGGCGGCAAGTGAGCCGCGTCAAGCGCAGCGTCCACGCGCGCAAGAAGCGCCGCAAGGTCCTGAAGGAAGCCAAGGGCTACTTCGGGCGCAAGCATTCTTCCTACCGGTTCGCCAAAGAGCAGGTCCAGCGGTCGGGCATGTACGCCTACCGCGACCGGCGCAACAAGAAGCGGACCTTCCGTCGTCTCTGGATCACGCGCATCAACGCCGCCGCGCGCCAGGAGGGCATGAGCTACTCGGAACTGATCCACGGCCTGGGCAAGGCCGAGGTCGAGGTGAACCGCAAGATGCTGGCCGAGATCGCCGTCTCGGACCCGGAGGGGTTCCGCCGATTCGTGGAGATAGCCCGGGAGGGTGCGGCCGCCTGAGCGCAGGCCGACACTTCTGACTCTTCCGGGCGGGCCGCAATTGCGGCCCGTTTTGCGTTTGAGGACTGAAAGCGATGATCGAAAGCAAAGACAACGAGAAGCTGAAGCTGGTCCGCAAGCTGCGGGAGCGCAAGCACCGCGAGCGGGAAGGCCTGTTCGCGACCGAGGGCGAGGATCTGCTCGAGGCCGGCCTGGCGGCGGGCGCCGAGCCGCGGTTCGTGCTGGTGGCCGCCGGATCGCGGTCGTCCTTTGGCCCGGGACGCGGGCCAAAGGACGACCGCGGAGGTGCGACCGTCGACTTCGACGAGGTCGAGGCCGGGGTGCTCGCCGCGGCCTCGTCGCTGGGCTCGGGTACCCGGACGATCGCGGTCTGGCCGCTCTCCCGGGCCGCCGCGCCGCTGGCGCCCTGCGTCTATCTCGACGGGGTCGGCGATCCCGGCAACGTCGGGGCGATCATCCGCACCGCCCACGCGCTGCTCGACGCGACCGTCGCGCTCGGCCCCGACTGTGCCGACCCGTACGGCCCGAAGGCCACCCGGGCGAGCATGGGGTCGCTTTTCGCCCGCCCGCCCGTGGCGGTCGCGGGGGTCGAGGAGACCCCCGGGCCACGGGTGGCTCTCATCGCCCACGGCGGGGACGATCTGGCGGGTTTGGCCGGCGCGGGAACCGTCTGTCTCGGCGCCGAGCGTGAGGGTTTGCGCGCCGAGGTGGTGGCTGCCTGCGACGCGCAAGTGACGATTCCCCTGCACGGAGGCGCCGAGTCTTTGAACGTCGCCGCCGCCGCGGCTGTAGCGTGCGCGCGGATGAGCGAGGAGCGCAAAGGTGCTTGAGCAGATCGAGAAGCTCCGGGTAGCCGGCACGGAGGCGATCGCCGCCGCGTCCTCGAGCGCCGAGCTGGAGGAGCTGAGGGTCAAGTTCCTCGGCCGTAAAGCCGAGCTGACCCAGATCCTGCGTGGGATCGCGCAGCTGCCGGCGGAGGAACGCGGCCCCGTCGGCGGAGCCGCCAACAAGACCCGCAAGGAGCTCGAGGCGCTGATCGCCCGTAGCGCCGAGAGCCTCGACGCGGCCGAGCTCGACGCGAAACTGGTCGCCGACCGGATCGACGTCACCCTCCCCGGCGCGCCGCCGCGTCCGCTCGGCCATCAGCATCTGATCGCCCGCACCACGCGGCTGATCGAGGACATCATGGTCGGGCTCGGCTACGAGGTCGCCGAAGGTCCGGAGATCGAGCACGACTACTACAACTTCACCGCCTTGAACCATCCCGTCGACCACCCGGCGCGGATGCTGCAGGACACCTTCTACATCCAGTCCCATCCCGACGTGCTGCTGCGCACCCACACCTCGCCGATGCAGATCAGGGCGATGGAGACGCAGGGGCCACCGATCTTCATCGTCATCCCGGGCAAGGTCTACCGGCGCGACTCCGACGCCACCCACAGCCCGATGTTCCACCAGATGGAGGGGCTGGCCGTGGCCGAGGGGCTGACCTTGGCCGATCTGCAGGGGACGCTGCTGTCGATGTCGCGGGCGCTGTTCGGCGACACCCGCGAGGTGCGGCTGCGGCCGCACTACTTCCCCTTCACCGAGCCGAGCGTCGAGGTCGACGTCTCCTGCTTCCAGTGCGAGGGCACCGGCGTCCTGCCGAACGGCGAGCGCTGCAATCTCTGCAAGGGCCAGGGCTGGATCGAGATCCTCGGCGCCGGGATGGTCGACCCGAACGTGCTCGGCTTCGTCAAGGAGAAGGGGTACGACCCCGAGTTGGTGTCCGGCTTCGCCTTCGGCCTCGGGATCGAGCGGGTCGCGATGCTGCGCCACTCGATCCCCGACCTGCGTCGCTTCTTCGACAACGACGTGCGGATGCTGGAGCAGTTCTCATGAGGGTCCCGTACAGCTGGCTGCGCGAGTACTGCGACCCGGGCGTCCCGGTCGAGGAGCTGGCCGAGCGGCTGGTGATGACCGGCACCGAGGTGGAGCGGATCGACGTCGTCGGGCCGCCCGCACCCGACAACTTCGTCGTCGGCAAGGTCACCGCGGCCGTCCAGCACCCGGACGCCGATCGGCTGCGGGTCTGCACGGTCGAGGTCGGCGACGACGGTCCGCGCACGATCGTCTGCGGGGCCCCCAATGTCGCCGCCGGACAGACCGTCGCGGTGGCGCTGCCCGGTGCCCGCATGCCGGGCGGCGAGAAACTGCGTAAGGCGAAGCTGCGCGGCGTCGCCTCCGAAGGGATGATCCTCGCCGCCGACGAGCTCGAGATCGGCGAGGACCACGAGGGCACCCTGGTGCTCGACGACGGGTTCGCCGCGGGCACTCCGCTGGCCGAGGTGGTACCGCTGGCCGAGCCGGTGCTGGAGATCGAGGTGACGCCGAACCGCAGCGACTGCTTCGGCGTCTTCGGGGTCGCCCGTGAGGTCCACGCCGTGACCGGCGCGCCGCTCTCCGCCGAGCCCTGGGCCGAGGACGCTCCGGCGACCGGGGACGGCGAGGTCGAGGACTTCGCCAAGGTCACGGTCGAGGTCCCCGAGCTCTGCCCGCGCTTCACCGCCCGCGTCTTCAAAGGCGTGAAGATCGGCCCCTCGCCGCTCTGGCTGCAGGAGCGGCTTTCGGCAGCCGGGATGCGGCCGATCTCCAATGTCGTCGACATCACCAACTACGTGATGCTGCTGACGGCGCAACCGCTCCACGCCTACGACCTCGAGAAGCTGCCGGGCGGCGAGCTGATCGTCCGCACCGCGCGGCCGGGGGAGAAGATGACGACCCTCGACGGGGTCGAGCGGGAGCTCGACGCCGAGACCGTGCTGGTCTGCGACCGCGACGGGCCGACCGGGATCGCGGCGCTGATGGGCGGCCAGGTCTCCGAGGTCTCCGCCGCGACCACCGACGTGCTGCTCGAGGTGGCGAACTGGAACGGGGCGAACGTGCTGCGGACCTCGCGCCGGCTGGCGCTGCGCTCGGAGGCCTCGGCGCGGTTCGAGAAGCAGCTGCACCCGGCGCTGACGATGCGGGCCCAGGCGATCGCCTCGCGGCTCCTGGTCGAGCTTGCCGGCGCCACCCTGGTGCCGGGGACGATCGACGTCGCCGCGCCCGCGCCGGAGCCGCGGACGCTGCGGCTGCGCGCCGCCCGGGTGACCGGGATCCTCGGCATGGAGATCCCGCAGGCCGACCAGGTCGGCTACCTGGAGCGGCTCGGCTTCGAAGTCGCGGTCGACGGCGCCGACCTCGAGGTCACCGTGCCGCCCGACCGCTACCACGACGTGACCCGGGAGATCGACCTGATCGAGGAGGTCGGCCGGCTCCACGGCTTCGACCAGCACCTGCCGACGACCCTGCCCCGGGTCGGCGCGGGCAAGGTCGGCCGGCTGAACCGCACCCAGCGGCTGCGGCGGCGGGCCGAGGACGAGCTGCGCGACCTCGGTCTCGACCAGATCGTCGGCTGGAGCTTCACCGACCGCGGCGAGGCCGGCCGGCTCCGCATCGAGGAGCCGGACCCGCGCGCCGACCCGATCCTGGTCGCCAACCCGCTCTCCGACGAGGGCGCGGCGATGCGGACGACCCTGCTCGGCTCGTTGCTCGACGTCGCCTCCCGCAACCTGGCGCGGGGGCGCGAGGCCGTGGCCCTGTTCGAGGCGGGCGCGGTCTACCTGCGCGGCGCCCCGCCCGAGAGCGGCGGTCCGTTGGCGGGCAACTTCCCCGGCGACACCCCGGCCCCGGCGACCGAGCCGCACCGCTACGGTGCCCTCGCGGTCGGGCCGCTGGTGCCCAGGTCCTGGCGCGGCGGCGGTGAGACGGTCGACTTCTTCGCCCTGAAGGGCGTGCTCGAGGCGCTTGCCGCCGGGCTCGGCTGCCCGCCCCTGGAGTTCGCGCCGGCGAGCGAGCCGTTCCTGCACCCGGGGCGGAGCGCCGCGGTCCGGGTCGGCGGCGCGCCGCTCGGCTGGCTCGGTGAGATCCATCCGCTGGTCTGCCGGACCTGGGACATCGACGCCGCGGTCGGCTTCGAAATCGACGCGGCCCCGTTGCTCGCGGCGGCGACGCTCGGCGAGGAGGAGTTCGAGGACCTGACCACCTTCCCGGCGGCGCTCCGCGACGTCGCCGTCGTCGTCCCCGCCGAGGTCTCGGCGGCGCAGGTGCGCGCCGCGGTGCTGGCGGGGGGTGGCGAGCTTTTGCACGAGGCCGACGTCTTCGATCTCTACGAGGGCGAGCAGATCGGCGCGGGCAAGGTGAGCCTGGCGCTGTCGCTCGAATTCCGCGCCGGCGACCGGACCCTCACCGACGAGGAGGTCGAGTCGGCGCGGGAGTCGATCCGGGCGCAGCTGGAGAAGATCGGCGGGTCCTTCCGTGAATAGGGACGCGGCCCAACCGCTTGAGGGGACCCCCGCGGCGCGGGTGCTGGTCGCCGGGGCGAACGGCTTCACGGGGGCGCTGGCGGCGAAGATCGTCTGGGACCACCCGCGTCTGGAGCTGGTCGCGGCGACCTCGCGCTCGGACGCCGGCAGGCGGATCGACGAGCTCTACCCGCGCTACCGGGTGCCGCTGACGCTGACCGAGCTCGACCTCGACGACGTCGGCTCGCTGGGGATCGACGCGGCGATCGTCGCCTACCCGCACGGGGCGGCGGCGCCGACCGACGCGGCGCTGCGGGCGGCCGGGGTGAAGGTGGTCGACCTCTCCGCCGACTTCCGCCTCCGCGACATGGGGGTGTATGAGCGCTGGTACGGCGAGCACGGGGCGCCCGACCTGTTCGGCAGCGGCGTCTATGGGCTGACCGAGATGTACCGGGAGGAGCTGCGCGGCGCCGACCTCGTCGCCACTCCCGGCTGTTACCCGACCGCGACCGTGCTCGGGCTGGCACCGCTGGCCGAAAAGGGCCTGCTCGACGAGGTCTTCGTCGCGGCCATGCAGGGGACCTCGGGTTACGGGCGCTCGAGCGACGACCTGGTCCACTACTCGGCGATGACCGAGAACGCCTTCCCGTACAAGACCGAGGGCCATCGGCACCGGCCGGAGATCGAGCAGGAGCTGGCGGCGCTCGGCAGCCCCGCCCCGGTCACCTTCGTGCCGCACCTGCTGCCGCTCGACCAGGGCGAGTTGGCGACCTGCTTCGCGACGCTCTCGGAGGCGACCTCGAAGGACGCGATCGTCGCCCTCTACGAGGAGCGCTACGCCGAGGAGCCGTTCGTGCGGGTGCTCGACGGGCCGCCCAACCTGAGGGCGCTGCGCGACACGAACGAGTGCCACGTCTACGTGACGGTCGAGGAGCGAGGCAGGGTGATGGCCTTCTCCGCGATCGACAACATCTGGAAGGGGGCGTCCGGCCAGGGCGTTCAGAACCTGAACTTGATGTTGGGACTCGACGAGACCGAGGGACTCCTGTGAGCGGCGGCTTCTTCCGGTCGAGGTGGGTCGACGCCCCGGCGGAGGTCGAGGAGCTCGACGCCGCCCGGCTCGCGCCCGGCTTCCGGGCGGGCGGCGTCCACGTCGGCCTCAAGGGCGGCGGCAGGACCGACGTCGGGCTGCTGGTCTGCGACACGCCCGAGATCGAGTCGGCGCTCGTCCTCACCCGCAACGCCTCGGCCGCCGCGCCGATCCGGGTCTGTCGCGAGGTCGTCGACCAGGGCCACGTCCGTGCCGCGGTGATCAACTCCGGCAATGCCAACGCCGAGACCGGCGAGAAGGGCTTCGCCGACGCGCTGGCGATGTCCGAACGGGCCGCCGACGCGCTCGGGCTCGAGACCCCCGAGGTCGCCGTCGCCGAGACCGGCGTGATCGGCGTGCCGATGCCGATGAGCGCGGTGCTGCCCGGGATCGAGGCCGCCTCCATGGAGCTCTCGGCCGCCGGCGGGGCGGTCTTCTCGGAGGCGATCATGACCACCGATCGCTGGCCGAAGCGCTGCACGGTGAAGGCCGGCGGCGTCACCCTCTCGGCCCAGGCCAAGGGAGCGGGGATGATCGAGCCGAACATGGCGACCCTCCTGTGTTTCGTGCAGACCGACGCCGTCGTCCCCGACCCGAGCACACGGCTGCAGCACGCGGTGGACGCCTCCTTCAACCGGATCACCGTCGACGGCCAGATGAGCACCAACGACACGGTCCTCCTGCAGGCGACCGGGACCTCCGGCAAGCCGCTCCCCGACGGCCTCCTCGACGCGGTCCTGCTGCAGCTGGCGATCGAGATCGTCCGCGACGGCGAGGGCGCCGCCCGCGCCGGACGGGTCGAGGTCAGCGGCGCCGCCGACCAGGGCGAGGCGGAGCGGGTCGCCCGGGCGATCGCCAACTCGCCGCTGGTGAAGACCGCCCTCTACGGCCGCGACCCCAACTGGGGCCGGATCGCCCAGGCCGCCGGGGCGGCGCTGGCGGGAGCGGATCTCGACGAGATCGGCTCCGACTCGATCGACGCCGCCGAGCTCGGCGCCGACATCCCCGAGGCGAACATCGGTCTGAGGCTCGGTCGCGGATCGGCGGGCGCGCACGTCTACTTCTCCGACCTCGGGCACGAGTACGTGAGCCTGAACGCGGAGTACACGACGTGACCGAGCGCGCCCCGCAGTCCCGAGCGGCGGCCACGAGCGTGCAGACGCTGCTTGAGGCCCTGCCCTACATCCGCGAGTTCCACGGTCGCACGGTGGTGATCAAGTACGGCGGCGCGGCGATGCTCGACGAGGGCCTGCGCGACGCCTTCGCCGCCGACGTCGTGCTGCTCAAGTACGTCGGCCTGAACCCGATCGTCGTCCACGGCGGCGGCCCGGAGATCACCCGCTACATGGACAAACTCGGGCTCGAGGTGCAGTTCCACGAGGGACTGCGGGTCTCCGACGGCGACACGGTCGAGATCGCGAAGATGGTCCTGGTCGGCAAGCTGAACTCGGAAATCGTCCAGCGGCTGAACCGGCACGGCTCGCCCGCGGTGGGCCTCTCCGGCGAGGACGGGACGCTCTTCGAGGTCTCGCCGGCGCCGAACTCCGAGCAGGTCGGCTTCGTCGGTGAGATCCAGCGGGTCGA
>DATNAG010000053.1:0-22604 GCA_035572835.1 Solirubrobacterales bacterium
CGAGGCGGCGCTCGCCTACAAACTCGAGAAGCACTGGTCGAAGGAGAAAATCCTCACCGAGTACCTGAACACGATCTACTTCGGCGAGGGCGCCTACGGGATCGAGGCCGCCGCCCAGACCTACTTCGGCGCCGCCCATCCCGGCTGCGGGACCGAATCGGAACCCTGCGCCGCGGTGCTCGAGCCCTGGGAGGCGGCGATGCTGGCCGGGATCATCGCCTCGCCCTCCGCCTTCGACCCGAAGATCTACCCCGAAAACGCGCTCGGCCGGCGCAACCTGGTCCTGGAAAAGATGTACGAACAGGGCTACATAACGCACGAGCAGTACGTCGAAAGCATCCATAAGGCGCTGCCCGCCCCGGCCGATGTCAAGCCGCCGACGCTGGAGTCGAAGGCCCCCTACTTCACCGCCTTCCTGCGTCAGCAGCTGGTCGAACGCTATGGCCCCGAGAAGGCCTACTTCGGTGGCCTGACCGTCAAATCGACCCTCGACCTGCAGCTCCAGGAAGCGGCCGAAGAAGCGGTCAACTCCTACCTCGGCTACTCCCCCGCCACCGCTTCCGTCGTCGTCCTCGACGATCACACCGGCGGGATCAAGGCGATGGTCGGGGGCCCAGACTTCGAAACCGCGCCCTTCAACCTGGCGACCCAGGGGAGACGGCAGCCGGGCTCCTCGATCAAGCCCTTCACCCTCCTGACGGCGCTCGAAGAGGGGATCTCTCCGGAAACCGAATACCCCTCCGAACAGCGGACCTTCTACTTCGGCAAGAAGGGCGAAGAAGCCTTCACCGTCCACAACGACGAAGAAGGCTACCTCGGCTCCTGCTCGATCAGCTGCGGCCTCACCTACTCCGACAACTCGATCTACGCCGCGCTCGGTCTGGAAGGGCTGGAAGGGAAGACGATCCAGGACCGGACCCACTCGATCGCGGCGACGATCCACAAGGCCGGCTACACCGACAACATCTCGACCAACCCGGCGATGGTGCTCGGCGGCCTGCACGAAGGGGTCTCGCCGCTCGGCTGGGCCTACGCCTATTCGACGATCGGCAACAACGGCGATCGCATCTCCGGCACCCTCGCCCCGCGCCCCGGCGACAGTCCGCTCACCTACGAATCGGTGACCAAGAACGGCAAGCCGATCAAGGGTGGCGAAAACCAACCGATCCACCACCAGGTCTTCGATCAAGAAACCGTCGAAGAGCAGAAGAGCATCATGGAAACGGTGATCGCCACGGGGACCGGGACGGCGGCCCAGACCGGTGCCACCGAAGAGTGGGGCAAGACCGGCACCACCGAGGAAGAGGGCGATGCCTGGTTCTGCGGCGGGATCGCCGCCGAAGTCACGGCCTGCGTCTGGGTCGGCTACCCGGACACGACGACGCCGATGCTGACCCTCTACAACGGCGGTCCGGTGATGGGCGGCACCTTCCCGGCGCTGATCTGGAACAGCGTGATGACCGCCTGGGAAACGATCAAGGAAGAACACCTGGCCGAAAAGAAAGCGAAGGAAAAGGCCAAGGAAGAAAAGGAAGACGAAGGCAAGTCGTCTTCCGAAGCCGAAGAAGAAATCGAAGCCGGCGAATACGAAGAATCGGAATACGTCGCCCCGGAAGAAACCTACGAAGGCGAAGAATTCGTGCCGGAAGAAGAAGTCGAAGGCGGCGGGACCGGCGGCGCCGGGCGGGGCGAAGCCGAAGAACCGGTCGAAGAAGCGCCGGAAGAAGAAGTCGCTCCCGAAGAAGGGGCGGCCGAAGGGGCGCCGGAAGAAACTACGCCGGTGACGCCGGCTACCGGGGGCGGGGTTACCGCAGGTTAGGTGGGGGACGGCCCTCGGCGGGACGGGCTGGTGGGGGCGCCGTCAGGGTGACCCCTTCTCTCACAACAGCGGGGAGGTTCGTTCAGGGGTCACCCTGACGGCGCTCACGGGCGCGGGCGGGAGACGTACGGACTTCCGGATGCTGAGAAGCGCCAGGGCTGCTCGACGGCTTTGGTGATCCCGACCCGGGGGCTCGTGACCACCTCAGGGCGGGCGTCTTCGGGTTCCAAAAGCTGGAAAGGGTCGCGATCCAGGCGATTGGCGTTCTGGGCGAGGGTGATGCCCAGGGCCTCGGTCAGCTTGCCGGGGCCGTTGCAGAGCTCGAGGTCTTTGCGGGCCTTGCCGCGGCGCGAGCGCATGGTCTCGATCCCGGTGGTCGGCTGGAGGGCGCGGATCAGGACGGCGGCAGCGTCGCCCTCCGGTTCGCAGACGAAGTTCAGCAGGCTGTGGATGCCGTAGGAGAGATAGACGTAGGCGCGGCCGGGCGGGCCGAACATCACCTTGGTCCGCTCGGTGAGGCCGACGAAGGAGTGACTGGCCGGGTCTTCGCGTTCGTAGGCCTCGGTCTCGACGATCGTGCCGCCGACCCCGCCATAGAGCAGCCGACAGCCGATCAGGTCCGGTGCCACGTCATGCACGGAGCGGTCGAAGAAGTCGGCGCCGAGCCGGTCGCCGGGCCGCGACCCGGATCCCTCGCCGGGGGCGCGCCGTGGCACGTCGCTCAGGCCGGCCCGGCCGCCTCGCGGACGGCCCCGAGCGCCTCCCGCGCCTGGTCGATCTGGGCCGCGAGCGCCTCCGAGCCGGTGCCGCCGGCGATCTGCTTGGACTCCAGCCAGCTGCCCCGCCGCAGCACCTCGTAGTACTCGTCGCCCAGCACCTCCGAGCGGCGCGCGATCTCCTCGCGGCTGAGCCCGGAGAGCGGCACGTCGGCGGCGATCGCGTCGCGGACCAGCTCGCCGACGATCCCATGCGCCTCGCGGAACGGGACGCCCTGGCGCACCAACAGGTCCGCCACCTCGGTCGCCGCCAGCATCTCGTCACCGGAGGCCGCCGCCAGCCGCTCGCGGTCGAAGGCGATGTCCTCGAGGATCCCGGCGGTCGCTTCCAGGCACGCCTCGACCGTCTCGATCGCGTCCCAGAGCGGCTCCTTGTCCTCCTGCATGTCCTTGCCGTAGGTGAGCGGCAGCGCGTGCATCACGCCGAGCAGCGTCTGGTGGGCGGCGGCGACGCGTGGGCTCTTCGCCCGCAGCAGCTCGGCCGCGTCGGGGTTCTTCTTCTGCGGCATGATCGAGGAGCCCGAGGAGAAGGCCTCGTCGAGCTCGACGAAGCCGAACTCGGTGCTCGACCAGATCACCAGCTCCGAGCCGAGCCGCGAGAGGTGCATCGCGCAGGTCGCCGCGGCGCTCAGATAATCGATCACGAAGTCGCGGTTGGAGGTACCGTCGAGCGAGTTCGAGGTGATCCCGGCGAAGCCGAGCTCGGCGGCGACGATCTCACGTGGGATCGGCCAGTTGACCCCGGCGAGGGCGCCCGAGCCGAGTGGCATCACGCTCGCCGAATCGGCGGCGAAAGCGAAGCGCCGGGCATCGCGGGAGAGCATCCAGAAGTAGGCGAGGAGGTGGTGGCCGAGGTAGACCGGCTGGGCACGCTGCAGGTGGGTATACCCCGGCATCGGCCAGTCGCGGTGGGTCTCGGCGAGGGCGAGCAACCGCTCCATCGCCGCCGCGCAGAGGCGCATCGCCCGCCGCGAGGACGTGCCGACCACCATCGCGATGTCGGTCGCCACCTGGTCGTTGCGGGAGCGGCCGGTGTGGACTTTGCCCGCCAGGGCGCCGATCTCCTCGCCGAGCAGCCGCTCGATCGCCATGTGGATGTCCTCGTCGGCCGGCTCGAACTCGAAGCCGGGTTGCTCGATCCGCGCCTGCACCCGGTCGAGCCCGGCGGCGATCTCGTCGGCCTCCTCCGCGGTGAGGACGCCGACCCGGACCAGCCCGCGCGCATGAGCCTGCGACTGGAGGATGTCGTAAGGAGCCAGCTGCCAGTCGAAGGGCAGCGAGCGGTTCATCCGCCAGAAGCGCGGATCGGGGTCTTTGCGGAAGCGGGCCGGCGAGTCGCCGTCTGAGCCGAAGCGTGCCATCGGCGCAGGTTATCCGCGGCGGGTGGCGTCGACGGCGGCGGCCAGCGCGGCGCAGACGCGCTCGATCCGCTCCTCGTCCAGCGCCGGGAAGAACGGCAGGGCGAGGGAATGGGCCGAGGCAGCCTCGGCGACCGGGAACTGGCCCTCGCGGTAGCCGAGCGCGGCGAGGTGCGGGAAGAGGTGGATGCTCGGCAGGTAGGACTTCGAATCGATGCCGCGCTCGCGCAGCACGCGGATCACCGCGTCGCGGTCGACCTCGTCGGCGAGCCGGACCACGTAGACGAACCAGCTGCGCACCTCGCGGCCGCGGGCGGCGAATGGTGCCTCCACCCCGGGCACGCCGGCGAGCCGCTCCCGATAGGAGGCGGCGACCGCGGCGCGGCGCTCCAGCAGCGCCGGAAGCTTCTCCACCTGAGCCACGCCGATCGCCGCCTGGACGTCGGAGAGCCGGTAGTTGAAGCCGAGCCGGTCGTGGTCGAGCCAGCCCATGTCGACGGCACGGCCCTGGTTGCGCTCGCTGCGCAGGCGTGCCGCCGCGTCGGGGTCGGTGGGGACGATCATCCCGCCCTCCCCCGTCGTCATCTGCTTGTTGGCGTAGAAGGCGAAGGTGGAGAAGTTGCCGCGGGTGCCGACCATGCGCCCCTCCGAGTCGACCGCACCGAGCGCCTCACAGGAGTCCTCCAGCACCCCGAGCCCGCGCTTCGCCGCCAGCGCCTCCAACTCCGGCCAGGCCGCGGGCCAGCCGAAGATGTCGATCGGCAGCAGGCCCGCGGTGCGTTCGGTGACGGCAGCCGCGGCGGCATCGGGGTCGATGTCCAGGGTCACCGGGTCGACGTCGACGAAGACCGGTCTGGCACCCTCGTAGAGGAGGCAGTTGGCGGAGGCGACGAAGGTGAAGGGGCTGGTCACGACCTCGTCCCCCGGCCCCCAACCGAGCTGGCGCACGCCGAGGTGGAGCGCCGCCGTGCCGCTCGACACCGCGACCGCGTCCTCGACCCCGAGGAAGTCGGCGAAGACACGCTCGAAGCGCTCCCCCATCGGGCCCAGCGAGAGCCGCCCCGAGCGCAGCACCTCGAGGACCAGTTCCTCCTCGCGCGAGCCGAGCTCCGGCCCGGACAGCGGGATCTGCTCGGCCCCGTCGCTCATTGGAACGCGTACTCCAGCGAGTCGACCAGGGCCTGCCAGGAGGCCTCGATCACGTTCCCCGAGACCCCCGTCGTCCCCCACTCGCGCTCGCCGTCGGTGGAGTCGAGGAGCACCCGGGTGACCGCGTCGGTGCCGTGATCCTGGTCGAGGATCCGCACCTTGTAGTTGGTCAGCTCGATGTCGGCGAGGTGGGGATGACGGCTGGTGATCGCCTGCCGCAGCGCCTTGTCGAGCGCGCTCACCGGGCCGTTGCCCTCGGCGATCTCGACGTAGCGCCTGCCGTCGACCTGGACCTTCACCGTCGCCTCGGTTTCCACCTCGCCGCCGGCCCGCCGCTGGGTCACGACCCGGTAGCTCTCCAGCTCGAACAGCGGCTTGTAGACGCCCGCCTCGTTGCGCAACAGGAGCTCGAAGGAGGCGGGGGCCGCCTCGTAGTGGAAGCCGCGGTGCTCGCGCTCCTTCAGCTTCTCGATCGCCCGCGAGGCGGTCTCGTCGTCGATCTCGAGTCCGGCGCCGCGCGCCTGGTCGCGGATCGTCGCCTTGCCGGAGAGCTCCGACGGCAGGATCGCCCGCTCGTTGCCGACCGCGGCCGGGTCGACGTGCTCGTAGGAGCGCGCCTCCGCCTCGATCCCGGCGACGTGGATGCCGCCCTTGTGGGCGAAGGCGTTGCGGCCGACGTAGGGGGCGTTCGGGTTCGGGATCAGGTTGCAGAGCTCGTCGACGTAGTGGGCCGTCTCGGTCAGCCCCGCCAGCTTCTCTGCCGGCACCACCTCGAAGCCCATCTTCAGCTGCAGCGCGGGCAGGATCGAGGTCAGGTTGGCGTTGCCGCAGCGCTCGCCGTACCCGTTCACGGTCCCCTGCACCATCCGCGCCCCGGCGTCGACCGCGGCGAGGCTATTGGCGACCCCACAACCCGCGTCGTCGTGGGCATGGATGCCGATTTCGGCGCGGCCGCCGAAGCGGTTGACGACCACCTCGGTCGCCGCCGCGACCTGGTTCGGCAGGCTCGCCCCGTTGGTGTCGCAGAGGGTGACGTTCTCGGCCCCGGCGTCGATCGCCGCCTCCAGGCAGGAGAGCGCGTAGCCGGGGTCCTCGCGGTAGGCGTCGAAGAAGTGCTCGGGGTCGTAGACGACGCGCTTGCCGCGCTCGCGACAGAAGGCGACCGACTCGGCGATCATCGCCAGGTTTTCCTCGCGCGAGACCTTGGTCACCTTCTCCAGGTGGAGGCCCCAGGTCTTGCCGACCAGGGTGACGACCGGCGCGAAGGAGCCGACCAGGGTGATCAGCGCCGGATCTTCGGCGGCGTCCACCCCGCGCCGCCGGGTCATGCCGAAGGCGCAGACGACCGCCCGCTCCAGCGGCAGCTCCGCCAGCGCGGCGAAGAGCTCCTCTTCCTTCGGGTTCGAGCTCGGGAAGCCCGCCTCGATCATCTGCACGCCGAGCTTGTCGAGCGCCTGCACCACGCGCGCCTTCTCGGCCGCCGAGAGCGACATGCCCTCGCCCTGCATCCCGTCCCGCAGGGTCGTGTCGTAGAGCTTCACCTGTTCCATCTTGAGTACTGCCTTTCGAGTCGAAGAGAGATCGTGGGCCTGAGCCCGGGCGAGCCATCGATGAGGCTCGAGCGCGCGCGGCCGCAGCCGCGCCTGCCGCTAGGCGGCAGGGGTAATTCGGCCGATCGTCTCGTCGGTGGACTCGATCTCCTCGGCGCCGATCGCGGCGCCGTCGCGGCCACCGCCCGACCCATCGGCCGGGACGTCGACGAAGTCGAGCCACTCGAGGTACTCCTCGGCACGCCCGTGCAGGGCGTCCATGAATTTCGCCTGGATATGGCGGGTGAACTCGCCGGGGCCGCCGATCTGGTGGTCGTCGATCTCCCGCACCGGGACCATCTCCGCCGCGGTGCCGGTCATGAAGACCTCTTCGGCGAGGTAGAGCTCGGCCCGGGCGATGTCGCGCTCGACCACGGTGTAGCCGAGGTCGCGGGCGATCTGGATCACCGACTTACGGTTGATCCCGTCGAGGATCGAGGCGGTGTGCGGCGGGGTCAGGATCTCCCCGTCGCGGACCACGAAGATGTTCTCTCCCGACCCCTCGCAGACGAAGCCCCGCTCGTCGAGCAGGATCGCCTCGTCGTAGCCGGCGTTGGCCGACTCGGTCTTGGCGAGGATCGAGTTGAGGTAGCTGCCGGAGGCCTTGGCGTGCGGGATCGCGCCTGCCGGGCTGATCCGGCGCCAGCTCGAGACCTTGGCGCGGATGCCCTGCCCGGCGCTCTCGTCGCCGAGGTAGGCACCCCAGGGCCAGGTGGCGATGATCACGTCGACCGGGGCCGAGTTGGCGTAGAGGCCCATCTCGCCATAGCCGCGGAAGGCGAGCGGCCGGATGTAGCAGGACGCCTGGCCGTTGCGGCGCATCAGCTCGTGCGTGGCGAGTCTCAATTCGTCGGCCGTGTACGGCATCTGCAGGTAGTAGAGGCCGGCTGACTTCTCCAGCCGCTCGAAGTGCTCCTGAGCGCGGAAGATCGCCGGTCCGCGCTCGGTCTCGTAGGCACGGATGCCCTCGAAGACGCCCGTCCCGTAGTGCAGCCCGTGCGTGAGCACGTGGACCTTGGCGTCATCCCAGGCGACGAATTCGCCGTTCTTCCAAATCAAATCGCAGGCATCCATGTTGGGGGGATTATGCCCGATGGATCGAATGGGTTGAAACCAAGTGAATCGAGAGACGGTTGATACCCGTAAAGGAGGAAGCAGGATGAAACGATTTCGTCCCCGGCTGACCTACGCGAACGTGATCGCGTCGTTGGCCCTGTTCGTCGCCCTGGGCGGCTCCGCCGTGGCTGCCGGACTGGCCAAGAACAGCGTCGGCCCGAAGCAGCTGAAGAAGGGTGCGGTGACCGCGAAGGCGATCCGCAAGCAGGCCGTGACCAGCGGCAAGATCGCGCCCAAGGCGGTCGTCGCCGGCAAGCTCGGCCCCAACGCGGTGCTGCCCGGGAACCTCGGTGCCGGGATCATCGACACCTCGAAGATCTCCGCCTCCGCGGTGACCGCGGAAAAGATCAAGAACAACGTCGTCACCACGAACAAGCTGAACAACAACGCGGTGACCAGTCAGAAAATCGCCCAGAATGGTGTCGCCACCTCGAACCTGGCCGAAAAAGCGGTCACCACGGCGAAACTGAACGACGCCGCCGTGACCGCCGCGAAGCTCGCTCCGGAAGTGCTGAACAACGTCAGCCCGCTGAAGGCCGGTCAGACGCTGCGGGGGACGTTCGACCTCGGCGGCTTCAACACGACCACGACCAAAAACGTCACCGAGCGCGGCGCGATCAGCCTTCAGCAGGTGCTGCTGAATCCGCCGACGGTGACCGTGATCAAAAAAGGCGGGCCTTTCACCCCGGCCTGCCCGGGCCTGGGTGGCGGCGGCGCGACGCCGGAAGCCGCAGCGGGCAACCTCTGCGTCTACCTGACGACGGAAACCAACCTCGATGCGACGGCACCGCTCGCCGCCGAGAGCACGACCCGTCTGGGGACCGGCCTGGTCGCCAAATCGACGACGACCGAAGGTGAATTCGCCGCCTCCGGCGTCTGGGCGGTGACCGCGCCCTAGCCCTCGCGCAGCGCCTCGAGCACCGCGGCGGTCATCTCCGCGGTACCGACCTCGACCTGGGCCGGCACGTCCACCATCGGCGGTGAGACGGTCGGCCCGGCGAGGTCGGGGGTGCGCAGGCCTTCCTCGAGCACGGCGTCGACCGCCGCCTCGATCCGCGCCGCCTCGTCCGGGCGACCGAGGCCGTGGCGCAGCATCATCGCCGCCGAGAGGAAGGTGGCGAGCGGGTTGGCGATGCCTTTGCCCGCGATGTCGGGGGCGGAGCCGTGGACGGGCTCGAAGAGGCCCGGGTCGCCGTCGGCGCCGAGGCTCGCCGAGGGAAGCATCCCGAGGCTGCCGGTGAGCATCGCCGCCTCGTCGCTGAGGATGTCGCCGAAGAGGTTCTCAGCGACGATCACGTCGAAATCGGCGGGGCGGCTGACCAGCTGCATCGCCGCGTTGTCGACCAGCAGGTGGTCGAGGGTGACGTCCGCGTAGTCGGGGGCGACGCGGGTGACCACCTCGCGCCAGAGCCGCGAGGTCTCCATCACGTTGGCCTTGTCGATCGAGGTCACCTTTGGCGTGGCGCCGGAGCCCTCGGCGCGCCGGCGGGCCGCCTCGAAGGCGGTGCGGGCGATCCGTTCGATTTCCGCGGCGTCGTACTCGCAGGTGTCGAAGGCGGCGTCGCCGTCACGGCCCGACTTGCCGAAGTAGATGCCGCCGGTGAGCTCGCGGACGACCAGCAGGTCGGTGCCGGAGATCCGGTCTTCGCGCAGCGGGCTGGCGCCCATCAACGCCGGGCTCGGGCGGACGGGACGAAGGTTGGCGTAGAGCCCCATCCCCTTGCGCAGGCCGAGCAGGCCCTGCTCGGGGCGCGGGGCGTCGGGGTCGGTGGTGTCCCATTTTGGACCGCCGACAGCGCCGAGGAGAACGGCGTCGGCGGCCTTGCAGGCCTCGAGCACCTCGTCGGTCAGGGCGACGCCATGCGCGTCGATCGAGCAGCCGCCCATCAGGCGCTCGTCGTAGCTGAACTCCCCCAGGCTGTCGAGGATCTGGCGCGTCGCGGCGACGATCTCGGGGCCGATCCCGTCTCCGGGCAGGACCACTATCTGAGGCACATCTGGCACGGGCGGCACTCTAGCCGTCAGGCGGCGACGGCGGAGATGTTGAGGCGGACGTAGCGCAGGTTGAAGGGCTCGCCGACCGCTGCCTCCACCTCGTCCAGCAGCTGCTCGTGGAGTTCCGGGGGCAGCGAGTCGATGTGCGGCTTCAGGATCAGCGTGCGCATGAACTCACGCGGGTCGGGCGGCACCACGTCCCACGGCTGCAGCCACGCCTTGACCTCGCCGAAGTCCGCCGCGCGCAGGCGCTCCTCGGTCTCCTCGGCGTCGGCGTAGAACCACGGTTCCTCGAAGCCCGCCGCGCGCAGGTGCGCCGCGTACGGCTCGCGGACGGCGACTTCGCCGGAGATCCGGCGGAACTCGTCGATGTTGCCCTTGCCGCCGAACTGCGCCTCGATCCGGCCGCCCTCCTTCAGCGCCGCCCGCATCCGGGCGAACAGCGCGTCGTGGTCGGGGATCCAGTGGAAGACGGCGCTCGAGACGATCGCGTCGACGGGCCGATCCAGCTCGAGGGCGGTCAGGTCGGAGACGAACGAGGCGTCGCCGGGCCGCAGCACCTCGCCGACCTTCTCGACCATCGCCGCCGACCCGTCGACCGCGATGACCCTCCCCTGCGGGAGGCGCTCGACCAACATGCGCGTGACCCGGCCGCTGCCACAGCCGGCATCGAGCACCGTCTCCGAGCCGCTCAGCGGCAGACGCTCGATCAGCGCCGCCGCCCACTCCTCATGCGGGACCGAGACCCGCTGATAGCTGGCCGCGTCCCATTCCTTGACCGGCGGCATCAGATGCTCGTCGTCAGCGGGCCAACCGCGCGCCCGGCGTTCTCATACTCGTCGATCGCGCCGACGTTCTGCAGCGTGATCCCGATGTCGTCGAGCCCGTTCAGCAGCCGGTGCTTGACGTCCGGGTGCACCTCGAACGGGAAGACGCCGGTGGTGCCGCAGTCGATCGTCTCGTCGTCGACGTCGATCCGCGCCTCGCCGGCCTCCGCGATCAGCTTGCAGTGGGCCTCGTCGACGATCGCCGGCAGCAGCCCGATCTTGGTGCAGTTGGAGTAGAAGATGTCGGCGAACGAGGGCGCGACGATCGCCTCGAAGCCGAAGTCCTCCAAGGCCCAGGGGGCGTGCTCCCGCGAGGAGCCGCAACCGAAGTTGCGTCCCGCGACGAGGATCGGGTTCGGCTCCAGCTCGATCTCGCCGTCGCGGATCCAGTCGTAGAAGAGGAACTCACCGAAGCCGGTCCGCTCGACCCGCTTCAGGAACTGCTTGGGGATGATCTGGTCGGTGTCGACATCGTTGCGGTCGAGCACCGAGACCTTGCCCTCGATGACGTCAATGGGTCGCATTCTCTAGCTCCAATCTCTGATGTCGACGAAGTGGCCCTCGACCGCGGCGGCAGCCGCCATCTTCGGGCTGACCAGGTGGGTGCGCCCGCCCTTGCCCTGGCGACCCTCGAAATTGCGGTTCGAGGTCGAGGCGCAGCGCTCCCCTTCGCTCAGGGTGTCGGGGTTCATGCCCAGGCACATCGAGCAGCCCGCCTCGCGCCATTCGAAGCCGGCGCTGCGGAAGACGTCGTCGAGCCCCTCGGCTTCGGCGGCCTTTTTCACCTGCTGGGACCCGGGGACGACCATCGCCCGCACGGTGCTCGCGACCTTGCGGCCGTCGACGACTTCGGCGGCCTCGCGCAGGTCCTCGATGCGGCTGTTCGTGCAGGAGCCGATGAAGACCCGTTCCGGCGCGATCTCGGTCATCGGCGTGTTCGCCTCCAGACCCATGTAGGCGAGGGCGCGTTCGGCCGATTCGCGGTCGGCCGCGGACTCCATCGCGGCGGGGTCGGGGACCGCGTCGGTGACCTGGACCACCATCCCCGGGTTGGTCCCCCAGGTGACCATCGGCGAGATCGCCGCCGCGTCGACGTCGATCTCTTCGTCGAAGGTGGCGCCGTCCTCGGTCGGCAGCTCGCGCCAGCGCGCTTCCGCCGCGGCAAAGTCCGCGGGGGCGCCGGGACGACCGCGGACCCACTCGAAGGTGGTCTCGTCGGGGGCGATCATGCCCGCTCGGCCGCCCCCCTCGATCGTCATGTTGCAGATCGTCATCCGGCCCGGCATCGAGAGCGCCGCGATTGCGGGGCCCGCGTACTCGACCGCGTAGCCGGTCATGCCACCGGTGCCCAGGCGGCCGATCGTCGCCAGGATCAGGTCCTTCGGCGTGACTCCCGGGCCCAGCTCGCCGGCGTAGTTGATGCGCATCGTGCGCGGCCGTTTCTGCACCAGGCACTGGGTCGCCAGGACGTGCTCGACCTCGGAGGTGCCGATCCCGAAGGCCAGCGAGCCGAAGGCGCCGTGGGTCGAGGTGTGGCTGTCGCCGCAGACGATCGTCATGCCGGGCTGGGTGACGCCGAGCTCCGGGCCGATCACGTGGACGATCCCCTGGCGGTCGGAGCCGAGGCTGTACACCTTCAGTCCGAACTCCTCGCAGTTGCGCTCCAGGGTTTCGACCTGGACGCGGGAGAGCTCGTCGGCGATCAGCCGCGCGGCCATCGTGCCGTCGGTCGGCGTGTTGTGGTCGGCGGTGGCCAGCGTCTTGTCGGGACGGCGGACCTGGCGACCGGCCAGGCGGAGGCCGTCGAAGGCCTGCGGCGAGGTCACCTCGTGCACCAGGTGCAGGTCGATGTAGATCAGCCCCTCGCTGACCTCATGCTGCTCCCAGATCTTTTCGAACATATTTTTGGGCACTGCTAGCTCCTCCTCAGTCCGGCGGCTATCACCGCGATGAAGCGGGTCGGTTCGGTTCCTTCGTTCTCGAAGTGGTGCGGGAGATCGGCGTCGAAGGTGACGGAATCCCCCTCTTGAAGCTCGATGCGGGTGCCCTCGAGGATCAGCGCCGGCGAGCCGGCTAGGACGACCGCGGTCTCGCGGCTGCCCGGCTCGTGCATCGGCGGGTCGGAGGCGCCGCCGGTGGTGGCGCCGGGGTCGAGGACGTGGAGGGAGACGTCGGCGCGCTGCCCGGGCAGCGGTGGGGTCAGCTCCTCGATCACGTGGCCGCCGCGGCGGCTGGAGCGCCGTTCCGCCGCGCGGGAGACGGCGACGTGCTGGCCCTCGTCGAGGCGCAGCAGCTGCGACAGCGTCAGCTCCAGCCCGGCGGCGATCTTGGCGGCGACGGCGAGGGTCGGCGAGGTCTCACCGCGCTCGACCTGGGACAGCATCTGGGCGGAGACGCCGGAGCGCTCGGCGAGGTCGCGCAGCGACAGCGACATCGCCTCGCGCAGGGCGCGGACGCGGGGGCCGACGGCGGCGACGGGATCGGTTTGCGGGGCTACGGTTGCCATAGGACGTTTGTAAGTTATCACGGATGGACGTCCGTGGGAGCGTCGATGGGCCGCCTCCTCCCTTGATCGCGGACTACGGGCAGTTAGGTCCGCGATCAAGGGAGGAGGCTGCGGAGGTCGGCGGCGATCTGATGAGGTTCGGTGCGCAACTGAGAGGCCGTGATTCGCAGGACGCGGTAGCGCGCGGCGAGGAGTTCGCGGTCGCGCTTGCGGTCCGCGCTCATCGCGCGTCTCGTGCCGTGGGTCTGGAAGCCGTCGAGCTCACCGATTAGACGGGCCGAGGGCCATAGGCAATCGACCTGGAAGCGGTCATCGCCGATGCTGAGCCAGGCGTTCAGGCGCGGGCGCGGGATGCGGTGGGTATCGAGGAAGGGAAGGAACAGCTCCTCGAGTGGGCTCCGGACCCTGCCACCGGGGTCGTCCCTCAGGCGCTCGAGGCACCTCGCGACGATCGCGGTGCCGCGGTGGCGCGGGTGGCGGGCGAGGAGGGTCCGAATCGAGACCGGGCCGTAGATCCCGAGGTATTCGATCTCCCTGAGGGCGCTCTCCGCCGCCGCCTCACCTTTGTCCGCCGCGAGGTCCAAGACGGCGCGGGCCGCGGAGGTGACCGGGATCCCGTCGCGGATCGTCACCTCATCGACGGGCAGCGCACCGAAGTGGCGGCGAATCGAGCGTTGCGAGCGCGTCTTCCGCGGCACCGTGACATGCGCCTCCCCGGTCCCGGATCCCCAGATCCCCCACAGCGCCGCCGCCGAACGATGGCTGAGGACGGCTCCGGGCCCCGAAGCGAGCACAGCCGCCATCCAGCGTCCCCTGACAGTGATCGCATCGTGTCCCAAGGCGTAGACGCCGGGATGGATGCGATGGAGCCTGCCTTGACGGACCCAGAGATCGACCGTATTCCCGCCGAGGCCCAGCCCTTCCACCTGTCCCCGCGCCACGATTCCGTGCTGATGCCCCGCGATCTCGGCCAACGCTCGGTCCACACAGGCCCAAGCCTCAGCGTTGTCTGCATTTACCCCCGCTGAGAAGGGGCAAATGCAGACATTGCGGGACGGCTACGGGCCGGTGCGCTCGATGACGGCGTCGGCGGTGGCGGCCTCGGCCTCGCGGGTCGCGGCGCCTTCGAGGGAGTTGGACAACGCTCGCAGGTAGGCGCGGGCGCTGGCCTCGATGATGTCGGTGGCGACGCCGGAACCCGACGCCAGCGTCCCGTTCGTCCGCAGCATCACCGTCGTCTGGCCGAGGGCGTCCTCTCCCCCGGTCACCGCCTCGACCGTGTACTTGACCAACTCGGATTCGACCCCGGTCGCCACCTGGATGGCGCGGAAGACGGCGTCGATCGGGCCGTCGCCGGTGGACTCGCCGACGACCTCCTCGCCCGACGGCAGGGTGACGCCGATACGGGCCATCGGGTCTTTGTCGCTCGCCGCGGAGACCTCGAAGTACGCCAGCTCGTGGCCGTCGGCGCGGTCGCGCATCTCGTCGGAGACGATCGCCTCCAGGTCGAGCGCGGTGACCTGCTTCTTGCGGTCGGCGATCTCCTTGAATGCCTTGAACGCCGAGTTGAGGGCACCGCCGTCGATCTTGTAGCCCAGCTGCTCCAGGGCGTCTTTCAGGGCGTGGCGACCGGAGTGCTTGCCGAGGACGATCGAGTTGGACTCGAAGCCGACTTCGGTCGCCTCCATGATCTCGAAGGTGGTGCGCTCCTTCAGCACCCCGTCCTGGTGGATCCCCGACTCGTGGGCGAAGGCGTTCCGTCCCACGATCGCCTTGTTCGGCTGCACCGGGTAACCGGTCAGGCGACTGACCAGGCGGCTGGTGCGGGCGATCTCGCGGCTGTTGACGCCGGTGGTGAATCCATGAGCGTCCTCACGGACCTGGAACAGCATCGCGATCTCCTCCAGCGAGCAGTTGCCGGCCCGCTCGCCCAGCCCGTTGATCGCGCACTCGACCTGGCGGCACCCGGCCATCACCCCGGCGTAGGAGTTGGCGACCGCCAAACCCAGATCGTTGTGGCAGTGCACCGAGGTGACCACCTTGCGCAGATCGGGGACCAGCTCGTAGAAGGTCCGCCACATCGCCGCGTACTCCTCCGGCGTCGCATAGCCGACGGTGTCGGGGACGTTGATCGTCGTCGCCCCGGCGTCGATCGCGATCTGCAGCACCTCGGCGGTGAACTCGAAGTCCGAGCGGCTCGCGTCCATCGGTGAGAACTCGACGTTGTCGCAGTAGGCCTTGGCCATCGTCACCGCCGCCTGCGCCTGCCCCTTGACGTCCTCGCGGTCGGTGTTCATCTGGTACTTGATGTGGATGTCGGAGGTCGAGATGAAGGTGTGGATGCGCGGCCGCGCGGCGTCTTTCACCGCCCCCCAGGCGGCGTCGATGTCGGCTTTGTGGGTGCGGGCCAGGCCGCAGATGACCGGCCCCTCGACCTTGCGGGCGATCGCCTGGACGGCCTCGAAGTCCCCCGGCGAGGCGATCGGGAATCCCGCCTCGATGATGTCGACGCCGAGCCGCGCCAACTGTTGCCCGATCTCGACCTTCTCCGCGGCGTTGAGCGAGATGCCGGGTGACTGCTCGCCGTCACGCAGCGTGGTATCGAAAATCTGGACGCGATTGGTGTCGTTCGGTCCCATCGGACCTCTCCTTCTCTCTGAATCTGAAATTGCCTTTTGTCTCTCGCGGCTATCGCGCCGCCCAGCGCTATTCCCCCCGAGGGGGGAGGAGAAGGAGAAGCGCGAGGCTGTTCAGCGGAAAGGCCATTTCCACCGCGGAGGGTAGCGCACCGACGGGGCGGTGACGTACCCTGGCGCCGCGTGGAAGGGACGAAGACCAACTGGATGGCGCTCTTCGCGATGGGGGCCGCCGTCTTCGTGATCGCCAACGACTTCTCGGCGATCAACGTCGCCCTGCCGACGATGGAGAGCGACTTCCACACGAACATCAACACGATCCAGTGGGTGGTGAACGCCTACGCGCTGACCTTCGGGGTGCTGATCGTGACCGGTGGACGGCTCGCCGACATGTTCGGACGGCGGGCCGCCTTCTTCCTCGGGGCCGGGATCTTCGCCGCGATGTCGGCGGCCGGCGGCGCCGCGCCGACCGAGACCTGGCTGATCGCCACCCGCGCCCTGATGGGGATCGGCGGGGCGCTGATGTGGCCCGCGATCCTCGGGATGACCTACGCGATCCTGCCGGAAGACAAGGCGGGCCTGGCGGGCGGGATCATCATCGGCGCGGCGGGCCTCGGCAACGCGGCGGGGCCGCTGATCGGCGGCGTCCTCACCGACCTGGCGAGCTGGCGTTGGATCTTCTTCGTCAACGTGCCGATCGCGGCCTTCGCGGTCGCCGTCGTCTGGTCGAGCGTCCACCTCACCGATCCCAAGGACGCCGACCATCGGATCGACTACGCCGGGATCACCGCGATCTCGCTCGGGCTGATCTCGCTGCTGATCGCGCTCGACCAGGTCGACGACTGGGGCTGGGGCGACCCGCGGGTGATCGCGCTGCTGGCGATCTCCGCGCTCGGGATCGGCGTCTTCCTGCCGCTCGAGCGACGCGCGGGACGCCACGCGTTGATCCCCCGCGACGTGATCTCCAACCGCGACTTCGCCGCCTCCTGCGTGGCGATCCTCTGCATGTCGGCGACCTTCTTCGCGGCGCTCCTCTACCTGCCCCAGTTCATGGAGAAGGAACTCGGCTTCTCACCCCTGGAAGCCGGGCTGGGGATGCTGCCGGCGCTGGCGACCTTCGCCCTCGTCTCCTTCGTCGCCGGGCCCCTCTACACGCGGCTCGGGGCCAAGCGACTGGCGGTGATCGGGGCGGGCTGCATGACCGCGGCGGCGATCCTCTTCTCGTTGGTCGGAGCGGACGCCGGTTACGGCGCCCTGGTGCCGGGGATGGTCGTGCTCGGCATCGGGATCGGCAGCTTCTACCCGACCGCCACCACCGCGGGGGTCACCTCGGTCGACGAATCCCAGTCCAGCCTGGCCGGCGGGATCGTCTACATGTTCCAGATCGCCGGCGGGTCGATCGGGTTGGGCCTGACGACCACGGTCTTCTCCGGCGCGGTCCCGCCGTTCATCGACGGCTTCCAGGCCGGGTTCCGACTCGACGCCGGGATCGCCCTGATCGGCCTCGCGGTCAGCGTGCTTCTCGTCGGCGGCTCGCTGTTCGCGCGCCGCGCCGCGGCCGCGACCTAGTCGCCCCGGACGCTACGGCCGCAGGATGTTCTGGCCGGAGCCGCCGTTCAGCTTGTCGTTCCCCGACCCGCCGACCAACAGGTCGTTGCCGCCGCGACCGTTCAGTTCGTCGTCGCCGGGGCCGCCGATCAGCTTGTCGGCGCCGGCGCCGCCGGTCAGCAGGTCGTTCCCTTCGCCGCCGCGGATCGTCGCCGGGACCGGCACCGTGCGGCCGAGCGTGACGACGTCGTTTCCCGCCCCGGTGTTGATTTCGAAGCCGGCGATCGGGGTCGCTTCGCAGAGCAGCTCTTCGGTCCGCTGCTCGGGATGCGAGCAGACCGCGCCCGCGACTTCGAGCGGCGTCGCCGATTCGATTTCATACGCACGGCCGTCGGCGCTCAGTTCGATCGTGATCCGATCTTCGCCGGGGCTCCCGGCAAGCACCAGGTTGATCGAGTGTTCGGCCGCCGCGTAGGCGAGTTGATGCGCCCCCTGGACCGGGGTGCGCTTCGCCGCCGAGGCGGAGACGGCGCCGAGGAACATGGCCGCGGCGATCGCCGCGACGAAGACGAGTCCGGTAACGCGCTTCATCGCACTCCCTAACAAGGCTTTACGGGCGACGTTGCGGTCTAGAGGTCGACCGAGCGCCCGACCGAGAATCCGTCGAGCCCGAGGATCTTCTCCACCGCGTCGGGGCGCACCGGCGCGTCGGTGGTGAGCGCCATCACGGCGGCGTCCCCCCCGCTCTCGGCCCCGACCGCGGCCGAGATGATGTTCACGCCTTCCTCGCCGAACGCGGTGCCGACCCGGCCGATCATCCCCGGCTGGTCGGCGTAGCGGAACACGGTGATGTGCTCGGCGAACGGCAGGTAGAAGCTCTCCCTCCACGCGGACACCAGGTAGGGCTCGTTTTTGGGGCCGACGCCGGTGCCGGCGACCTCGACTTCGTGGTCGCCCGACCCGAGCCGCACGGTGACCAGCTCGGTGAAGTCCTCGGCCGAGGAGTCCTTTGTCTCGGTCAGCTCGATCCCCCGCTCCTCCGCCATCTGCGGCGCGTTGACGAGGTTGACCGGCGTCTCGGTGTTGCCGGAGAGGATCCCGACGAGGACCGCGATCCCGAGCAGGCGGGTGTCGTAGGAGGCGATCCGGCCACGGAATTCGGCGGTCACGCGGTCGACCGAGCCGTTGCCCAGTCCCTGCGCCAGCCGCCCCAACTTTTCGCAGAGCGGCACGAAGGGCGCCAGCGCCTCCATCTCCTCGGGGCGGACCGCGGCGATGTTGACCGCGTTGGTGACCACGCCGCCGGTCAACGCCTCGGTCACCTGCTCGGCGGTGACCACGCCGGCCCGGTCCTGGGCCTCCGCGGTCGAGGCGCCGAGGTGCGGGGTGACGACGACATCGTCGCGCTGGAAGATCGCGTGCTCGGTGAAGGGCTCCTCAGGAAAGACGTCGAGCGCCGCGCCCGCCAGCTTGCCCGACTCGAGCCCGGCGACGAGGTCGTCGAGGACGATCAGCTCGCCGCGCGCGCAGTTGACGATGCGGGCGCCGTCCTTCATCGCGGCGATCGCCGCGGCGTCGATCATCCCTTCGGTCTCCGGCGTGCGCGGCGTGTGCAGGGTGATCAGGTCGGCGCGGCCGAGAAGGTCGGCGAGCTCGTCGCAGCCCTCCACCCCGAGCTCGCGGAACCGCTCCGCGGAGACGAACTTGTCGAAGGCCAGCACCTCCATGTCGAAGCTCTGGGCGCGCTTGGCGACCAGCTGGCCGATGCGCCCGAAGCCGATCACCCCGAGCGTCTTCCCGTAGAGCTCGGCGCCCTTGAACTTGGCCCGATCCCAGCGACCGGCGACCAGCGTCGCCTGCGCCTGGGGAACGTTGCGGAACATCGCCAGCGCCAGCGCCAACGTGTGCTCGGCGGCGGCGACCGAGTTCGACTCGGGCGCGTTGGCGACGATGATCCCGCGCCTGGTCGCCGCCGGGATGTCGACGTTGTCGACCCCGGTGCCGGCCCGGCCGATCACCTTCAGGTTGGTCGCCAGGTCGATCAGCTCCGGCGTCATCTTGGTGGCGCTGCGGATCAGGATCGCGTCGTACTCGCCGAGCTTGCCGCGGAACTCGTCGTCGGACATGTCGAGCCCGAGGTCGACGTCGAACTTCGACCGCAGCAGGTCGACGCCCGTGTCGGCGATCTTCTCCTTGACCAGAACCTTCATCGGACGCGGCAACCTAGTTCGAGGTCCGGACGCCGTCGGCGTTCTCGACCACGTAATCGATGCAGCGGGTGAGCGCCTCGACGTCGTCCGGCTCGACCGCCGGGAACATGCCGATCCGCAGCTGGTTGCGGCCGAGCTTGCGATAGGGCTCGGTGTCGACGATGCCGTTGGCGCGCAGGACCTTGGCGATCGCCGCCGCGTCGACGTCGTCGGCGAAATCGATCGTGCCGACGACGAGCGAGCGCTTCGCCGGATCGGCGACGAACGGGGTGGCGAATCCGCTCGCCTCGGCCCATGAGTAGAGCCGTCCCGACGAGTCGCCGGTGCGCGCCACGCACCACTCGAGGCCGCCGTTGCCGAGCATCCACTCGATCTGGTCGGCGAGCAGGAAGAGGGTCGCCACCGCGGGGGTGTTGTAGGTCTGCTGCTTGCGCGAGTTGTCGAGCGCCACCGCGAGCGAGAGGAATTCCGGCTGCCAGCGGTCGGCGGCGCCGTCGAGCTCCTCGATCCGGGCGATCGCCGCCGGGCTCAGCGCCGCGAGCCAGAGGCCGCCGTCGGCGGCGAAGCCCTTCTGCGGGGCGAAGTAGTAGACGTCGGCCTGCGAGGCGTCGAGCGGCAGCCCGGCGGCGCCCGAGGTGGCGTCGATCAGGACCAGCGCGTCGCCCGCGTCGGCGGGGCGCTCGACCGGGACCATCACGCCGGTGGAGGTCTCGTTGTGGGCCCAGCCGATCACGTCGGCGGCGGCGTCGCCGCGCGGCGTGGGCGAGTCCCCCGGCTCGGCCTCGACCACGATCGGGTCGCCGAGGAAGGGCGCCGCGGCGGCCGACTTGGCGAACTTCTGCGAGAACTCGCCGTAGGTCAGGTGCAGCGAGCGCTCGCGGATCAGCCAGGCGCAGGCCGACTCCCAGAAGGCGGTGGTGCCGCCGTTGCCGAGCGCGATCTCATAGCCCTCGGGCAGGCCGAGCAGCTCGGTGAGGCCCTCGCGGACGCGCCGGACCAGGTCACGGATCGGCGCCTGGCGGTGTGAGGTGCCCATCAGGTGGGACTGCTCGCCGAGCTTCGCGAGCGCCTCCGGACGGACCTTCGAAGGGCCGCAGCCGAAACGTCCGTCCCCCGGTTTCAGGTCCGACGGGATGGAGACGATGGTGTCGGTGGTCGCCATGGGGCGACAGGTTATTGACCTAAGCGGGTCGACCGGTTATCGACCAGAGACATTTAGGGGGAGAGATGTACCCAGTCCATTTTGAAGCTGACTATCAGGCGGAACAGAACCGCGCGACCACGTTCTTCCGGATCATCCTCGCGATCCCGTGGTTCATCGTCGCCTACGTCTACGAGATCGTCGCCGTCTTCACCGTCTTCTTCGCCTGGGTGGCGATCGTGATCACGGGGCGCTATCCGGAAGGGCTCTACAAGCTCAACGCCGGCTTCGTCCGCTACTACGTGCGCACCTTCTCCTGGATCTACCTGCAGTCCGACGAGTGGCCGCCCTTCGGCATCTCCGACGACCCCAGCTATCCGATCCGGGTCAACGTCGGGCCGCGCGAAGAGCGGCAGAGCAGGCTCAAGGTGTTCTTCCGCATCATCCTCGCGATCCCGGTGCTGATCCTCACCTATGCGGTCTCCTACGTACACCTCTTCCTGGCGGTGATCGCCTGGCTGACGATCGTCTTCCGCGGCTACCTGCCGGAGGGCGTCAACTCGGCGATGACCTTCTGCAACAGCTTCTACGCGCGTCTGTACGGCTACCTGTCGCTGCTCACCGACGTGTATCCGCCGGTCGGCGAAGAGAAAAGCAAGGGTGGCGGCCCGCTCGCGGCGCCCGCCGCGCCGCCGGTACCCCCGGCGCTCTAGAGCGAGACAAGGCAAGAAGAAAGGGAGGCAGGACGATGAGCGAGCCACGAACCGACGACGTGCAGCGGGGCGAGGGCTGGTCGGCAGCCAACCTCGCGGACCTCGGCGAGGGTCCCGGGTTCCGCAAGATCCGCGGGGCGCTGGGGGTCACCGCCTTCGGCATCAACGCGATCGTCCTGCCGCCCGCCTACTCGACCGGAAGCCACTTCCACGACGAGCAGGAGGAGGTCTACTTCGTCCACACCGGGCGGGTGGCGATCGAGTTCGGCGACGGCAGCGAGCAGGAGCTCGGCCCGGGCGGGGTCGCCTGGGTCGACGCCCCCACCCACCGCAAGGTCCGCAACCTCAGCGACTCCGAGGAGGCGGTCTACGTGATCGTCGGCGGTAAGGACGGCTACGTGGGACGCGACGGGAAATTGTCCCCTGGCGAGGAGCATCGATAGGGAGCGACGGGAAGGGGAGGGACGGGAAGGGATCATGGAGTCCCGGCCCGGCGGGTCCTGTCACCGCAGGGGACCCCCCCTGTCTTCCGGTAGCTAAAGCTTCCTCAGACAGGGGCACCCTACGGTGCCACCCCCCGGGAGGGTGGCTTGCTCGGGCGCGTGCACCGCTCCGCCGCGTCTCGATTGGGACGAAGGGACCAAGGTTGGTGGCTGTTCAGCTGTCCCTCGGGGCCGGTGAAGAGCTGCGCCCGCGTCCTCTTCGCTCAAAGCTGCAAGGGACGACGCTTGTGGCGGGACTCGCCGGAACGGGCTCCCCTCCCGGGGGTGGCGCCGTAGGGGAAACCATCCCGAGGAAGCTTTAGCTACCGGAGGGATGGTGGGACCCTGCGGCGACAGGACCCGCCGGGCCGGAACTCCCCCGTCCCTTCCCCGAATGACTGCGAGCCCCTAGAACCCCTGATCGATCCAGGGCATCATGTCGCGCAGCTCTTTACCGACCTTCTCGATTTCGTGGTCGGCGCCCGCCTTGCGCATCGCCTCGAATTTCTGCCCGCCGGCCTCGTTCTCGCCGATGAACTCGCGCGCGAACTCGCCTGACTGGATCTCGCCGAGGATCTCCTTCATCGCCGCCCGCGAAGCCTCGCCGATCACCCGTTTGCCGCGGGTCAGGTCGCCGTACTCGGCGGTGTTGGAGATCGAGTACTCCATCCCGCGGATCCCCTTTTCGTACATCAGGTCGGCGATCAGCTTCAGCTCGTGGAGGCACTCGAAGTAGGCG
>DATNAG010000054.1:0-117728 GCA_035572835.1 Solirubrobacterales bacterium
GCTCGACGATCTGCGAGAAGCGGACCACGGTGACCAGGTCGTCGTCCTCGACCGGCCGGCTGTAGATCTGTTCGAGGAAGCGGCGGGTCTCGTCGAGCCGCCGGAACTCCGGGTTGTCGTGCTCGATGTCACGCCGACTGAGGCTCGCCAACGGCTTCACCTCGACGTCGTCGATCACCGCGGCGAAGAGTTTCTCGCGCGGGCTGTGGCGGAAGCCGATCGTCACCCAGACCAGCTGGCCGCGCTCGTACTTCGAGCTTTTGTCGCCGAGCCGGATCGTCGCCGACTTGCGACCGCGTTTCAGCTGGTCGCCGAAGACCGCCGAGTAGAAGTTGAGGACGTAGATGCCGCTGCCGCGCGCCATGAGGTGCTGGAGCGTATATGAGGGGGCAAGCGGGCCGTCAGAGCGCGTCCGGGGCGTCGTGGCCGACGGCCCAGAGGATCCCCACCAGGGCGACCACCCCGCCGATCGCGAATACCGCGGGGATCTGGAAGAGCAGGTAGACGGCGATGCCGAGCAGGGCGAGCAGGCCGATGACGCCGATAATCGTGCGCGCGGTCATCGCCCGACCTTACCCTTGACCGATGAGTGACTTCGACGCGCAGCGGGCGCGGATGGTCGAGCACCAGCTGCGCGAGCGGGGGATCGCCGACGAGCGGGTGCTCGCGGCGATGGGCGAGGTGCCGCGCGAGGCGTTCGTCGGTGAGCGCCGCCGCGAGATGGCCTACGCCGACGCGGCGCTGCCGATCGGCTCGGAGCAGACGATCTCCCAGCCCTGGATCGTCGCCGCGATCCTCCAGGCCCTGGCGCTGGGCGGTGGGGAGACGGTGCTGGAGATCGGCACCGGCTCCGGCTACTCGACCTGCCTGTTGGGACAGCTGGCCGGGCACGTGATCAGCGTCGAGCGCCACGCGAGCCTCGCCCGCCTGGCCGCCGAGCACCTGCGCGCCTGCCAGGCCCACAACATCGAGCTGATGGTCGGGGACGGCAGCCGCGGGGTCCCCGACCGGGCGCCGTTCGACGCGATCGCCGTCCATGCCGCCGCCCCCGCCCCGCCCCCGGCGCTGCTCGAGCAGCTCGCCGACGGCGGCCGCATGGTGGTCCCGGTCGTCGCCGGCGACGAGGAGATGCTGACCGCCATCCGGCGCCGCGGATCGGAGCTGGAGACGATCGCGATCGCCCCCTGCCGCTTCGTCCCGCTGATCGGGGCGGAGGGTTTCTAGGGTTTGCAGCCGCCTAGTAGATGTAGTTGCGCAGCTTGCCCGGCTGCAGCACGGTGACCCGGCCGCGCCCGGAGCGCACCACGCCGGCCCGCTCGAGCTCCGCCAGGAAACGGCTGACCGACTCCCGCGAGGTCCCCGCCAGCTGGGCGAGGTCGGTCTGGTTCATCCGGATCGTCACCTCGACTTCCTCGCCGTCGTCGCCCTGGCCGTCGCGGCTCAGCTGCAGGAGGATCCCAGCGACCCGGCTGGGCACCGTCTGGAAGGACTGGCGTGAGAGCCGCGCGTTGGCGGCCCGCAACCGGCGGACCAGCCCGGCGACCAGCTTCAGCGCGATTTCCGGGTTCCGTGCCAGCAGGCTGCGGACGTCGTTGGCGGGCAGCGCCAGCAGGGTGCCGTCGGTGATCGACTCGGCCGAGGCCGAGCGCTTGTCGCCGTCGAGCATCGCCAGCTCGCCGAAGATCTCCCCCGGCCCCAGCGTCGCCAGCGTGATCGCCCGCCCGTCGGAGTGTTCGCGGGTGACCCGGAAGCTGCCTTCGCTGACGATGTAGCAGGCGTCGGAGCTGTCGCCCTCGTGGAAGACGCGCGTGCCGGCCGGGAAGGATCGGGGCACGGCGACGTGAGAGAAGCGCTCCAGCTCGCCCTCCTCAAGATCCGCGAAGAGCGGGACGCTCCTCAGCAGATCGACCGCGCTCTGCTCCGTGGTCTCAGACACCCGTATCGATTATGCCGAGGCGGTGAGTTTGCGGGGGCCGCGGCTGAAGCCGGCGCCGATCAGCGCCTCCTCGTGCCCGGAGCCGATCACCGCGTCACCGTCGAGTTTCTCGATCGCCAGTTTCGGCAGTTGGCCGGCGCCGACCGCGTCGGCAAGCGCCTGCATCGCATTGCCCAGTTCGCCCTCGTTCATCTCGCGCAGGCGCAGCAGGCCGCGGCCGCCGCGCTCGACGAAGACCTCGGGCTCGCCGTCGCACGTCAGCAGGTAGGCCCCCGGGGTGCGGCCGGGGCGTCGGCCGCCCTCGAGTTTCGGCCAGGGCAGCGAGGCCCCGTAGGGGTTGGCCGGGTCGGTCGCCGCCAACACCAGGTAATCCCCCCTCGCTTCCGGCAGCGAGCGCAGCCGCTCGACCGCGCCGGGCAGGGCGAACTGGGCGCCGCCGAGCCCCTCGACGAAGTAGCCGCGCCGCGCCGTCCCCAGCAGCTCGAGGTTGCCGAGCTCCGAGTAGAGGGTGGAGAAGCCGCCGGGGACGCCCTCGGCGAGGACCGTCTCGCGGGTGACGATGCCGTAGCGCTCCATCATCAGCTCGGCCTGGGCGCGCAGGCGGGCACCGGGGCCGGGGGCGCCGGCGAAGATCGGCGCGGTCAGCGACCAGCGCCCCTGCACGGCGGCGCCAGCGGTGGAGCGACGGCGGGCGAAGCGCCGCCCGGCGCGTTCGGTCTGCGGCACCGCCCGCAGGCGCGGCGCCCGCAGCGGCGAGAAGGCGTCGTTGGTCACCTCGCCCGACCAGGCGAGGTCCCAGAGCGCGTTATGAAGATCCTCGGCCGGGTGCTGGATGTCGGCGACCAGGTCGAGCCAGAACGAGGGTCCGGCGGCGAGCCGCTCGCGGATCGCGTCGGCGACCTCCCCCTGCGGGATCTCCAGCTTGCCGTTGGCGGGCGGCGGCCCGGCGAGGCGGACGTCCTCGCGGAAGTAGAGGGCGACGCGGCCGTCGCTGCGGCCGAGGGAACCGGCGCCGATCCAGATCAGCTCGCCGCTGGTGCAGAGCTGGTCGAGCCAGTTCGGCGAGTAGGCGCCGAGCCGCCGCGGCAGCACGTCGCGCTCCCACACCTTCGGCGTCAGCGCCACCCCCTGCAGCGGCACCAGCGCCTCGCGCAGGCGGTCCGGGCCGGCGCCCGCCGGGCGGAAGGCGTCGACGTTCTGCCAGCTCGGCAGGAAGCGGGCGAGGTCGGTGCGGTCGGCCGCTTCGACCTCCTTGCGCAGGCGGGCCAGCGAGGCGCGGCGCACCCGCCGCAGCACGTCGGAGTCGCACCACTCGCGCTCGGTGCCGCCGGGAAGCAGCTCGCCGCGGACCAGTGCCCCTTCGCTCTCCAGCTCGCGCAGCGCCGGGCCGGGGTCGACGCCGTAACGCTGCATCAGCTGGCCGGTCGGGAAGGGACCGTGGGTGCGGGCGTAGCGGCGGACCAGGGCGCGCATCGCGTCCGGGTGGTCCTCGAGGAAGGTCTCCGGCAGCCCGGGCGGCGGCGGCACCCCGAGCGCGTCGCGATAGAGCCCGGCGTCCTCGGCGGCGATCCAGCGCTCCTCGCCGGCGATCCGCACCTTGGCGATCCGCCGCTCCCCGGCCAGCTTCTCCAACATCGACTCCGCCGAGTAGCCCGCCGAGACCCGCTCGGCCGCCTCCGCGGTGGTCAGGTCGCCGATGTTGCGGAGCAGCTGTTGGAGCGCGTCGCGGTCGCCGGCCTTGCCCGCCTCGGTGCGGTGCTGGAGCTGCTCTTCGACTTCCTCCAGCGCCTCCGGGTCGATCAGTTCGCGCAGCTCCTCCTGACCGAGCAGCTCGCGCAGCAGGTCGCGGTCGAGCGCCAGCGCCGCCGCCCGCCGCTCGGCGTTCGGCGTGTCCCCCTCGTACATGTAGGTGGCGACGTAGTCGAAGAGCAGCGAGGAGGCGAACGGCGAGGCGGTCGGCGTCTCCACCTCGACCAGGGAGAGCGAGCGGGCGTGCAGCTTTTCGAGGATGTCGGTGAGGGCCGGAAGGTCGAAGACGTCCTGCAGGCACTCGCGGTAGGTCTCGAGGATGACCGGGAAGCGGGGGAAGTCACGGGCGACTTCGAGCAGCGACTGCGACTTCAGCCGCTGCTGCCAGAGCGGCGTGCGTTTGCCCGGGTAGGCGCGCGGGATCAGCAGCGAGCGGGAGGCGTTCTCGCGGAAGCGGGCGCCGAACAGCGCCGAGCCGGAGAGCTCGCCGACGATCAGGTCTTCGAGCTCGGCCGGGTCGACCAGGACCAGGTCGGCGGGCGGCACCTCGTCGGCGTCGGGGAGGTGGATGACGATCCCGTCGTCGGACCAGATCGCGTCGGCCTCGAGGTCGCGCTCGTTGCGGATCTTGGCGGCGAGGGCGAGGCCCCAGGCGGCGTGCACGCGGCCCCCGTAGGGAGAGAGGATGCAGAGGCGCCAGTCGCCGATCTCGTCGCGGAAGCGCTCGACCACGATCGTCTCGTCGGAGGGGACGACCCGGGTCGCGTCCTGCTGTTCGCGCAGGTAGGAGACCAGGTTGTTGGCGGCGCGGGCGTCGAGGTCGTAGTTCTTGGCGAGCTCCTCGGGCTCGCGCGAGACCGCCTCGCGGGCGAAGGCGCCGATCGCCTTGCCCAGCTCGGCCGGGCGGCCGATCCCGTCGCCGCGCCAGAACGGCACCGCGCCGGGGGCTCCCGGGGCGGGGATGACGATCACCCGGTCGCGGGTGATTTCCTCGATCCGCCAGGTCGAGGCGCCGAGCAGGAAAGTCTGCCCCGGGCGGGCCTCGTAGACCATCTCCTCGTCGAGCTCGCCAACCCGCCGGCCGTCCGGCAGGTGGACCCCGTAGAGGCCGCGGTCGGGGATGGTCCCGGCGTTGGTGACGACCAGCTGGCGCGAGCCTTTGCGCCCGTGGATCGTCCCCTCCATCCGGTCCCAGACGATCCGCGGGCGCAGGTCGGCGAAGCGGTCGGAGGGGTAGCGGCCGTCGAGCATGTCGAGGACGTTCTCCAGCTGCTCGCGGGAGAGGTCGTGGAAGGACTCGGTCGCGGTGACGACCCGCTCGACCTCGTCCACCTGCCACTCGTCCAGCGCCGCCATCGAGACCAGGTGCTGGGCGAGCACGTCGAGCGGGTTCTGGGGGATCGTGGTCTCCTCGATCTCCCCTTCGCGCATCCGCCGCGCGACCACCGCGCACTCGAGGAGGTCGCCGCGGTATTTGGGGAAGATCCGGCCTTTCGAGGTCTCGCCGATGCCGTGCCCGGCGCGGCCGATCCGCTGCAGGCCGCGGGTGACCGACTTCGGCGACTCGACCTGGATCACCAGGTCGACCGCCCCCATGTCGATGCCGAGCTCCAAGGATGAGGTCGCCACGAGGCAGGGCAGCTCCCCGGACTTGAGCAGCTCCTCGACCAGCGTCCGCTCCTCATGCGACAGCGACCCGTGGTGGGCGCGGGCGATTTCGACCTGCTCCAGGGGCTCGCCCGTGTCGGCGTGGCGCGCCCGCGCCGCCTCGTCGTGACCGCCGTGCTCGGTGGCCGGCAGCTCCCCTTCCCCTTCGCCGTTGGCCAGCTCGTTCAGGCGTTTGGCGAGCCGCTCTGAGGCGCGGCGATTATTCACGAAGATGATCGTGCTGGTGTGTTCCTGGACCAGCTCCAGCAGCTTCGGGTAGATCGCCGGCCAGATCGAGCGGACATGGGCGCTCGGCTCGATTTCCGAAGGCTGCGCGGTCCCGTCCTCGGACGGGTACGCGGGGGCGCCCGGGTCGGCCATGTCCTCGACCGGCACCACGATCTCGATGTCGAGGTCTTTCCTCGTCCCCGCGTCGACGATCCTGCACTCCCTCTTCGGACCGACGAGGAACTGAGCGATCCGCTCCAGAGGCCGCTGGGTGGCCGACAAGCCGATCCTCTGGATGCCCCTGCTGGAGGCACCTGAGGATGACCCGCCGGAACGTCCCCGCTGTTGTTCCGCCGGGTCATCCTCAGGTGCCTCCCCCGCGTTGCGAACCAAATGATCAAGCCGCTCCAAGGTCAGCGAGAGGTGCGACCCCCGCTTGGTCTGGGCGACGGCGTGGATCTCGTCGACGATCACCGCCTCGACTCCGGTGAGGATCTCCCGTACCGCCGAGCTCATCATCAGGTAGAGCGACTCGGGGGTGGTGATGAGGATGTCGGGCGGCGTTTTCGCCATCGCCCGGCGGTCTTTCTGCGGCGTGTCGCCGGTCCGCAGGCCGACCGCGATCTCGGCGCCGATCCCCCGCAGCGGCGCCCGCAGGTTGCGCTCGATGTCGTAGGAGAGCGCTTTCAGGGGCGAGATGTAGACCAGCTTCACCCCGGTGCCCAGCTCCGGCTCGCGGGAGAGGCGGTCGATCCCCCAGAGGAAGCTGGCGAGCGTCTTGCCGGAGCCGGTCGGCGCGCAGATCAGCGCGTTGTCGCCGCCGGAGATCGCCTCCCAGCCGCCCGCCTGGGCAGGGGTCGGCCCCTCGAAGGAGGCTTCGAACCAGCGTCGCACCGGCGCCGAGAACGGCGCCAGCGGATCAGATGCGATGGGTGGTTTCGACTTCGTCGCCAACCCATCGATCTTACGCAGGTGGCCTCCCGGCCCTCACCGCGGCCCTAGGTCGACGGGCCGAAAACTCAACTATGGCTTGAGTTTTCGGCCCATCAACACCGGGGCTACGGGGTGCCGCCGGTGAACTTGACGAATTCGGTCCAGGACTTCTTCGGCACGAAGCCCTTCTTGAAGAGGCCCGAGCCGTTGCAGAAATTGCAGGTTTCCGGGGCGTCGTCGACCGAGAACCAGTAGACGTGCTGGAGGCGGAATTTGGCCGCGTCGGCTTTCAACAGCGTGAACGCGCCTTTGAGTTCCCGCGCCTGGCCGGCCGGGCCGACCGCGAACACGTTGGACGGGCCCTGCGGCGGTTCGGAGCTCCAGCCGAGCTCGGTGACCCAGAGGCCCTTCGAGCCGTCACCGGCCTTGGCCAGGACACCGCGCACTTCTTCGATCTCGGCCGGCAACTGCCGGTAACGAGCCACGTAGGGATGCAGGGCGACGCCCTGGAATTTCGTCTTGATCCCCGGGTTCGTCTTGTACATCTGTTCGAGGAAGTAGGCGGCCCACCAGTTGGGGCTGGTCGGATTGGCGACCCGTTTGCCCGCCATGCGACGTCCACCGGCCGGCTTGGAGAAGAGGCCGGCGAGGATCACGTGAGCGCTCGGGTCGGCCGTCTTGATCGCCTTCGAGGAGAGCGTGACGAGCTTGCCGTATTCCGTCGGGTTCGGTTTGGTGACGAAGTACTTGAAGTTCGGCTCGTTCCAGACCTGCCAGTTGTGGATCGGCACTTTCGGCACCAGCGGGTTTTCGCTCCAGAAGGTGCCGGTCGGGCCGTAACGCGCGACCGCCGCCCCGAGGAAGGCCGACCAGCCGGTCCCGGCGGCGCCGCTGATCGGCAACCGCGACGGGGCTTTGACGCCACCGGCGCCGGGGACGTTCACCTGCGGGACCGCCCAGGTCGGAGGCCCGACCATGAACGGCAGGATTTCGATCCCGCTCTTCGCCGCCAGTTCGATCGTGCCGTCGACGGCGCTCCAGTTGAAGGCGCCGCCGCGCTTCGCCTGGACCGCCGACCAGGTCAGCGGCAGGCGCATGCTTTTCACGCCGCCCTGTTCGAGCGTCTTGAACTGTTCCTGGGTGAGGCCGGACTGCGGTACCACGCCCCAGAACCGGGCCGTGAGCGCCGAGGCGCTGCCGGCGAAGGCGGCGAGCGCGAGGACCGCGACCACGAAGGCCGTCAGGGCGCGCGTCTTCCTTGAGTTGTGACTCTGCATGATCTCCATCGGGTTGGGGTTCAGCTCGCGTTGGGCGAGGACACGCGACCGTCGCTGCCACCGGCGCCTTTGCGCTGCCGGTAGAGGACGATGCCGATCGAGATCGCGGCCAGAACCACGACGACGATCAGGATCGGGATCAGCGGCGAGGAGCCGCCACCTGAGCTGGAAGCGTTCTGGCCGGTGCTCGAGGGCTTGGCCCCACCGGAGCCGGCTTCGGCGACCTTCGCGCCACCGACTCCGGACTTGCCGGCCTGGCCGCCTTCCGGCTTGCCACCATGACCACCCTTGTCACCGCTACCGCCGCCCGCAGTAGAGTTTTCCTTGCCTTCGGAGTTTTCTTCCGATTCCGAATTGCCTTCGTGCGGTTTGGTCGCGCCTTCAGCTTCGGAACCCGTGGCGGGGGCATTTTCCTTCCCACCGGTCCCCTGCGAGGGAGTCTTTTCGACCTTGGTCGGGTTGACCTTCGTAGGGGTAGTCGGGACCGCCGGGTTATAGACCGTCCCGGGGGAAGATTCAGCCCGAGCGAGAATTGGAAAAGCAGCCAATGCCAGCAGAGCAAGCACTAACGGAAGCACGAAGAAGGAGCGGGCCGAGTTATGGGCCGGGGGGCAGGGGGCACCTTGCATTCCGGGCAAGGTTAGAGGAATCGGCGGCGTTACTCGCTCCGGTAGCTCTCGTGGTGGGGTTGGCGTTTGCCGAAGGAGGCTTCGGACTGGAGCAGCGGCACGTCGCGGGACTCGCGATCTGGCTGGTTGTGGTCGCCCTTCTCGCGCTCGGCCTCGGAGGCCGTGCCCTGCTCGAGAAGCCCTTTTTCTGGGCTGTGGGCCTGATCTTTGGTCTGGCGATTTGGTCTGCAATCTCTTCCCTCTGGTCCGGTTCTGTGGAGTTGAGCGTCGCCGAGGCGGATCGGGTCCTTGTGTACCTCGGGGTCTTCCTTGCCTCGTTCCTCATTGCCCAAACCGACCAGAGGCGCCAACGTTTCGCCGAAGGCATCGCAATCGGGCTGATCACGGTCTCGCTGGTGGCTCTGGCAAGCCGATTACTGCCCTTTGTGTTCAATCTTTCCCAGGAAACTGCGGGAGGTTCGCGACTGCGCTGGCCGCTCGGCTACTGGAACGCCCTCGGGCTGTTCATGGCGATGGCCGGCACCCTGAGCCTCTGGATGGCCCGGCGCTCGCTGATCGCCGCCTTGCGCTGGGCCGCCGCCGCCCTGCTGCCGGCGATCGTCGTCGGGCTCTACGTCACCTACTCGCGCGGCGGGATCGGCACCTTCGTGATCGGCGCGATCGTCGTGATGGTCCTCTCCCACGACCGCCTCTGGATCCTCGGCACCGTGCTGGCCGGCGCGATCGGCGCACTGCCGGCGATCTTCTACATCCACGGTCATTTCCAGATCGCCGAAGTCGCCCAGCGGGGCGACCTCGCCGGGCAGGGGGTGATGGCGCTGGTGCTGACCGTCGTCGGCATCGCCTTCGCGCTCGCCGTCGCCTGGGGCCTGCACCGGCTCGAGCGCGACGGCGGACGCCGCACCGCCCGGGCGCTGGCGATCTCACGCGACCCGCGGACCCTGCGCGGGATCGCGATCGCGGCCCTGATCGTCCTGGTCATCCTCGGGGCCATCTTCGGCAGCACCTTCTGGCACAAGTTCACGAGCACTTCGGAAATCCGCATCCCGAACGTCGCCAGCGAAAAGTTCGGCGAAGTCTCGAGCGGCGGTCGCACGCAGTTCTGGGAAGCGGCCTGGAAGGGATTCGAAGAAGAGCCGCTGGTCGGCCACGGCGCCGGCACCTACCAGTTCTCCTGGGACCAGCTGCGCACCTACGCCACCGGCAACACGCAGGCCCACTCGCTCTACCTGCAGGCGCTCGACGAGCTCGGCATCGTCGGCGGCGCCTTGGCGATCGGGATGGTCGGGCTCCTTCTCTGGACCGGCTTCGCCGCCTGGCGCGCCGCCAGCGGCCGCTCGCGCGAGCTCTACGGCGCCCTCTTCGCGGTCAGCGTGATCTTCGCGGTCGGCGCGCTCTACGACTGGTTCTGGCAGGTCACGGTGCTCGGCGCGATCTTCTTCCTCGCCACCGGCAGCCTGGTCGCGGCGCGCTGCGCGCAGCTGGCCCGGGCGCGCCAGGAGCGCGGTGCCGGGACCACCGAACGGCGGCGCTTCGGCCTCGCGGTGGTCGGCATCGGGGTCGCCTGGCTGACGATGCTGGCGCTGATCGGCCCGCTCCTCGTCAACCACGAGATCAAGGAATCGAACCACGCGATCGAACGGGAAGAATTCGACGACGCCCGCAACCACGCCGAAACGGCGAAGTCGATCGAGCCTTGGGCCGCCTCGCCCTACGTGCAGCTCGGGCTGCTGGCCCAGTTGCAGGGCCAATATCCGGAAGCGGTTAGTCGCTTCCAGCAGGCGATCGACCGCGAGGCCGACAACTGGACCCTCTACTACCTGCGGGCCAAGGCCGAGCACCAGGCCGGGCAGGAAGAAGCCGCCCACGAAAGCCTCGCCGAAGCAAAACGCCTGAATCCACTCGAAACTTGTCTTTCCGAAGGGTTTGAAGGCTGCGGATGACGCGCACTCCCGACACCGAGAAGATCGCCGCCGAGGTCGAGGCGGCCGCCGAGCGCCGGCCGGCGATGCCCTACCGTGCGGCCGACCGGCTCGGGCTGAGTGGCGCCGAGGGCGCGCGCCGGCGCGGCGCCCTGCTCCGCCGGCTGCTGGCGATGGGCGACTGGACGGCGCTGATCGCCTCCCTCTGCGTGGTCACCGCGACGACTTCCTCAACCGACGTCGCCGACCTTTTCTGGGCGGTCCTCTTCTCCCCCAGCTGGATCCTGGTGGTGAAGCTCCACGGCCTCTACGACCACGACCACCGGCGGATCCGCCACTCGACCCTCGACGAGGTGCCTTCGCTGGTCTCGGCCGGCGTGCTCGGGACGCTGGTGCTCGACGGCCTGCTGGCGATCAGCCCGGTCGGACCGCTCTCGCCGAAAAGCGCGATCGCGGTCGGCGTCGGGGCACTGCTCGGGAGCTTCGCCGCGCGCGGTGTCCTGCGCTGGGTCTGGCACCGGGCGACGCCGATGGCGATCGGCATCGCGATCGGCCCACCCGCCGCCGTCGACACCGTCGCGCGGCGGGTGATGACGCATCCGGAGACGCGGCTCCACCTGGTCGGCTACCTGTCCGTCTCGACCGAGGAGGGCGTCGCCGAACTGCCGCGGCTCGGCGGCCTCGCCGACATCTCCGAGGTCGCCCGGGCGGAGGGGATCGAGCGGGTCGTCGTCGCCGAACAGCAGATGTCGGAGCCGGCCGCCGAGCGGCTGATCGAGGAGTGCAAGGAGGCGGGCCTGGCGCTCACCTTCCTGCCCCAGCACTACGGCCTGCTCGGTCCGGGGATCGAGCTCAACCGCCTCGCCGAGCTGCCGGTGCTCGACTTCCGCTTCTCCGACCCGCCGCGCTCGACCCAGGCGATGAAGCGGGCGATGGACATCTTCGTCTCCGGCCTGGTCCTGATCCTCACCTCGCCGCTGCTGCTGCTCAGCGCGATCGCGATCCTGATCGACTCCGGCCGCCCCGTCTTCTTCCGCCAGAAACGCGCGGGCAAGGACGGCGTCCCCTTCACGATGCTGAAGTTCCGCACCATGGTCGCCGACGCCGAGGAACGGCTGGGCGAGCTGATCGACCTCTCGAAGCTCGACGAGCCCGCCTTCAAGATCCCCGACGATCCGCGCGTGACCCGGGTCGGCAAGCTCCTGCGGCGGACCTCGATCGACGAGCTGCCGCAGCTGATCAACGTGCTGCGCGGCCAGATGTCGCTGGTCGGGCCGCGGCCCGAGGAGGAGGCGATCGTCGCCCTCTACGACGAGCGGCAGCGCGGCCGGCTGGCGATCAAGCCCGGGCTGACCGGGCCGATGCAGGTCTACGGGCGCAGCGACCTCACCTTCGAGGAGCGCCTGGCGATGGAGCGCGACTACCTCGACAATCTCTCGCTGCTCACCGACCTGCAGATCCTGATGCGGACCCCCCGCGCGATCGTGCGCGGGGAGGGCGCCTAATACCGTCGCGGACATGCCCGCGGACCCAGCGCCCGACCCAGCGCCCCTCACGGCGCTCGAGGTCGTGATCGTCAGCCACGGTGCCGAAGCGCTGCTGCGCCGCTGCCTGGAGAGCCTCCGCGCGCACCCGCCGCGGACGGCGACGATGCGGGTGACCGTGGTCGACAGCGGCAGCACCGACGCGACCCCGGACATGGTCGAGCGCGAGTTCGCCGAGTTCCACCTCGAGCGGTGCGCCAACATCGGCTTCTCCGCCGCCAACAACCTGGTCCTGCGGAGGAGCCGCGCGGGCGCCGTCCTCCTCCTCAACCCCGACACCGAGGTCTACGACGGCACGCTCGACGCCTGCCTCCTCCGGCTCGCGTCCGATCCCGCGATCGGCATGGTCGGGGCGAAGCTGGTGCGCGAGGACGGCGAGCTCGACCACGCCGCCAAGCGCTCCTTCCCCACCCCGCTCGGGGCGCTCGCCCACTTCACCGGGATCGGCCGCGGTGCCGACGCGAGCGCGACCCTCGGCCAGTACCGGGCGACCCACCTGGACGAGAACGAGGCGGGCGAGGTCGACGCGGTGAACGGGGCCTTCATGCTCTGCCGCGCCGCGGCCGTCGCCCAGGTCGGGCTCCTCGACGAGGGCTACTGGCTCTACATGGAGGACCTCGACTGGTGCCACCGCTTCTGGGACGCGGGCTGGAAAGTCTTCTACGAACCGGCCGCGGTGGCGCTGCACGTGAAGGGTGGATCAAGCGGTCGACGCCGGGCGCCGCGCCAGGAGATCGCCTTCCACCGCGGCATGGGTCGCTTCTACCGTCGCTTCGACGCGCCCTCGTCCAACCCGGTGCTGAACCTCGCGGTCTACCTCGGGATCGGCGCCAAGCTGGCGGTCAGCCTGGCGATCACGGCGCTGCGCGGCCGCGGTTAGATGGTCGATTCCACGGAAGGGACGGCGGGGTTCGGGGACGGGCGGCCGTCCGAGATGCGTCCCGGGCGTCTCGTGGCGGCCCGGGCAGGCTGTGGCCGCCACGAGACGCCCGGGACGTGAGGGGGTTCAGGGAAGAGGGCACAGGTCGTGACGAAGTCCACGCTTCGGGGACGGGTCCGTGCGGAAGAGTCGCCCCGGACACCCGGTCGTCGACGAAGACGCCGGGAACGTCACGCTTTCCGGCCCTCTGGAGGCCGGGATCGGGGCCCCGAGGACGCGCTGTCGACTTTGACCCTCCTATAGGAGGGTCAAACCCGGGTCACGTGTTCGTGACGTCTGAAGAAGACGGGAGGAAGAGTCACGTTCCCGGCATCTTCGTGAGGAGACCGGACTTCGGTGACGGATCCGGCACGCCCTCGTGACGATCCCCCGCTCCCCGCACCCTCGGCCGTCCCTCCCCCGGCCGCCGGCTTCCCCGGGCGATCCCTTCCCGGCCGCCGGCCTCCCCGGGGCCGATCCCTTCCCGCGGGCCGCCTTCCGAGCCGATCCCTACCCCGGCCGCCGTCTTCCCGGGCCGATCCCTTCCCGGACGCCGAGCTCGTGGGATCAATGATCCAGCTACTGGTAGCGCTCGCGGAAGAAGAGCGAGCGGGTGGCGACGGCGGCGATCACCAGGGCGCCGACGATGATCACCCCGATCGAGATGTCGGAGACGGTCGAGGTGGCGACCCGCCAGGCGGCGTCGGCCGCTTCGCGGTCGGAGTCGGCGGCGAGCAGCTGGTCGACCACCGCGTGGCCGGCGACGGCACGGACGATCAGCGCCAGGGCGCCGGTGGCGAGCAGGGCGACGCCGACGCCGAGGAAGGCGCGCGCGAGCCACCAGCGGCCGAGGAAGAGCGCCAGGGCGTAGAAGGCGAGCGCCGCGAGCACCGCGGGCACGGTCAGGTCGCGGACGATCCCGACCACGTCCTGGGCCTGTTCGAGCTCTTCGGCTTCGAGGACCTCGATCCGCGCCGCGCCCGGTTCGACCAGGTCGCCGAGGTTTGCCACCCCGAGTTCTTCGGCCAGCCCTTCGCGGCCGAGCAGGTCGGCGACGCGGCGCAGCGCCGGGGTCAGGTCGACCGCCACCCCGCCTTCGCCGGTGCCGACTTCTTCTTCGTCGAGCACCTTCAGGAGGGCGGCGTGACCGGTGCGATTGGCGGTCTCCCAGATCGCCCGGAACCGCGGCGTCGCCATCACCCGTTCGGCCAACCTGACGTCGTCGCGACGCAGCCGCGGCATCACCCGGGCGGCGGTTTCACCTTCGCCGGCGGCGAGCAGCTGCGATTCGGTTTCTTCGACCAACGTGTCGCCGAGGAAGACCGCCACCCGGTGGCGCACTTCATCGCTCTTCAGCAGCTCGCGGCTGACCGAGGACCAGCCACCCGGATCGAGCACCTGTTGGTTCGCCCAGATCGCGAAGATCGCGAGCACGCCCGCAAGCGTGGCGAGGACGAGGGCAAGCGCCGACTTGCCCACCGCGGATGTCTAGGCGGCCGGGCGGAGCCCGTCGAGGGCGATCCCGACCAGGCGTTCGGCCTGGCCCGGCTCGGCGGTGCGGATGCCGGCGATTCCGCTGACCATCTTGGTGACGTCGGAGATGTCGACGTCGTCACGGACCGCGCCGGCCGCCTGGGCGCGCTTCAGCAGCGGCTCGGCGGCGTCGTAGATCGCCCCGGAGCAGGACTTGAAGACGGCGGCATCGCGATCGAGGTAGGCGAACATCTCGTCGGCGAGGACGCGCTTGGTGGCGGCGAAGCCGACCAGTTCGAGCAGCCAGCCCTTGAGCGCTTCCCAGGGCTCCTCATCCTCGTGACGACCGACCGCGGCGCAGATTTCCTCGACCCCGTCGAGGTAGGCGGCCTCGACCAGGTTCTCGCGGGCGGGGAAGTGGCGATAGAGGGTGCCGATGCCGACTCCGGCGCGGCGGCTGATCTCCTCCAGGGTCGCGTCCGAGCCCTGCTCGGCGAAGACCTCGCGCGCCGTCGTCACCAGCTTGTCGTAGTTGCGGCGCGCGTCGGCACGCTTCGGCCGCTCGGCGAGAGCGGTCGGCGCGGCAGTGGAGATGTCAGAGGTCGCGGCCATGTCTTGACAACTGGAGGCCCTCCAACCTACCCGGAGGATGGCTCCATTTTAACAGTCGTACCTTTCGCGATTTCGCCCGTGCACTTAGCCACACCCTGGTGTGGTCAATCGCACGCCGGTGCGATTGTGCCGGTCATAGGCGGCTCAATCACACCGGCGCAAGGGCGATGGCGGTGCTTGTGGTGGATCTGTCCCCCGGCTCGGCGCTAGCCGGTCGCGGATTCGCCCTGCTGCGGCGGCGGCCGGCGAGTGATCGCGGGCGAGCGGCCGGAGCTCGCGTAGATCCAACGGGAGCGGCGGGTGAAGACGCCCGCCGCTCTCGGTTTCAGCCGGTCGCGCTTGCGGACCAGGATGAAGCTCACCAGCGCGCCGAGCAGGGCGATCCCCCCGGAGGCGTAGAAGGTCACTTCGAAGGCGTGGACGTGGGAGGAGATCACGTCGGGCTTGATGATTTCCAGCAGCCCGCTGTGCCCGAGGTGATCGATCCCCTTTTCCTCCGCTTCGACGATCAGCTCGCGGGCGTGTTCGGTCTGCTGCGGGGTCGGATGGACACCCTGCGCCGCCAACTTCGCGTCGAGGTCGTGGAAGTTGATGCCGAGCTCGACCGCCGAGAGCACCGCGATCCCGAGCGCGCCGCCGAGCTGCTCGGAGGTGTTGATCATCCCGGCCCCCTCCCCCGCGTCTTTTTCCGGCACCGCCGTGAGGCCGGTCGGATCGTTCACGGTGAGGACGATGCCGAGGCCGAGGCCCTGCAGCAGCAGGCCGGGGATCAGGGCGACCGCCGACTCGCTGGAGACCGAGACCGCCAGCACGACCCCGGAGGCGGCGAGGACGAGGAAGCCGACGACCAGGGGCCAGCGGCCGCCGAAGCGATCGAACGCCTTGCCCGCCAACGGCCCGGCGAGGATCACCGGGATCGTCGCCGGGATCAGCGCGACCCCGGCCGCCGCAGGGGAGACGCCGACCACCAGGAGGAGGAAGAACGGGGTGAGGAAGCCGAGCCCGAGCTCGATCATCCCGGCCAGCAGCTGGCTCAGGTTGGAGGCGAGGAAGTTCTCGTGGCGGAAGAGCCTGAAGTCGATCATCGGATTCTTCGCCCGCCGCTCGACCGCGAGGAAGATCGGGATGAAGGCGAGCCCGACGGCGATCGGGATCAGCGTCTCCGCCTGCCCCCAGCCTTCCTCGGGGCCCTGGCTGAGGCCGAAGATCAGCGCCCCCACGGCGATCGCGAAGGTGACGACCCCCTCCAGGTCGAGATCCCGCGACGCTCCTTCCTGCGGCTTCAGTTCGGGGGTCGCCCGCAGGGTGAGAGCGATCGTGATCGCCGCCAACGGCACGTTGACGAGGAAGACCAGGCGCCAGTCGATCGCCGTCAGCGCCCCGCCGAGCACCGGGCCGAGGGCGGCGAAGAAGGCCGAGGCGCCCGCCAGGACGCCGAGCGCCGCGCCCTTCTCCTCGTCCGGGTAGACGGCGCTGACGATCGCCAGCGCGGTCGGCATCATCAGCGCCGCGCCGGCACCCTGCAGGGCGCGGGCGACGATCGCCATCGCGATGTCCTGGGAGGCGCCCATCGCGGTCGTCGCCAACCCGAAGATCACCGCCCCGACGAGGAACACCCGGCGCATGCCGAAGAGGTCGCCGAGCCGCCCGCCGAAGACCATCAGCGCCGCCAGCGGCAGGATGTTCGCGGTCATCAGCCACTGCGACTGGCTGATCTGGGCATGCAGCCCGGAGATCGCGTGCGGAGCCGCCAGCGGCACCGCGGTCTGGTCGACCAGGATCATCGAGCTGGCCAGCGTCATCGCGGCCAGGGTGAGCTTCATGTTCCGCCGCGAGGTAGCCATGCGCGGCGGCAGCCTAAATCAAGACCTGTGCATCACCAAGGGAGATTCGCGGCGATCTCGGAGAGCCGCGGCGCGGTCTTGTCGCGCTCGGAGAGCAGCGGCTCGGCGACCTGCCAGTCGACCCCGACCTCGGGGTCGTCCCAGGCGATCCCGGCCTCGGTCGCCGGGTCGTAGAGCGAGGACACCTGGTAGCAGACGTCGGCGACCTCGCTGAGGACGACGAAGCCGTGCGCGAAGCCGATCGGGACGTAGAGCTGATGACCCTTCTCGTCGTCCAGCTCGTGGCCCTCCCAGCGGCCGAAGGTCGGCGAGTCCTTGCGCAGGTCGACGGCGACGTCGAGGACCCGACCGCGGGCGCAGCGCAGCAGCTTCGCCTGGCCGGGCGAGGTCTGGAAGTGGAGCCCGCGCAGGGTTCCGTGCACCGAGCGCGAGTGGTTCTGCTGGACGAAGTCGGCGTCGACCCCGAGCGCCTTCCATTCGTCGCGGGCGTACGTCTCGAGGAAGAAGCCGCGCGAGTCGCCGTGGACCTGCGGTTCGACCAGGATCAACCCGTCGAGCTTCGTCTCGCCTCGCGTCGCCGCCATCGGCCGCCGGCTACCCGAGCGCCTTGCCGTACTGGCGTTCGTAGTACTCGCGGTACTCGCCGGAGCGGATCGGGCCCCACCAGTCCTCGTTGTCGCGGTACCAGGCGACGGTCTTCTCGATCCCCTCGTCGAAGTGGACCTGGGCCTCCCACCCGAGCTCGCGTTTCAGCTTCTCCGAGGAGAGCGAATAGCGGCGGTCGTGGCCGGGACGGTCGGTGACGTACTCGATCATCGACTCGTCGCCGCCCGCCAGGGCGATCACCCGTTTGACCACCTCGATGTTCTCGCACTCGTCGGGACCGCCGACGTTGTAGACCTCGCCCGCCTCGCCTTTGGCGAGCACGGTGTGGATGCCGCGGCAGAAGTCCTCGACGTAGAGCCAGTTGCGAACCTGCTTGCCGTCGCCGTAGACCGGCAGCTGGTCGCCGTGGATCGCGTTCAGCACCATCAGCGGGATCAGCTTCTCCGGGTACTGGCGCGGGCCGTAGTTGTTGGAGCCGCGGACGATCGAGGCGTCGAGCCCGTAGGTGTGGACGTGGGCGGAGACCAGCAGGTCGCCGGCCGCCTTGGTCGCCGAGTAGGGCGAGGAGGGGTCGAGCGGCGAGGTCTCGGTGAAGGAGCCGGAGTCGATCGAGCCGTAGACCTCGTCGGTGGAGACCTGGACGTAGCGCTGGATGCCGAGCTCGCGGGCGGCGTCGAGCAGCGTCCCGGTGCCGATCACATGGGTGCGGGCGAAGGCGTCCTGGTCGTCGATCGAGCGGTCGACGTGGGACTCGGCGGCGAAGTTGACCACCGCGTCGACCCCCTCCATCGCCTCGCGGACGATCTTCGGATCCTCGATCGCCCCCTCGATCAGCGGCGTGCCCGCGGGCAGGTTCTCGGGCCGACCGGCGTAGGTCAGCTTGTCGAGGACGACGATGTCGTGCTCCTGTCCGGCGATGCGGACGTAGGTCGAGCCGATGAATCCGGCGGCGCCGGTGACGAGCAGCTTCATCTGGTTCCTTCCCCTCTCGGCACTTATTTCTTCTCGGTCTCGCGCTGGGCGAGGTATCCGGCCAGGCCATCGTGCCAGGAGGGCAGCCGGATCGCATGCTCGCGCTGGCTCTGCATGACCGAGTAGGGCGGCCGGTGGGCGGCCTGCCCGAACATCTCGCTGGTGATCGAGAGCACTTTGCAGTCGACTTTCGCCTGCTCGAAGATCTCGCCCGCGAACTCGTACCAGGAGCAGCTCCCGGCGGCGGCCATGTGGTGGATGCCGTACTCGATCCCGTCGATCAGCCGGGTGAGGCCGTAGGCGAGGTGCCAGGTGTAGGTGGGTGCGGTCACCTGGTCGCGGACGACCGTGACCTCGCTCATGCTTTCGCCCAGCCGCAGCATGGTGGCGACGAAGTTCTTGCCGTGGATGCCGTAGAGGCCGGAGGAGCGGACGATGAAGTGGCGCTTGTTGGCCGCCGCGGTCGCCTCCTCGCCGGCGAGCTTGGTGCGGGCGTAGGCGGAGAGCGGCGCCGGCTGGTCGGACTCCACGTAGGGAGCGCCCTTCTCGCCGTCGAAGACGTAGTCGGTGGAGACGTAGAGGACCGCGGCGCCGACCTCGCGCGCGGCGGCGGCGACGTTGCCGGCGCCGGCGCCGTTGACCGCGAAGGCCCGGTCCTCGGCCGTCTCGGCGCCGTCGACGTCGGTCCAGGCGGCGCAGTTGACCACCATGTCGGGCCGCTCGCGGTCGAGCCGGCGACGGACCCCTTCGGCATCGGCGACGTCCATCCGGGCGCGATCGAGGCCGACCACGTCGTGCCCGGCGTTGGCCGCCGACGCGACGAAGTCGCGGCCGAGCATCCCGCCGGCCCCCGCCACCAAGACCTTCATCGCTTTTCCCCCGCGTTCCGCGTCATCTCAAGGCGCCAACAGGCTATTGCCGGCGGAGCCCGCCTGCGGTGCGGACGGTTCGACCCCGAGCGCCTGGCGGAACGAGTACCAGGCGGCCCGCGGGGTGCCGTCTTCGCGCAGCAGGCCGGCGTAGCCGTCCCAGTGGCCGGCGCTGTCGAAGTCGCGCAGGCTGTACCAGGTAGCCACTTCGATCCGGTCGGCGGCGGCGACATCTTCGATCCAGCCGAAGGCCCCGGTCACGAGCGCGGCCTGTTCGACTTCGTCCACCGGCCCGCCCCCGGCCGGGAACCCTTCGATGCCACGCACCGGCCAGCCGAACTCGGTGATCCAGAGCGACTTCGCCTCCGCGCCGAGCGCTCGGTCGAGGTAGCGGCGGGCGCCTTCGACCCCGCGGATCAGGCCGATCATGCCGCTGTCGAAGGCGTAGGGATGGATCGCGACCCCGGTCACGTTCGGCGAGAGCGCGCCCTCGGGCGCGGCCTTGGACATGAACGAGGCGAAGCCTTCGCCGAGCTCCAGGTTGAGCCCGCCGACGAGGACGTCGGTCGGCGCCCCGCTCACCGCGAGCGCCCCCGCCTGCAGGTGTTCGGCGGTGTAGGCGAGAAAGGTCCCGTAGCTCTGCGGCTGCACGCAGGTCCCCGCCGCCGGCTCGAAGGGCTGGCCGATCGCGGCGCATTCGGCTTCGCCGAGGAGCGGGTCGTTTTCGGGCAGGTTCGGCTCGTTCCAGACTTCCCAGGCGCTGATCGGCGTCGGGTTCGGCTTGCCGAGCCAGAAGCTCCCGCCGGGCCCGTACCGTTCGGCCAACTGCTGCACCCAGATCCCCCAGGTCCCCCATTCGGGATCGCTCGGCAGGAGGAAGCGGTTGCCGAACGGGCTGGGTCGGACGATCGTCGGCAGGATCGTCAGGCCCCGTTCCCAGGCGGCGCCGACGAGCGCATCGTCGCCGGCCCAGTCGCCGTAGGTCAACGGCACGTGGTAGATCCGCGCCCCGGACTGCTGTGCGGCATCGAGGTTGGCGAGGCTGTTGTCGCCGTTCCAGTCGACGCCGAAGCTGACCGCACCCGCCGGCGAGGCGAGTACGAAGAGAAAGAGAATTCCACCTACCAGCGTCCCCAGCAGGCCGGCGGTCCGGCCGCCCGTCACTGGATTTCGATCAGGGAGTTGTCGCCGACCAGCAGGCGAAGGGTCTTCGGCAGGCCGTCGCCGCGGGTCAGCTTGACGTTGCGGCCGAGGAGGCTGGCCTCCATCCGGGTGCCGAGGTCCTCGACCGTCGAGTTGGCGAGGACGATCGAGTGCTCGACCTCGCAGCGGCGCACCGCGACCTCTTCGCCGATCGAGGTGTAGGGGCCGATGAAGGCGTCTTCGACGGTCGCGCCCGGACCGATCACGGCGGGGCCGCGGACGATCGAGCGGACGATCCTCGCCCCCGGGGCGATGACCACGCGGCCTTCGACCTTGGACTCCTCGTCGACCTCGCCTTCGACCGCCTCTTCGAGCTCCTCCAGCACCAGGCGGTTGGCCTCGAGCATGTCGGCGAGCTGGCCGGTGTCCTTCCACCAGCCGCGCACGACCTCGGACTGGACCCGGCAGCCGTCGTCGATCAGGGTCTGGATCGCCTCGGTGATCTCGAGCTCGCCGCGCCAGGAGGGCTCGAGCCGGCGAGCCGCGTCGAAGATCAGCGGGCTGAAGAGGTAGACCCCGACCAGGGCGAGGTTCGAGGGCGGATCCTTGGGCTTCTCGATCAGCCGCACGATGCCGCCCTCGCCGTCGAGCTCGGCGACCCCGTAGGACTGCGGGTCGTCGACCGGGGTGAGCAGGATCAGCGCGTCGGGATCGTCTTTGCCGAAGGTGTCGACGAGCCCGCGGATGCCGTCGCGGAGGAGGTTGTCACCGAGGTACATGACGAACGGCGAGCCGCCGATGAAGTCCTCCGCGGTCAGCACCGCGTGGGCGAGGCCGGCCGGCTTGTCCTGGACGATGTAGGTGATCCGGGCACCGAACCGACTGCCGTCGCCCGCCGCCTCGCGGATCTCGTCGCCGGTCTCCGGGGCGATGATGATCCCGATCTCGCTGACGCCCGCGTCGACCAGCGCCTCGATGCCGTAGAAGAGGACCGGTTTGTTCGCGACCGGGACCAGCTGCTTGGCAGAGGTGTGGGTGATCGGGCGCAGACGGGTGCCGGCGCCGCCGGAGAGAATGAGTCCCTTGAGGGGCTTCATGTCAGGCTGGAACCCTAGCCACTGTCGGTCGGATCGGTGAAAACTTGCATTTACATCCCCAACTTCAACGGCGAGCGCCATCTCGATCGGGTTCTGCGCGCGCTGCGGGAGCAGACGGTCGGGGCCGAGGTGGTGGTCGCCGACAACGGCTCGACGGACGGCTCGGCGGAGCTGGTCCGCGGCGAGTTCCCTGAGGTCCGGCTGCTCGAGCTGGGCGAGAACCTCGGCTTCGGTCGGGCGCTGAACCGGGCGATCGAGGCGCACCCGGCCGACGCGGTGATCCTGCTGAACAACGACACCCAGCCTGAGCCGCGCTTCGTCGAGGCGCTGCTCGACGGCCTCGGCCCGGGCATCGACTCGGTGGCCGGGGTGCTGCTGCAGGAACGGGCCCCGGAGTTGATCGACTCGGCCGGGGTGCTTGCCGACCGGACGGCGATGGGCTTCGACCACCTGCACGGCGAGCCCGCCACGGTCCTCGCCTCGGCCGCCGACCCGCTCGGGCCGACCGGCGGCGCCGCGCTCTACCGGCGCGAGGCCTTCGCCGCGGTCGGCGGCTTCGACGAGCGGATCTTTCTCTACTACGAGGACCTCGACCTGGCCTTGCGACTCGCGAGCGCCGGAGGGCGCTGCCGGCTGGCGCCGGAAGCGCGCGCGCTGCACGCCTATTCGGCCAGCCTCGGCGCCCGCTCCGGAGCCAAGTTCGCCCGCACCGGCTGGAGCCGCGGTTACCTGCTGCGTCGCTACGGGGTGATGCGGGCGCCGACGGGCGCCGCCCGCGTCCTCCTCGTCGAGGGGGCGATCTGCGCCGGGCAGCTGGTCAAGGCGCGGACCACGGCCGGGCTGCGCGGGCGGGTGCGCGGCTACCGTGCCGGCGCCGGGCTGCCGCGGCGCGAGTTGCCGGCCACCGGGCTGTTCGAGATCTCACCGCTCGAGGCGCTGCGCCACCGCGCCGGCCGCGGCTGACGACGCCGCCGAGCGGCAGGCGGGACTGCGATGATCCCCCGGTGGCCCCCGAGACGAGCACGGACCAGCCGGAGCTGGAGAGGCTCCGTGCCGAGATCGCGCGGCTCGAGCGCACGATCGTCACCCAGCGGGAAGAGTTCGACCGTGAGCTGGTCCGCCGCGCCTTCGAGATCGGCCGGCTCGAGGCGGAGCGGGATCGGGGCGCCGAGTTCGAACGCACGCTGAGCTGGCGCGTGACCGCCCCACTGCGCGGCGCCGGCGGACTGCTGCGCGGAAGACTGCGGCGCTGAGCCGGCGGTGCGCTCCTTGATCGACCAGTTCGAGTCCACCCTGCGCCGCTTCCTGTTCGCGCTGGTGCGCTGGCTGAAAGCGCACCTGTCGCCACGCTCGATCGATCGCCTGAAGCGGCTGCGCCAGATGAGCCGCGAGGTCCGCCAGATGCGGGTCCGCCCGCCCGACCCGGCGGAGCTGCGCGAAGCCGCCCTGCAGGAAGTGGAGGCGCTGCGGATCAACCCAGTGATCTCGCTGGTGATGCCGACCTACCGCACCGACCTCGCCTACCTCGCCGAGGCGGTCGATTCGGTGCGCGAGCAGTACTACTCCGGCTGGGAGCTCCACATCGTCGACGACGCCTCCGGCGACGCCGGGCTGACCGCGGCGCTGGAGCGGTACGCGGCGACCGACGAGCGCATCCACTTCCACCCGCTGAGCGAGAACCGCGGCATCAGCGGCGCGACCAACGAAGGCCTCGCCCATTGCGAGGGCGAGTTCGTCGGCTTCCTCGACCACGACGACACGCTCACCCCCGACGCCCTGCTGCGGGTCGCCCAGGCGCTCGCGGCCGATCCCGGGACCGACGTCGTCTACTCCGACTCCGACAAGCTCGACCTGCACGGCAAGCGCGCCGACCCGTTCCTGAAGCCCGATTGGTCACCGGTCTACGCGCTCGGCGCGATGTACATCGGGCACCTGCTGGTCGTGCGCACCGAGATCGCCCGCGCGGTCGGCGGCTTCGACTCGAGCTTCGACAAGATCCAGGACTTCGAGTTCATGCTGCGGGTCTCCGAGCGCACCGACCGGATCGTCCACATCCCCCAGGTGATCTACCACTGGCGGGCGATCCCCGGCAGCATCGCCGCCGGCGCCGAAGAAAAGTCCGGCGTGCCGGAGCTGCAGGCCCGCGCGGTCAGCGCCCACCTCGATCGACTCGGGATCGAGGCCCAGGCCGTCCCCCACCCGACGATCCCGCACCGCGCGGTGCTGGCGCCCCGCGACGGCGGCCCGGCGGCGAAGGTCAGCGTGATCGTCCCGCTCGCCGGCGGTGCCGCGCCGGGACGCCTGCTCGCCTCGCTGCGCACCGCCGACCCGGCCCCGCTCGAGGTGCTGCTGGTCGGGCTCGAGGGCGAGGCGCCCGCCGGCGCGACCGCGGTCGAGGCCCCGCCCGGCCCCTTCAACCGGGCCCGCGCCGCGAACGCCGGCGCCCGCGCCGCGAACGGCGACCACCTGCTCTTCCTCGAAGCGGCCGCCGAGCTGAGCGACCCCGACACGCTGGGCCAGCTTCTCCTTCATGCCGCCCTACCCGGGGTCGGCGCGGTCGGGCCGATGCTGGTCCGCCCCGACCGGCTGGTCGAGGCGGCGGGCGTCGCGATCGGTCTGGAGGAGCCGGCGATGCCGCTCGACCCGGGGATCGCGGCCGACTCGGACGGCTACTACGGCTCGCTGCCCTGCTCGCACGAGGTCGCCGCCCTCTCCGCCGCCTGCCTGCTGGTCGGCCGCGCCGACTTCGAGGCGGCGGGCGGCTTCAACGAGAACTACTCCTCCGAGTACGACGACTACGACCTCTGCCGCCGGCTCGCCGCCCGCGGCCTGCGCTGCGTCTACGCGGCCCGCCCTCAGGTCGTCACCCACCGCACCCCCGCCGCCCGCCGCCAGGCGACCGACATCGTCGATCGCGCCCTCTTCGTCGACTGCTGGTACGACGACCTGCTGGCCGGCGACCCCTACTTCAACCCCGCCTTCAGCAGGAAGCGCGCCGACCACGCGCCGGCCGGCTGGCGCGAGCGGGTCTACCGGGCGAGCACGCCCCTGGGGCGCCGATGAGGGTCCTGATCATCTACTTCGGGCCGTTCGACGTGAACAGCGCGATCCAGGCTTTCCACTTCGGCAACGAGCTCACCGAGATGGGCTGGGACGTGACCCTCTGCGGGCGGGGCGACCCGTCCCGGATCGAGTCGGTCGGCAAGCCGCGCTTCCGCTGCATCGCGCACGAGGACCTCGACCTCGAGCTCGCCCGCTGCAAGCGCGAACCGCGGGAGACGATCGTCTTCGCCTGGACCCCGCGCGAGCGGGTCCGTTGGCTCACCCTGCACGCCTGCGAGGAGCTCGGCGTCCCCTACGTGATCCACCTCGAGGACAACGAGGAATACCTGCTCGAAGCGGTCACCGGGCGGCCGCTGCCCGAGCTGCAGGGGCTGCCGATGGCCGAGCAGGACGCGCTCACCGATCCCGACCTGACGATGCACCCGACCAACCACGTCGGCTTCATCCGCGACGCCGCCGGGATCACCGTGATCACCGAGGCGCTGAACGAGTTCAACTTCGGCCACCGCCCCCACCACGTGGCGCGGCCGGGGATCGACGCCGAGCGCTTCCGTCCCGACCTCACGCCGCCGGTCAGCCGGGCCGAGCTCGGCCTCGCCGAGGACGACTTCGTCCTCGTCTACCACGGCACCATCCACTTCGCCAACCAGCACGAGATGATGAGCCTCTACCTGGGGGTCAAGCTGCTGCAGCGGCGCGGCCACAAGGTCCGCCTGGTGCGGCTCGGCCACACCGAGTTCGGCGGGCCCGATCCGGCCTCGTTCCGGGCGCTCGGCGACGGCGTGGTGGAGCTCGGCCCGGTCGTCTGGCGCGACATCCCCGCCTACCTCGCGCTCGCCGACGCCTACGTCCAACCTGGCCCGCCCGACGTCTTCAACCGCTACCGGCTGCCGTCCAAGCTGCCGGAGTTCCTGGCGATGGGGCGGCCCGTTATCTTGCCCCACTGCAATATCGGTGACGACCTGACGCACGGGGAGAACGCACTTTTGTTGGAGGAAGGAAACGGCATCGAGATCGCGGCGCGAGTCGAAGAGCTGCTTGGCGACCGCGAGCTGGCCGCCCTCCTCGGGCGCGGATCCCGTGAGTTCGCGCTCGGCAACCTGGACTGGACCGCCAACGCCAGAGGCCTGGGCGAGTTCTTCCGCAAGATGACGGCCGGCGCGGAGCAGGCGGCATGAACTTCGAGCAGGCGATGCAGAAGGCGCGGGCGCGGGCGGCCGCCTCGCCGCGGATCCGCAAGCTGGCGGGCAAGTCACCGCTGGTGACGGCGCCGCCACCGAGCGCCCCGGATGAGACCAGCAACTCCTCCTACTGGGTGATCCCGGACGAGGCGATGTGGCCGATCGCCGAGGCCTACGACTCCTTCGAGGTGCCGACGCTCGGCTATGGCACCGTCCGCGACTTTGCCGACTCGACCGAAAACATCCCCGGGCTGGCGGGCGCCAACTTCGACATGAAGGACATGCAGCGCTGCTGGATGACGAAGGCGATCGTCGGCACCGTGCCGCGCGGGTCGAAGCTGCTGGAGATCGGCGCCGGCGAGCCGCTCGTCGCCGGGCTGCTCTCGCGGCTCGGCTACGACGTCACCGTCGTCGATCCTTACGACGGCAGCGGCAACGGGCCGCGCGAGTTCGAGCAGTTCAAGGCCGCCTACCCCGACGTCCGCTTCATCCGCGAGCAGTTCCCGCCCGCCGAGGAGCTGGGCGACGACTTCGGCGCCGTCTACTCGATCTCGGTGCTCGAGCACGTGCCGCTCGAGGCCCTCGAGGCGGTCGTCCCCGCCGCCCGCAGGATGATCAGCGGCGCCGACGGCCGCTCGGTCCACGCGGTCGACCACGTGCTCGCCGGCTGGGGCGCGGACACCCACCTCGAAGGGCTGCGCAAGATCGTCGAGCTCCACGGCCTCCCGCTCGCCGACCTCGACCGCACGATCGACCAGCTCCGCGACGACCCCGAGACCTACTTCGTCTCCGCCGAGTCCCACAACCGCTGGCGCGGGGGGCTGCCGTACGACAGCTACACGATGCGGCGCATCGTCTCGGTCAACATCAACGCCGGCGCCTGAGCCCTCCCGGGCAGCCTCCTGGGACTACAGCCGCTCGGCGATCCGCGGCGCCTCGCGGAGGAACACCCAGACGCCGAGCACGACGACGCCGATGAAGACGACGATCGCGGGCACCATGTGCAGCCAGCCACCGGCGGCGGAGACCGCGCCGGGGGCGTTCGGGTCGATCACCCAGTGGCGCGCCTGCTCGAGGATCGGCGTCAGCGGGTTGATCAGGAGGATCGTGCGCAGCGTTTCCGGCAGCCCTTCGAGGTCGATCGGGTAGATGATCGGCGAGCCGTAGAAGAGCGCCTGGGCGACGACGACCCAGATCACCCCGACGTCGCGATAGCGCACGTTGAGCGCCGAGAGCAGCATCGAGACGCCGGCGGTGAGGAGCATCAACGGGATCAGGACGAGCGGGAAGAGCAGCCAGGTCCACATCGGATCGACCCCGGTGACGAGCAGGAAGAAGAGCACCGCGACCAGGTTGAGGCCGAGCGTGAAGAGCGCCAGGACGGCCGGCGAGAGCGGGATCACGAGGCGCGGGAACTGCGTCTTGCGGACGATTCCCTCCTGCGCCAGCACCGAGCCGACGCCGCCGCCGGTCGCTTCCTGGAAGTAGCTGAAGAGGACGATGTTGAACAGCAGCAGCACCGTGTAGTGGGGCACGTTGCCGAAGCGGATGATCTTGGTGAAGACGACGTAGAGGACGCCGAACAGCATCAGCGGCCGGGCCAGCGACCAGAAGTAGCCGAGCGCGGTGCCGAAGAAGGTCTTGCGGAACTCGTTCAGCGAGATCAGCCAGAGGAGGTCGAAGAAGCGCCGCCGCCCACCGCCGAGCGCCGACGGGCCGCGGACCAGCTCCAGCTCCGGGTTCTCGGCCGGCGGCATCGAGACGCTGCCGACCTCACCGCTGACCGCGCTCACGAGGCCTCCTCGACGGTCGTCGTGACCTCGGACTCGAGCGCGACGACGCCGGGCAGCGCGTTGCCGAAGACGACGAAGTCGAGGACGTGGGGCGCGTGCAGGACGATGTCGCCGTAGTTGTGGTTGCGGTAGACGAAGCACTGGGCGTAGTAGCGGCCAGGCGCCATCGGGTTCTCCACCGTCGCCTCGATCGTCACCCGCTGACCGGCCTCGAGCCGCATCGGGCCGCCGTCCTCGAGATCCTTGCCGACCCCGCCGATGCTGACCCCGTCGGCATTGACGAAGGTGAAGCCGAAGCTCGGCCGCTCGATCGTCCGGTCCGCCTCGAAGACCGCCTCGAGGCGCAGATCGTCACCGGTCTCGACGCTCTTCACCTCGCCGCCGTCGGCACCGAGCAGGCGCGCCTCGACCATCCGCAGTTCCGGCGCCTCCCCGAAGTCCTCCGCGTCGCCGGCACCCGCGGAGGCGTTTTCGAAGTTCAGGCGCAGGTAGCTGCGGGCCACCCCATCGGGGTCGCCGCTGTCGGCGACGACGCCATCGTGCAGCAGGATCGCCCGGTGGCAGTAGTGCTCGACCGCCGCCATGTCGTGGGTCACCAGGATCACGGTGCGGTCGGAGTCGCGGATCTCGTGGAAGACGTCGGCGCACTTCTGCTGGAAGGCGGCGTCGCCGACCGCGAGGACCTCGTCGATCAGGAGGATCTCGGCGTCGGACTGGATCATCACCGAGAAGGCCAGCCGCACCAGCATGCCCGAGGAGTAGTTCTTCAGTTTCATGTCGACGAAGTCCTCGAGTTCGGCGAACTCGAGGACCGCGCCGAGGCGCTGCCGTGCTTCGCGCCGGTGCAGCCCCATCATCACGCCGTTCAGTTCGACGTTCTCGACCGCGGTCAGCTCCGGGTTGAAGCCGACCCCGAGCTCGATGAACGGCGCCAGCCGGCCGGCCATCCGCACCGTCCCCGCGTCGGCCTTGTAGATCGAGGCGAGGATCTTCAGCAGCGTGCTCTTGCCCGAGCCGTTGCGCCCGACGATGCCGAAGAACTCGCCGCGGTGGACGTCGAAGGACACCCCGCGCAGCGCGTGGAGCAGCTGCTGCTCCTGGCGCGAGAAGGCGGTCAGCCGCTCCTTCAGCGAGTCGACCTTGTGGCTGGCGATCTGGAACGACTTCTCGATCTCGCGCGCCTCGATCACCACGGGCTCGCTCGCGAGGTCACGGGCGGTCGCCTTGCCGCGGATCGATGATTGGGTGTCGGTTGCCATCTCTCGGGTTGCTCTAGGGTCGCCCAATGGTCGCAGGAGGCGCCCCGGTCCAGAGTGCCCATCGCCGTTCGGTGACCTTCTCGGGCCCACAACTCGACTGGTGGCTGGCGCTGGCGGCGCTGGCGATCGGCCTCGTCATCTATCTAACCGGCGACCGCACCAATTGGAGCGGCGGCTTCGGCTTCGACGGCCGTTTCTATGGCGAGCTGGCGAAAAACTTTCCCTCCGCCGTCTTCGCTCACGGCACCGTCATACCGCCGGGGTGGACGCCGGAACCCTACACCGGTATCCAGGCGCACGGAGTCGACTCGTACTACATCTTCCGCATCTTCCCCTCGGGCTTGGTCTGGCTGGGGCTGAAGCTGACGACGCTGACGCCGACCTACGGCCACATCATCGGCCTCTTCGCCGCCCTTAACGCCTTCATGTTCGCCCTTGCCACCTGGTGCTGGTGCCGCTGCGCCGCGCTGCTCGGGCTGGGGGACCGGGAGAAGGTGCTCGGCACGATCGCGCTGCTGATCAACTTCGCGGTGATGCGGGTGGGCGGCTACACGCCGGTCCTCACCGATCAGGTGGCACTCGGCCTCGGCGCCCTCACGCTCTACTTCTGGCTGCGGGGCTGGACGCCGGCGCTGGCGGTCACCGTCTTCCTGCTCTGCTTCACCTGGCCGCTCTCGTTCCTCACCGGCGGCGTCCTGTTGCTGCTGCCCGCACGGCGCGGCATCAGCTTCGCCCAGCGCTCCGAGGAGCCCTCGTCGTGGGGCCGGTCATGGCGGGGCATGAGCCGCTTCTCGGCAGCGGTCGGCGCGGTCACCGGGGTCGCCGCCCTGGTCACGGTGATCGTGCTCGACCACGGCGGCAGCCGGGTCAGCAGCGAGGGGAACGAACAGCTCAATCAGCTCTTCCCCCTGAGCGCGGTGATCACCGGTGCCTTCGTCTTTGCCGTCGTCGGCTTCTTCCTGCCGCGGAACCCACGCGACCTCCTGGCGCTGGTGCGGTCGCTGAAGCCGTCGCGCATCGTCCTCGCGGTCGGCGTCGTCGCCGCGGCGCGGATCATCGGCAAGATCTTCGCCCAGCGCGCCGGCTACGACTCGGCGCAGATCCTCGAAGAAGAGTTGTGGTGGACGACGCTCGACCCGGGCGTCTTCATCGTCATCTTCGTCGGCTACTTCGGGCCGCTGCTGCTGGCGCTGCTGTTCGACCTGCCGCGGGCGGCCCGCGACGCCTGGCGGCTCGGCCCCGGGATGGCCGCGATCATCGCGATCGGGGTGCTCGGCGCGCTCAGCACGCAGGCGCGGGAGGTCGCCAACATCTACCCATTCCTGCTCCTCCCCGGCGTCCTCGCCTTCCGCCGCTTCTTCGGACTCGGCAACCTCGCCCTCGCCGGCTTCTTCGTCGTCGCCCTCGCCTGGAGCCGGATCTGGCTCTACATCGGCCCGATCGAAACCTCGCTCGCCGCCCTGCTGCACTTCCCGGCCCAGACCTACTACATGGCGCAGGGCCCCTGGACGACCCCGGCGACCTACGCGATGCAACTCGGCGGAGTCGTGCTCACCGCTGCCGTCGGAGCGGCCGCGCTGGGATACCGGCGACGGTCTCGCCCGCCGGCACGTCACGGCTGACCACCGCTCCCGAGGCGACGACCGCGCCGCGGCCGACGGTGATCCCGGGCAGCAGCGAGGCGCCGGCGCCGATCGCGGCGTCGTCCTCGATCGTCGGCGGCTCGAACCCGCGTACCTCGCCGAAGGAGTTGTCGTTGGTGGTCGCGACCATGGTCGAGACGAAGACGCGACTGCCGATCGTCATCTCGCCGGTCAGGTGGGACTTGTCCATCACCCGGGTCTCCTCGCCGACCGTGACGCCGGCGTCGAGGGTCACGCCTCGGCCGAGCGCCGTGCGGGCGCCGATCCGCGACTGCTCGCGGATCGAGGCGCCGTCGCCGAGCAGAACCTCGGCGCCGACCTCGACGTCGTAGTAGACGACGACGTTGACCCCGATCGCGCCGCCGGCCCCGATCACCACCCGCCGCTCGAAGACAGGTTCGCGGGCGACGATCCCGGCGGCCTTCGGCGCCCGACCGAGCACGCTGCCGGGGAGCACCTCGGTGCCCGCACCGACCTCCACCCCGGCGCCGATCACGACGTGCGGATGGATCGCCACCCCGTCGCCGAGGATCGCGCCCTCGCGGACGACGGCGAACTCGGCGATCGTCACGCCCTCACCGATCGCCTCGGTCTCGACTACTGCGCTGCGGTGGACCGCGGACATCGGGCGGCGATCCTAGCGCTGCGCTAACCTGCCGGCCCTCTTGGGCATCGATCAATGCAAGCTGGTCGAGCTGCCGGTCATCGAGAACCCGCAGGGCCACCTCACCTTCATCGAGGAGGACCGACACGTCCCCTTCTCGATCGCCCGCGTCTACTACCTCTACGACGTCCCCGAGGGCGCGGCCCGCGGCGGCCACGCGCATCGCGAGCTGGAGCAGCTGATCGTGCCGATCGGCGGCAGCTTCGACGTGATCGTCGACGACGGCTCCGAGCGCCGCACCTTCCACCTCGACAACCCGCACCTCGGCCTCTACCTACCGCGGCTGATCTGGCGCGAGCTGGAGAGCTTCTCGGCCGGCTCCTTCTGCCTCGTCCTCGCCTCGGCCTGGTACGACGAGGCCGACTACTACCGCGACTACGACGCGTTTCAGGCGGCGCTCGGCGAGGCCTGACCCGGGGGCTTGACGCCGACGAAGACCGCCACCTTGCGGTCCTCGAGATGCTCCCTGGTGGGCGCGTCGTCGATCCAGTCGAACTGCTCGAAGACGGACGGGAAGCCGGCGTCGATCATCGTCCGCAGCAGGTCGTCGCGCTCGAGCCAGAAGCTGCGCGCGTTGCCGAGCGAGCTCCACGGCCCGGGTACCTCACCGAACCAGCGACCGCGGCGCCCTTCGTGCTCGCTCAGCTCGTCGTCGAGCAGTTCGCCGAAGGTCTCCAGCTCCCGCCCCTCGACCGTGGCGAAGTTGGTCGGCACGATCAGGAGCCGGCGGGTCGACCGTCCCAGCTCGTGGAGGAAGGCGACCGGCTGATCGAGGTGGTACAGGAGCCCGGCGCAGAGGATCGCGTCGAAACTGCCGTGGGCCTCGAGGTTGCGGACGTCGTCCTGGACGAAGCTGAGATTGTCGAGGCCGACCTGCTCGGCGACCCCGCGGCAGATCTCGAAGTTGTCGGGCTGCCCCTCGATCCCGACCACCTCATACCCCGCCCGGGCGAGGAGCACCGAGTAGCCGCCCTCGAGGCAACCGAGGTCGGCGACCCGGGCCCCCGGCCGGCAGAACTGCCGGATCGTGCGCAGGTAGGAGGCGGAGAGCGGCTCGGTGCCGATCTCCGGCGCCCCGGGCAAGGTCCAGTGGCCAGGCGCGATCTCGAAGTTGTGGGCGGTGAAGTTCACTCGATGATCGGGGTGCCGCCGTGCTTCCAGTCCTCGGCGGAGGCGCGCCGGGTCTCGTGCTTGTCGAAGACGACGTCCTCGATCATCCCGATCCGCACGCCCGCGAGGATCTGCCGGCGACAGAGCGACCAATCGTTCGGCTCGTCGTAGATCGCGTCGGAGAGCTCCATTTCGATGAAGTCGAGGCCGCCGTGGTAGAGCGCGCCCTGCAGGCCCCATTCGCCGAGCTCGGGCGGGAACTTGCCCAGCGTCATCGGCTCGCCTGCGGCGAAGTTCACCTGCTGGAGGCCGTAGACGTGCTCCCAGCGATTCACGCGGGCGGCCGCCAGCAGCGTCGCGGTGTGGTCGGGCCGCAGCGCATCGTCGTCGCCGAGCCCCCCGATCCAACGCCCTCTGGCCCGCCGGAGACCTTCGTTGTAAGGGGTCGTGCCGATCACGTACCAGCGCTTCGAGGGATCTTCCGAGTAGGGGCCGCGCAGGGTGAGGTTGTAGTAGCGCACCCGCGGGTCGCCGACTTCCTCGATCGCCCTCGCGGTCTCCGGCGGCGCGGCATCGCCGACCACGATCACCTCGACGTTCTCGTAGGTCTGCCCGAGGATCGAGGGCAGCGCCACGTCGCGCAGCGTCTCGTATGAGGTGTAGGTGGGGATGATGAAGCTGACCAGCGGTTCGTCCTCGGTGAAGGCGAGCTCGTAGTCGTCGCTTTCGCGCAGCGCGTGGAGCCGGCGTCGGTTGGCGGGCTCCTCGTCGTAGATGTGGCGGGAGATTTCGCCGGCCCGCGTCGCGTGGGGCTCGATCCGCCGCAGCCGGTGACGCATCTCTTCGATTTCCGCGTGGGCGCGGCCGAGGTCCTCGCGCAGCGTGCGGATCGCCTCCTGGGCGCCGTCGAACCCGCCCGCCATGTTCGAGTTGGTCTCGTCGAAGAACGGCTGCAGGCGCCGGTCGACCCAGTCACCGAAGGATGCCGCGAGGCGGCTGCGCAGGCTCACGGCCGCGAATGCTAACCCGCGCCAGGACGACCGCGCAGAGCCTCGCGCAGCGCCGCGACCACCGCGTCACGGCCGGCGTCGGGCAACTGCGGATACATCGGCAGGCTGAAGGCCCGGTCGGAGAGGCGCTCGGCGACCGGGAACTCGCCGCGGCGGTGACCCTCGGCCAGGTAGGGCGGCGCCAGGTGAGGAAGGACGGGATAGTGGACCAGCGCCTGCACACCGCGCTCGCCGAGCGCCGCGATCGTCGCGTCGCGGTCCGCGGTCCCGGCGACGAAGAGGTGCCAGACGGGCTCCGCCCAGGCGGGCGGGACCGGCAGCTCGATCCCCTCCTCCCCCGCCAGCGCCTCGCGGTAGTGGGCGGCGATCGCGCGGCGGCCCTCGTTCCAGCGGTCGAGGTGCGGGAGCTTGACGCGCAGGGAGGCGGCGCCGATCTCGTCGAGGCGCGAGTTCACCCCGGTCGACTCGATCTCGTAGCGGTTGCGCATGCCGTAGTTGCGGAGCAGGCGCAGTCGTTCGGCGAGCGCCGCGTCGTTCGTCGTCACCGCACCGCCGTCGCCGACCGAGCCGAGGTTCTTCGCCGGGTAGAAGGAGAACGCCGCGGCGTCGCCGAGGGCGCCGGCCCGGGTCCCGTCGGCGCGCGCGCCGTGCGCCTGGGCGGCGTCCTCGAAGAGGAAGAGGCCGCGTTCGGCGGCGAGCGCGCGCAACGGCTCCATCGCCGCGGGCTCGCCGCGCAGATGGACCGGCACGATCGCCGCGGTCCGCTCGGTCACCGCCGCCGCGGCCGCCGCGGGGTCGATGTTGTAGGTCGCGGCGAGCACGTCGACACCGACCGGCGTCGCCCCGGTCAGGCTGACCGCGGTCCAGGTGGCGATCCAGGTGTAGGCGGGGACGATCACCTCGTCGCCGGGCCCGACCCCGGCCGCTTTCAGCCCGAGCTCGAGCGCGCTCAACCCGCTCCCCACCCCGACGCAATGCTCGACGCCGCAGTACTCGGCAAAAGAGCGCTCGAATTCCTCCAACTCGTTGCCGAGCAAGAACCAATCGGACTTCAGAACCCGCTCCAGAGCGGCCTCCAACTCTCCGCCCAGTTCCTCTCGGGCCGAGCCCAGGTCGACGAATGGCACCGTGAACGTCACCCGGCGAACTGTAAGTTACGGGCCGTGGTTTCCGGCACCGAGGCAGCTCGTCCTGGCGCGAGCCGAGCGAGCGCACCCGATCGGCGCGTCGCCACCGCCACCCTGATCGCGCTCGCCTGGGCGGTCGTCATCGCCGGCGCGCTGCTCCTCTACTGGGGCTCGAAGCTCACCTTCTTCCTCGACGACTGGGAATTCCTCGTCTACCGGCGCGGCTTCGACGCCCACTCGATCCTCGACCCCCACGGCGAGAACATCGTCGCCGGGCCGATGCTGGTCTACAAGTTCCTGCTGGCGGTCTTCGGCATGGGCTCGGCCTTCCCCTGGCGGGTCGTCCTGATCGGCTCCTTCCTCACCGCCGCGGTCCTGCTCTTCGTCTACCTGCGCCGGCGGGTGGGTCAGCTCGCGGCCCTCGCGGGCACGCTGGTGGTCCTCTTCCTCGGAACGGCCTGGGAAGACCTGCTCTGGCCCTTCCAGATCAACTACCTGGTGGCGATCGCCGCCGGCATGGGCGCGCTCGTCGCCTTCGATCGCGAGGACCGCCGCGGCGACATCATCACCTGCGCGCTGCTCGTCCTGGCGATCGTCTTCTCCAGCCTCGCCCTCCCCTTCCTCGCCTGCTTCCTGGTGTTGATCCTGCTCGGCGAGGACCGCTGGCGGCGCCTCTGGGTGGTGGCCGTGCCGGCGGTCGTCTTCGCGATCTGGTGGCTGGGCTGGGGCCACAACGCCGAAACCGGCTTCACCATCGCCAACGTCGCGAAGTCACCGATCTACGTCCTGAACGGGTTCGCGTCGTCGATCGCGGCCGTCTTCGGCCTCGCCACGCCGACCTCGGAAAACATCTCCGGCGGCCTCGAGTGGGGCAGGCCGCTGCTGGCCGTCGCCGTCGTCCTCGCCCTCTTCCGCATCTACAAGGTCGGCGTCTCGCGCCAGTTCTGGGGCATCCTCGCCCTCGGCCTCTCCTTCTGGCTGCTCGACGCCTTCTACGCCGAGGAAGGCCGGTCCCCGGTCTCCAGTCGCTATGCCCTGATCGGCGTGATCATCGTCATCCTGCTCGCCGCCGAGCTGCTCCGCGGACTGCAACTTCCCCGCAAGCCCGCGGTCTGGACCCTGGTCCTGATCGGCGTCGCGACCGTCGCCTCGATGGCCAGCAACATCTATTACCTGCATCAGGCCTACGACTCCTACCACCAGACCAGCATCCTCGAGAAATCGGCGCTGGGCGCGGTCGAACTGGCGCGCGGCCACGTCGCCCCGACCTTCCTGCTGAGCGAAGAAGTCACCGGCACCGGATACGTCTCGATCGAAGCCGGCGCCTACTTCGCCGCCCGCGACAAGTGGGGCTCGGCGGGCTACGACGAGGCCGAACTGGCCGAAGCCCCGGAACCCGGCCGCTACTCCGCCGACAAAGTCCTCTTCGAAGGGGAGCGGGCGAAGGTGACCGACGCCACCGCCTCCGAACTGCCCTCCGGAGCGCCGGAGACCGCCGCCGGACCCGGTGAATTCGAGGTTCCGGTGGCCGGCTGCGTCACCGCGACCCCGACCGCAGGCGTCTCACCACTGCTCGACCTGCCGCCCGGAGGCGCCTTCGTCGAGGCCGGCCCCGAACCGATCACCACCGTCTCGCTGAAGCGCTTCGCCGACGGATTCCCGATCCAGTTTCATGAAGGGGTACAGAGCGAAGAAACGATCGCTCTGGCGCTACCCGCCGACCGGTCCAGTGTTCCGTGGAAGATGCAGCTTGAAACGACGGGACCGGCGACCGTCTGCGGTCGCGGTCGGTAGACGAAAGGTGACGGAATGAAGCTGTCGGTGGTGATGCCGGCTCACAACGAGGAGGGCTCGATCGCGCGGACCCTGCGCGGGATCGCCGACCACCTGGAGGCCGAGGGGATCGATCACGACATCCTCGTCATCGACGACGCCAGCAAGGACCGCACCGCGGCCGTCGTCGCCGAGGTCGCCGTCGACCACCCCCAGATCCGCTGCGTCCGCTCCCACAACTCCCCCGGCTTCGGCTTCGCGGTCCGCGCCGGCCTCGACCTCTTCGAGGGTGACGCGGTGACGATCGTGATGGCCGACGGCTCCGACTCACCGGTGGACATCGTCGCCTACTACCGCCTGCTCGAGGAAGGCTATGAGTGCGCGTTCGGCTCCCGCTGGGTGCACGGCTCGGTGGTGATCGACTACCCGCGCTCGAAGCTGATCATGAATCGGATCGTCAACTTCTGCATCCGGCTGCTGTTCCGGCACGGCTACAACGACACCACCAACGCCTTCAAGGCCTACCGGCGCGAGGTGATCGAACACATCCAGCCGCTGCTCTCGCAGCACTTCAACCTGACCGTCGAGATCCCGCTGAAGGCGGTCGTGCGCGGCTACAGCTACGGGATCGTGCCGATCTCGTGGGCCAACCGCAGCGAGGGCGAGTCCCACCTCAAGATGAACGAGATGGGCAGCCGCTACCTCTTCATCATCCTCTACGTCTTCCTCGAGGCCCACCTGAGTCGCGGCGACTACCTGCGCGACGACTCGGCCGAGAGCCGCCCCCGCGGCACCTGGCGTGCCGTCGGCAACCGCAAATCTTAGATTCGATCAAAGGAGACCCCCGCCCCGTGAACTACGAGCGCCTCTACCACTACCGCTTCCGCGACATCGACCAGGGTGCCCGCACCGCGGTCTGGGGCGAGATCGCGCCGCACGTCTGGGAGACGATGGGGCGACCGACGACGGTGCTCGACCCGGCCGCCGGCCGCGGCGAGTTCATCGAGGCGGTGCCGGCGCAGGAGACCTGGGCGGTCGACGAGGTCGCCTATCCCGAGGCCGCCGACAAAGCGGTGACCAGACGGATCACCTCGAAGATCCAGGACGCCGACCTGCCGGCGGCCTACTTCGACGGGGTCTTCGTCTCCAACTTCCTCGAGCACCTGTACGACCAGGAGGCGATCGCCTCGTTCCTCGAACAGATGCGCGACACGATGAAAGCGGGCGGGCGGATCGCGATCATGGGCCCGAACTACCGCTACTGCTCGAAGGACTACTGGGACTGCGCCGACCACTACGTCGCCCTCACCCACGTGGCGATCGGCGAGCACCTCTACGCGGCGGGCTTCGAGCCGGAGCGGATCATCCCCCAGTACCTGCCCTACTCCTTCCGCGGGATCCTGCCGCCGATGCCGGCCCTGACCCGGATGTACCTGAAGACGCCGCTCGCCTGGAAGCTGCTCGGCAAACAGTTCCTCGTGATCGGGCGTCGCTGAGGCAACGCCCCCGGGGTCAGCCTTCGCCCGGGACGTCGGAGAAGAAGATCACCCGGTCGGGGGCCAAATTCCCGTCGGGGGCGGGCGGTTCGCTGGCGGCGACTTCGTGGAAGCCGAAGTGTTCGATCGCCGCGGGCATCTCCGGCCAGACTTCCGTCCTTTCCTGGAAGAACACCTTGGTCCCGCCATTTTCGCGCAGCTGCTCGATCGTTTCCTTCAGCTGCATCCTGGTCGGCATCGATGGCACGGCCGAGTAGGGCGTGACATCGTCGACGCCGAGCACGCGGCTCATCCGCTGACCCAGCTGCGCCAGCAGGGCCACCGGTTCACCAGGCTTCACGTAGGCCCCGATGAACGCCTCGTCGGCTGACGGCTGGAAGATTTCCGGGCTGTTGCGCTCGAGCCGGCGCACCGACTTCCAGGGGGCCGGGAACTGGGCCAGTGAGCAGACCATCAGGCCGAAGCCGACGAAGACGGCGAAATGAGCGGGCGAGGGACGGGTGCCCCGGCGCACCAGCTCCTTGGTCAGGACGACGAGCAGGAAGATGATCGCGAGGCCCCAGGCGGAGAACATCGCGATCAGGACCTCGTAATGGGAGCGACCGGCGTAGTAGGCCCCGATCCCCAGCCCGAAGACGCCGATCCAGGCCGGCGCTCCCACCTCCAGCCGGCTGTGGTCGGGTCGCAGCATCAGCAGCGTCGCGACGACCAGGGCGGCGCAGTAGGTCAGGTAGATGGCCACCCAGAACCCGAACCACGGCATCGGCAGCAGGTAGTAGCCGGCCAGGGCGAAGATGTGCGCGTAGCGGAAGACCAGCGCCACGTCGGGCAGCTCGCCGGTCCGGGAGAGCGTCACGATCGAGACGAGGACGAAGGCGCCCAGCAGCCCGAGGAGCGCTTCCCCGGCCCAGCCGAGGAGCCGGCGACGGGTGCGCGGCACATCGGCCGCCACGACCACCGCGATCGCGGTCGCCCCCAGCGCCGGGATGCCGAAATCGCCGTTGTTCAGCACCGCCAGGCCGGCGACCACGAAGATCCAGCCGATGCGCCGCGGTCGCTCGCCGGCGAGGTGGCGGGCCAGCAGGTAGAGGACGAAGAAAGGCCCGGCGTAGCGCAGCGGGAAGATGCCGAAGTAGTCGGCGAAGCTGTAGCGGAAGACCGGGTGGCCGCGGATGATGAAGAAGCTCGTGGCGAGGAATGGGAGGAACAGGAGCAGCGCCGCGATCGGGCCACCGGCGACCCGGCGGATGACCCCGTAGACGGCGAGCATCGCCAGCCAGGTGATGAACGCCATCGAGGTCGTGTAGGCGGCGAGCGAGCCGTTGCCGAAGTGCAATGGGATCGCGATCACGTACGGCCACAGCGAGCCGTACTGGGCGACGTAGTCGACCAGCGGCGTGTGGCCGTTGAGGACGGACAGGCCCTCGTCGAAGGTGTAGACGAGGGCGACGCTGCTCCCCGGCAGAGCATGGAGGACGGTGGCGTCGCGCTGGATCGCGGGCAGCAGCCAGATCGCGGTCGCGAGCGCGGCGACCGCGACGGCGCCCCAGCGCAGGACGCGGTCGCGGCGGGCGAGCAGGGTCCGCGCGCGCGCGAGGAGCGCCGACGTCCCCAGGGTGAGCGTGAACCCGATGCCGATCGCGATGGCGACCACGACGGTCGGCAGGGTGAAGTAGGAGATGTCGAGATGGACGCTGCCGAGGCGACAGAAGGTGGCGAGGACGAGGACGAGGACGAAGGCCAGCTGTTGGGCGAGCACCACGGGACGCGGCACCTCCAGGCGAAAGCGGCGCTCGTGCGCCCAGATCAGGAAGGCCGGCACGAACAGCGCGGCGAGCAGCGCCAGGAGGTAGCGGGCCTCCTCGGTGGGCTCCGGCCCGACGTATTTCAGCGCCGAGGGCCAGAAGTCGCTCGTCTCGACCGGGAAGAGCACCTTGCCCAGGGGCCCGCCCAGCAGCGCGACCAGGAGCAGGCCGACGGCGGCAGCCGGGGCTACGGCAAGCCACGCGAGGCCGGAGTCGGCGCTCCCGTCGTCCTCCCCTGGTGTCTGCCCCGCCAGCCCATCGACCATCGGCGCCATGATTTCGCATCCGACCGTCGCCGAGCGGCGCGGTACGCCACCAGCCCGTTCGATAGCCTCGCCCCGGTGAAGGCGGTGATCCTGGCAGGAGGCCTCGGCTCCCGGTTGAGCGAGGAGACCTCGACCCGGCCGAAGCCGATGGTGGAGATCGGCGGCAAGCCGATCCTCTGGCACATCATGAAGATCTATGCCGCGCACGGCATCGATGACTTCGTGATCTGCCTCGGCTACAAGGGCTACATGATCAAGGAGTTCTTCGCGAACTACTACCTGCACACGTCCGACGTCACCTTCGACCTGGCGGCCGGGACCACCGAGGTGCACCGCTCGGCGACCGAGCCCTGGAAGGTGACGCTGGTCGAGACCGGCGAGGACACGATGACCGGCGGCCGCCTGCGCCGCGTCCTCCCCTACCTCGGCGACGAGGACTTCTGCTTCACCTACGGCGACGGGGTCGCCAACATCGACATCGCGGCGCTGATCGCGTTCCACCAGGAGCAGGGACGCGAAGCGACGATCACCGCGGTCAAGCCACCCGGCCGCTTCGGTGCCCTCGACATCGAGGGGGACCAGGTCAACCACTTCGAAGAGAAGCCGCGCGGCGACGGCCTGGCGACCAACGGCGGCTTCTTCGTGCTCAGCCCCAAGGTCGGCCGCTTCCTCACCGACGACTCGACGATCTGGGAGCAGGGGCCGGTGCGCGGCCTGGCGGGCGAGGGACAGATGGCCTGCTACCGCCACGAAGGCTTCTGGCAGCCGATGGACACCCTGCGCGACCGCCAGGTCCTGCAGGAGCTGTGGGACTCCGGCTCGCCGCCCTGGCGAACCTGGGAGTGACGTGGCCGCCCCGCGAGGGTCCGTCGACCCCGACTTCTGGCGCGGCCGACGCGTCTTCCTGACCGGCCACACCGGCTTCAAGGGAGCCTGGCTCTCGCTCTGGCTGCAGTCGATGGGCGCCGCCGTCACCGGCTACTCGAACCTCGTCCCGACCGACCCCTCGCTGTTCGAGCTGGCCCGGGTCGAAGCCGGGATGGAGAGCGTCGAGGGCGACGTCCGCGACCCGGAGGCGCTCAACGCGGCCCTCGCCGCCTGCGATCCCGAGGTCGTCATCCACATGGCCGCGCAGCCGATGGTGCGCCGCTCCTTCGCCGAACCGCGGGCGACCTATGAGACCAACGTGATGGGCAGCGTCAACCTCTTCGAGGCGGCCCGCGCCGCCGCTGGCGTCCGCGTCGTCATCAACGTCACCTCGGACAAGTGCTACGAGAACCGGGAGTGGGACTGGGGCTACCGCGAGGACGAGCCGATGGGCGGCCACGACCCCTACTCCAGCTCCAAGGGCGCCGCCGAGATCGTCACCGCCGCCTACCGCCGCTCCTTCTTCTCCGACCCCGACGGGGCGCGGCTCGCCTCGGCGCGGGCCGGCAACGTGATCGGCGGCGGCGACTGGGGCGAGGACCGGCTGGTCCCCGACGTGATGCGGGCGGTGCTGGCGCAGGAGAGCGTGCGGGTCCGGAACCCGAACGCGATCCGGCCCTGGCAGCACGTGATCAACCCGCTGAGCGGCTACCTCGTCCTCGCCCAGGCCGTCTGGGACGACCCCGAGCTGGCATCCGGCTGGAACTTCGGGCCCGCCGACGAGGAGGCCCAGCCGGTCGGTCACCTGGTCGAGCGCCTCGCCGAGCTCTGGCCGGAGCGGGTCCGCTGGACCGTCGACGACGGCCCCCACCCGCACGAGGCCCACTACCTGAAGCTCGACTCCTCCCGCGCCCGCATGCGCCTCGGCTGGCGCCCCCTGGCCCCGCTCGAGGCCGGCCTCGCGGCGACCGCCGACTGGTATCGCGAGTACGAGGCCGGCGCCGACATGCGCCAGGTGACCTCGGCGCAGCTCGCTGCGCTCACGGGTACCTGACCGGCTGTCAGAAGCGCGCTAAGTCGCCTCCATCGCCTTGGGGGCGACGAAGGGCTCCATCTCCGAGATCGGGTAGCCGAAGGCGATCTTCGGATAGGCGTTGGCCTTCTCGTCGATCGCGACCTCGAGCAGGTGCGGGCCGTCGTGCGCCCACATCTCCGCGATCGCCCCCTCGACCTCGGCCGGGTCCTCGACCCGCCGGGCGGGGATGCCGTAGGCCTCGGCGACGGCGGCGAAGTCCGGCGCCGAGTAGCCCCAGACGGTCGACTGGTAGCGGCCGTCGAGGTAGGACTCCTGGAACTGGCGCACCATCCCGTGGCTGCCGTTGTCGAGGACGACGACCTTCACCGGCAGCTGGTTGCGCGCCAGCGTCTGCAGCTCCTGGATGTTCAGCTGGAAGCCGCCGTCGCCGTTGATCGAGACGACCGGGGCGCCGCTCGCGATCTGGGCGCCGACCGCCAGCGGCAGCCCGGAGCCCATCGCCCCCATCCCGCCGGAGGTGAGGAAGCGCTGTTCGCCCTGCAGCTCGACCGACTGGGCCGCCCACATCTGATGCTGGCCGACGTCGGCGACGTAGGCCGAGGCGCTCGGGTGGGCGAGCTGGTGCATCACCCGGTTGGGGTTGATGCCCTCGATCCCGGGGAGCTCGCCGGTGTCGGGCCACTGCTCGTGCAGGTCGGCGATCTCGGTGGCCCAGCCCGCGTGGTCGCCCGGCGTGCCCGTCGCCGCCGCGGCGGCGAGGTCGACGAGCGCCAGCGCCAGGTCCTGGACCAGCGCCTCGACCCCGGTGACCCGGTTGTTGATCTCGCCCGGGTCGACGTCGATGTGATGGATCTTGCCGCCGGCGATGAAGGCGTCGGTGTCGGCCCCGGTCTGGCGGATGTCGAGCCGGCTGCCGAGCACCAGCAGGGCGTCGCAGCGGGAGAGGGCGATGTTGGCCCAGCGGTTGCCGTAGGTGCCGATCATGCCGACCCGCAGCGGGTGGTCGTAGGGCAGCGCGTCGACGCCCATCAGCGAGTTGACGACCGGGACGCCGAGCTGGTCGACCAGCGCGCGGAAGGCAGCGACCGCGCGCCCGGCGCGCAGCCCGCCACCCGCCAGGATCAGCGGCCGCTCGGCCGCGGCCAGGTCGGCGACGGCACGGGCCGCGGCGTCGGCGCTGAGGGGATCGTGCGGTGGCTCGGTCGGCACCGGCCCCGCGGGCAGCGGCGCCTCGACCTCGGCCAGCTGCAGGTCGAGCGGGACGTCGACGAGGACCGGGCCGGGACGGCCGGAGCGGGCCAGGGCGAAGGCCTCTTCGAAGCGGGTCGGCAGCTCCTCGATCGTCTCCACCCGCCAGGCGGCCTTGGCGATCGGCGCCGCCATCGCCGCCACGTCGGTCTCCTGAAAGCCGAGCTGGCGGATCGGCCGGTCGAGCTTGCGCTCGTGGCGGTTGACCTGCCCGGTGATGAAGACCGCCGGGGTCGAGTCGAAGTGGCAGCTGCCGAGCGCGGTGAGCAGGTTGATCGCGCCGGGGCCGCTGGTCCCCATCGCGACGCCGGGCACCCCGTTCATCCGCGCGTGCCCCTCGGCGGCGAAGCCGGCGGCCTGCTCGTGATGGCAGGCGACGATCCGCACCTGGCCGTCGCGGTGGAGGGCGTCGATCAGGTTGACGATCATGCCGCCCGCGACTTCGTACACCGCGTCGACGCCCTGCGAGGCGAGGAACTTCGCGATCCAGTCGGAAGCGCGCAACTACTCGCGCTCCGCCGCGACCACCGGGTCGGCGCCATTCGAGCCGGCGCCGGCGCCACCGGTGAGGACGTCGTGGAAGCTCTCGATCATGTAGTCGACCATCGATTCGGTCAGCCCGGGGTAGACGCCGACCCAGAAGACGTTGTCCATGACGAAGTCGGCGCCCTTCAGGTCACCGACCCGGCGGTGCTCGCTGTTCAGGTAGGCGGGCTGGCGCACCAGGTTGCCGGCGAAGAGGAGGCGGGTGGCGATCTCCCGCTCGTTGAAGAAGCGCAGCACGGTGTCGCGGTCGACCGGGCACTCCTCCTTCAGCGCCACCGGGAAGCCGAACCAGCTCGGGTCCGACTGCGGCGTCGCCTCGGGCAGGATGAGGAAGTCCTGTAGGTCGCTCAGGCCCTCGTGGAGGCGGCGGAAGTTGGCTTTCCGCGCGGCGGTGAATTCATCGAGCTTGTCGAGCTGGGCGAGGCCGACGGCGGCCTGCATGTCGGTCAGCTTCAGGTTGTAGCCGACGTCCGAGTAGATGTACTTGTGGTCGTAGCCGCGCGGCAGCTCGCCGAGCTGGTGGTCGAAGCGCTTGCCGCAGGTGTCCTCTTTGCCCGGCTCGCACCAGCAGTCGCGGCCCCAGTCGCGGAAGGACTCGGCGTACAGCTTCAGCGTGCCCTTGTTCGTGAGGACGCAGCCGCCCTCCCCCATGGTGATGTGGTGGGCCGGGTAGAAGCTGACCGAGGCGAGGTTGCCGAAGCTGCCGACCGGTTTGCCGCGGTAGGTCGAACCGAGCGCGTCACAGCAGTCCTCGACCAGCCAGAGGTCGTATTTCTCGCAGAAGGCGGTGATCGCGTCGAGGTCGAACGGGTTGCCCAGCGTGTGGGCGACCATCACCGCCTTGGTCTTCGGCGAGACGGCCTCCTCGAGCATCGAGACGTCGAGGTTGTAGGTCGGCACGTCGACGTCGACGAAGACCGGCACGAGGCCGTTCTGGATGATCGGGTTGACCGTGGTCGGGAACCCGGTCGCGCAGGTGATCACCTCGTCGCCGCGTTCGAGCCGTTTGGCGCCGAGCTTGGTCGAGGTGAGGCAGGAGAGGGCGACGAGGTTGGCCGAGGATCCGGAGTTGACCAGGAGCGCGTGGCGCAGCCCGAAGATCTTGGCGAAGCGCTTCTCGAATTTGGCCGCCCAGGGCCCGGTCGTCAGCCAGAATTCGAGCGAGGAATCGACCAGGTTGACGATCTCGCGATCGTCGAAGACCCGGCCCGCGAAGCGGATCGGCGACTCTCCAGGCCGGAAATCTTCGTCACCGAAGGCCGCGTCGTGGTACTCACGGACCAGATCGAGGATCTGGCTGCGGAGCTCGGTGGCGCGCTGAGGATCAGGGCTCACCGTCATCCACGTTAGCAACCACGCGGACGTCCGCATGGACCAGTTCCTCGGACGGTCCTTCGACCGGTTGGCGCGGCCGCGGCGGGTTCAGAACCTGGCTGACGATGTACGAGGGCCGTCGCTTGATCTCCTCGTACATGTGGGCGAGGTAGGAGCCGATCACGCCGAAGCAGATCATCTGCACGCCGCCGATGAAGAGGACGACGACGATCAGGGTCGCGTAGCCCTTCGGCGCCGCGCCGGGGTCGGTGATCCGCAGCACGATCTCGACGATCCCGGCGATCACCGCGACCGTGGTGGTGATCGCCGCCAGCCAGACCATCAGGTCGAGCGGCGCGTAGGAGAAGGAGATGATCGCCCGGCGCGCCCATCCCATGTTGGCGAGGAAGTTGTTCGACGATTTGCCGAAGAGGCGCTCCGGACGGTCGTAGGGGATGCCGATCTGACGGAAGCCGACGAAGGCGCGCAGGCCGCGCACGAAGCGGTGCTTCTCCGGCATCTCGTTGATCGCGTCGACGGCTTTGCGGTCGAGGAGCGAGAAGTCGCCGGCGTCGACCGGCATCGGCACGTAGGCGGTGCGCTGGAAGACCCGGTAGAAGGCCTTGCGGCCGGCGTTCATCAGGGCCGGGCCCTCGCGGGTGATGCGCTCTCCGTAGACGACCTCGTAGCCCTCCTGCCAGCGGGCGAACATCTCCGGGATCAGCTCCGGCGGATCCTGCAGGTCGCCGTCGAGGAGGATCACCGCGTCGCCGCTGGCGATCCGCATGCCGCTCGAGTAGGCGCTCTGCGAGCCGAAGGCGCGGGTGTGGTGGATGACCGTGGTGCGGCGGTCGCGCTCGGCGAGCTCGGCCAGGACCCCCGGGGTGGGGTCGCCTTCCGGGCTGCCGGAGTCGACGAAGATGATCTCCCAGTCGACGCCCATCTCGCTGAACACCTTGGTCAGGCGTTCGTGCATCACCGGGATCGACTGGGCCTCCCGGTAGCAGGGAATGACGGCACTGAGCCTGATTTGATTCGCCGGACCCATGGCAGGAGACCTCAATCTAGCGACCACATCCCCCGAACCTCTCCCCCCACTCAGCCCGCTCGGGCTCGGGGCCTGGGCTTTCGGCGGTGTCGGCTGGGGGCCTCAGGACGATGAGGACTCGGTGGCGACGATCCTCCATGCGGTGGATCGCGGGGTCGGCTGGATCGACACCGCGGCGGTCTACGGCGGCGGCCACGCGGAGGAGATCGTCGGCCGCGCGCTGGCGAAGATCCCGGTCGCCGAGCGGCCGTTGGTCTTCACCAAGGCGGGCATCCGGATCGACCCCGACACCGGCGGCACCGATCGCGACCTCGGCCCGGATTCGATCCGCGCGGAGTGCGAGGCCTCGCTGCGGCGGCTCGGGGTCGAGCGACTCGACCTCTACCAGCTGCACTGGCCGGTCGACGAGGACGAGGTCGTCGAAGCGGCATGGTCGACGCTGGGCGAGCTGCGCGACGCGGGCAAGGTCCGCTGGGCCGGCGTCAGCAACTTCGACCTCCGGCTCTGCGAGCGCTGCGCGGCGATCCGGCCGCTCGACGCCGCCCAGCTGCCGCTCTCGCTGCTGGAAGAAAAGCCGGTGCGGAGCGAGTTGCCGTGGCTGGCGGGGCACGACGTGCCGACCATCGTCTACAGCCCGCTCGAGTCGGGGCTCCTCTCCGGCCGCTTCTCGGCCGAGCGGCTCGCCACCCTGCCCGAGGACGACTGGCGGCGCCGACGCCCCCGCTTCCAGAGCCCACAGCTGGAGCAGGCGCTGGAGCTGGTCGAGCGGCTGCGACCGCTCGCGGCCGAGCTCGGCACCTCGATCGCCGAGCTGGCGATCGCCTGGGCGCTCCACTTCGACGGCGTCGCCGGCGCTATCGTCGGCGCCCGCTCGCCGGCGCAGGTCGACGGCTGGATCGGCGCCGCCGGGCTCGAGCTCGACCCGGCCGCGGCCGCGTTCATCGCCACGGCGAAGGCTGAAGTCGGCTCCTAGCGTTATCGTGCCGCCCCGGTGATGCAGGGAAAGAATTCGGCGCCGGGCGATCGCTCGCCCTGGCGGCGGATACAGAACATGGTCGGGGCCGACCCCACGGTCACCGCGATCGCCGTCTACGCGCTCGTCTCGCTGGCCGCGCTGATCACCGCCTACTTCGGGATCTTCGCTGGGTTCGCGCCCTACGACGACGAGGGGACGCTGCTGATCACCCTCAAAGCCTTCGTCCACGGCGATCCGCTCTACAAGGAAATCTGGTCCGTCTACGGGCCCTTCTACTACGAGCTCTTCGGCGGCTTCTTCAAGCTCTTCGGGATCTCCATCACGGCCGACGCGGGCCGCTCGATCGTGATCTTCCTCTGGGTCGGCGCCAGCCTGCTCGTCGGCGTCGCCGCCCATCGGCTCACCGGCCGCCTGGCGCTCGGGATCACCACGATGGTCTGCGCCTTCGCCGCGCTGAACGTGCTCACCGCCGAGCCGATGCACCCACAAGGACTCTGCGTCGTCCTCCTCGGCGCGATCGTCCTCGTCGCGGTGAGCGGCGGCCGGCGCCGCAGCATCCTCACCGGGAGCGCCTGCGGCGCCCTCCTCGCCGCCCTCCTGCTGACCAAGGTCAACCTCGGGATCTTCGCGATCGCCGCCCTGGCCGTCGCCGCCGTCCTCACGGTCGAGCCGCTCCACCGTCGCGGCTGGCTGCGCTGGCTGGTGATGATCGCCTTCCTCGCCGTGCCCTTGCTCGTCCTGGACCGCGACCTGGACTTCGCCTGGGTCAGGGAATTCCTGCTCCTCGAGGTGTTCGCGGCGATCGCCGTCCTCGTCGCCGCGCGGCCGCTCTGGCCGGCTCGGGGCGAAGACGACGATGGGCTGATGCGCTGGATCCTCGCCGCGATCGCCGGCTTCATCGCCGCCTTCGTCGCGATCGTCGTGATCATCCTCGCCACCGGCCCGTCGCTCCACGACGTCTACGACGGGACGATCAAGCAGGCCTTCGGCATCCGCGACGTCCTCACCAGCGCCTTCCCCTTCCCCGCCAAGGCCGCCGTGGAGTGGGGAATCGCCGCCATCGTCGGGGCGGTGCTCAGCTTGCGACTGCGCCGCGCCGGCGAGGAAGGCAAGCCCTCGATCTGGCCAGGCCTGCTGCGCAGCGTCGCCGGCCTCACGATCCTCTTCTCCGTCGCGAGCATCGCCCCGCTCGGCCTCAACCCGGCGGCCGGCAACCCGGTGGTCCCGGCGATGGTCCTCGCCTGGGTCGCGGCGATCCCGCCCCTCGGCCGGATCGAGCCACCGCACCGGCGCCTGCTGCGCGTCTTCGTGCCGATGCTGGCGCTGGCCGAGTCGCTGCAGGTCTACCCCGTGCCCGGCAGCCAGATGGGCATCGCCGCCTTCTCCTTCGCCCTCGTCGGCGCCGTCTGCCTCGGTGACGCGGTGGTCGAACTGCGCGCCTGGAGTGCCGCGCGGAGCACCTCGGCGGCGGCCAACTACGGCGCCGTCGTCCCGGTGCTCGCGATCGCGCTGCCGGCGCTCTTCCTCCTCAACGGAATCCTCCTGCCCGGCACCGAACACATCTCCAACTATCGCCAGGAGAAGAAGCTCGACCTGCCGGGTGCCGAACTCCTCCATCTCCCCTCCGAACAGGCCGAACAACTCGAAGACGTGGTCGACCTGATCAAACAGCACCACTGCACGACGCTGATCGGCTGGCCGAGCGTCAACGCGTTCTACTTCTGGTCCGAACTCGAAGCGCCGCGGCCGACGCTCCCGAACGCCTGGGTGTACGCCTTGAACGAATCCCAGCAGGCCCAGGCGCTGCGCGAACTGAAAGCGTCGCCCCATCCTTGCGCGATCCGCAACGACGAACAGGCGGTCATGTACCTGAAAGGCCTGCCGCCGCCCGACAAGCCCCTGGTCAACTACGTCCTCAACGACTTCAAGCCGGATACCGAAGTCGGGCCCTACGTCTTCGAGCTGCCGCTGCCCGCGGCGACCGAAGGCTGAGCCCGCCCCGCTGCTGGAGGGTTGATTTCACGAGCGCCGCGGCCGGGAGGGGATCGGCCCGGGAAGGCGGCGCCCGGGGAAGGGACGGCCGAGGGACGCGGCCGTCTCGGCCACGGCCCGGGCAGGCTGTGGCCGTGGCCGAGACGGCCGGGGGTGCGGGGAGCGGGGGATCGTCACGAGGGCGTGCCGGATCCGTCACCGATGTCGGGTCCCGTCACAGAGGCGCCGGGAACGTGACCCTTCCTCCCGTCTTCTTCGGACGTCACGAGCACGTGACCCGGGTTTGACCCTCCTATAGGAGGGTCAAAGTCGACAGCGCGTCCCGGGGCCTCGATCTCGGCCCTCGGAGGGCCGGAAAGTGTGACGTTCCCGGCGTCTTCGTCGACGATCGGGGCTCCGGGGCGGCTCTTCCGCACGGACCCGTCCCCGAAGCGTGGACCCCGTCACGACCCGTGACCTCTTCCCTGAACCCCCTCACGTCCCGGGCGTCTCGTGGCGGCCACAGCCTGCCCGGGCCGCCACGAGACGCCCGGGACGCACCTCGGACGGCCGCCAGGGCCCCGAACCCCCCCGTCCCTCCCACGGGCTCGACCCCTAGGCGGCGGGTGCCAGCCAGCGGTCGACGTTCTGCTCGTACATCTCCTGCAGGATGTCGTCGATCCCGTAGCGCAGCTTGAACTCCGGGTAGTCGGCCTGGAACGGGGCCAGGTCGGAGATCCACCAGCGGTGGTCGCCGATCCGCGGCGCCTCCCCCATCTCCCAGGAGAGCGTCCGCCCGGAGACCCGCTCGCAGACCTCGATCGCCTCGAGCATCGAGCAGTTGGAGAAGCGCCCGCCGCCGATGTTGTAGACGGCGTGCGGCTTCGGGTTCTTGCGGAAGGCATCGAAGGCGGCGATCAGGTCGGCGCTGTGGATGTTGTCGCGAACCTGTTTGCCCTCGTAGCCGAAGATCGTGTACGGCGTGCCGGTGACGGTGCACTTCATCAGGTAGGCGAGGAAGCCGTGGAGCTTGGCGCCGGCGTGCTGCGGCCCGGTCAGGCAGCCGCCGCGGAAGCAGACGGTCGGCATGTCGAAGTAGTAGCCGTACTCCTGCACGAGCAGGTCGGCGGCCGCCTTCGACACCCCGAACAGCGAGTGGGTCGAGACGTCGATCGACATCGAGATGTCGATGCCTTTGTAGTAGGGATGGTCCTCGGGCAGCTCCAGCCGCTTCTCCAGCGACTGCAGCGGCAGCCGGTTCGGCGTGTCGCCGTAGACCTTGTTGGTCGAGGTGAAGATGAAGGGCGCGTCGATCGCGTGGGCGCGCGCCGCCTCGAGCAGGTTCAGGGTGCCGTTGGCGTTGACGCCGAAGTCGGTCTGCGGCTCGCTTGCCGCCCAGTCATGGGAGGGCTGCGCGGCGGTGTGGATGACCAGCTCGATCTGACCGGCGTGGCCGCGGAAGATCCGCTCGACCTCGGCCGCGTCGCGGATGTCGACGTTCTCCCACTTGAAGCCGTCGTGCTCGTCGACGAGGCGCCGGGTGACGTGCGAGGTCGACGATTCGGGGCCGAAGAAGCGGGCCCGCATGTCGTTCTCGATCCCGACCACGTCGAAGCCCTGCCCGATGAAGTGGTCGACAGCCTCGGAGCCGATCAGGCCGCCGGCGCCGGTGATGATCGCTACTGGCACAGTTCCTACTCCTTTTCCCCGTCTTGGGTGTCGATTTCGAGCGCCGCGGCGATTCGGTCCTCATCGGCGGCGATCCAGTCGTGGATGTCGGCGAGCACCTGGTGGGCTGAGCGCCTTGGCCTCCACTCGTCGAGCTCGAACAGCTTGGTGCAATCGGAAAGATAGATTGGCACGTCCCCCTGCCGGGTCTCGGCGACCGGGGCGATCGGGACCTCGTTGCCGCTCAGCTCCTGGCAGATCGCCGTCGTCTCGAGCAGCGACAGGCTGCACTCGCGGCCGCCGCCGGCGTTGACGGTCTGGCCGTCCCAGGTCGCCGGATCGAGAAGCTGACGCTCGACCAGGTCGACCAGGTCCTCGACGTGGAGGAGGTCGCGCACCTGCTTTCCATGTCCCCCGAAACCGATATATGAGAGCGGGTTGCGGAAGTGGTGGGCGAGCATCCAATGGGTGAACACCCCCTGGTCCACCTTGCCCATCTGCCAGGGGCCGGCGATCACGCCGAAGCGGTCGACCACCGCCGGGACGCCGAGCGCGGCCCGATACTCCTCGACCAGCAGCTCGGCCGAGAGCTTGGTCGCGCCGTAGAGCGTCCGCGCGCCCTCGAGCGGGAAGTCCTCGGAGATCCCGGCCGGGGAGACGCCGCGAAACGGCTGCTCGGCCGCGAGCTCGAAGCGCGTCTCGGCCTCCTCCAGCGCCAGCTCCACCTGCGGCTGCACCGGATAGACGCGGCTGGTCGAGAGGAAGACGAAGTAGGCCCCGTCGCGGCGGGCAAGCTCGAGACAGTTGTAGGCGCCGGTGAGGTTGGTGTGGACGAGATAGCCGGTGTCGCCGTCGACACCGCTCATCACCGACGGCTCGGCCGAGCACTCGACGATCGCGTCGAGCTTCGGCAGCGCCATCAGGTCGGCGGGCTCGCGCACGTCGCCCTTGACGAACTCGACCCCGGCCTCCTCCAGCCGTGGCAGGTTCAGTTCCGAGCCGCGCCGATAGAGGTTGTCGAGCACGACGAACTCCCAGTCGGGATGCCGGCCGGCAAGAGACACGGCAAGATTCGAACCGACGAACCCCGCTCCGCCGGTGATCAGGACCCTAGGCATGAATCGCGACGGTATCGCAGAGCCCCGCCATCCCGACGCTCCGAGTGCGCCCGACCGCGGCGAGGCTCACGTCTGGCGGGTCGAGCTGCCGACCCCGGGAGGGCGGGCGGCGGCGCGTGCGGCGCTGCGCGAGATCCTCGGCGCCTATCTGGGCGAGGCACCGGATGCGATCGCCCTGAAGGTCGGCGAGGCCGGCAAGCCCGGGCTTGCCGCATCGCCGGCGGCGCTCTCCTTCAACCTCAGCCACTCGCGCGGCCTGGCCCTGGTCGCGGTCGCCACGGGCGGGGTCGAGATCGGTGTCGACGTGGAGGGGATACGCCCACGCCGTGACCTGCTGCGGCTGGCGGCGCGCTGGCTGCCCGACGAGGACGCGGCGGCGGTCGCCGCGGCGGCGGACGACGAACGCGAAGGTACCTTCTACGCTGCCTGGACGCGCTTCGAGGCGCGGGCCAAGTGCACGGGCGCCGGACTCTCCGGGCCTCCTCCCGGCCCCGAGGTCGTCGCGTTGCCATTGAAGATCGACCGCGGCTACGCCGCCGCGCTGGCGACCGTCGGCACCGCCCCGACGAGCATCCGCCGCCTCGACCTCGCCCGATCGGGCACTCGTTGAGCGCGAAGTGCGCCGCCGCGCGTGCAGGGCGCTAGGGGTGGGTCTGGCCGTGCGTGATCTGCACGAAGGCGCGCCAGGAGGGCTTGGCGCGGAAGCCGGCGCCTGACTTGAACAGGCCGACCGAGTCGCAGAAGGCGCACGATTCGGGCAGGTCCTTCCAGGAGAACCAGTAGACCGATTTCAGGTCGAGCCTGGTGCGGTTGGCCAGCAGGTAGGAGTAGGCGCTGGTCAGTTCTTCGACCTGCCCGCGGACGCCGTGCTCGAAGGCGTCGATGTGGAAGTCGTTCTGCGAGCCCCACCCCATCTCGGTGATGTAGAGCGGCACCCGGTCGTGGTTCTCGACGGTCACGTCGTGGAAGCGTTCGACCAGTTCTTCGAGCTGTTCGGAGTCGATCGCGTACGGGTGCAGCGCGATGCCGTCGAAGTAGCTCTTGATGTTCGGGACCCGGTAGAGCTGTTCGAGGAATTGACTCGCCGGCATGCCCCGTTTGGCGCCCGCCGTCGGTTCGCCGAAGAGACCGGTGAGGATCACCTTGGCGCTCGGCTCGGCCCGTTTGATCGCCGGGGCCGATGCTTTGAGCAGGCGCGCGTAATCGTGCGGGCTGACCGGATAGGCGAAGTAGAAGAAGTTCGCCTCGTTCCAGATCTGCCAGTTGCGGATCGGCAACGGCTTGGCGATCGGCGTCAGCTTGGCGCCGGCGAGCTCGTAGACCGGTCCGTTCGCCTGCCTTTCCTTTTCTTCGCGGATCGTCGCCGGGGCGTGCATCTTCCAGAAGACGCCACCCGGTCCGTAGCGTTCGGCGGCCGCTTCGAGGAACTTGGTCCAGGCCTTGCGCTGAGCCGCGTTGTGGATCGGCAACGTCGTCGGCTTCTTCGCCAGCCAGGCCGGCGTGGCGACGACGAAGGGCAGCACGGTGAGGCCCTGCAGCGCGGCCTGTTCGACCACCGGGTCGAACCATTCCCATGCGTATTCGCCCTTTTTCGTCGGCTGGATCACCGACCAGGCCAGCGGCCAGCGGATCGTTTCGATCCCGCCCGCACGCATGTATTTGACGTCCTTTTCGGTCAGCCCCGTCTGCGGCGCGATCCCGAAGAAGCCCTTTGGCGCGCGTGGGGTCGCCGCCGCCGAGGCGGTGGTCGTCGTCTCCGGCGAGAAGACGTAAGCGCCGCCCGCGAGGGCGACGAGGACAAGTGCTGCTGCGAGCAGGCGCCTCAAAGGAGTTGAGCAGGATAGCGGGACGGGTCGGTCATCACGGGCCGGGGCAGTCTTCAACACGACTTCGCCCGAGATGTATCGGAGTAGTGACGAAACGAGAGATCAAGGTCGCTCGGCGGGCTGGAAGGTGCGGCGATAGGCGGTCGGGGTGGTCGCGGTGGCGCGGCGGAAATGGTCCCGCAAGGAGGCCGCGTTGCCGAAGCCGGCCCGCAGGGCGACGGTCTCGATCGGCAGGTCGGACTCCTCGAGCAACCGGCGCGCCTCGAGCACCCGGCGCGAGAGCAGCCACTGCAACGGCGTCGTCCCGGTCTCGGCGCGGAAGCGGCGGGCAAAGGTCCGCGGGCTGACGTTGGCGTGGCGAGCCATCTCGGCGACGGTCAGCGGCTCGGCGATCCGCTCGCGGGCCCAGGCGCGCGTCGCCTCGAAAGAGCCGTCGGCGCTCGGCTCGGCGGGGGTCTGCTCGGCGTGGAAGAACTGCGCCTGGCCGCCGTCGCGATGCGGTGGAGCGACCAGATGGCGGGCGACGCGATCGGCGCAGGCGACCCCGTGGTCGGCGCGGATCACGTGCAGGCTGAGGTCGATCCCGGCGCTCAGCCCGGCCGACGTGAGCACCGCGCCTTCGTCGACGAAGAGGACGTCGGAGTCGACCACGATCGCGGGGAAACACCGGGAGAGGTACTCGGCGTACGCCCAGTGGGTGGCGGCGTGACGGCCGTCGAGGAGGCCCGCGGCGGCGAGGGCGAAAGCGCCGGTGCAGACCGAGAGGACGCGGGCGCCGCGCTCGGCGGTGTCGCGCAGAGCCCCCAGCGCCGCCTCGGGTGGCGCCTTGTAGATCCCGTGGTAGCCGGGGACGACGACGGTGTCGGCGTCGTCCAGCTCGCTCAGGTCGCCGTGCACGCCGATCTCGAACCCACCCAGTTCGATGCCCCGGGTCGTGCTCACCGGCCGGCCGTCGATCGAGCAGGTCGAGAAGTCATAGAGCGGCCTGCCATCGGGGTCGACGGCCAGCGAGAACGCCTGCGCCGGCGCCGTCAGGTCGAAGGCGACAGTGTCTGGCAGACATAAGGCGACGACCCGATGTCGGGGCATGGCAGGAATCTATCGGGCATTGGCATTCCTGCCACTGGCCGACCGATCGCGGGACGGGCACGATTGCGGCATGCAGATCTCCGTGCTCGCCTTCCCCGGACTCACCGCCCTCGACGCGATCGGCCCCTACGAGGTCTTCCGCTCGGTCCCCAACTGGGAGGTCTTCTTCGTCGGCAAGGAGCGCGGTGAGGTCCGCACCGACGCCGGCAGCCTCGGGATCACCGTCGACCACGACTTCGCCGAACGCCCCGAAGCCGACATCGTCCTGATCCCCGGCGGCGAAGGCAACCGGGCGCTGCTCGAGGACGAGGAGACGCTGAAGTGGCTGCGCCACGTCGACGGCGGCACCCGCTGGACGACCTCGGTCTGCACCGGCTCGCTGGTCCTCGGCGCCGCCGGCCTGCTGGAGGGCAGGAAGGCGACCGGCCACTGGCTCTACCTCGACGGCCTGCGCGAGTACGGCGCCGATCCGGTCGGCGGCCGTTGGGTCGAAGACGGCAAGTACATGACCGCGGCCGGCGTCTCCGCCGGGATCGACATGGCCCTCCACCTGGTCGGCAAGGAGGTCGGGCCCGACTTCGCCCAGGCGATCCAGCTGGCGATCGAGTACGACCCGCAGCCGCCCTTCGACGCCGGATCGCCGGCGAAAGCCCCGGCGTCGGTGGTCGAGCTGGTGCGTGCCTACGAGAGCGCGTCGGCGCGGGGCTAGGTGGACGGGGCCCGGGGAAGGGCGTCTAGGCGACGGGCTGCGGGGTCGCCGACCCGGCGGCCGCCTCGGCGGCGGCCTTCTTGCCCGCGGCCTGGGCGGCGGCGAGGGTGACGGTCGAGCCGAGCACGCCGAGGGCGAGCGCCCCGAGGGCGACGCCGGCGCCGGTCTCCTCGAGCCCGAGCGCCCCGTCGACCGAGAGCGCCCCGGGGCCGCCGTCGACGAGCAGGAGCAGGGCGGCGATGATCGTCAGGTTGTACTCGTAGCCACCACCGGTCGACCAGAAGCCGTTCTTCAGGTGGACCGTGCGGATCGCCGTGGTCATCGTGCCGATCAGCGAGGCGGCGGCGAGCGGGGTGAAGGCGCCGAGAGCGATCGCGCTGCCGCCGAGCGTCTCCGAGAGCGAGGCCGCGTAGGCGTTCGCCCGCGGCGGCGCCAGGCCGAGATTCTTCATCATCCCGGTGGTCCCGTCGATGCCGGGGCCACCGAACCAGCCGAAGAGCTTCTGGGTGCCGTGGCCGATGAACGTGGCGCCGATGAACAGGCGGGCGAGCAGACGGGCGAACTTCATGCGGGTACCTCCGGGGGGGGAAGAAAGGGCGAAGAAAGGACAGCGGGGAAACTGTTTCTAAGGAAACAATACTGACGGACGGCTCAGGCCGGCGTCAGCTGAAGTACCCGCCACGGCCCCTCGCCGCACATCGCCTGCGTCTCCCCCGCCGCCCAGCGCGCCTGCAGGTCGGCGTAGTGCGGGCTCGCCGGATGACCCGACTCGCCGCTGAACATCTGCCAGCGCGAGCGGTCGGGATCGGTCGGGTCGGCGACCATCCGCCAACTCGGCGCCCAGACCGCTTTGTAAGGGTCGTTCGGGTCGTAGGCGATCTGGCTGACCGTCTCCTGGGCGCCGCCGGCCCGCACCTGCCGATTCAGCAGCCGGTGCAGGATCGGGTTCGCCTGGCCGAGCGCGTGCGGGAACTCCATCTCGTGCACGTCGCCCCAGCGCCAGCCGCCGGGGTCGGGACCGAAGCGGTCGGTGAGGTCGTCGAGCGCCCCCGCCAACGCCTCGACCACGAGATCGTCCCAGGGCCGGCCGACCAGTTCCTCGTCGGCCTCCTCCCAGAGGTCCATCAGGTGCGAATGCCAACGCCACGGTGAGGTGATGTGCGGGCTGAAGCCGTTGTCGGCGCGGTCGAGCCAGCGCTCGATCAGGTCGCGATCGCCGATCGCCGCGCGCGCCACCTCCCGTCCCAGCCGCAGGAGAAAGGCCTGGTAGATGGTCCCGGCGACGGTCTCGACATCGAGCCGCCCGTCCCAGGCGCGCAGGCGCTCGATGGCGGCGCGCTCGCGCTGGCCGGAGGGGTGCAGGCGGGAGAGGCGCCGCGCCGCCTCGAGGCCGGGCAGCGAGAGCACGTCGGTCTGCATCTCCGCAAAGCCATGAAGGTCATGTTTGTCTTTCCCAAGAAGCAGTTCCTCGATCCGCTTGGCGCGGAAGCCGTCGAGCCATTCGGAGGTGATGTGGTGCGGGTAGTCGTCGCCGACGATGCGGTTGTTGGCGGTGACCAGGTAGCCCGACTCGGGGTCGGTGACCTCCGGCAGCTCCTCGTAGGGGATCGTCCCCTCCCACTCGAACTCGCCCGTCCACCCCGGCTTCGGCAGGTCCGCGACACCGCCCTGGCGGAGCGGCAGCCGGCCGATCAGCTTGTAGCCGATCGAGCCGTGACGGTCGGCCCAGATCGCGTTGGAGGCGGGCGACGTGTGGCCGCCGACCAACTTCACGTACTCCGCCCCGGAGGTGACGTCGAGGAGGTCGAACATGCCGCGGAAGGCGGTCGGTTCGCGCAGCGTCTGCCAGGCGAGGGCGAGCGGCTCGGCATCGTCCGCCCCCAGCGCCTCGTTGACGATCGGCCCGTGGTGGGTCTCGCGGACCTCCATCGAGACCGGCCGGTCGCGACCCTTGACCTTGATCTCCTCGGTCCGCGTCTCCAGCGCCAGCCACTCGTCGCGGAAGAGGTAGCGATCGCCCTCGATCCGCTCGATGAAGAGGTCCTGGACGTCGCCCATCACGTTGGTGATCGTCGAGCAGACGTCGTTGCCCTGGCCCATGTAGACGCCCGGCATGCCGGGCAGCGAGGCGCCGCGAAGGAAGCGCTCGCCGCAGCGCAGCTCGAGCTCGTGCCAGATCGGCGGCATGCTCGGCGGCAGGTGCGGATCGCCGGCGATCAGCGGCATCCCGGTCACCGAGCGCGCGCCGGAGACGGCCCAGTTGTTGGAGCCGCTCGCCTCGGTGGCGAAGCCGAGTGCCTTGCGCACCGCGTCGATCTGCTCGACCAGCGGCAGGCCCTCGCCGTCCCAGGGCGTCTGTTCGACGATCGGGTTGTCCACCGGGTAGGTCGGGTCGAGCTTCGCGGTCAGCTCCGGGCCGAGGGCACGGACCATGTCGGCGCGCAGCAGCTCGCGCTCCCAGTTGGTCGAGAGGCCGAAGGCGAGGAGCTTGCCGAGGCTGAGGATGTCGACCGGCGTCCACGGCTCCCACGCGAGCCCGAGCAGGCGCATCTCCAGTGGCGGCGCCTTGGCCGCCGCGGCGCCCGCGTTGACCCCGGCGCAGAAGTGCTGGAGGAGCGCCCGCAGCTCCGGGTCGAGCTCCTCGGCCTCGCGTTCGGCGGCCCGACGGATGCCGAGCGTGCGGATCAGCCGGTCGACCGGCAGCGTCTCGGCCCCGGCGAACTCGGAGAGCCGTCCGCTGACCACCCGCTGGTAGAAGTGCATCTGCCAGAGGCGGTCCTGGGCGTGGACGAAGCCCTGGGCGAAGTGCATGTCCGAGCGCTCGTCGGCGTCGATGTGGGGGACGCCCCAGCGGTCGCGCCGCACCGTCACCGTGCCCCGCAGCCCGGGCACGCCTAGTCGCCCCTCTTCCTGGGGCAGCGCCCTTCGCGCCAGTCGCTGCCAGGCGATCGCGACCGATGCCGCCGTGATCCCCGCCCCGGCGACGCTCACCAAGAGACCGGCCTTGGCCACCTTCCTCACGTTCGCCCCTGCCATCGAATCATCTTGGCAGACGCCTGGCCGGCCGGCCAGTTTCTACTCGACCAGGTCGAAGGGAAGGCGCCCTTCGGCGTCGAGCTTTTCCAGATGGGCCTCCATCGCCATCGCCGCCATCGGCAGCAGCTCGACCGGGACGTCGTCCCAGACCGCGGCGAGGAGGGCGGCGCGGGAGTCCTCACCCTGATCGAGGCCGGCGAGGAGCCGGCGCTCGCGCATCATCCGGTGCTCGACGTATTCGGCCAGTTTCGCCTCCGGGTCGGTGATCCAGGGGCCGTGGCCGGGGCACATCAGCGCCAGGTCCGCGGCCTGCAGCAGCGCCAGCGAGTCCATGAAGGCGGCGAGCGAGTTGCCGCCCGGAGGGACGATCGTCGAGCCGAGCCCGAGCACCAGGTCGCCGCAGAAGCAGACGCCGTCGGCGCTCATGTAGACGACGTGGTCGGCGGCGTGCCCGGGGGTGGCGAGGGCGCGCAGGCCGCCGTGCTCCTCGCCGTCCTCGGCGAGGACCACCGGGGCGCCGAGCTGGTCGGCACCGGAAATGTGATCGATGTGGGAGTGGGTGATGAGGACGGTGCCGATGCCGCCCCGCTCGGCGGCCGCGGCGCGGAGCGCGTCGAGGTGTCCGGCGTCCTCGGTGCCCGGGTCGATCACCACGCAGGGGTCGGCCCCGTAGATGTAGGTGTTCGTGCCTTCCAGCGTCATCGGCCCCGGATTCGGGGCGACGACACGCAGGATCTCAGGATGCCCCGGGGCCTGCTCGGTCAGTCTTCGACCTCGGCGGCGATCGCCGCGCGGGCGTCGGCCGGCTCCAGCACGACCAGGTCGCCGGCGCCGCGGAGGATCTCCCGCACCAGCCAGGCCTTGCCCGCGTAGGGCAGCTCGACCACGACGGCACCGTCGGCGAGCTCCTCGACCACGGTCCGCTCCTCGCGCAGCCAGCGCGCCCGCTCCGGGGAGACCCAGACCCGGGCCACCTCGGCGGCGGGCACCTCGCCATGGGTCATCCAGCCCTCGACCCGGGCGAATTCCTCGATCTCCGGTCGCGGCTCGAAGGTGTCGCCGGTCATCTCGGCCTCTTTGATCCGGTCGAGCTTGAAGTGACGGACGCCGTCCTTCTTCAGGTCGTAGGCCTCGACGTACCAGCCCTCGCGGCCGTTCTGGAGACGGTAAGGCTCGATCCGCCGGGTGTTCAGTTCGTCCTCGTTCTCCTTGTAATAGGAGAGCTCCAGCACCTTGGAGTCGGCGATCGCCTGGTTCAGCAGCCGCGCGACGCTGGCGTCGCCGCCGCCCGCGGGGACGATCTCGAGGCCCTCCTCGGAGGGGTCGTGACCGAGCGCCTTGACGATTTTCTCGCGCGCCTTCTCCAGGTTCGACTGCGGCAGGTGGTCGCCGAACAGATCGATCGCCGCGACCAGCGCCTTCGCCTCCAACGGCAGCAGGCGCGCCGGGCGGGCGAAGTTGTCGCCGTATGGCTCCGAGTCGACCTCGATCTCGTCGCCGAGGATTTCGGCGTAGAGCACGTAGGTGCCGCCACCGAAGTTGACGACGTTCAGCAGCTCGACGTCCTCACGCAGCTCCTCCTCGGTCAGCTCGAGCCGTTTGCGCAGGTCGGCCACCTGCAGCCGTTCGCCGGCTTTCGCCGCTTCGATCAGCATCCCGGCGAGGGTGACCAGGCGGGCGAAGCGCTCGGGCCGGATCGCCGCGTCGCCGCGCCCGTTGGAGCGCGTGCGGCGGGGCGCGTCGCGCAGCGGCCGGTCGACCACCTTGGCGGGCTTGAAGCCGTTGTTGTGACGGTCGCGCAGGGTGGCGACCCGGGACTCGGTCTCCTCGCGCAGGTCGTCGGGGGCGAGCACCTTGGCGTTGGCGCGCCAGCGCAGCACCCAGGCGATCAGCTCGCGGTGCGAGGCGTAGTCGGTTTCGTAGATCTTGCCCTTGCCCGGCGCCTTGTCGGATGCTTTGGCCTCGCGCAGGTCGCCGTAGGCGCCGAAGTCGCGCTCGATCAGCCAGGCGATCCGCTCGCGGATCCAGATCTTCGCCCGCCCCTGGGTCTCCCCCAGCTGCCAATCGGCGCGGCTGCCGTAGTCGCGGCGATCGAAATCTTCGGGGGGCGAGAAATCATGCTCGGCCTTGGTCGCGTAGCCGACCTTGCCCTGGATGCGGGAGAGACGGAAGACACGCACCGCGTCGCGCTCGTGCGAGTGGCCGATCAAGTAGAACTGCCCGCCGCGGAAGACCAGGTGGTAGGGATCGACCTTCCGTTTCGAGGTGTCGCCGCGCTCCATCGTGAAGTAGGTGAACTCGATCGTCTTGCGGCGTGAGATCGCGGTCTCGATCTTCGAGAGGCGCTGCGAGAGGTCGCGACCCCCGGCCGACGCGGTCATCGCCATCTCGACCGGGGCGCGCGTTTCGCTCTCGGTGAGCGGGTTGGGGTGTCCCCAGGCGACCTGCTGCAGGGCGAGGCGCAACGGCTCGGCGTAGGCGAAGCCGCCGTCGGTGAGCAGCAGCAGCGCGGTCGAGAGGGCGGCCAGCTCGGCGTCGTCGAAGGAGATCGCGTCGAGGTAGAAGTTCTCCGGCGGCAGCGAGTAGAGCTCCGCCTCGAAGAACCCCTCTCCCGGCTTCTCCACCCCCAGCTGGATGCCGAGGCTCTCCAGCTCGGCGCGGTCCGCGTAGAAGCGGCGCGCGAAGGCGTCATCGTTCATGTCGCTGTAGCCCTCGACCTCGCGCTTGATCTCGAGGGCCGAAACCGGCCTCCCCTGAGCCATCAGGAACGAGATCAGCGAGAGCTGTCGGATCAGCTTCTCGGTGTCCTTTGCCACGAGTCGCAGGATAGTCTGCGAGCGGCCGATGGCACTCCTGCTTGCGCCGCTTCGCTGGCTTACTTCCTCGATTATCCGGCTGGCGATTTTCGTCGGTGTCCTCGCCGCGCTCTATTTCCTCCTGCTAAAGCCGGCAATCGACAGCGGCGAGCAGAAGGTCCGCCACGGTCTGAACGCGCTCGAGAAGAAAGCCGGCCCGAAGCGCCTCGCCCACTGCATCGAACGCGCCGACGGCGACGTCGAGAAGATGAAGCGCTGCGCGCGGATCTTCTAGGCGAAGCGCCGATCGCGGGTTAGGCTGCGCGCGAGATGGAATTTCTTCAGAACCTCTTCGGCAATCTGAGCAGCGGGATCATCCGCCTCGCGGTCACCGTCGGGATCCTCGCGGCGGTCTACTTCTTCATCGTCAAGCCGGTCCTCCACACGACCGAAAATACGGTCAACAGCACGAATCACACGATCGAAAAGTCCTTCCGACAGACGGGCATCGACACCAAGTCGATCGAAGCGAACGTCAACAAGACGATCGAAGAAGTCAACAACCAGGTGCAGGTGCAGGTCGAACACTCATTCCACGTCGCCAAGGCCCAGGGCGGTGCCGCGAAGACGGAAAAGCTCCTCCACTGCATCCAGCGGGCGCACCAGAACGTCCACCGGATCGAACGCTGCTCGAAGCGCTACCGCTAGCGAGCAGTCGGGGCCGCTCTGTCCCGGCGGCGGCGATAGGTGTCCTCGACCCAGCGGTACGCGGGGCGACGGCGGATCTGGTCGCGAAAGCCTTCGAGGGCGGGCGGCAGCGGCAGGTCCGGCGGCAACGGGCCACCGGGCGGAAGGACGACGAGGCAGGCGAGTGCCGCGGCGGTGAGGTCGGCGACGCTGAAGCGCCCGCCGACCAGATGGACGCCGTCGCCGGCCGAAAGCTCGGCCTCGATCCGGTCGAACGCGGCGAGGATCTCGGCGCCGGCCCGGGCCGCCGCCGCCGCGTCGGCGGCGCCGAACCGGGCGCCCGAGTAGACCCGGGCGTAGGCGGCGAGCAACGGCCTGGCGCGGGAGAGCGGTGGCGGCACCGCGTGCGAGGCGAACTCGCCGAGCAGCTCCGGATCGCTGCTGAGATGATGCAGCGGCAGCAGTCGCACCGCCGGGCCCAGCCCCTCGTCGAAGTACTCCTCGAGCTCGATCGCGCGGCGCCGCTCGCCGGGGTCGGCCGGATAGAGCGGGCGCTCGGGGTGGCGCCGCTCGAGCGCCGCGATCGCCGCGGTCGAGTCGGCGAGGCGCTCGTCGCCGAGCTCGAGGATCGGGAAGGTGGTGGTGGCGCCCCCGCTCCGCCAGAGCGCGATCGGGATGTGAAGTCCCGGCATCGCCGTGCGGCGACGGTGGGGGACCCGCTTGTGGTCGAGCGCCCACCGGACCTTCTCGCTGTAATGCGAAATCGCCAGCTGCCAGAGCAGCGGCCGCGGTCGATCCGAGGCCGGCATCGATCGCCGCGCTAGGCGGCGCGCTGGGAGAACCAGGCCGAGCCGGAGAGGGCCCGGTCGAAGCCCGACCACGACTCGCCCTCGGGAAGCTGGCGCTCGAGCCGGTCGAAGGAGCCGAGCCGGCCGCCGAGGTTGTCGATCATGTGGACGAGGACGGCCTCGCGGGTGGCGGGGACGACGGGCGAGCCATGCTCGAGCTGGCCGTGGTGGCTGAGGATGATGTGGAGGACGCACTGGGCGAGGTGCGGGTCGAAGCCGGGGATGTCCTCGATCGCCCGGCGCACCGTGTAGTAGCCGAGCGGGATCTCGCCCTGCAGCCGGCCGGCGTCGGTGAGGTCGATCGCCAGCGGGTCGTCGTTGTAGGCGAGCAGCTTGCCGATGTCGTGGAGCAAGGCGCCGGTGACGGCGACGTCGCGATCGATGCCGGGGAAGAAGTTGGCCGCCGCGGAGACCGCCTGGGCGACCGACAGCGTGTGCTCGAGCAGCCCGTGCCGGTAGGCCTGGTGGTAGGTCTTCGCCGCCGGGGCGTCGCGGAAGCGCGCCCAGGTCTCGCACTCGGGGGCGAAGAAGAGGTCCAGCAGCTCGCGCAACTCCGCGTTCTGGACCGTCTCCAGCAGGTCGCGCAGGTCGGCCTCCAGCCGCTCGGCGGAGACATCGGAGGGGACGGCGAGGTCGTTCAGCTCGTACTCCCCGTCTTCGGCGGCGCGCAGCTCGGTGATCTTGATCTTCGAGCCCCACCGTTCGGAGGTCTCGAAGATGCCGCTGACGTGGATCGGGGAGCCGGTGGTGCAGAGCGCGTAGCGGATCTCGGCGTCGTCCCAGCAGACCGCCTCGGTGGTCCCGGTGGCGTCGCCGACGGTCATCCGCAGCCACGGCTCGCCGTTGCGCTTGCGTCGCAGCTCGCGGCCGCGGACCGCGTAGACGCCGCGCACCCGCTGGCCGTCCTCGAGGTCGCGGATCGCGATCCGCGCCGCCTCGGTCACCGCCTCCACTTCCACCGGGGCGAACTCCGGCTCACCGGCGAGGAGGCTTTCCATCTGCGTCTGCTCGGCCATCTCCAAACGGAAGGTAGAGAGCGATTCGGACGCAATACCTAACACCTCTCGCCGCCGCCCGCGAGCCTAAAAGTCCCGCAAAAAGCGGTTTTTCGTCCCGCCGACCCGGAGTCCTCCTAGACCGCGGGAATGCGCTCGGAGCAGACGACGTCGGACTTTCCGGCGAGCGATTCCGCAATCTCCAGCCAGCGTCCCGCCCGCTCCCCCGTATCGATCGTTTCGACGATCAGCGGCACGTCCCGCCGCAGCGCCAGCGCCCGGTCCCCGTGCGGAGCGACCTCGCCGCGGAAGCCCCATACCCCGCGCAGAGCGGTGGCGCCCGCGGCTCCCCCGCGGCGCAGCTGGTGGATGAACTCGAGGTAGAGCGGCCGACCGTCGCACCGCGTCGCCTCCGACGTCAGCAGGGTGACCCGCGCGCCGTGGCGACTTTTTGTCGCATGGCGACAATTTCTCGCCACAGCCTCAAACGTCACGAGGTTGGCGACGGTCCCGAGTTCGGCGTGGGCGGCGGTGATCGCCGCGATTTCGCCGACCGCGACCGTGATCGCGGGGACGCCGCGATTCCCCGCGATGAAGCGAGCGCGCCGCCGCTCGCCCTCGAGCACCCCATCGACGCCGAGCAGCACGGTCGCCGACTCGGCGCCATGGCGGTACATCGCGTCGACCGCCCGCAGGTGCGGCGACTCGCCACCCGTCCTCGGCCCCCAGATGGTCACCCGCACCACATCCTCCGGAGACCCGCCCACCGGCACACCCACCCCAGCGGCAGTAGTGGTGGGTGTGCCGGTGGGCGCGAGTCCTGCCACCTCCTCCGCCAGCGCTTCGATCCTTTCCCTCTCCCCCACCGCCACCGCCACGAGCGGCGCGTCTTCCGACAGCGAGAGAAGCCTGTCCGTCCGCATCGCCTGGCTCGCCCCGAACCCCTCGACCCCCCGCAGAAGCGCCGCCGCCCAAACCCCGTGCCGCGCGCAGGCGTCCATCACCGCGACATCGAGGGGTCGATCGCCGCACCGGTCGCGCTCGCCGAAGTGGAACCGCAGCTGCAGCGCCCCACGCCCCGCCTCGCTCACAGCAGCCGCCCGATCCAATGTCCCAAGGCCACGGCCGCCAGCCCCGCCACCAGCGACAGCGCGATGTTCGCCCACAGCACCCGCGCGTCGCCGCCCTCTCCGGCCCGGTGCGACTCCAGCATCCAGGTGGAGAACGTCGTGTAGGTCCCCACCCCACCCCCGGCGAGGATCGTGTAGGCGCTACCGCGCAGCGTCGCGCCGGCGAAGATGCCGAGAACCACCGCGCCGCTGAGGTTCACCGCCAGCGTCCCGATCGGGAAGTCCTCGCCGAGCCAGGAGCCGCCCAGTCGCGTCGCCACCGTCGAATCGACGACGAACCGGGCGATCGCCATCGCACCGCCCAACGCCGCGACCGCCACCCATGCCAACCCGGTCATCGCAGCACCTTCGCGCGGCGGGTCGCCACCGTGCCGAAGTGGACGCAGGCGAAGCCGCCCGCGATCGTCGCCGCCGCGTAGGCGACGGCGAGCGGCAGGTGGCCCGCTTCGAGCATCTCGAAGAGCTCCAGTTGCAGGGTCGAGAACGTCGTCAGCGCGCCACAGACACCGGTCGCCAGGAAGGGCCGGCGGTAGGTCGAGGGCGGCAGGCGCTCACCGAGCCGGGTGACGAACCAGCCGAGCAGCGCGGCGCCGACCATGTTGACGATGAAGGTCGCCCAGGGCCAGGCGTCGACGCCGTGCGGAAATGCCTCGGAAAGACCGACGCGGCCCAGGGCGCCGACCACGCCGCCTACATAGATCGCGGCCAACTCACGGCGATCGAATCGTCTCTGTCTCATTTCCGCAGCAGCCTCCTACCGTCTCGTTTCGACGTCGGTAGGAGCCATCAGCGGTCGCGCCGCGGTTATGGAGCGAGCCCCATCGCTCGGGTCAGGAGGCGAACCTTAGCCGAGGTCGAAGGTGTTGCAGAGGAAACGACTCGAGGAGGCATCAGATGTTGCGGGCGATCGGAAAGCGGCTCACCTACGCGAACGTGATCGCGAGCCTGGCGCTGTTCCTGGCGCTGGGTGGCGGAGCCGTCTACGCGGCGTCACACAAGACGAACAAGGTCGGCACCGGGAAGCTGAAGCAGAACGCGGTGACGGCGGGCAAGATCAAGCCGAACGCGGTCACGCAGACGAAAATCCGCAACAACGCGGTGACCAACGTGAAGCTGCGCGACGGCTCGGTCAACCTGGCGAAAATCGCCGCGGGCACGAACGTGGTCGCCACCGCGACCAGCGTGCCGGTCGCGGTCGACGGGCCGAGCGCCGTCCCGGTCGCCTTCAGCGCCCCCCTCTCCTTCACCCCGGCGGCGGGCAGCGTCTACATGCTGAGCGTCGAAGCGCGCGGCACGAACCTCGCCCGGACCGGCACCGAAACCTGCCGGGTCACGGTCGTGCCGCTGGTCAACGGCGCCGAATGGGGCACCGCGACGCCGCTCGTCCTCAGCGCCTTCGAGCCGACCGGGGAAGCGCCCTCCGGCGTCGTCCCGGCGGCCGGGCTGACCAGCCCGATCGGGCTCACCGCCCCCGGCGTGACCCAGACGATCGGCGCCAAGCTGATCGGCGGCCCGCGCTGCGCCGCGACCGGCTCGGCCACCGTCGCGGTGGCGATCACCCAGCTCAAATAGCTCGGGACCCCCGGTCCGGCGGGGTCGCCCGCCGGACCGGAGTGCCCGCTTCACTAACGTTCTGTAAGTGGAACGGATCGTCGCCTGGCATTTCACCGACCCGGGGTGTCCCTGGGCCTACTCCTCGCGCCCCGCGATCGCGCGGCTGCGCTGGCGCTTCGGCGACCAGCTCGACTGGCGCCTGGTGCTGATCGGCCTCACCGAGAACACCGCGCGCTACGAGGAACTCGGCTACACCCCGGCCCGCATGGCGAGCGGCTGGCGCAAGTTCCAGGAGCGCTTCGGGATGCCCTTCGGCCGCGGCATGAAGCCACGGATGGGCGCCACCACGCGCGCCTGCCGGGCGATCGTCGCCGCCCGCGAAGAGTCTCCCGAGCTCGGCTACGCGGCGCTCCGGGCCCTGCAGCTGATGCAGTTCACCACCACCGACCTGCTCGACGACGACGAGGCGCTGCGCCGCGCCCTCGAGGACGTCGACGGGCTCGACGCGGCGACCGTCGTCGGCCGCATCGAGGACCCCGAGATCGTCGCCGCCTACGAGGCGGACAAGGCCCGCGCGCGCTCCGCCGAGGGGCGCCCGACCCACGTCCAGAACCGCCACTCCGACGCCGGCGGCCCGGTTCGCTACACCGCCCCCTCGGTGGTCTTCGAGGCCGACGAGCGTTGGCTCGAGGTCGGCGGCTTCCAGCCCTTCGAGTCCTACGACACCGCGCTCGCCAACCTCGATCCGTCGCTGGAGCGCCGCCCCGCCCCCGAGCGCGCCGCCGAGGCGGTGCTCGCCTACCCGGTCGGCCTCACCACCGCCGAGGTCGCCTCGATCATGCGCGGCTCCGACCTCCGGGACGCCGACCTGCCGAGCGCCGAGCGGGAACTGCTCGGCGCCGTCGCCGATGGCGAGCTGACCGTCACCCCGGCCGGGTCCGACGCCCTCTGGCGCCCGGCGTCAGTCGTCCGCGAGACCGAACTCGCCGCGGCGGTCGGCGGGAACTAGCTCCAGGAACTCGCGGTGCGCGCCGATGTACTCGGCGACGAACCAGCAGAAGGGGATCACCTCGAGGCCCTCGTCACGGGCGTCGCGCAGCGCCCGCTCGATCATCCGCCCGGCGTGGCCCTGGCCTCTGTGGCCGGCGAAGGTTTCGGTGTGGGTGAAGGAGACGATGCCCGGCTGCTTGACGTAATCGGCGATCGCCACCGTCTCACCGCCAAGCCGCACCTCGTACCGCGACTGCTCCTTGTCGTCGGTGACCTTGTCCTTGCTGCCGGTCACTCGCCGAGCCACTCCGCCACCTGGCCGCCGCCGCGCAGGCCGGAGAGGTCGCCGTCGTCGCGCATCCGTGTCGCCACCGCGGCCATCGCCTCGACGCTCGCCCAGGCGAGCGAGCCGCCGACGCTGACCCGCCGCGCCCCCGCCGCGGCGATCTCGCCGACGCCCAGCGACGGCCGGGCCAGCACGTTGACCGGCAGGCCGACCGCCTCCACCACGGTGCGGATCTCCTCGACGCTCGCCAGCCCGGGCGCGTAGAGGACGTCGGCGCCCGCCGCCTCGTACGCCTGCAACCGGGCGATCGTGTCGTCGAGATCGGGGTTGCCGCGGATGTGGTTCTCGGCTCGCGCCGTCAGCGTGAACTCGAACGGCATCGCCGCGACCACCGCGGCCGTCGCCGCGATCCGCTCCGCCGCCGCGCCGACCTCGTAGATCCCCGCCTCCGCGTCCCAGTCCTCGATCGAGCCGCCGACCGCGCCGACCGCGGCCGCCACTTCGACCGCCCGCGCCGCGTGCTCGGGCGTCGCCCCGTAGCCGTTCTCCAGATCGACCGAGATCGGCAGGTCGCTCGCCTCGGTCAGCACCCTCACGTGCTCGGCGAGCTCGTCCAGCGTCACCGCTCCGTCGGCTCGCCCCAAGGTGAACGCGAAGGCGCTCGAGCTCGTCGCCAGGGCCTCGAAGCCGAGCGCCTCCAGCACTTTCGCGCTGCCCCCGTCCCAGGGGTTCGGGATCAGGAAGCAGCCCTCCGCGTGGAGCGCCGCGAAGCGTCGGCCGAGCTCCTCCTGGGTCGGGCCCGTCGTCATATATATGGACGGTAGCTCAGGCGACCAGCGAGGTCGCCGCGCGCAGTTCGCGCGCGTCGCGCTTGGCGCGGTAGAGCTCCTCGTCGGCGTGGGCCATCGCCCGATCGAGCGATTCGCCCCGCTCCCACTCGACCACCCCGACGCTCCAGTCGGCGGGCGAGGCGACGCGCAGCCGGCGCAGCGCGTCCTCGGCGCCGGCGCGGCCGGTGCCGACCAGCGCCAGCGCGAACTCGTCGCCGCCGAAGCGCGCCAGCACCTCGGAGCCGCGCAGCTCGGCGCGCCAGTCGCGGCCCAGCTCGATCAGCAGTTCGTCGCCCGCCGCGTGCCCCTGCAGGTCGTTCACCTGCTTGAACTTGTCGAGGTCGATCAGGGCGATCGAGATCGGCAGGTCGGTGCGGTCGGCGACCGAGCGCATCTGCTCCGCCGCGGCGACGAAGCCGGAGCGGTTCAGGAGGCCGGTGAGCGGGTCGGTGACCAGCTGGGTGCGGACGCGCGAGTTGAGCCGGGCGAGCGCCTCGGTGGCGAGCACCGAGGACCCGGCGACCAGCGCCCAGGCGGTGATCATCCCCGGCAGCCCGCTGAGCCAGAGGGCGACGCCGGAGGCGACGACCAGCACCGCGGCCTGGAACCGCGCCGCCCGCTGCTCGAAGAACTGCCCCGCGTAGATGCCGATCCAGAGGTAGGCGAAACTGTTGAGCGCGCCGCCGTAGTCGGTGGTGCAGTTGGCGACCAGGATCGAGTTGATCAGCGTCCCGGCGATCGCCAGCACCTGCAGCCCGCGCGGCGACACCAGGCCGCCGAAGCGCAACAGCGCGGCCGAGCCGCAGAGCAGGATGATCCCGAGGACCGTCGCCAGCGTCGTCGGCGCCGTCTTCGAGATCGGGAAGACGGCGGCGAACAGGCACATCAACCCGCCGACGCCGAAGATCGCCGCCAGCGCCCAGACCGGCGCGGGCAGGCGCCGCAGGCGGCGCTCGAGGCGCCGCTTCAAGCTCGCCGGTCGCTGCCTAGGGGGATTCGCCGTCACCAGAAAAGGATCGGCGTCCAACGATCCTCACTTGAGCAACTGCAGGGCGAATTCCATCACCCGGGCCTGCTTCTCGGCGGGCAGGCGGTCGGGGTAGAGAAGCGCGTGCAGGCTGACGCCGTCGATCACCGCGCCGAGCAGCTCGATCACGTCCTCCATCTCGTGGTCGGTCGAGATCTCACCCTCCTTCTGCGCGTTCCTGACCAGTTCGCGGAGCAGCTCCCGCAAGGTCTCCGACTCCTGCTGCTGGATCTCGTGCAGCGCCTCGTTGCGCAGCGCCCGCGCCCAGAAGCTCATCTCGATCCGCGTCTCCAGCTCGCGCTGCTCGTCGAGCGGCAGGTTGTCGAGGAGGATGCCCTTCAGCGCGTCGGCGGCGATCGGCGTCTGTACCTCGGCGTCGTAGCGTTTCTGGATCCGCGTGTGGGACAGCCGCAGCGCGTGGGCCAGCAGGTCGTCCTTGTTCTCGAAGTAATGGGCGAGCACCCCCGACGAGTAACCGGACTCGCGGGCGATTTCGCGGATCGTCACCTCGTCGATGCCGCGGGCGGCGATCACCCTCCAGGCGGCGAGGACGAGCTCTTCCCGGCGGGCGTCGTGATCGACTTTCTTAGGCATAGCGGGGGATTCTCGCAGTCGGCCCAGCGGCCAGACGGTCGAACTTGTGCATGCTCACGTCCTTTCCTTTCCCTAGGCGTGTTGCAGTGGGGCGGTCGGCAACAGATGGCGGCCGGCGAAGATCGCGGGGAGCGCACCCAGCGGGACGGCGACGGCCAGGATGACTCCGAGGCGCCAGCCGCCAGCCTCGACCAGCGGCCCGGCCAGGGCGGCGCTGGCGCTGACCCCGCCCATCACCGCCAGGAGGAGCCAGGTGAAGGTTTCGGTGCCGGTCCCGGGCGGCATCGTCAGCTCCGCGACGCGGCTGCGCAGGGTGACCATCGGCGCCGCGAAAGTACCCGCCAGGACGGCGAGGAAGACGAGGACGACCGAGCCGGGCGCCAGCAGGAGCGGCGCGATCACCAGCGGCTGCAGGACGGCGAGCCGCAGGCTGGCCTGCCGCAGGTTGCCGAAGCGCGGGCCGACGAGGCCGAAGGCGAGCGCCCCGAGCATCGAGCCGACCGAGATCGAGGCGGCGAAGAGGCCGCCGAGCGCGGTCGAGCCGTGGTCGGCGCCGAAGGCCGGCAGGGCGACGTCGAGGGCGCCGAAGCTGGCGCCGATCGGCAGGCCGGTGAGGATGACGAAGCGGATCGCCGGCGAGGCGAGGGCGCCGGCGCGGGTGTGGTGCGCGGGAGGCCCCGGCTTCTCCGCCCGGATCACCGGCACGAGCAGGAACCAGGCGGTGCCGAGGAGGACGAACCCGGCGGCGGCGAAGAGCGGCGCCGCCGGGCTGACCGCGGCGCTGAGCAGGCCGGTGAGGAGCGGGCCGCAGACGAAGACGGTCTCGATCAGGACCGAGTCGAAGAGGTAGGCGTGGGTGAGGTCGGTGCGGGGGACCAGCGCCGGCCAGGTGCGTCGCACGACGCCGCTGACCGGCGGCACCGAGGCGCCCGCGACGGCGCAGGCGAGGGCCAACGGCACCGTTCCCGCCGAGCCTTCGCCGATCGCGACGATCGCCAGCAGGGCCAGGGCGCAGACGACGCTCGCCGGGCCGAGGACCGGGCGCGGCCCACGGCGGTCGACCAGCCGGCCGAGAAACGGCCCGGCGAGGGCGAAGCCGGCGGTGTAGAAGCCGGTGACCAGCCCGGCGATGCCGAACGAGCCGGTGTGGGCGTGGACGAAGATGACCAGCGAGACGCCGCCCATGCCGAAGGGCAGCCGGGCGACGACCGAGGCGATCGCGATCGTCCTTACCTGGGGTGCGAGGAGCACCCGCGCCCACGGGCCGCGACCGCTGCCCGGAGTCGTGGATTCGGAGTACATTCTCGGACCGCGTCCGTAGTGAAGTTGTTCGGACGCCCGATCTAGATTATCTTCAGGCCGCGATGGACGGCTCCCGCCACCCCTTCCGCTTCGGCGTCGAGATGATGGAGCCGTTCGAGGGCATGACCTGGGCCGAGTCGGCCCGCGAGCTGGAGGCGCTCGGCTACTCGACCCTGTTCGCCCCCGACCATTTCGACGAGGGCTTCGGGCCGCTGACCGCGATGGCGACCGCGGCGGCGGCGACCACCGAGTTGACCGTCGCCACCGCCGTCCTCGCCGCCGACTTCCGCCACCCCGCGGTGCTGGCCCGGGAGCTGGCGTCGATCGACGTCCTCTCGGAAGGGCGGCTCGAGGTCGGCCTCGGCGCCGGCTATCAGGTGGACGACTACCGTGCCTCGGGCATCCCGATGGACCCGCCGAAAGTGCGCGTCGAACGGCTGATCGAGTACGTCGCGGTGTTGCGCGGGCTCTTCGCCGAGGGGCCCTTCAGCTACGCCGGCGAGCACTTCCAGATCGACGCGCTCGACGGCACCCCCCACCCCTTCACGCGCGGCGGCCCGCCGATCTTCGTCGCCGGCGGTGGCCCGCGGATGCTCCGCTTCGCCGCCCGCCAGGCCGACATCGTCGGCGTCAACCCCTCGCTGCCGACCTCCGAGCGCCGCGAGGAGGCCCGCCGGGACGGCGTCGCCGCCCGGGTCGACGAAAAGTTCGCCTGGATCCGCGCGGCGGCGGGCGAGCGCTACGACGACCTCATCTTCCACGGCTGGCTGCAGGCGGTCGTGATCACCGATGATGGGCGGGGAGCGGCCGCCGACATCGGTGCCGCGCTCGGCGGCCTCGATCCCGACGACGTCCTCGAATCTCCCTTCGTCCTCGTCGGCTCGGTCGAGGAGATCGTCACCCGCCTGCACGAGCGCCGCGAGCGCTGGGGCTACAGCTACTACACGGTCCAGCAGCCCGCGGCGCAGGAGTTCTCCAGCGTGATCGCGGCGCTCGGCCGGGACGGGTGAGGGACCCGGCCATCTCGGAGGCGACCCGGGCAGGCTGAGGCCGCCTCCGAGATGGCCGGGTCCGTGGGGGGAGGTGAGGGTGCGGGTCCCGTGCGGTCTCGTCGGGAAGCGCGTGGAGAGGTGCGCGAGACGCGCGGAACGTCACGTCTGCCCAGGAGGGACGCGACAGGTGGGGTCGCGCCCCGGGCAGCGTCCGACTTTACCTGCCATATATGGCGGGTAAAGTCGGACGCTGCCGGAGGGGTCATGGGGATGTGTGGCGTCTCCGTGCCGTTCCCGGCCGCAGTCCCCCGGACCCTTCCCGTCCCGCCCGCAGGCCCCGGACCCTTGCCCGCCCGATCGACCCGCCCGACCTCTCGCCGTCCCGCCTACTTAGTTGGCGACGAAGCGCATCCGGGGGTCCGGATGGGGGTGGGCGCGCAGCAGCGCCTGGGTGTATTCGTCCTTCGGATGGGCGAAGACGTCTTGCGTCGTCCCGGTCTCGACGATCCGGCCTTTCTGCATCACCGCGATCCGATCGGCGACCTCGGCGATCACCGCCAGCTGGTGGGAGATGAAGAGGACGGCGACGCCGAGCTCCTCGCGCAGGTCGAGGAACAGGTTCAACAGCTGCGCCTGCACCGACACGTCGAGGGCGCTGACGGCCTCGTCGGCGATGATCAGCTCCGGGTCGACCGCCAGCGCGCGGGCGATCGAGACCCGCTGGCGCTGCCCGCCGGAGAGCTCGCGCGGCTTGCGCGGCGCGATCCGGTCGGTGAGCTGGACCAGCCCGAGCAACCGCGAGACGAAGGCCTGCTCGTTCTCGCTCCCGGGACGGTTGTGGACCTTGCCCGCTTCGTGCAGCGCCGCGCCGATCGTCATCCGCGGGTTGAGCGACGCGTAGGGATCCTGGAAGACCATCTGCATCCGCCGCCGCAGCTCGCGCAGCTCGGCACCCTTGTGGGCGCGGATGTCGATCCCGTCGACCCGGACCGCGCCGCCGTCGGGCTCGATCAGGCGGATCAGGCAACGGGCGAGCGTCGTCTTGCCGGAGCCCGAGCCGCCCGCGATGCCGAGGATCTCGCCACGGTCGAGGGTGAAGCTGACGTCATCGACCGCCCGGTGCGGGGCGACCTGCTTGCGCGCGATCCGCTCGGCGAGCCCGCGGCGCAGACCGAACTCCTTGACCAACGACTCGACCTCCAGCAGGTGCGCGGCGCTCTTCGTCTCCTCGGTGAGGACGTCGCTCATGCTTCCACCCTCGCGGCCCGCTCGGCGCTGCGCGCCCCGGCCTCGGCGTAGGGCCGCACCGGGCAGGCGCTCTCCTGGTCGGCGCCGACCTTCTCCAGCTTCATCTCGATCCCGGCGCAGTCCTGCTTCGCGTGCTCGCAGCGCGGCGCGAAGACGCAGCCGGGGATGAAGTCGGAGAGCTCCGGCGGGTGCCCGGCGAGGGCGGCGCGGCGCTGGACGTTGCCGGCCGAGTCGAGCTCCGGCACCGAGTTCAGCAGCGCCCGCGTGTAGGGGTGTTCCGGTTCGTGGTAGATCGTCTCCACCGGGCCGGTCTCGACGATGTGCCCGCCGTACATCACCGCCACCCGGTCGCAGGCCTGGGCGATGACGCCGAAGTCGTGGGAGACGAGCAGCATCGCCATCCCCTCCTCGGCGCGCATCTTCGCCAACAGTTTGAGGATCTGCGCCTGGGTCGTCACGTCGAGCGCGGTGGTCGGCTCGTCGGCCAACATCAGCCGCGGGCTCGAGGCGGTCGCGATCGCGATCATCACCCGCTGGCACATGCCGCCCGAGAGCTCGTGCGGGTAGGCCCGGTAGCGGCGCTCGGGATCCTCGATCCCGACCCGGTCGAGCAGGGCCACCGACTCCACCTTCGCCGCCTTGTTCGACAGCCCCCGGTTCACCTTCAAGGTTTCCGCGATCTGCGCGCCGGCGCGCATCGTCGGGTTCAGCGACCCGAAGGGGTTCTGGTAGATCATCCCGACCGAGTGGGCGCGGAAGTCGCGCAGCTCCGAGGTGCCGAGGGAGAGGACGTCCTCGCCGTCGAAGCGGATCGACCCGGCCGAGATCGCGCCCGGCTCGGGGACCATCCGCATCACCGCGCGGCAAGTGAGGCTCTTGCCGGAGCCCGACTCGCCGACCAGGCCGACGACTTCGCCTTGCTCGACCGCCAGGTCGACGCCCTTGACCGCGACCAATCGCTCCTCGTCCTCGCCGGGGAACTCGATCCGCAGCGACTCGATCTCGAGCAGGCTCATCGTCCACCCCGCTCGAGGCCGCGGTCGGAGATCCCCTCGCCGATCAGCCCGACGCCGACGCCGAACAACACCAGCACCAGGCCGGGCAGGGTCGCGATCCACCAGGCGGTCAGGAGATAGCCCTGGCCGTCGGCGATGATCCCGCCGAGCTCGGCGGTCGGCGGCTGCACGCCGAAGCCGAGGTAGGAGAGCCCGGCGAGCAGGATCAGGTTGCCGATCAGGTCGATGGTCGAGTAGACGAAGCAGGGCCGGGCGACGTTGGGCAGGCCGTGCTTGAAGATCGCCCGCCATTTGCTGTAGCCGAGGGCGGTCGTCGCCAGCATGTAGGGCTGCTCGCGCACGACCAGCATTTCCGCCCGGGCCAATCGCGCGTACAGCGCCCAGGCGGCGAGCGGCACGCCGATCAGGAACCCCTCGACCCCGGGCCCGACGATCGCCACCACGGCGATCACCAGGACGATGAACGGGAAGGCGATGAACACGTCGGCGAGGCGGGAGACGATCGTGTCGGCCCAGCCGCCGAAGTAGCCGGCGAGCGCCCCTACGATGACCGCGAAAGGCAGCGGCACATAGGTCACCAGCAGCGCCAGGAGGATGTCGAGGCGGAGCGCGTAGAGGGTGCGAGAGAAGACGTCGCGGCCGGTGTCGTCGGTACCGAAGAGGTGCTGGCCGGAGGGCGAGGCGAGCAGCGAGAAGGGGTCGATTTCGTTCGGCCCGTAGGGGGCGATCAGCGGCGCGAGGATCGCCGCCAGGGCGAGCACGCCGAAGATCCCGGCGCCGACCTTGACCGTCATCGGCCAGCGCTTGACCCGCCGCAGGATGCCACGCCGGCGAGCCGGGGCGACCGTGCCCGCGTCGACGGTCGCGGCGCTCACGAGCGGCCCGCCAGTCGGATGCGGGGATCGAGCCAGGCGTAGGCGAAGTCGGCGAGGAAGCCGATGATCACGACGAACGCGCCGCTGAGGAAGACCAGGGTCTGGACCAGCTGGTAGTCGCGTTTGGAGACCGCCTGGACCAGCAGCGTGCCCGCGCCGGGGATGCGGAAGACGCTTTCGACCAGCACCAGCAGGCCGACGATGAAGCCGAAGAGGGAGGCGAGGATCGTGATCAGGCCGACGATCGAGTTGCGCATCGCGTGCTTGGAGACGACCCGCAGCTCGCTGTAGCCACGCGCCCGCGCCGCCTCGATGTAATCGCTGTGGAGCACGGTGACGAGGTTGGCGCGCAGGTTGCGGACGACGATCACCAGCAGGCCGAGGCCGACGGTCAGGGCCGGCAGCGTGCAGGTGCGGAGGATCCCGCTGATCCCGGTTTCATACCCCGAGACCGGGAACCATCCGAGCTTGTAGCCGAGCAGCAGGGCCAGCATCAGCCCGAGCCAGAAGGGCGGCATGGCGAAGGTGAAGGTGGTAGTCACGCGGATCGCGTTGTCGATCCAGCCACCTTGGCGTAGCGCCGCCCAGATCGCCAGCGGCACCCCGATCACCAGCGAGATCAGGATTCCGTAGATCAGCACGACCGCGGTCGGCGTGACCCGGTCGCCGACCAGTTCCGAGACGCCCGAGTTGAACGCCGTCGACTGACCGAAGTCGAAGGTGACGATGTTGCCGAGGTAGATCCAGAACTGCTGGGGCAGGGACTTGTCGAGCCCCCACTCCTTGTGCAGGTGTGCGACCGCTTCCGGCGTCGCGTGGACGCCGAGCTGGATCTTCGCCGGGTCGCCGGGGATCAGGTGGATCATCAGGAACGTCCCCAGCGCGATCCCGAGCAGGACCACGATGCTGACGATCAGTCGTTTGACCAGATAGACGAGCATCGCGGTCCCTCGGGTTACTCCTTCGGTCCTCTAGGAGGACGCCTTGCCGACCCACGTTTCCTGCAGCTGATCGACGCCGAGGCCGTTCGCCTTGGTGCCGCAGATGTTGGATTCGTGGCCGTTGATCAGGGGGTAGTCCATGACGTTCAGCGACGGCATTTCTTCGTTGAACAGTTCCTGGATCACTTTCCATTCCGGCTTGCGGGTCGCTTCGTCGGTGTTGCTGATGAATTTCTGGACCAGCTTTTTCGCTTCGTCGTTGGTCCAGAACGATTTGAACCCGTCGAGTTCGGCTTCCGGTAGCGCGAAGAGGCTGGCGTACTCGTCCGGCACCGGAATGTCGGAGGAGGTGCCGGCGAACGGGAAGGTCATTTCGAATTCGCCTTCCAGCCACTGTTCGGCGATCGTCGCCGCTTCCTCTTCTTCCAGCTTCACGTTGACGCCGATTTCCTTCAGCTCCGCCTGCAACAGCAGCGACAGCTGTTTGTAGTAGTCGAAGCCGGCCGGGTACTTCATGCTGACCGAGAAGCCGTTGGCGAATTTCGATTTCGCCATTTCTTCTTTCGCTTTCCCGACGTTGAATTCGAATGGCGGCACTTCCTGGTCGGAAGCATCGAGTTCGAACTTCTGGATCACGCTGTTGGGGACCGTGCCGGTGCCGCGGAACACCGCTTCGTTCAGCTGTTCGCGGTTGATCGCGAGGCTGATCGCCCGACGGACGTGGACGTCGCCGAGCGCCTTCACTTTGTTGTTCAGGATCAGCATCGCCTCCTGCGGGAATTCGACCTGCTGGATCGTCACGCCGGATTCACCCTGCAGCGATTCCACCTGGTTGAAGGGGATGCCGTCGGCGAGGTTGGCCTGGCCCGATTTGAGTTCGAGCACGCGGGTGTTGGAGTTGGGGACGAAGTTCCAGCGCATCGTCTGCACGTAGGGCTTGCCCTTTTCGAAGTAGTTCGGGTTTTTTTCGAAGGTGATGTGCGAGCCGCTGGCGAATTCCTTCATCACGAACGGGCCGCTCGAGACCGGGTGCTTCCAGAAGGCGTCGCCTTCCGCTTCGACTTTGTCTTTCGGCACGACGAAGGCCGGGAAGACGGCGATGTTGTAGAGGAAAGCGGCGACCGGGTATTCGAGTTCGACCACCACGGTCGATTTGTCCGGGGCGCTGATCTTCTTGATGCCTTCACCCAGGGACGGCAGCGACACGTTGGTTTCCGGATCGGCGAACTGTTCCATGTTCCAGGCGATGTCTTCCGCCGTGATCGGCGAGCCGTCCGAGTATTTGATCCCCGGTTTGAGGGTGAAGGTGTAGGTCAGGCCGTCTTTCGAGACGTCCCATTTTTCGGCCAGCGCCGGGACGACCTTGGCCGACCCGTCGGGGTCGTTGCGGACGAGGCCCGAGTAGAGCATTTCGTCGGCGAAGATGTCCCCGTTGCCGTTCTTGATTTCGCGTGGGTTCAGGGTCACCACTTCGAGCTGGCGGGCGTAGGTGAGGTTGCCGCCGACCACCGGTTCTTCTTCGCAGATTTCGGAGGCGGCCGTCGGTTTCCCTTCGCCTTCCTGGGCGACGGAGATCGAGCCGCCGCCGCCACTGCTGCCGCCGCAGGCGCTGACGAGCAGCGCCAGGAGCGCGCCCATCGTTCCGATCAGTAAGAGCTTTCTCATGCTTCTCTCCTCTTCTTGGTCATCGACGAGGGACGCGTGCCGCAACTGCATCGATACCAGCCTCGACCGCGGTGAGCGCCTGGTCAAGGTCGCGCCCGTCCATCGCCGCGGAGACGAACCAGTTGTGCCGGGGGTGGAGGTACAGCCCGTGCTTGCCGCACGCGGCCGTGAAGATGTCGGCGAGGGCGCGATCGTCGTCGTCGGCCGCGAAGCGCGCGTAGGGCATCGTCGGCGGCCCGGTGACCACGACCTCGATGCCGCGCGCCTCGGCGGCGGTCGCGATGCCCTCGCGGAAGGTTGTGCCCCAGGCGTTCATCACGGCGAGCGAGTCGTCGCGCTCCATGATCTCGAGCGTCGCCAGGCCGGCCGCCATCGCGTCGCCGGTCCACCAGAAAGAGCCGGTGGCGAAGACTTTGGCGGCCGCTTCGCGGACCTCCTCCTTGCCGACCAGCGCCGCCAATGCGTAGCCGTTGGCGATCGCCTTCCCCCAGGCGCTCATGTCGGGGGCGACGCCGAACCGGCGCCAGGCACTGCCGAGCTCGAGCCGCATGCCGGTACGGACCTCGTCGTGGATCAGGAGCGCGTCGCTGCGGTCGCAGAGCTCGCGCAGACCGACTGCGAACTCGCGCGTGGGCGCCGCCTGGTCGAAGCCCGCCGGCTGCCGGTACGGGGAGACGATCACCGCGGCGAGGTCGCCGGGGTGGCGGTCGATCGCCGCGGCGACGCTGTCGAGATCGTTGAAGTCGAAGTAGTCGAGGCTCTCCCGGTCACCGGGGACGGTCCCCTGGACATCGGGATTGCACCAGGGAAGGGCCCCGTGGTAGGCACCGTTGGCGACCAGGACCGTGCGTTTGCCGGTATGGGCGCGGGCGAGCGTCACCGAGAGCGTGGTGACGTCGGCGCCGTTCTTCGCGAACAGCGCCCAGGCGCCGTCGTCGATCATCGGCACCAGCTTCTCGGCGAGGTCGACCATCACCGGCGCGGCGCCGGGCCCGCAGTCGACCTGGGCGTGCTGTAGGGCGACCGCCTCCTCGACCTCGGGGTTGAGGTAGCCGAGCACGATCGGGCCCCACGCGCACATCATGTCGATGTACTCGTTGCCGTCGACATCCCAGATGCGGGAGCCCTCGGCCCGGGCGATGAAATGAGGCGAGCCGGGCCAGTTGACCTGCGGGGAGAAGTGTCCGGCGACGCCTCGGGGGAGGGCTATCGCGGCTCGTTCGTCGAGTTCGAGCCCGGCCTGGCCCGTAGCAATGGTCGTCATTGCGGGATATTAAACAGACGTGCGAAATAGAAGCAAGGACTTATTTCAGACGTACGTATAAAATCGCGCCGCGCCGTCTGTACGGGTGGCGCAACGGGAATTTGGCCGGCTACAGAGAGGAACGCATGGTGACCTGCCGTCCAGGGGAATGTCGATGAGCGACGCCGGCGCGACGCCCGCCGAACAGGTCCAGGAAGTCCGCGACCGGGCGGCGCTGGTGCGCCGCGAGACGATCCGCCTGATCGAGATCGCGGGCAACGGCCACTACTCGAGCGTCTTCTCCTGCGCCGAGCTGATGGGCGCGCTCTACAGCGGCGTGATGAGGATCGCCGAGGACCCGGAGTGGCCAGAGCGCGACCGCCTGATCCTCTCCAAGGGCCACGTCGCGATCGGCCTCTACCCCCTGCTCGCCGAACGCGGCTACTTCCCCGCCGACTGGCTCGACGGCTACACCCGGCTCGGCAGCCCGCTCGGCGACCACCCCGACATGCGCCGTATCCCCGGCGTCGATTTCTCCTCCGGCAGCCTCGGCCACGGCCTCTCGATCGGGGTCGGGATGGCGAAGGCGGCGCGCCTGCGCGGCTACGACGAGACTCGGATCTGGGTGCTGCTCGGCGACCAGGAGCTGAACGAGGGCCAGATCTGGGAAGCGGCCGGCTCGGCCTCCCACTTCGGCCTCGGCAACCTCGTCGCGATCGTCGACGCCAATCAGATGGGCCTCGACGGGATGACCGAGGAGACGATGTCGGTGGAGCCGATCGCGGGCCGCTTCGAAGCCTTCGGCTGGGAGGTGGTCGAGATCGACGGGCACGACCCGGAGGCGATCCTCGCCGCCGCCGCCGCCCTGCCGCCCGCCGGCTCGGGCAAACCGCAATGCATCGTCGCCCGCACGGTGAAGGGCAAAGGAGTCTCTTATATGGAGCTGTCGCGCACCTGGCACATCGGCTACCTCGACCCCGACGACGCGGCCGCGGCGCTGGTGGAGATCGATCAGCGTGGCTGAGCTCGAGGGAGTGGAGGTCGCGCCGCAGCCGAGCGGGAAGAGCTGGGACCTGGCCGGGATGGCGCGGCTGTCGCAGTCGTTCGTCGCCGGCAAGGTGATCGCGGCGATGGCCGACGAGGACCCCGACATCGTCGTCATCACCGCTGACATGAAGTTCTCCAACATGACCGTGGACTTCGAGCGGGTCCATCCGGACCGCTTCGTCAACGTCGGCATCTCCGAGCAGCACATGGTCTCGATGGCGGCGGGGATGGCGAGCGTCGGGTGCAAGCCCTACGTCGGCGCGTTCGCCCCCTTCGTCGGCCTCCTGGCGGGGGAGCAGATCCGCACCGACCTCGCCTATCCGGGGCTGCCGGTGCGGATCCTCGCCCACCACGCGGGGATCGCGATCGGCTTCTACGGGACTTCCCACCACGCCACCGAGGACCTCGGGCTGATGCGCTCGATCGCCAACATGACCGTCGTCTGCCCCTGCGACGCGACCGCCACCGAGGCGGCGCTGCGCCAGACCGCCGACCTCCCCGGGCCGGTCTACTTCCGGCTCGGCCGCGGCCGCGACGTCGACGTCTACGACTCGCTCCCCGCGGGGAGCTGGCGCTTCGGCGAGGCGGCGGTGCTGCGCGAGGGCACCGACCTGACGATCGTCGCCAACGGGATCACCGTCTCGGCGGCGCTGCAGGCGGCGACGGCGCTGGGCGCCGAGGGCGTCGCGGTGTCGGTGATCGACGCCCACACCGTGCGCCCGTTCGACGGTGCGACGATCGCCGAGCATGCTGGGCGCAGCGGCAGGCTGCTGGTCGCCGAGGAGCACAACGTGGTCGGCGGCGTGGCGTCCGCCTGCGCCGAAGCCCTGGTCGAGCACGGCCAGGCCGGCGTGAAGATGGAGCGGATCGGGATGCCGCCCGACGAGTACTCGCTGATCGGTCCACCCACCCACCTCTACCGGCACTACGGCATGGACGCCGCCGGGATCGAGAAGAAGGCGCGCGAGCTGCTCGCCGGCTGAAAGGAGCAACGTGAGTCAACTGGAGCAGGCGAAACTCGAGGTGATCGAGTACGCCAACCGGATGCTGACCGAGGGCCTCGTGAAGGGGACGGCGGGGAACGTCAGCGTGCGCGTCGGCGACCAGGTCGCGATCACGCCGGGGAGCATCCCCTACGCGGAGATCACCCCCGACGGGGTGGCGATCGTCGACCTCGACGGCAACCACATCTCCGGTGGCAACCCCTCTTCGGAGACCCCGCTCCATACCCTCGTCTACCGCGAGACCGACGCCGCCGCCGTCGTCCACACCCACTCGATCTACGCGACCACGCTCGCCTGCACGGTGGATGAGCTGCCCGCCGTCCACTACATGATCCACGCCTTCGGCGGCGACACGATCGAGGTCTCCGACTACGAGCGCTTCGGCTCCGACGAGCTGGCGGCGGCGGTGCACGCGGCGCTCGGCGACCGGCGGGGCGTCTTGCTGCGCAACCACGGCGCCGTGGTCCACGGGCCGAACCTGACCCGGGCCTACGACCTGGCGGTGCTGCTCGAGTGGCTGGCGGAGCTCTACTGGCGCTCCTCGGTCTTCGGCGAGCCGCGGATCCTCAGCCACGACCAGCTCGAGGAGGTCGCCACCGAGGCGGCCCGTCGCGCCTACGCGGGGGCGGGTGGCGAGGCGGAGGACGCCTCGTGAAGTCGCCGAAGGTCGTCTGCCTCGGCGTCCACCTGCTCGACATCCTCGTGCGGCACCCGGAAGCGCCGACCCTGAACACGGGCTGGCAGATCCTCGACGACCTGCGGATCACCGCGGCCGGGACCGCCGCCGGCCCGGCCGTCGACCTGGCGAAGCTCGGCGCCCGGCCGATCTCGATGGGCGTGATCGGCGACGACTACGAGGGCGGCCTGATGGTCGATCTGATGGCCGGGTTCGGCTGCGACATGAGCCGCCTGGTCCGCGACCCGGGTGGGCCGACCCACATCTCGCTGCTCTTCATCGGCCCCGACGGTGAGCGCAATCCGATCATGATCCGACCCACGGGAGCGCGGTCATTGACCCTCGACGACATCGACTTCGACGTCGTCGCCGACGCCGACGTGCTCCACGTGGGCGGAGCCGATCAGCTCGGTGAGTTCGTCGGCGGGCCGCTGGTCGAGCTGGTCCGCCACGCGCGGCGCAACGACACGGTCGTCACCGTCGACGTGCTGGCGGAAGTGGATGAAGAGTTCCGGGACCGGCTGGCGCCGGCGCTCGCCGAGGCCGACTTCTTCTTCCCCAACGAGGGCCAGCTGGCGGGGATGACCGGCACCGAGGACCCGGGTGAGGGAGTCGCGCGGATGCGAGAGCTGGTCGGGGTGGAGACCGTGATCGGCACCCTCGGCGGCGAGGGCAGCCTGATCCTCGGCCCCGGCGGCGAGTCCCGCGTCCCCGCCTTCGAGATCGACGTGGTCGACACGACCGGCTGCGGCGACGCCTACGTGGCGGGCTTCATCGTCGCCATCGCCAACGGTTGGGACGCCGAGGCCGCGGGCTGGCTCGGCGCCGCGGCCTCGGGCCTGGTGGCCACCGGCCTCGGCTCCGACTCCGGCATCGTCGACCTCGACAGCACCCTGGAGTTCATGACCTCCCAGGCCCCCGCCCACATCGCCGCCCTCCCACGTTGATGGGCCGAAAACTTGCCATATAGGCAAGTTTTCGGCCCATCAACACCCCGGTCAGAGGACGGCCATCGGGTTGACCGGGCCGCCGACGCCGCCGCGGAGGGGCAGCGGCTGGCCGGCGAAGAGGAACTCCCAGCGGCCCGCGGCGGCGCAGGCCTCGGCGAGCGCGTCGAGCTCGAAGTTCTCGCCGAGGATCATCCCCATGTAGACGAGCGCCAGCTCGTGCACGGGGAAGTCGGGCGGCCCACCGGTCAGCTGCTCGACCGCCCAGTTGTCGCAGGCGATCGCGCAGGCGCCGAGCTCATGCAGCAGCGGCAGCGCGTCGACGGCGAGGCCGGGGCTGTGCGGAAGGTTCGGGCCGCACTGGGCGAACTCGGTCCAGGCGCCGGTCACCTTCGTCGCACCTAGATGGCCGGTGCGGACGAGCAGCGCGTCGCCGGGCCGGACCTCGACCCCCTGGGCGTCGAGCACCTCGCGCAGTTCGTCGGCGCCGATCCCCTCCCCCGCCGGCAGCACCTCGACGCCGCGGTGGCGGGCGACGTCGGCAAGGACGCCGCGGGTGAGGAGCCGGCGGGCGACCGGGAGGATGTCGTTGCGCCGGGCGCCCTGGGTCGCCGTCACCTCGGCGGCGCTGATCCCCCCGTACATCTTGCCGCGGTGGAAGAAGTGCGAGAGCGCGTCCCAATGGGTGGCGGCATGGACCGCCATCATCAGGAAGTCGTCGGCCGACACCGGCCCGTCGTGATCGGGCGGAAAGTCGCCCGGCACCTCGGTCATCAGGTGCAGCGGGTTCTGCCGGCCCGAGCCCGGCGGCTGTGGCAGGTCCGGCCGCAGCTCGAAGCCGAGCGAGAACGCCTCGCCGGTGCGCACCGCGGCACTCGCCTCGAGCCGCTTCTTCGGCGTGATCAGGTTGAGCGCCCCGACCCCGTCCTCCCGGTCCCAGCGGTCCCAGTTGCAGAGGCGCTCGGCCAGCTCGAGGACGAGCTTCCGGGCCCCGCCTGATTCAGAGCGGACGTCCGTCATATCTCCGCCGAGGACTCTATGTCGACCCGCCTCCGTCCGCAACGGCGGGTCCGGTGGACGCCGAAGATGGCGAGCGCGTCCTTACTTCCGGCCCTCGGAGCAGGCGCTCAGGCCGGCGTGATGACGACGACCGGAATCGGCCGGGCGGTTTCCTTCTGGTAGGCGATGTAACGATCGCCGTTCTCGTCGTTGACGATCTTCCAGAGCCGCGCGTAATCGGGATCCGAGGGCTCGACCACCTTGCATCCGGCCTCCTTGCGCTCGCGACCGATCTGGATCTCGACCTCCGGCTTCGCCTTGAGGTTGAGCAGCCAGGCCGGAGGCTGGTCAGAGCCCCCTTTGGAGGCGACGACGAGATATTCGGCGCCGTCGCGGGCATAGACGAGGCTGATCGTCCGCGTCGCGCCGGAGCGACGACCGGTCGTCCTCAGCAGCAAGGTCGGCACGCCGAGCAGCCGATGTCCGACCCGCCCGTCGGTCGCCTTGTAGATCTGGTCGTGGATTCGGAGGACAGCGCTGAGGAGGCTCACGGACGCAGCCTAACTCGGCGGGCCGCTCTTGATGTCGGGATAGGTCTCGAGCTGCACGACGGCCGTTGACACCCGGATGCCCATCCGTTCTACTCGACCGACAGATCGACGAGGAGGAGGGGCAGCATGGCAACGCTCCATTTCAAGGCGACCACCAAGGCGACTCCCGAGCAATTCGTCGCCGCGCTGACCGACTTCGGCCCGGGCCGCGCGGAGCTCTTTCCGAACAGCACCGACGACGAATTGACGGTTCACGGCCAGGGCCCGACCGAAGCCGACGTCACCGAGGGATCGAAAGGAATCTGGGAGCGCCTGCACTACGACTGGTCGGACCCGAACCGGGTCGTCCTGACCACGACCGACTCCAACACCTGGAGCAACAAGTCGGGCCACACCTACGCGTTCAAGCGTCAACCCGATGGCATGACCGGGGTCGAGTACACGGTCGTGCGCGACGGCAAGACCCTGAAAGGCCACTTGCTCGGCTTGGTCGTCGGTACCGTCGGTCGGGGCGTGCTGAAGAAGGCGTTCGACCATGCGGTCGAGGCCATCGAGGCCCGCCGGGGTGGTGACGCGAGCCCCGCAGGAGCGAGCTGACGCCGGCGCCGGTCAGTGGCGGGGCGGGATTCGAACCCGCGACACCACGACATACTGGGAGAGGTCCGTTCCCTCGGATGGCAGGGGTGGAGCGAACGCACTCAGTTCGGGTCAGCGCACCGCTGTTCCGCCTGCTCCACCGAAGAGAACGATTTGCGAAGGACCGATCTGAACGGTGGCCGCTCCTCGGCGAAGAGCACGGCGACTTCCGAGCCGGCAGGTCTCGTTCCTTGGGTGCTGCTCCCCACCGCTCGACCCGTCGCTCTTGCGCCACACAACGCGGTAGTCGCTAAAACGGCCTAGAGCGGGCGCACCATCGGGCACTCGAACGGAGGATCTCCAAAGAGTGCCGACCCTTTACGTCCCTTGAACCAGAGATGGGCGGCGGCAGACGCCCGACAGGAGACCTTCTCACCATCGCCAGGTCTCGTGATCACACCCTGCCGAGCACGCCGTTTCTAAACGGCTGTTCGAGTTTTCAATTGACAGAGATCAGTCTCTATGTTCTGATTGACCATGACCGTGGACGGGGGGACCGGTACGGAAGCCGTGTTTGCGGTGACCTCAGGCGGCGTACGTTCTGCCGCTCTGAGTGCGCGTCAAGGCGCGTATCTGAAAACCAGAGAGTCGTCCGAACGGGCGACGAAAAGGAGCACACATGCGAAAATTCGCAACGGTGGCGGCAGTTGCCGCAGCCATGATGGCGTTTGCGGGCGCGAGTTCAGCGTCAGCAGCCTCATGGAGCGCCCAGAACACGGGTCTGTTTGGACCATCCAAAACGATGCAGTTCACCAGCCAGGCAGGAAATATCACCTACTGCCCCGGGCAGATCCCCAGTTGGAGTGGTAAAGCGAGCGGCGCGGTCCTCAGTTGGGCAGGCCCTAGCTTGACCGGCTGCAATGTGTCCACGGGTGGGACCGCCAGCATCACTCCGAGCGGACAATGGTCGCTTACTGCGAGCACCGTTTCCTCGGTTGCTTTGAAAGCTGACACCGTGCCATCGGGTGGAACGGTGTTGACGATCAAACAGGCGCAGACCGGTTGCATCATCGCCGTAAAAGGACCGCTCTCCCTCAGCGGCCTTCCCTGGAACAACAGCACGCATACCTTTGCGCTGGAAAATTCCGTCGCCATCCAGGCCTCAGGCCCTGGCTTCTGCAATGGAATCATAGGGTCGTCGATGATTATTACCGGAACCATCAGTATTCCGGGAGAGACGATTCTTCCGTGACCTGAAGGCGTACGAACGGGGCGGCCGTCGCTGACGGCCGCCCCTTTTTTTTGCCCTGATGCGCCGGGTTGAATAGAAGCTTTTCTCGACCGGCTTACAAGCCGCCCGATGCGTTCAGTGGAATTGTCGGCCGGTTGCAGTTGGCGGGGCCGTCGCTCCGTCGCACCGATGCTCCAGATGCCCGCCGAGGCCGCCTGACGCAGCAATGGAGGATCTCCGGACTGCCGGCAGGATCGCGCCGGACTATCCACTCTCGATTGAGAGCGCAGACCTGAAACGGCCCCCCGCAGGACCCGATGAACGATGGGACGGGACTGAGCTTCTGGTAGCTCGACCGGTGATGCGCGGGCGGGGCCCCATCAACCCCGGGCGGGGCCTGGGTCCCCCAGCCGCTCGAGGACGGCCAGGGCACCCAGGACAGCGAATTAGCGACCGGAACTGGGGGCAGCTAGTGCTTTTGGTGCTTGGACTTCTTGCCGTGCCCGCACACCGTCTCTATCCCTTGGAGGAAGTCGCTCGTCTTGCCGTTGTGGGCGGTCATTTGAACGTTGGCCACCGGCTTGACTTTGCAGAGGTTTTTCGAGTTTTCGATCAGACCGCGCTTGCCGCCCTTCAGCTTCAGTTCGAAGCGTGACACTGGCGCGTCGGGGACGTTGAGGAAGCGGGTCCTCACCCGCGAGCCTTCGTTGCCGACCTTGACCGAGTCGATGAAGCCGACCAGGACCACGTGGATCTGTCCGTCCAGGTCGGCGACGATGTCGGGGAGCCGGCGTTCGCCTCCGTTGGAGCGGAAGTAGACCGGCCCTTCGAGTGGCTTGTCGAGCAGCGGCGAGTACGCCTTGGCAGTACCGAGGATCGAACCGGCAGGACATTGGTCCGCCGCGAACTGGACCCGGGTGCAGGGACCGTTGACATGAGCCTGATCGATGAACTCCGACCGCGGCAGGATTACCGTCGTGCCGGCGATGTTGGCCTGCCCGCCAGGTGCGGTCAGGACCGCTTTCACCGCAGGGTTGCCGGTGCGCTTCGTCGGGCCGCCGAAGGCTAGCTTCAGCCGGGGTTTGAAGCCGAGGCGGCCGCATTCGGCGACCTGGAAGCGGTTGGAGGTCGCGACACTCTGACCGTTCAGCAGCGCCGCCGAGCCCGTCACCGCGAACGGATCGCAGCTGGTCGGCGTCTTGATGAACTCGCCGCGGTCGATCCGCAGGTCGATCGAGCGGATGTCGATCGGGATCCCCTGCAGGATGTGCGGGAAAGGATCGGAGATCGCGCGGACCTGGGCAGTGGTCGGGTCGACCTGGAGCGCCGTGCGCACCACCACGGTGCCAAGGTCAAAGGGTCCGGCTACCGCCGGGACCACGACCGCGAGCGAAAGGGGGGCGCCTTTATATGGACCGGCGAGGTAGGCCTTTCCGGCCGCATTGAACGGAGTCGGTCCCGCCCCGGCACCGACGGAGACCGTACCTACCTGGGAGGCGGCCGGGCAGCTCGCCTGCGCCTGCTCGAGCTTCCCTTCCCTTCCGGCCGCCGCGGCGAGTGCGGCGTCCGAGCAGTAGGGAACCCCGGCGAGCTTTGCCAGCAGTCCCGGCGGAAGAGTGTCATCGAGCCCGGAGATTTCGGGCGTGCCGTCCGCTCTGGAGATGCTGAGGACGAACGGCGAGTAGATTCCCGCGACCGCCGAGACCGTCCCAGCCTGGAAGGAGGGAGCGGCGGTGACGGTGCAGGATCCCCCGCCGGGGCCGTGGCCGATCCGGTAGGTGTCCGATGGCGTCGCCGGCGGGCCCGATTGAGGTGCTGACCATGGGGTCAGGACCGACGACGTGGTGTAGGTGCCGCAACTAGCCGGGGTGCGCAGCGGGCCGAGCGCCCCGGGATTCAAGTGCAGTTGCAGTTGTTCGACCGGCAACTGAGGGTTTTCGGTGAAGGTGGTGCTCAACTGCCCCGTCGTGGGATTCGCGGCCACCTTGCCGGCCAGCTTGATGTGGAGACCGTGCCCTTCGACGGTGAGGTAGAGGGCCAGCAGCGAGCCGAACGGGTTGTCGTGGGGCGTCGCAAGAAAAACGTGACCTTGGAGAGGGTCGTCGAACACCGGCGTGATCACCTTCACCGTGCCGAGATTCGAAGATTCCGGACAACTCGGCACTTGTTTGCTGAAATGTGGCCCTGGTTCGGGACCCGTAGGCAGGAGACCAATCTGGGCCGGCGAGCAGGCGCCGAGGCCATTGGCCGACGAGGGGTTGACGACGAGACCCTGCGGAAGAGTCACCGTGGCATCTCGTAGAGCCGGAGTCGCGCTTTCTTCGCCGACGGTGCCACGGGCGATGGCCGGCGCGACCGTCTCGATGGTCGCCGTGCCCTGAAGCGCTTCAACACCGTCAGCAACCGAGACCTCTTCCACATCTTGGTAGCCCAGCGTGCCCCGGAAGATGATGCGATAGGGCGTCGAGCCGTCTTCACTGCCAGGCCCGCCGCGCACCGCGACGTTGCCGGCCCCGATAGAGGCGAGCCCTTCGAGGGCACTCTGGACTTCTTCCGGTGAGCTGCTGTAAGGCAGGTCGCCAGTGGTCTGGCCGCCGAACGTCAGGTTGAACTGCCCGCCGGTGGCGGTGACGGTGAGTTCCTGTTCCTCGTAATGGCCGAGGATGGAATCATGCTGGGGCATGTCGATCGTGGCTTCGAGCCCTGAAGGCGAGTCGGCATTTTCGGTCGTCGGCCGCGCCCTTAGCTGCGGACGAAATTCGAGCTGGTCGCATCCCGTGATCGGAGGAAGGACGTCGGAGCGTTCGGAGTACGTATCTGGTTCCTGGTAAGAGTTCGCTGCAGCATGAAATTGCAGTGGACCGCCGCAGCTCGTCGGGTTGGTGAAAAACGGCGCGCGTGGAAGCTGTCGAGGTGCCTGCGCAGTGTTCCCCGCCATGTCCGGCCGTTCCGCGTCGTGACTCGGATCTCCCGGGACACCCCAGATCGTCAAGTCGACGAGCTTGACGCCTTTGATCCGCGAAGTACCGGCACTGGTAGTGGTCAGACCATAGTCGGCTTCCGACCGGGGGCTAACCTTCAGAATCACAAATACGGCGCTGGCAGCGACAAAGCCGAGTTCCGCGGTCACGTCTGCATTTCGCGGCTCGAGATTGATCACAGGGTACGCGAGCCCTTCGAGTGGAATTCCATTGTCGAAGAGGGTGATGTGGGCGATGCCGACTTGGGTGTCAGGTGGGCACCGAAGGCTCAGGTAATCGGCTTGATTGCACTGCGGCGTCGCACTGGGGTCTCCGATCATCCCCGGTGGCAGTTCCACGGCGACATCGCGCACGTTCCCTTCCAGGTGATTGCCGAAGGGACCACCGGTCGAGAAGCTCGAGAATGCAAGGTGCGTGGTCAGGTCGGGGTGCGCACCCGCCGCCGAGGAAGTGCTCGCAACCGAGAACTCTTCGATCGAAAACGCCGCCGAGGCAGACGAGGCCGCCACCAGCAACGTTACGCAAGCGAGCAACAGCGCACCGATGCCCCTCCCGGTGAACCTCGGACGTCCCCTCATCGGCCTGCCCTCCCGCCGTGCTTGGCATCTCGCTTGTGATGGTGGTTTTTCTCGCTCTTGACGCAGCGAACCGTGCCATGGCGCCGGACCTTCTGGGTTCCCTTCCGGCAGGTGATTCTTTGCGGAGCGGGGTTGCCCGCACCGTCGAGGTTGCTGCTGGCGGGTCCGGGAATGGCAGAGGCCGCGGAACGCGCCCCATGACAGCCGTCTCCTTCGCACGACGCAGGTGGCGCGGGCGGGGGCGGGAAGCCGCCTCCCTCCCGCGCGTCATAGACCTTGAAGACGGCGCCGTTTTGATCCTGAGGGACCAAGGAGTCGGCCGTAAAGATGAATACGTCGCGACCATCCATGCCGCTGCCGGCATAGGCAGAGTCGGTGGTCCCGCGGCCACTGGAGATCAGCGCCGCTGCACCGGAGGCGACCGTGTATTCGTACACATCGTTCTTCCCGTTGATGTCCTGCGGGACGATCGCATCGCGGGAGTTGAAGAAGACCCTGTCACCATGCGTATCGGCGTTCGCCGAATACAACTTGTAGAACCCGCCTATGACCCCCGACGCCCCGCCTTCGTAAGTGAACAGAGAGGAGTCTGCCGTGGGCGGCGCGCCATCTGCTCGACAAGAGGCGCAGACGACGTCCCCTGAGGCTGGATCGTAGAGGTAGATCTCCATGAACCCGGCGTTGTCGTAGCCGGTCAGCGCCGCACGGGACTGGAACACCAGCTTGCTCCCGTCAGGGGTGAGACGGGCCTGTCTCGTCCTGGTTGAAGAGACGAGATCCCCTCCGGGGGCGCGGGTCCCGCTGAAGACCGGATCAGAGGGATCGAGCGTCGCCACAAAGTGGACTTCGCCGGCAGCGACCCGGAAGAGGTTCACTCCCCCGTCCACACCTCGTCCCGGTACGATCTGCTCCGGCGAGACGAAATAAGCCTGCGATCCGTCGGCCGACTCGATTACCGGCAAGATGTCGCATTTCTGGTTGCCAGGGGTCGGTAGCGGAGCCGCGCAAGCATCGGAGTTGCCAGAAGGGCTACCCCCGCTCGGCGCCGAAATCAGCGTTGACTGGTGAGTCGAAGTGTCATACTGGTACAGGTCCCGACTGGTGTCGGTGTCATCCGCCGACAGCGACACCCGCGTCGTGAAGAAGACGAGGTGCCCGTCAGTGGAGATCGAATCCACCAAAAGATCGCCGGTCGGTTCATTTTCCGGAACCGGGCCAAATGCCCTCGTGGTCGTGTCGGAGTCGGCCGACCAGATATTCAACGTCCGGCCGGCTTCAGAGGTGAAGACGGCGGTCGAGCCGTCCGCAGAGAGGCCAGCGTAATCGAAGTTCAGCGTTATCGGCGTACCGGTCTCGTCTTTGCTGACAAGCTTCGTGGTTTGCCCATCGGTCCAGTAGAGGGTAGGGAAGGGAGGATCCGCGGGGGCGCCGGGCACCAGCTGACGAAAATCCGTGAAGAGCACCTTACTCAGATCCTTAGAAGCTCCGACGAAAACCGCCTCCTCTCCCGAAGCGGGAACGTGGACCGACCCACGGTTGACGCGTGTGATCGAACCGTCTTCGTCGAGGATGTGGAGGTCGCGGTATTTGAAAGCGTTGGTGATGTCCGTTTCTGACGGTAGCGGAACCGGGTCATGATCCGGATCAGCGCTTACGTTGAAAGTGAGCCAAAGCAACCGGTCTGTGCCGGAGCTCGCAAATTGCAAGTCCGGTGGTCTCGAGGAGGCCAACTGATTCGGAATACCCACATATTCCGAATGCCATGACCCGCCACTTCTGACCGAGCGGTAGGTGTCGAACAGCCCGGCCGAACCGGGCACACCCGGCACGGGAGTGGTCGCTCGCCACAACACGGCGCTCCCATCGGCGGCCACCGCGCTCCACGGCGCTAGAAGTCGGTCAGCGGAATTGTCGAGCAGGGACCACGTCGAGACGGCCGCGTCCGGAGGAGAGGCCAGCTCGTAGGCTCGGCAGTCGGGCAACGCGGCGGAGGCACCGATCCGGTACTGGGCATTTGCGCAGGATTCGGGACCGGCAGGCACTGGCATGGTGATGGCCACGTCTTCACCCTGGATCGTCACGCCTGCGCCTTCGGCGACCAGGCGGAAGTGGTAGGTCGAGCCAGGGGCAAGCCCGGAGATCTGCCGGCTGACCAATTTGCTGACTCCGCCCGATCCGGCGGCGACGGGCTGGGTACTCTGCCCATAGGTTGCGGTCGGACCGTATTCGACCCACCAGGTGGTGGCGGAGTTGCGCGGATTGACGCGCCCGCCGAGGAGGGCGCTGGTCGCGCCGGCGAGGGGGAAGGCGGAAAGCGTGGTCACGCCCGGGGCGCCCGCCTGGGTAGTGAAGGAGACAGGACCGGCGGTGACTTCGCCGCCGCCGTCGTTCCTCGTCACCAAGGTGACTTCGTAGGTGCTGTTCGCTTCGAGGCGGACCGCGTCGGCCGTGACTTCGACCGAGGTCGAGCCCGCGGGGACTTCTTTTTCGTCTTCGGCACCCGGGCAGGAGATCGGCGCGCACTGGAAGTGATAGTGGACGGTGGAGATCGCCGGCGCCGGATTGCCGGGGGCGTTCGGGTTGATGTGACCGACCAGGTGCGCGGTAGTGTCGGTCGGCCCGGTGATCGGATCTAGCGTCACGGTCGGATTCGGAAGCGTTTCGGTGGTGAAGTCGGCGGTCCCGGCCGAGTGGATGTCTTCGTTTTCGGTGAAGTTGCGGGCCGTCAGACGCACTTTGTACGCGGTGCCGGGCCGCAGTCCTTCGAGGGTGCCTTGAACCGGTTCCCCGAACGACCCTCCGAGCCGCGGTTCCCAGTTCGCCCCGCCGTCGGTGGATACTTCGAAGACCCACGAGCCTTCTTCGCCTTCAGGGTTGACGGTGCCGGTGACATCCACCGTCGTGTAGGTGACGTTGGTGGCAGTCCCCATCGCGACGACGGGCGGCGCCGCGCCTACCGGGCCACTGAACGCAATCAGGCCAAGACAGACTGCGATCACAAGGATCAGCGATCCGACAGAGAACCGACGCCTCATCCGTTTCCTCCAACTTCTCCCGACATCTGGTGTGGGATCGACAAGGCCCGTCTCCCCCGAGACGCGATGGCCCCCTACCTCCCTGGTAGGACAGCGGCAATGTACCACACGCTGAATATGGTGTCTACAACTAGTTGCGGTCTACAAATCGAATGGTAAAGAGATTTCGGCACGGGAGTGTCTGTCGACGGGAGCCGGTCGGCACGATGCGCGCCGACGAGTTCAGCCACGAGCGCGGCAGACCCTGCTCAGCGTCCCACGGAGCGTCGGCCCGCCGACAAACTTGAAGGTCGTCCGGGCGAGCGCGAAACTGACCGTCCTGAGGCCCTCAGGCGCCGGACATCCCGCACTGAGGTAGCTGCGTTTTGCGCCTCCGGAGGCGTAGCGGCGTTCAAGCCGCAGGTCGATACCGGTCAGCTTGCCCCAGCTCCCCATCGCCTGTGGCAAGTCGGCGGTCAGCCGGGTGCCAAATTCGCCGCCTCCCAGCCGGCTGATCCTGAAAACGATGACGAATGAGGTCGCGAACGGGTGGGGCGAATAGATATGGCCGAAGAGGACCGGTTTGCCACCCTGGCGGCCATTGAAGACGAGAAGCGTGCCCTTCGAAGTCGAGGCGGGCTGGCCGGGGAGGGCGATCTGGGCTTCAAAAACTGCCCCTGCCGACCAGCGCCGCGCGACAGGCCGCAAGGGCGGTCTCCGTCGAGGCGGGTTCGAGCGCGTCATATGGACAGAGCGGCAGTCCGGCGGAATCGATCCGTCCCTCGCGGTTCAGTTCCAACGACATCGTCTTCAACTGTGGCGGAGGGGAGTCATCGGTCGTGGTGATGTGCCCGCCGACCTCCACGGCGATCGGGGCGGCGCCCGAGCGCGGCAGCGATTTGGGCGCGATTCCGCCGGAGATCTTGACGCGGACGTGACCTGCCTGGACAACCTCGGCGACGGCCAGTTTCGCGGATGCAAGAGCGAGCATCACCAGTAGCGCCGCCGGCAACGCCACCCGAGAGAAAGTCGAGGACGTCATCGTCCTTTCCGTCCCGCCGGCCGGCGACCCTTGTGGTGACGTCGGTGGGAGATCCGCCGCGCCTGGGTCCTCTGGGCCCTCCGCGAGGCACGGGACTTGGCCACGGCAGGCATCGACGCTCCCTGCTCCTGTGCAACCGGGCTCGACGTCAGGGCGCCCGAACCCGATGAGGCGGTGCCGGGGTCGGACGCGCCGGATACAGGCGATGCCCCCGTGCCGGCCTGCGCAGCGCGGGCGCCGGTTGCGTTCGGCAAGGGGACCCCGGTGGACCCGGCAGAGCCGGGCGGGTAGGCGTACACCTCTGCGAGTTCGGTGTAGCCGGAGGTGACGTAGACCCGCCCTTGAGTCGATCCGGTGGAGTTGTCCACGGCGAGGCCCGCGGGCAACGCCGTCTGGATCGCGTATTTGAGCCGGCCGAGATAGACCCCGGTCGGGTCGAAGGCGTAGACCACGGATTCGTGGCCCTCGGTGTATTCGGGCGTCAGGTCGTCGACGACGTAGACGGTCCCGGTCGTGTCGTCGACGGCGATCGCGGCGTCGCGGAGCGAGACGAAGTGGCCGGTGGGCGTTCCCGTCCCGTCGATCTGGGCGACCGGGGCAGTACGGCTGATCACAGGGTCGTAGACCTTGATGGCCGCGGTTGCGGCGTCGGGAACGTAGACGAAGCCCGCCGTCGCGGGGAAGGCCGACACCGCGACCCCGTAGCCCTCCTGGAGGTCGCCGACCCCGATCGGTTCACCTTCGAGGCCTGCCGCGTCGAAGGTCGCGACCCGGTCGCGCTCGTCGACGTAGACCGTGCCCGAGTCGTCCACGGCGACGCCGGTCGGACGGGAGCTATCGACGCCGGCGCCTGCGATCACCGTGCCGACACCGAAGATCGGCGCCACCCCGAAACGGACCGCGTTGCGATGGAAATTGTTCACGTAGACGTTCCCCGCGGGAGCGATGGCGAGCCCGCAGGGCCCGTCGAGCGGGTCCTCGTTGGCGCGCTGGCTCAGGTATCCGGCGTCGGCGGAATAAACGTCGATGGCATGGTGGTAATAGTCGGAGACGTAGAAGTCGCCCGCGGCGTCGACGGCGAGTCCACAGAGACCTTCGAGCTGGCCGGCCGGGGGAGGGACCGGCGGCGGAAGCAGCGGCGGCACGGGCTTGAGAATGAAAAGCGGATCGCCGATTGCGGCGCCGGCGGTCGGCGACAGGATCGCGGCCGTGCAGCTGACGATGGCGAGGACCGAGAACATGGCCCGGAGACGGGTCGACGACCTCATGACTTCACTCCCTTCGTCTTCGCGTGTTGGTGCTTTTTTGGCCTGCCGTGCTTCTTGTGCTTGCGCCCCTTGCCGCCGCATTGCCCGCGGAGCCTCGTCGTGAACGAGGCGCCGCGGTCGTTCTGGCCCAAGGCGCGAACCGTCGCCAACGGTGGCGTGGCGCAGATGTTCGAGGAGTTGACCAGAAGGCCGCGCTTGCCGCCGAAGAGGGTCATCACGAAGCGCGAGAGCGGTGCGTCGGGGAGTTCGTCGAAGAACACCCTGATGCCCCCATTGGCGGGTTCGATCCGCCCGCTGAGATCGATGCGGATCGAGCCCGAACGCAGGGTCGCGGCCAGGTCGGGAAGCGTGTTATCGGAGGAGCGCAGATAGACCTTGCCGCGGAGCGGCTGGTCGAAGAGCGGCGTATAGGCGACGGCTTCGCCATAGACCGAGGTCACCGGACAGCGTTCGGCGGCGTACCGCGGTCGATTGCAGATGTCGCGGATGTGACCCTGGGCGAGGAACTCCGAATGGGGCATCGTCACGTCGATCCGCTTGAGGTTGGAGTCCTTGGCGCCACGTGAGGCGAAGGTGGCCCGCAGGGACGGGAAGGAACCGCGCTTCGAGCCGCCGCGTAGGCGCAGGCCGAGTCGCGGATGGAAGCCCAGGTTGCGACAGTTCAGGAGCTGAAAGAAGCTCGTCGCGGTGGCCGTCTGATCGTCGGCGGGACTGGCGAAGTCCGCGCCCGATCCGGTGAGGGTCGATTCGAGCCGGGAGGCGACGCAGCTCGAGGGGTTGTGGGTGAATTCGGGACGGTCGATGTAGATGCGGATGTCGCGCAGGTGCAGCGGCACGCCGTCGAGGATGTGAGGGATCGGGTCCGATGCGCCGCGGTCGATTCGCAGCTGTGCGGTGAGGGGATCGATCTGGAAAGCCGAGCGGATCACGATCGTGCCGAGGTCGAAAGGGCCGACCGTGGCCGAGTTGATGGTCACCAGGGAGAGCGGCGCGCCGTTGTATGGACCGGCGAGGTAGATGCGGCCGCCGGCATAGGTCAGCGTGCCGCCGACGCCGTAGCCGGTGAGCGTGCGGCCGACCTGGCTCGCGGCGGGGCAAGACGGATTCGCGGTCTCCGCCGTGCCGCTCCGCGACCGCGCGGCGGCGATCGCCGCGTCGGGACAGAAGGGGATGCCCGCTAGCTTCGCGGTGATCCCCTTCGGCAGGTTCAGCGAATAGGAGGTGATCTCTCCTTCGGTATCGCGACGGGTGAGGTGGACGAAATAGGGCGTGTAGGAGCCGACGTTGGAGTTGTAGCCGCCGGCGACGGCGCCGGGACGGAACGGCGGGGCCCCGGAGGGACACGGCCCCGCGTCGATACCGGTCTCGATCGGCGTGCCGTTGGTGCTGATGACGGGCGCGACGCCTTCGGCCCAGGGGCTGAGGGTGATCGTGCTGTTCGCCGGACCGCAGACCGCGGGCGTGACGAGGAACGCGCGCTGGCCCGCGCGGAAGTCGAGTTCCAGGTCGGTGTAGGGGATCTGGGGCAGATCGTCGACTATCGCGGTGAGGGTTCCGGTGACGGGATCGGGATCGATCCGCACCGGCAGCTTCACCTGAATACCGCGGGCAGGCAGCTTCGCGATCAGGTAGACGGCGAGCAGTGAGCCGAACGGGTTCTCGTCCTGCGTTGCCAGGTAGATCGAGCCCGAGAACCGTTCGTTGGCGGCAAAGAGCGGTGAACGCACCGAGAATTCGCCGATTTTCGAACCGTTGGGGCAGCCGTCCCCCGGGGCCGAGAAGGCGGTCTCGGCAGCGTACTGGGCAGGCGCGCAGCCGATGAGGCCGGCGCCGACCGAAGGGTTCAGGGTAACGCCGGCGGGCAGAGCCACCTTGACGCGACGGATCGCGGGGACGAGGAGGAGGTTGGCGTTGATCACCGATTCGACCTTCGTCGAAAGGGCGACGTGGTAGCCCGAGGGCGAGGAGGCCTTCTTGTCGTTCAGGACCCCGGTCGCGGTGGCATCGGCACGCAACAGATCGCAGCCGGTGAGTGGCAGCGGCGAGCCGCCGGGGTCGCGGTTGGCGGCTTCGGCGGTCGCCACACCCGGCTGCTGCCAGGAGGTCGCGCCGGCGGTGAAGACGAGAGTCGGCCCACATCTGGAAGGGAGGCTCACGTAGGCGACTTCGCGGTTGCTCTGGACGCCGGCGATCTGACATTTCGCCCAGGGGAAGCCCGGTTCGGCCTCGTCCAGGCAGTTGCCGCGTTCGGCGTCATGGGAGGTGCGCCAGGGCGCACCCCAGAAGGAGAGCCGGAGCCCGGTGAGGTCGAGGAGAGGCGGCAAGGCCCGGGCGCGGAGGGTAAGTGCCGAGGCGCCGCCGGCGGATTCGGGAAAGGCAAGGTCGAAGACCACCGGCTCCCCGTAGGGCGAGAAGCCGATCTCCGCGGCGATGCCGGACGGCGGCTTCAGGTTGAAAAGACCGAAGCGGAGCGGGTGACCGCCGTCGCGGGCCGCATCGACTTCGGCGGTACCGATCTGGCTGGCGACCGGACAGCTCTCGCCCGAGGCGCTCGCTTCGAAGGGCGAGTTCCGGGGCGTGGCGAATTCGCCCGGTTGGCAGGTTCCGATGGCGTTGGGGTTCAGGAGCAGACCCGGTGGCAGCGCAAGCGTCAGTTCGCGAGGGTCACCGTCCGGCACGCCGCCGGCGAGGGCGCGGAAGTCGACGCCGACATCGAGCTGGTAGGGATGGAGGCCCGCCTGGGTCGCCGTGGTGCCGCCGTTGGCGATCGCCCGCACCCGGAAGCCTTCCTCGCCGGAGAGAAACCCGAAGTCGGCCGCGGCGTGCGCGGGATGGATCGCGACGCAGGCGGCGAGCACCAGCACGAGCGTGACTCCGGCTCGGCGCAGCCTCACTTCGCTGCACCCGCGGGCCGTGATCCACCGTTCTTCTTATGGTGCCGGCGAGACCGGTGGTGCTTCTTGCGCTTCGACTTGCGAGGCTTTGCCTTGGACCCATAGTGGGCGTAGTGGACCTTCGGGTTGCCGACCCCGGGAACCGTGGTGGAGAGCCCCGGGTCGCGCGGTTCGGGCGGCAGGACCTGGCAGTTGTCCCCGAAGCAGGGAATCGGTTCGAGCGGCTTCGGCGTGAGGAAGTTCTGCGCCACGGCGATGGCGGTGCCTTCGATGTTTTCGACCACCAGGCGGAGGTGGTATTCGGAGCCAGGTTCGAGGCCGCCTGCTTCACCGAGGAGCGCGGAGACCGGAACGCCGGCCGTACCCGCCAGGAGCCAACCGAAACCGTCGGAGGCGGCCCCCGCGAACGCTTCCTTGCCTTCGGCCACGTTGCGGCGATAGGTGGCGTCGGTGATGTAGTCGAAGCGGTAGAAGGTTTCCTGGGCCCGGGGGCCGATCACGCCGTGTGCCCGCGCCGTCGTAGCCCCGACTTCGGTCGCCGCTTCGGCAACCGCCGTAGGTGGGGCGCCGGCGGCCGCAGCGGGCAGGAGGGCGAGGATCAGAAGGGCCGACAGCAGGATGGAGAGCCGCCACGACCAGACGTTGATCGATCTCTTCCCTGGTCTGCATGCGGTTGAACTTCGCTCCCCCACCCCAACCTCCCTAGCTTCGCGTGGACCGAAGGTAACGCAATTCGAGGATGATGTCTACAAACGATTATATCGGTATAGATGGGACCAGACCATCACTCGTCTGGTGGCGGCATCTCGAAGAGGATGAGCGAGCCGCGGATGTCGAGGGCCCGGTTCTCATCTTCGGCCAAACGCCCTTCCGAGGCGGCGATCACATCCATGGCCGCGTCGGTCGCGGCGTCGAAGATGCGCGTGAGGTCAGCCCATCCCCGCTCGTCGACCGAGCCACGAAGGTGGACGAGGTGGCGGTCGGTGCGTGCGTCAAAGGTGCCGCCGTCGGTTGCCAAGGTGAGCTCGGCCCGAAGCAGCTCGAGGATCCGGGCGGAGACGGCCGCCCTTTCCACCTGTCCCAAGGAGCCCCACTCCTCGGTGTTCATGTAACGCAGCCGCGACCTCCAGAGCGTCTCCCCCGCCTCACCCTCGAGCGTTTCGAGGTGACCCAGAAGCTCCAGCGTCAAGAGCTCGCGGTCGACCTCCTCCCTGGAGACCGACAAGGACTCTGCGATGACGTCTGCGGAGACGAAATCGTCCTCGATCGTGGCGTGGATCCGGAAGGCGAGTGCCTCCCTCGTGATCCGCTGGAGAGTTGCCCGCCGGCCCCTGCCGCGACCGTCGCCGCCTGCGATCTCGCTCGCCGCCTGCGTTCCGATGAACGGCGTGAGGGCGAGGTGCGTACAAATCGGCGCCAGCGCGGGGAGGGCAGCCGCACCGCGCTCGTCGGCCACCCGTGAAGCGAGGGCGAGGATGGCTGAGCTCACTGCTTCACCGGCGCCCTCCGGCATCGTCGGCGTCGTGCGGCGACCCCCGTCGAGTAGACGCCCAAGCGGCCGCAACAACTCCGTACGTCTGCGGATCGCCTCCGATCCTCCGCCGGCGTAGTCCACCAGCAGTAGCCCGGCGATCTCCGGACGGAAGGCGAGGAAGTTGAAGAGCGCCCCGAGGGCCGCCCGCACACCCGGTGCCCATTCTCCCGGTCTGCCGAAGGCCAGCGTCGTCGCGGCCATCGCCTCGGTGGCGGCGCTCTCGAGCGCGGCGAGGAGTACATCGTCCTTGCCCGCGAAGTTCGCATAAAAGGTCCTCGCCGACATCGAGGCGCGGCGGATCGTCTCCTCGACGCTCGCCTCCGCATAGCCGCGATCGGCGAGGACCGCCGTGAAGGCGCGTACCGCCCGATCGGCATGGTCGTGCCCGTGGATCGGACCGGGACGTGGACGTGGCGGCCTGCCCGTGTGGCGGAGGGGCTCGGCGGGAGGCTCGTAGGTGGAGAAGATCGCCGCGAAGTCGGAGAAGGCCTTCGGGATCTCCGCCTCCCTGCCGGCGAGGAGACGCATGCGCGCCAACTCGACCAGACCTCCCACCAATGCCGTCAGGACCTCGGTCGGCAAGGCCACGGACTGGCCTGCGGCGATATCGGCCATCGGCGCTTCGAGTCGCCTCACTGCCTCGGCGAGACGGGCGCTGACGCGCGGTCCCGCGCCGAGGGAATCGACCAGGCAGACGCGGCCCGCCGCAGGGTGTGCTGTCAACAGCTCGGCGCTGACCCGGGTGGCCGCCGACGCCCAGTCGTCCTCCGCCGCCGCAGAGGCGGTGATCCGTCGCGTGGCCACGGCGAGAATCGCGTCGATCGTCTCGAGGAGAAGGGCTTCCTTGTCTTCAAAGAGCGAGTAGAACGATCTCGTGGAGACGCCCGAGACCTCGACGACGTCGGCGACTCTGGTCGCCGCGTAGCCACGCTGGGAGACGCTCGCGACCATCGCGGCAAAGAGGCGTTCGCGCTGATTTCGCGCTACCTCCTCCGCCGAATTACCAGGTCCGGGAGCGAGCCTCCGCTCTCGCAGGGTCGCCGAATCGCCCCACGGCGTCAGGACAGAGCTGGTCATATCGGGACGCTGACGCGAGTCGGAGCACCGACAATTTTCTCTCTTCTCCAACTCATGCCGGAAGTCTAGACCGCGCCTTGCCGAGATGGCGCGTAGAAAAATTCGCGGGAGCATTGGTTCTTGTCTATCCTCGACCCCAGGGAACTACAGGGTCGGGACCGTGGTCGGTCGGCTGATCCCAACACAGGGAATCTCGAGATTCGGGGAGACACGATGGCGCTGATAGGGACGAAGCTGCCGACGCGGGCCGGTGCCGGTGGGGCCGGTATCCGGATTCCGGACCCGCCAGATCCTGACCCGTTCGCCGACCCGCTCTCGGTCGCCTTGCTCGACTTGATCTTCGAGCGGGGTTATGAGGCGATCGACGAGCAGGCGATCGCCAGGCGTGCCGATACCTCGCTTGAGGAGTTCTACCGGCGCTTTACCGACAGACGCGACTGCACCGTCAAGACGATGGAACTCTGCGTCCGCGACTTTGAATGGCTGGTCGAGAGCTCCTACATGACCGGGGTCGACTGGCAGGAGGGATTGAGGGCCTGCGCGTGGGCAGCTGCCGACTACGTCGACGAGCACCGCCAACTGGTCTGGGTGCTGACCGTCGGTCTGCTGCAGGCCAAGAGTGAGATGCTGCGGGTGATGCGGGAAGAGTGGCTGATGTACGGAGCGAGGATCATCGAGCGCGGCAGGGCTGCCGCACCCGATCCCGACATGGTTCCGGCCGGGGCCGCCCTGAACGCGATGGGGTCGATCGCTCAGCTCCTGACGCACCGGATGCAAAAAGGCGAAATCAACAGCTCGCCCCACGAGGCCGTTCCGCAGCTGCTCTACCTCTCGGTGCGCCCTTACCTGGGTGAGGAGGCCGCGCGCCAAGAGCTGCACGCGCCCCGACCGCCCGGCTCCTTCATCACACGCCGGACCCCTCGACTCCAGGCGGCATAGGGAGACGGATGGCCGCAATCCCGACACGGCAATTACCTCTGGGCCCGAGGCGAGCCATCGCGGGTGAGCCCGGTATCCCGAGGTTCCCGACCACCGATCCTTTTCGCGACCCGATCTCGATCGCCGTTGTCGACTTGATCGCCGAGCGCGGCTATGAGGACGTGAACGAGCACGACATCATCCGCCGAGCGGGCGTTTCCACCGATGAGTTCCGCCGCCGCTTCGCCGACAAGCAAGATTGCACCATCGCCACGGTCAAGGCCACGATGGATGTGTTCCGATGGACCCTCGAGGTGGCCTATTCGAGTGGCTGCGACTGGCAGTCCGGCCTGCGGGCGTCGGCATGGGCAGCTGCCGACTACCTGGATGCTCATCCTACGATCGTCCAGGTCGTCGCGGTCGACCTCTTGGCGGCGAGAAACGAGATGCTCCGGGTCGTGCGTGAGGATGCGCTCATGTTTTCTGCCTTCCTTATCGAGCGCGGGCGTGCGACGGCGCCCGATCCAGAGGTGGTGCCTGCGGGCGCGGGATTGATGGCGATGGGCTCGATCGCGCAGCTACTCACGCACCGCTTGCACAAGGGAGGCCCGGTCGAACCACATGAGATGGTGCGACCCATGCTGTACATGGCGGTCCGGACTTACCGCGACGAGGAGACAGCGAAGGTCGAGCTGCATGCTCCCCGTCCACCCGGCTCCTTCGTAGTCCGACCCACAGCCGAAAACTAGCCGCGGGCCTCCTTGGCCGCCCGTTTGTGGCCGATGTAGGGGGTTAGCACCAGCTCGGTCAGTTCCGGCAGAAGCTCCAGGAGTCGCTCCCCCTCCCCCGCGTTCACCTTCGCTGTAATCAGCGCGGCGAGCCCGCCCGCCATCGCCAGCTCCGCGCCTTCGTTCGCCACCTTCGAACGCGGCACCCGATCTCCGGCGACTACCCCGATCAGTCTTTCGAGGAAGGCGCGGTAGCGCTCCAGGAAACGTCCGCCGGCCGCCGGCGGCGCGATCAGCGCGAACCGGACGAGGTCGGGGTTGGCGGCCAGCTCCTCGAGCATCACCGAGAGCTGCGCTTTCGCCCTCGCGGGCCAGGCGCGAATCGTGGTGCCGGCGTCCGTCATGACCTCGACAAGGTGATCCTCGATCAGGCCGAAGGTGTCCAGGAAGCAGGCCTCCTTGCTGTCGAAGTAGGAGTAGAAGGTTCTGCGCGAGACGCCTGCCGCGGCTGCGACCTCCGAGATCGTCGTCTCGTGATAGCCGTGGGCCGCGACCGTCGCGATCATCCCCGCGGTGAGGCGGTCGCGTTGGTTCCGGGTGACGAACTCGCGCGAGAGCCCATGGCGCCCGGGCGGCAGGCGCTGGAGCCCCGCGTCGTCCCCCTCCCGATCCGGCGGATTCATCGGCGAGGTTATACACGCGCGTGGCATCGTTTGCACACCCGTGTCAAGTTCGGAGCCGCGCGTGTATCGTCGGCGAGCGGCGACGGACAGCGGGGATCAGGAGGCGCGGGCGAGGGCCGCCCCGACGGCCCGGCGCGTCGCCGCAGGCCCGAGATATGGCTCGAGCGCGACCTCTGCCATCTCGGCGAAGAGCGAGTCCACTTCTTCTAATTCGCCCCGTACCAGACGGGACTGGAGAAGCCAGAAAAGCCCGCTGGCTGTCGCTTCCTCAAAGGCCGGCGGCCAGTCACGGTCGAGGGTCGAGACCTCCCGACCTTGCGCGAGGTAGGCGGCGATCTCATCGATCATGGCGCCGTAGCGGGCCAGCACCCTCGGGCCGCCGGTCTGCGCCTCGAGGAGAACGACGCGGGCAGAAAGGGGATTGGCGGCCGCGAAACGGAGTAGGGCCAGCATCCCGTCACAGAATCGCTCGGTCCATCCGCCCCCGTCGAGGGCCCTCGTCAGGGCGTCGCCGGCTTCGGCGGAGATCCGCTCGCAGACCTTGTCGAGGCACTCTTCCTTGCCGTCGAAATGGGCATAGAAGGAGCCGACGCCGACGTCGGCCGCCGTGATGATGTTGTCGACGGTCGAGTCCTGAAAGCCGCGGCGGGCGAACACACGGACCGCGCCGTCGAGGATCCGGCGGAGCTGTCGTTCACTGAGCTCCTCGCGAGAGAGCCGGGTCGTCCCCACCGGAGTTCCCCTGAGCGCCTGCGGTAGCCGGGCCATGGCACGAAGCATAGTCACGGGCACGGTTGGTAGAGGCAATTGATCCTTTCAGCTTCTTTTATGTGACGCGATTCGATGACATCGTTCCTATTAAGACGATAGTTTTCCCGAAACTGACCGCGCGTGCGACGTCCGCGAGCGGGAACCTACCTTCGTATCGATGGACGACCCTCGCGACCAGCAGCCCACCCCCCGCGCCCGCCCGATCTTCCCCCCGGCGAGGCGGTTGGTCGACCTGCGCAGGGAGCGGCCAGGGGACACCGAGATCCGAAGCATCCTCGGGCGGGCAGCGATCGAAGTCGCCGGAAGAGACGGGTACCCGGGAGTGACCGTGGATGGCATAGTCGAGCGCTCCGGCGTGAGCCGGCCCGTCTTCTACCGACTGTTCACCGACCGCGAGGACTGCTACCTCCATGGGTACTCCGAGCTCGCCCCAGTCCTGGTCGAGACCCTCCTCGAGATGTGTGCTGAGGCGGCATCCTGGCGCGATGGCGTCCTCGCCGCGCTGCAGAGGTTCGACTCCTTCATCCACGCCGAACTCGACCTTGCCTGTGGACTTATCGCGGAGGTCCGGGGGGCGGGGCCTCCGACCCTGGCGATTCGCGGCCGCCTCGCCGCCGAGCTGGCGGCTGGACTCGAGCACGCCGCCAGGGAAGCCCCCGATGTCTCGCCGCCGCCGAGTGCTGCCGAGTTCGTGCTGGCCGCAATCGAGTCGACGGCGATAGGCGCCCTGGCAAGACGCGATCCTGGAGAGTTCACCGCGAACATCGACGGTCTCGCCTTCCTCGCCTACGTGACGCTACTCGGCGAGCAGCCTCCATCGCTCGGAAGGCCGGACGCGGGTCCGGACTGATCGCAGAGATCTCGGACCGGTGCGTACAGGTTCTTTCTTTTATAGACATGACCCTCACCGATCGCTATATTGGTGGCGCCTGTTTCCGCAGGTGACCTCATCCCTGGGCGGATTCCCATCCGTCTGAAGAGGTCTGCCGGACGCCCCTTTCCCTGGGTGGCGCCGCGCTAGGCACAAGTGATCCGTTCCGTTATTTCCCAATCGGCGGTCCGGTCCTTGTGCCGTGCCGTTTTCGCCGAGGTACGGCGGGATGGAGCTTCTGTCTTGGCGTGATCGCCGTACGCCGCAGGGGTGGCGAGTTTGGACGGCGTTGGCTTACACCGGAGTAACAGCCCGCCTCGCTGCCGATGGCGTGCGCGCCCAAACCGCCGGCAGCCTGGCCTGCTCCTAAGGCGGTAAGCATGGCGAGGGCGGGATTCGAACCCGCGACACCACGATTTTCAGTCGTGTGCTCTACCAACTGAGCTACCTCGCCCGGGGCATGCCAAAGGCTGCCGCAGCGGGCAATCGTACCGGTGGCGGGATGCCCGGCGGCGCGCGGTGATTGCATCCGTGGATGCGCATCGTCCGAGTTGCCGTCCTCTGCGCCGCCGTCGTGGTGGTCGGCCTGGTGCTGGTTTCCGGCACCGAGGACAGTGGGTCGAAGACGCCGGCCGCCCTGCCGGGCCTGCCGGCACCGTTCGTCGGGACCGCCGTGGTCGGCGAGGGGGGCCTCATCGCGTCGATCGACGCCTATGGAGACGTGGTCGACCTGCGAGCCGGGCCGGCGGGAGAGGCGCTGATCGACAACCCCTCCGACCGCCAGGCGGCAGGGACGGTACCGGCCCGCACCGGGATCGTCCCGCGGATGGCGGTCCGCGATTCGCCTCCGTTGCCGATCTGGCGGGCCGAATCAGTCACCCAGCACTACCTGCGCGACTCGAACGTGGTCGAGACCGTCGCCTACATCAAGGAAGCGCGGGTGTGGGTACGGGTGGCCGCGGCGGGAGACTCGCTGGCCTTGGAGATGGTCACCGGCTCGAGTAGGCAGGGCCGCGGGCTGCCGGCGATCTCGGTCCAGGTGGAGGACGGGATCCACTGCGCGCACGCGAAGCACGGCGACGTGCTCGACCTGCTCTGCCGGGTGGGCCGGGCGCTGCCGGTCCTCGATGAGGAAGGCAATTCGAGGGAGGTGTTCCGGGAATGCGATCGGATCATTCACGGCGCCGTGGGAGCGGGGCGACGCTGGTCGAGGAAGGCGCGGGACCTCGGCGCGGGGGCGCCGGGATGGGCGCGGGAGATGTACCGCCGTTCGCTGTTGACGCTCCACGCGCTCACCTCACAGCGGACCGGCGCCGTTGCGGCCGGAGCAAGGGACGGCTGGGCGTACGTCTGGCCGCGCGACGCCGCCACCGCCGCGCTGGCCCTGCAGGCCTCCGGTCACCACGCCGACGCGCGCCGCGTCGTCCGCTTCCTGAAGACCCTCGACCTCACCACGGCCGCGCGCTTCGACGAAGAGGGCGCGGCGATCCCCGGCCGCGCCGCCCAGGGCGACGCCTCCGGCTGGGTCGCCGCCGCCGCGGCTGCCACCGGCCTCGAAGCGCGCCGTCTGCACGCCCCGTGGCGCGACCGCGCCGACTACCAGGAGTCCTCCCCCGGCACCTACCTCGGCAACGCCCTCGCCGCCACCGCGACCCTCGATGTCGATGGGCCGAAAAGCGCTCTACATCAGCGCTTTTCGGCCCATCAACGTCGTGTGGCGCGGGAATTTGGGACGGTGGACGGGCTCGTGCGGAGGGCTGGGGACCCGGGTTCCGGGCTGGACTCGGCGGCAGGGTGGGCGGTGCGGCCGTTCGAGATTCGCCCGCTCTACCCGGCTGCGGAAAAGACCCTGCTGCGCCTCGCCGAAGGCGGCACCCCTTACGGGATCACGCCCGGCGAAGGCTGGGAAGGCGGCGAGGACCCGTGGACGGCACCGACCGCCTGGAGCGCCTGGGCGCTTGCGGGGCTCGCCGCCGAAGGACGCGGCGCGGCCGACCGGCGCGCGGCGCTCGGGCTCCTCGCCGACCTCCGTCGCGCCTCGACCTCGGCCGGCAGCCTTCCCGAGCGGGTCGGCGTCCACACCGGCATCCCGACCTCGACCACTCCCCTGCTCTGGTCGAGCGCCTTCACCGTCCTCGCCCTGCGCGAACTCTGGCCCTAGCCGACCACCCCATGTCCTTGGTCGCCCACAGGGCTACCAAGGACATGGCCCTGTCATGGGACGCGCCAGCGGTGGAGCGAGTTGCGGTAGTGGAGGGCGCGGCCGGCGCCCTCGCCGGTGACGACGAAGCTCTCGGCCTGCGGTGGCGCTTCGCCACGCAGCCGCTCGATCAGCTCGTAGTTGGCCGGGCCGCCGGAGCCGCGGTTCAGCCACTCCTCGTAGTCGATCTCAAAGGGAACGACCCGGTCGAGGTCGGGCTCGAGGCCGACCCGCTTCCCCAGCGCCGCGATGCGAGATGGCGTCAGCAGCGCCCAGTGCGAGGGATCGCGCAGGCGCTCGATCTGTTCCTGCCAGGCCGCGCTCGCGCCGTCATCGTCGGTGACGAAATCCGAGACGATGACGTAGCCACCCGGCTTCACCACCCGCCGCATCTCCTCCAGCACCCGCACCGGCGCCGGGATGTGGTGAAGGCTGAAGCGGGTGATCGCCCCGTCGAGCGAGGCGTCCGGCAGATCGAGCGCGGTCGCGTCGCCGACCTCGAAGCTGACGTTCGGAGTTCCGGCCTGCACCGCGTCGGCGCGCGCCTTCTCGATCATCGTCGGGGTCAGGTCGATCCCCACCACCGAGCCGACCCGCGCCGCCATCGCGCGGGCGATCAGGCCGGGCCCGCAGGCGGTCTCGACCCAGCGCGCCTGCGGATCCTCCGGCACCAGGTCGATGAGCACGCCGAGCGTCTCGGCCAGGCTCATCGTCGGGCTGCGGGCAAACGAGTCGGCCTGATGGGCGAACTCGTCGCGGATCGAGGTGCTGTGGGCGTCGGCGCTCATCGGCCCATCGTAGGCATGCTGGGATCAATCCTCGGCGAGGGCGACAGCGACCGCCTCTGAGGCGGTCTCCACCGGGATCAACCCGGGCGCGCCCTCCATCCCATCGCGGCCGACCAGACCCCAACTGCGCAGGGCCACCACCGTGCGGCCGATCGCCCGCGCGTGCCCGATCTCCGAGAGCGTCCCCCACTCCCCGCCGATCGCGATCACGACCTCCCCCGACCCGACCACGGCCAGGTTCCGCGCCTGCCCGACCCCGGTCGCGACCACGTGGGTGCAGTCCGGATTCGCTTCCCCCGGATCGACCCAAGGCAGCACCCCGATGACCTCCCCGCCGATCGCGGCCGCCCCCCGAGCCACAGCAGCCATGACCCCTCCTCTCCCCCCACAGACGACGACCGCCCCGGCTTCCGCCAGCCGCCTGCCGACCTCCTCGGCGAGCCGCCAGCTCTCCGACCCCTCGACCGCGCCACCCGCCCCGATGACGGCGACCTGCCGCTTCACGCCCGCCGCCCGCGCCCGTCGGGGCCGCATGAGGGGACCCTGAGCGAACCTCCCCGCAGATCGTGAGTGAAGGGTCCCCTCATGCGGCTCTCCTCACGGCCCCGTCCGCCGCCCGCATCTGCCCCATCAACTCCAGCGCGCCCGCCTTATGAAGTGGTTCGTTGAGGTTCCCGCACTTCGGGCTCTGCACACAACTCGGGCAGCCGCTCTCGCACGGGCACTCGCCGATCAGCCGCGCGGCGTCGCCCAGCAGCCGCTCGAACACCTCGAAGCCCCGCTTCGTGATCCCGACCCCGCCCGGGTGCCCGTCGTAGATGAAGATCGTCGAGCGCCCGGTCTGGAAGTGGACGTTGGTGGAGAGCCCGCCGATGTCCCAGCGGTCGCACATCGCGATCAGCGGCAGCACCGCGATCTGCCCGTGCTCGGTCGCGTGCAGTGCCCCGAGCAGGACGTCGGGGGGCAGGCCGAAGTTCCCCTCCGGCAGCACGTACCAGAGCGCCTGGGTGACGAAGCTCTGCTCGGGCAGCTCCAGCCCGACGATGTCGATCGGTTCGTTGTCGGCGATCGAGACGCGCTGGAAGGCGATCACCTGCTCGGTCACCGAGACCTCGCCGAAGTTCAGCTGCACCCCGGCGACCTCGCGCTGCTCGTGGATCCGCTCGATGTAGATGTCGGTCTCTTTTTTCGGCCGCGTGTACCAGTCGCCGTCGAAGCTCGACACCAGCGCCCGCCGCTCCCGGACGTCCAGCTGCTCCACCTCATAGGAGCGGCCGAGGTGCAGGTAGATCGCCCCCGGGTGGATCGTGGTGAAGGCCCGCTCCGCCTCGACCAGCCCCAGCATCTCCCCCGCCTCGCGCTCGATCACCGCGACCGAGTCGGCCGAGGCCGAGCGCAGCGGGATCCGTGAGGCGACGTGCTCGTTCCGTCGCGGGGCCAGCCTGCTGCCGGCCCGTCGCAGCTCCCCCGCTTCCAGCAGCCGTTCGGCCCGCTCCCGCCAGCCGGCGCCGAAGAACTCGTCGTCGGCGTCGCTCAACGGGATCTCGTAGGCGGCCGCGATCAGGTGCCGCATCGCGATCTGCTCGTTGCCGTGGTCGAGGATCGCCGCCTCCACCGGCCGGCCGAGGAACTCCTCCGGGTGCCGGCAGAAGAACTGGTCGAGCGCGTCCTGCCCGGCCACGTAGACCGCCAGCCCGCGCTGCCGCCGTCCCGCCCGGCCCCACATCTGCCGCAGGCTCGCGACCGTCCCCGGGAAGGTGACGCAGATCGCCGCGTCGAGCTCGCCCACGTCGATTCCCAGCTCCAGCGCGTCGGTCGCCACCACCGCCAGCAGCTCCCCGCGCGAGAGCCGGTCCTCGATCTCGCGTCGCTGCTGCGGCGTGTAGCCGCCGCGGTAAGGGGCGATCCGCGCGGCCAGCTCCGGCTTCCCCCGCCGCTCCAGGTTTTCCCGCGCGAACCGTTGGATCAGCTCGATCCCGCGCCGCGATTTGAGGAAGCAGATCGTCCGCACGCCATGGGTGACCAGCTCGGCGAGCAGGTCGGCCGCCTCGGCCAGGGCCGAGCGCCGCGTCCCGGTCGCCTTGTCGATCAGCGGCGGGTTCCACATCGCGATCTCGCGGCCCGCCCGCGGCGCCCCGTCGTCGTCGATCAGCTCGAACTCGGTGCCGACCAGGCGCCCGGCCAGCTCCTCCGGGTTGGCGATCGTCGCCGAGGCGAGCAGGAAGCGCGGCTCGGCCCCGTAGACGCGGGCGACGCGCCGCAGCCGCCGCAGCACGTTGGCGACGTGGGAGCCGAAGACGCCGCGATAGGTGTGCGCCTCGTCGACCACCACGAACTCGAGGTTGGCGAGGAAGTCGCCCCATTTACGGTGGCTGGGGAGGATCCCGACGTGGAGCATGTCGGGGTTGGTGAGGACCAGGTTCGATTTGCGCCGGATCGCCGGGCGCTCCTCGCGCGGGGTATCGCCGTCGTAGATCGCGTGGCGCAGGTTGGGCGGGCGCAGCAGGGCGAGCTTGCGTGCCTGGTCCTGGGCCAGCGCCTTGGTCGGATAGAGGTAGAGCGCCCGCGCCTTCGGCGCCCGGGCGATCGCGTCGAGCACCGGCAGGTTGAAGGCGAGGCTCTTGCCCGAGGCGGTGCCGCTGGTGACGATCAGGTCCGAGTCGGGCGCCGTCCTCCAGGCTCGCAGCTGGTGCGAGTAGAGCGACTCGATCCCGGCGCGGCGGAGAGCCTCGGCGAGATCCGGGGCGAGGTCGCCGGGGAGGGCGACCGGCTTGGCGGTGCGGTCGGCCTCGGAGCTCTCGGCGACGATCCGCCCGTCGCGGCGGGCGGGGGCGATCGCCACCCCCCACTTGTCGCTGATCAGCGAGCTAGGCACGGACCGCTCCGGCCAGGCGCATCGCCTGCAGGGACGAGCGGTCGTGGATGCGCAGGATGTCGGCGCCGGCGCGGACCGCGAGCGTCGTCGCGGCGACGGTCCCCCACTCGCGCTCGGCCGCCGGCAGCCGCCCCTCCCACGATCCGGCGAGCACAGCGCCGATGAAGTCCTTGCGCGACAGCGACACGTAGAGCGGCAGCCCCAGCGCCTTCAGCTCGCCGAGGCGCCGCATGATCTCCAGGTCCTGCTCCGGCGAGAGGTCGAAGTCGAGCCCCGGGTCGATCGCGATCTGCGCCTCGTCCACCCCCAGCTCCCGCATCCGCTCGACCCTCTCCTCGAACCAGCGCACCAGGTGCGCGACCACATCGTCGTACTCGCGCCACGGCCGATCGACCCGCGGCGGACCCTCGATGTGCATCAAGACATAGCCACAGCCGCGCGCCGCGACCAGCTCGAACATCTCCTCGCACCCTCCGGAGATGTCGTTGACGCAGCGGGCTCCGGCGTCGAGCGCCTCCCGCGCCACCTCGACCTGGAAGGTGTCGGCCGACACCGGAGCCAGCCCGGCCAGCCCGCCGATCGCCGGGACCAGCGCCGCGCACTCGTCCGCGGCGCTCACCGGCGGCCCGCTGCGCGCCGCCACCGCGCCCACGTCGAGCATGTCGAACCCCGCCTCGACCATCCGGGTCCCGTCGGCGATCGCCTGCTCCGGGGTGCCGCTCCGCGCCCCCTCGAACATCGAATCGACGGTCACGTTGACGATCCCGGCGCCTACCGCCTGTGCCAGGTCCAGAGTCAAATCGCCAAGCCGCCATTCCATCGTCGCTACGGTAGCGAGCGGCTCATGTCGCTTCGCTGCGTCTACACCGATCTCGATGGGACCCTGCTCGGCAAGGGAGGGGCGCTCTTCCTCGATGCCGAGGGGAATTTCTCGATGGCCCAGGCCCGCGCGCTCGAGGCCTGTGCCCGGGCAGGAGTCGAGGTGGTGATCATGTCCGGCCGCCGCGAGCCCCAGGTCCACGAGGCGGCGCGGCTCATGGGCCAGCGCTCCTACATCTTCGAGGCGGGCTGCGCCTTCGCGATCGAAGGCGAGACCACCCTGCTCACCGGCGAGATGCAGCCGGACGAATACGAGGGCACCGTCTACGAGCAGATCGAGGGACGCGGCATCCCGGCGATGCTGTTCGAACACTTCGAAGGGCGGCTCGAGTACCACTCGCCCTGGCACCACGGCCGCGTCCACTCGCACCTCTTCCGCGGCAAGATCGACGTCGACGAGGCCAACGCCCTGCTCGGCGAGCACGGCGACGACGACCTGCGGATGCTCGACAACGGCGCGATCGGCACCCCGATGAAGACCGTCGACGGGCAGACCCACGCCTACCACCTGGTCCCCCGCGAAGTCTCCAAGGCCGCCGCCGTCACCGCCCACGCCCGCGCCTGCGGCTACGCCCGCGAGGAGTGCATCGCGGTCGGCGACTCGGTCGAGGACCTCGAGGTCGCCGCCGCGGTCGGCCGCTTCTTCGTCGTCGCCAACGGCCCCGAGCGCGACCCTGGACTGCGCGCCTACCTCCCCGCCTTCGACAACGTGACCGTCACCGAGGGGACCAACGGGGACGGCTTCTACGAAGCGGTCGTCTCCGCCTTGATGGAGCGCTGAGCCCGCGGCGTGCCCGCGATCGGCGGTGCGCTCGGGTCGAGGACGGGGCCCGCCGCCCGCGCCGCCGGCACCTCCGCCCGACGCTGCGGACGCTTCACCCGCCAGTACTCGGCCCCGAAGTAGGAGCCGAGCACCAAGGCCGCCGCCAGCACCTGGGCGACCAGGCCCTCGACGGTCGGGAAGATCGCGAACCAGAGCCCGACCCAGCCGGGGATCGAGAGGGCGACGCTCGTTTCCGGCAGCCAGCCCGCCAGCTGCATCTCCTGCACCGACTCGCCGACCATCACGATCAGGACCACGCCGAGCATCACCCCGGTCAGCACCAGCATCCGCTTGTAGGGCAGGTGGCGGTGGGCGAAGAAGGTGACGCCGCCGACCGATGCGGTCAGCGCGAGGCCGAGGGCGACGCCCTCGAGCACCGTCCCGGCCCCGTAGGAGAGGCGTAGGTTCTGGAGGAAGAGGACGACCTCGAAGCCCTCGCGGTAGACCGAGGTGACGCCGAGCAGGACCAGCCCCCAGATCGTCGCCCGGCGGCGGTCGATCCCGTCGCGGGAGAGGATCGCCCGCTTGTGCTTGTTGCGGTTCTGGATCCAGCCGGTCCAATAGACCTTGTGGAAGAACCAGTTCATGACCACGAGCAGGACGATCACCGCCAGGAGGCCGGTCGCCGCCTGCACGGCGAGCCCGCCGGCGCCGAGCTGCCCGAGCACCCAGGCGGCGAGGAACCAGGTGGCGACGCTGGCGAGGAACCCGGCCCCGGCCCCGAGCGCGATCGGGCGACGGTAGGCCCGCGTCGCCCCGACCATCGAGGCGGTGACGGCGGCGAGGACGAGGATCGTCTCCAGCCCCTCGCGGAAGACGAGCAGGGCGCTGTCGAACACCACCGCCCCATGGCTCAGGTGCTCCCCCGACGTCGGTTCCGGCGTCCCGCCATGGGCGTCGAAGGCGCTCCAGGCAAGGAGCGCGATGAGCAGGCCGCCCAGGTAAAGTGGCCACTGGCGGCGCAACGAGTGTCGGACGGTCGTCAAGACTTCAATGATGTTAGGCGACCCTGATTAGGGGCGCCTTAAAGGAGGACGTGTGGCAGCCGAGCAGGCAACCGTGGCGGAGCAGGAGTACCTCGAGGTCATGTTCTGGATCGACGAGGCCGGGCTGCCGATGACCGGCGCCAACATCGCCCGCGCGATGCAGCTCTCGGCTCCGACCGTGCACGAAATGGTCGGCCGGCTGATCAAGGACGGCTACATCGACCGCAACAAGGACAAATCGCTCGCCTTCACCGAGGACGGCCGCGAGCGCGCCTCCTACATCGTCCGTCGTCACCGGATGATCGAGCGCTTCCTCACCGACGTCCTCGGCATCCCCTGGGACGAGGTCCACGAGGAGGCGGAGCGGATCGAGCACGCGATGTCGCCGGTGCTGGAGGAGCGGATGCGCGCCGCGATCGGCGACGCCACCACCTGCCCGCACGGCCACCCGATCGTCGAGGGGATCCGTGAGCGTGGCTCGCTGCTGGCCGACGTCGAGGTCGGCGCCGACGTCACCGTGCTGCGCTTCGAGAACGAGGCCGAGGAGCTGCTCCACTACCTCAAGGACGCCGGACTCGACCCTGGCCTCGAGGGCAAGGTCTCTGAGTCCGACGACGACCACGTGACGATCAAATCCGCCGACGACGACCACGTCGTCACCCGCAGCGTCGCCGAGACGGTCTCGGTGCGCGCCGATCCGGCGCCGCCGCCGCGCGCCGCGATCCCCGAGCAGCTGGTCCTCAGCAGCGACCGCTACGGCCGCTGAGCCGGGCTTCCGGACCTAGCTCTCCAGCGGCACTTCGACGAACGGTTCCGTCGTCGGCACCTTCGTGCCGCCCGTGGGCTCACGGGTGACCATCACCGCGTCGACGCCCTCCAGATCTTCGATCTGGGTCGTCGCGTTGCCTTCTTCGTCGGGCGTGAAGAGCATCTCCACCGGTTCGACCGCTTCACCGCGCGCCACCCACGCCTCCAGCACCTTGCCCTTCGGCAGCTGCTCGACGCCGGTCAGTCGCAGTTCGCCCTTGCCGTCTTCGTTGATCACCTCGGCGACGATCCCGTTCGGCTGCGGCACCTCGGTGGTGTGGACGTTCGTGCCGTCCCCGTTGCCGACCAGGTAGCCGACCCCGGCGGCGACGATCAGGATCACCGCGGCCATCCCGGCCAGCGGCTTCCAGGTCAGGCCGCCGATGTCGAGGCCGCCCAGCCACTCGCGGAAGCCCTTGCGCGAGGAGGCGCGCTCGCGGCGCTCGGCCGCGCGCGTCTGCTCCGCTGCAGCGGCGACGTCGGCGCGGACCTCCTCCATCAACCGAACCTTCAGCTCCGGCGGCGGACTCTGCTGCTCGACCGCCTCGGGCAACGCCCGCACGGCGGGCGCGAGCCAGTTCAGCTCGTCCTGACAGCGCTTGCATCCCGCGAGGTGCTCGCGGAAGTCTTCGATCTGGGCGGCGTCGAGGGCACCGAGCGCGAACGCGGCGACTTCCTCGAGGCGGCGATCGTGCTGGTCGGCGCTCATGCCATCCCCTCCGCCAGCTCGCCGCGGATCTTCTCCAGGCCCAATCGCATCCGCCCCTTCACGGTGCCCAACGGCACGTTCAACATGCCCGCGATCTCCGACTGGCTGAAGCCACCGAAGTAGGCGAGCTGGATCACCTTCGACTGCTCGGAGGGCAGCTGCGAAAGCGCCCCGCGTATCTCCACCGCGGTCTCAGCCGCGAGCACTTCCTTTTCGGTTTGCTCGTCGGCCGGGCGCGATTCGAGGATCGCGTCATCGTCGAAGGTCAGTTTCGGCGCTCTGCCCGACTTGCTGCGCAGCGCGTCGATCGCCCGGTTGCGGACGATGCTGAGCGTCCAGGAACGGACGCTGCCGCGGGTGCGGTCGAAGCGGGCACCGCTGCGCCAGATCGAGATGAAGGCCTCCTGGATGCAATCCTCGGCGGCCGAGCGGTCACCGAGGATCCTGTACGCGAGCGAGTAGCCGGCGCCGCCGTGGCGGTCGTAGAACACCTCGAAGGCCTCAGGGTCCTTCTTGGCGATCCACGGCATCAACTCCTCGTCGGCAAGGCGCTCGGCTTTCTCTCTTCGCACGGGCGTCATCTACCCAACGTTTACGCATGCCGACGTAAGGTTGGATCACTCAAACCTAGCGAGCGAGGTCACAGCCAGGCGCCGAGTTGCGCCGCTAGGCGGGCGAGCCGGCGCGCAGCTTCTCCAGCGCCGTGGCGATCCGACCGACACCCTCGGCCGCATCGGCCGCCGGGACCGGGGCGAAGGACAGCCGCAGGCTGTTCTCGCCGCCGCTGATCATGAAGTCGGGTCCGGCGACGAAGGAGACGCCCTCGCCTTTGGACTCGGCCAGCAGCGCCTTGGTGTCGGTGCCCTCGGCGAGGTCGAGCCAGAGGAAGTAACCGCCCTGGGGGACGACGAAGACGGCCTCGGGGATCTTCTCGCGCAGCCCCTCGACCAGCGCATCGCAGCGTGCCTTCAGCTCGCCCTTGACGAACTTGATGTTCTCGTCGAGGACGCCCGAGGTGCAGAGCTCGAGCACGATCGACTCGGCCAGCATGTTGGGCGAGATGTACTGCTCGTTGGCGTGTTTGGCGAGCTTCGCGATCTCGTCGGCCGGGCCGATCAGGTAGCCGACGCGGACACCCGGGCTGACCGTCTTCGAGAACGAGGAGGCGTGGAAGACCTTGCCGCCGTCGTCGGGCGAGAGCATCGTCTCCAGCGGCTCGCCCTCGAAGGGCAGCTCGCGGTAGGGGTCGTCCTCGAAGATCCAGAAGTCGTGCTCGGCCGCCAGCTGGACCAGCCGCCGACGCTTCTCCACCGAGAGCGTGCAGCCGGCCGGGTTGTGGGCGTTGGGGATCACGTGGACGAACTCGATTGGCCCGTCGGCGAGGGCCGCCTCGAGCGCGCCGACGTCGAGGCCGTCGGCCTCGAGCGGGATCGGCACCAGCTCGGCGCCGAGCTGCTGGAGCAGGAGCAGGGTGCGGTCGTAGGTCGGCTGCTCGACCGCGACCCGCGTCCCCGGCTCGACCAGGTGGGAGAAGAGCATCGCCCCCGCCTCGAGCGAGCCGTTGGTGACCATCACCTGCGCCGGGTCCACCCCGCCGTGCCGCTCGGCGACCCATCTGCAGAGGCCCGGATGGCCGATCCCGACCCCGTAGGAGAGCGCCGTCTCCCAATCGTCGGTGAGCGCCCGCTGGGCGGCGTCGCGGACCTGTTCGTGGGGAAGGATGTCGGCGCTCGGCGCGCCGCGCGCGAAGGAGATGGTGTCTGGCATAGGACGCACGACACTAGCAACGGCACGACGCCCGCGAACTCCGCCAATTCCCCCCGCCCCGGGGGAGAACCAGCCGTGCTTCCGAGCTTAACCGCCATATATGGCAGAGAAGCTCGGACGCACTTCGCGGGAGGGAGAAATCGTTGGCTTGGCAGCCCGGCAGCAAGGCTTGTTGACGCACGGCCAGCTCGCGTCGCACGGCGTGGGACGACGGTCCATCGACCGCTGGCTCCAGTCAGGCCGACTGTGCGCCGTGCATCGCGACGTCTACTCCTTCGGGCCGCGCCCGTTGACCCGCCACGGCAAGTGGCTGGCGGCGGTGCTGGCGGTAGGGCCCGGGGCGTTCCTCAGCCATGAGAGCGCTGCGGCGCTATGGGGTCTGGCGGGAGACCGGCCCGTGGTCCACGTGAATGCGCCGCGCGGCAGACAGGTCCGGCCGGGGCGACGCTCGGGGATCAAGGTGCACCGCTGCAGGTTCGATCCCGACGAGGTCACGCTCCGCAATGGCATCGTGGTTTCGACCGTCGCGCGGACACTCTTCGACCTCGCGGAACGCTCCCAGCCCCACAAGCTGAAGGGCCCCTGGGATGAAGCCTCACGCCTCCGTCTCCTCCGCGTGCCCGAGGTCGCCCGCCTCTACGAGCGTCATCCCGGAAGACGCCGGGCCCGCAAAGCCATCAGGCCGTTCCTCCTCGCCGAGCAGCGCCACGTCGAGGACTCAGCCTCACCGCTGGAGGATCGCTTCGCCGCATTCGCCGCCGCCCACCGCTTGCCACCACCGCAGACCAACGTGCTCGTCGACGGTGACGAGGTCGACGCGCTCTGGCCCGACAGAAGGCTGATCGTCGAGCTCGACAGCTGGGAATTCCACGCGCACCGGGCCGCCTTCGAGAAGGACCGCAGCCGCGACGCCGATCATCTGCTCGCGGGCTACCGGACGATCCGCGTCACCCATCGCCGCCTCAGCGAGGAACCGGAGCGCCTCGCGGCGCAGATCCGCGCGCTGCTCGGAGAGCGGCGCTAGCCGCGCAAGGTCTCGACCGCGATCGCCGCGGTCTCGGTCGGACTTTCGCCGACCCGCACGCCCTTGGCTTCGAGCGCGTCTTTCTTCGCCTGGGCGGTGCCCGAGGAGCCGGAGATGATCGCCCCGGCATGGCCCATCTGCTTGCCGGGCGGGGCGGTGAAGCCGGCGATGTAGGCGACCACCGGCTTGGAGACCTCGGCGGCGATGAACTCGGCCGCCCGCTCCTCGGCGTCGCCGCCGATCTCGCCGACCATCACGATCAGCTCGGTGTCCGGGTCGGCCTCGTAGAGCTTGAGGATGTCGATGAAGTCGGAGCCGACGATCGGGTCGCCGCCGATGCCGACGATCGAGGAGTTGCCGGTCCCGGCCTGTTTCAGCTCGTTGCCGATCTGGTAGGTCAGCGTCCCCGACTTGGAGACG
>DATNAG010000055.1:0-16182 GCA_035572835.1 Solirubrobacterales bacterium
CTCCGGCCGCGGCAACCTGATCACCGGCGGCGCCGAACTCTTCTCCGAACGGCCCCTCTGGGGCTACGGCTCGGGCTCCTTCCAGAAGGCGTACAAGCACCACCTCGACGGCGACAAGGCGCCGGTGACGATCTCCCACACCGAGCCGGTCACGGTCGCCTCCGAGCAGGGCCTGATCGGCCTCGCCGCCTACGTTGCCCTCGTCGTCGTCTCGCTCTGGACGATGGCGGCGGGGCTCTGGGCGCGCGGGCCCGACCGCGATCCGATGTACGTCTTCATCGCCCGCGCCGCGATCCTCGCCGCCTTCGTCGCTCTGCTGGTCCACACGATGGCCTACGCCGGCTTCTTCCAGGACCCGATCACCTGGGTGCTCATGGCTATCGGCGCCTCCCTGGCGGCCTCTCGTCGGCTTGACGAGAGACCCCCAGGCCGGTCTTAAGGTGGTCGCGTGTCCGGGTATCTAAGGCGACTCGCCACCACCGGCGCCGCCTACACGGCGGCGAGCATCCTCTCGAAGCTGATCGCGGTCGCGCTGCTGCCGCTATACACGCGGCACCTCACCCTCGACGACTACGGCGCTGCCGAGGTCCTCTTCGCCGGCGTAGTCACCGCCAGCATCGTCGTCCGGCTCGGCCTGATCGAGGCGGTCCTGCGCTTCTACTACCAGGAGGACGAGGACCCGAGGCGGGTCGTCGGCGCCACCTTCTCCGGCCTCTTCTGGTTCTCGACCGTCGGCGCGCTGGTCGCGCTGCCCTTCGCCGAACCCCTGGCGGAAGCGCTGCTCAACCCGGAAACCTCGGCCGAACTGCACACCTACACCGAACTGGTGCGGATCGCGATCGGCGGCCTCTGGGTGGCGACGCTGTTCGAATACCTGCTGACGCTCTACCGCCTCGATGAGCGCGCCCGCGCCTATTTCGTCACCACGATCGCCAACGTCCTGGGCACGATCGGGCTGACCGTCGTCCTCGTCGTCGGCGTGGGGGACGGCGCGCGTGGCCTGCTGCTCGGCTCCTATCTCGTCGGCGCGGCTTTCGTGCTCGGGATGATCTTCGAGCAGCGGCGCCGACTCACCCTGCGGGTCGAGGTGCCGCTCCTGCGCCGGATGCTGCGCTTCGGCCTGCCGACGATGCCTGCCGAGGTCAGCCTCTACCTGCTCAACTTCGCCGACCGGCTGATCATCGTCCAGGTGAAGGGGGTGGGCGAGGCCGGCCTCTACTCGCTGGCGGTGAAGTTCGCCCAGGCGGTCAACGTCCTCGTCCGCGGCTTCCAGCTCGCCTGGCCGCCGCTCGCCTACTCGATCCGTGACGACGACGAGGCGCGTCGCGCCTATGCCACCGTGATCACGCTCTTCCTCGCCGCCTGCACCTGGCTCGTGGTCGGTCTCTGGCTGCTCTCCGAGTACCTGCTGCGCTTCTTCGCCGCGCCCAAATTCCTCGGCGCCTACGAAGTCGTCGGGCTGATCGCCGCCGCGGTCACGCTCTACTCGCTCTACATGGTGATGGTGGTGATCCTCGGCCGCACCGGCCGCACCGAGTACAACCTGCCGGCTGCCCTCGCGGCACTGGTCTCCAACGTGGCGCTCAACCTGATCCTGGTGCCGCCGCTGGGGATCGTCGGCGCCGGCCTCGCCCTGGTCGCCTCCTACCTGGTCGTGATCGCCTTGATGTACTGGTTCACCCAGCGCCTCTTCCCGGTGCCTTACGAATGGGGGCGGCTGGCGCGGGTCCTCTTCGCCGCCGCGGCGTTGGTCGGGCTGGGCGGCCTGGTGATGCCTCCCGCGGGCTTCGGCGGCCTGGTCGGGCGGCTGGCGCTGGCGCTCCTCTATCCCCCGCTGCTGCTGGCCCTCGGCTTCTTCACCGCGGAGGAGCGCGGTTGGCTGCGCCGCCTTCGTCACCCGGGCGAGCTGGTCGCCGGGTTCGCCGCCCTGCGCGGGCGGCCGGCCGCGGTCGAGGGGGATCCGGGGGAGCTCTACGAAGCGGAGCAGATGGATCAGGACTCGCGTTTCTGAGCTGTCGGCCCCGTTGCCGGCAGACTCCCAGGACATTCGCTCACGTCCTTCGGCCCGATGGTCGATACTGAACCCATGTTCTCTCAGATCGGACCCCTCGAGATCGCCATCGTCGCGATCATCGCCATCCTCGTTCTCGGGCCCAAGCGGCTGCCCGAGGCCGGCCGTGGACTCGGCCGCAGCATGCGCGAGTTCAAATCGGGCATCGCCGGCATCTCGGGTGACTCGGAGAAGTCGTCCGAGCCCGAGTCGAAGACGACCAGCGGCAACTAGTCGGACGCGGCTTCGGCCCGCTCGCGAATCCCGGCGCCGCGCGCCGGGAAGAGTGCCTGCCGCGCGTGGGCGCGGTAGACGTCGGCGGGCTGTCCCGGGATGACCGCCGCGGCCAGCGCGCGGACCCCGTAGGACCAGGCGGTGAGGACGCGGACCGCCAGCGCCGCCGCCCGACCGTGGTGCTTGCGCATGTAGAGGTCGCGGTTGCGGTGGAATTCGACGATCCGCGGCAGCCCGGCGGCGAGGTCGCTGGAGAGCTGGTCGTGGTGGACCGCCTCGGCGCCGGGGACGAACAGCTCGTGCCAACCGGCGTCGGCGAGGCGGCGGGCGAAGTCGCACTCGTCGTAGTAGACGAAGAAGTCAGGGTCCAGGTAGCCGACCGCGGCAGCCGCCTCGCGGCGGACGAGCAGGGCGCTCGACTGCGCCCAGTCGACCCGGCGGGTCTCGGTGCCCTTGCTCTCCACGGTCAGCCAGCGGTGGAGGAAGAGCGCCCCGGCGAGCGCGGTGCCGACGCCGGGGAAGCGCCAGGCACAGGGATAGGGGGAGCCGTCCGAGCCGAGCAACCGCGGGGTGGCGGCGGCGGCCCGCGGATCGGCGTCGAGGGCGGCGATCAGAGCGGCGGTCGCCCCCGGCCGCAGTTCGGAGTCCTCGTTCAGGAGCAGGCAGTAGCGGCCCCGGGCGCGTTCCATCAGCAGCGAGTCGTTGGCCGCCTTGCCGGTGCGCCGCGACTGCTCGATCAGCTGGATGTCGCCACCGAGGGCGCGGACCGCCTCGGCGGAGCCATCGGTGGACGCGTTGTCGAGAACGAGGATCTCGCGCTCGACCGCGGCCGGGTGCGTCGCCTCGATCGCGGCCAGGCAGGCGAGCAGCATCTCGCGCCCGTTCGTGTTCACCACGCAGTAGGAGAGCTCCGCAGCCAAGGGGCCCACGATAATCCCCGGTGTCGATGGGCCGAAAACTTGCCTATATGGCAAGTTTTCGGCCCATCGACCTGAGGTGTCCATGCGCGTACGACTAGTCGATCCATCCGCCTTCACGCCGCCCTATGACCGCGCGCTTGCCGCGGCGCTCGCCCGCGCGGGCGCCGAGGTCGAGCTGGTGACGACCAAATTCCTCTACGGCGAGGTCCCCGCGGCCGAAGGGTTCGAAGTCGACGAGCGCTTCTACAGGCGCACCGCCGCCCGCGGCCTCTCCTCGTCGGCCCGCCTGCCGTTCAAGGGCGCCGAGCACGTGCGCGACATGCTCGCCTTCCGCCGTGCCCCGAGCGACGCCGACGTCGTCCACTACCAATGGCTGACCCTCCCCGGGCTCGACCGGCGCCTGCTGCCCCCGACGCGCCCACGGGTGATGACCGCTCACTACATCCTTCCTCCCGACGCGAGCCCGCGCGCCGCCCGCGCCGCGCGCAAGGTCTTCGGCGCGATGGACGCGGTCGTCGCCCACTCCGAGCACGGCGCCGCCCGCCTCCGCGACGAGGTCGGCCTCCCGGCCGAGCGGGTCCGGGTGATCCCGCACGGGGCCTTCGACTACCTCACCCGGCTGCCGGAGGAGAAGCCGCTGCCGGAGGAGCTACGGGGGGCCGAGGGCCCGGTCGTCCTCTCCTTCGGCCTGCTGCGCCCCTACAAGGGCCTCGAGAACCTGCTCGAGGCGTTCGGCGAGGTGGGCGAGGCGGAGCTCTGGATCGTCGGCAACCCGCGCATGTCGGTCGAGCCGCTGCACGAGATGGCCGCCCTCACCGGCGCCAAGGTCCGCTTCGTCACCCGTTTCGTCGATGACGCCGAGATCCCGGCGATCTTCCGCCGCGCCGACATCGTCACCCTGCCGTACCTCGACGCCGAGCATTCGGGCGTCCTCTACACCGGGCTCGCCTTCGGCAAGCCGCTGGTGGTGAGCGCGGTCGGCGGCTTCCCCGAGGTCGCCGACACCGGCGCGGCCCGGCTCGTGCCGCCCGGCGACACCGGGGCGTTGGCGCGCACGCTGCGCGAGCTGATCGACGACGAGGCCGCCCGCGCCGAGCTTGCCGCCGCCGCCCGCGCTGCCGCCGCCGGTCCCTACTCCTGGGACGAGGCCGCCCGTCTCACCCTGGCGCTGTACGAGGAACTGTCGGCGGAGCGGGCGTGACCACCCTCGCCGCGATCGTCTTCTGGGTCTGCGCCGCGGCGATCGTCTACGCCCAGGTCGGCTACCCGTTCGTCCTGCGCGCCCTGGTCGGCGCCCGCCGCGGGCGCGAATCCCTCGGCGGTCCGAGGTCGCCCCGGCCGCTCGGCCTGGGCGCCCCGCCTGAGGAGCGCCCGCTGGTCTCGCTGGTCATCCCCGCCTACGACGAGGAGGAGGTGATCGCCGACAAAGTCGCCAACGCGCTCCGTCTCGACTGGCCGCGCGAGCGCCTCCAGATCGTCGTCGCCGACGACGGCTCCACCGACGCGACCCCCGAGCGTGCCCGCGAGGCCGGCGCCGACCTCGTCCTCGAGCTGCCCCCGGGCGGCAAGGTCGCCGCCCTGAACGAGGCGGTCGCCGAATCCGACGGCGAGATCCTCGCCTTCTCCGACGCCAACTCGGTGTGGGCGCCGGACGCGCTCGGCCGATTGCTGGCGCCCTTCGCCGACGAGCGGGTCGGCTACGTCTGCGGCCAGGTGCGCTTCCTCGACCCTGACGGCGACAACCTGGAGGGCGTCTACTGGCGCTACGAGATGGCGATCCGGACGATGGAGTCGGAGCTCGCCGGGGTGACCGCCGGCAACGGCGCGATCTATGCGGTGCGCCGCTCCGCCTACGAGGCGCTGCCCCCGTCCGGCAGCCACGACCTCAGCTTCCCCTTCCGCCTCGCCAAGCGCGGCCTGCGCTCCCTCTACGCGCCGGAGGCGCGTGCCACGGAGAAGATGGTGCCGACGACCCGGGGCGAGTTCGCCCGCAAACGGCGGATGATGGTCGGCCTCTGGGACATCGTCGTCGGCGAAGGCATGCTGCTGCCGCGTGGCTACTCGCCGCTGTTCGCCTTCGAGCTCTTCTCCCACCGGCTGCTCCGCTACGCGACCCCGTTCCTCCACCTTCTCGTGCTCCTATCCAACCTGGTGCTGCTCGGCAGCGGCTGGTTCTACTACCTGACCCTGATCGCCCAGCTGGCGCTGCTGGGGATCGCGGCGCTCTCCGCCCGCCTCCCCGACGACGCCGTGGTGCGGATCTGCCGCTACTACGTGCTCACCCAGGCGGCGATCGTGCTCGGCCTCTGGGACCGCCTGCGCCACGGCCCCGGCGGGCGCTGGGAGAAGGCGGCGGGGACGCGCTGAGCGATGCCTGGATCGGTCGACAAGCTGCTCGCCGCCCTCGGCCTGCTGGTCCTCTCGCCGGTCCTGCTCGCGGCGGCGATCTGGATCAAGCTCGACAGTCGCGGCCCGGTCCTCTATCGCCAGCGGCGGGTGGGGCAGGCCGAGCGCCCCTTCGAGATGCTGAAGCTGCGGACGATGGCCGCGGGCTCCGACCCGGTCGGGGTCGGCACCGCCGTCCTCCGCGACGACCCGCGGGTGACCCGCTCGGGCCGCTTCCTGCGCCGCACCTCGCTCGACGAGATCCCCAACCTGGTCAACGTCCTGCGCGGCGAGATGGCGATCGTCGGTCCGCGACCGACCCTCGCCGCCCACGTCGAGCACTTCTCGATCGCCGGCCACCGCCGCTTCGACGTCCTCCCCGGGATCACCGGCTGGGCCCAGGTGCAAGGCCGCGCGGGCATCCCCTGGGAGGAGCGGGTCGAGCTCGACGCCTGGTACGCCGAACACCGCAGCGCCTGGCTCGACCTCCGCATCCTCGCCAAGACGATCGGCCTGGTCCTCACCGGCCAAGGCCTCGCCCCGGACTGATGTTGATGGGCCGAAAACTTGCCTATATGGCAAGTTTTCGGCCCATCAACATGGTGGATAGGGTTGCGGCGTGAGCGATCGACCAGAAGTCAGTCTGCGGCGCTTCGAGGCCGGGGACGCGCCGGCGGTGCACCGCTGGTTCAACAACCCGGAGGCGACCGCCTCGCTGATGGAGCAGCGGGGCAGCTTCTCGCTCGAGCAGGCCGAAGGATGGACGGAGCGGGCGATGGACGACTCCGGCGAGGACCGCAAGTACGCGATCGTGGTCGAGGGCTACGCGGAGCCGGTCGGCTTCACCGCCCTCTACGGCCTCTTCCGCCAGACCGCGCCGGAGCTCGGCGCCCTGATCGGCGACGACGTCCGCGGCAAGGGCGTCGGCCGGCGGGCCGAGGCGCTGACGATCAAGAAGGCCTTCGACGAGTTCGGCGCCCACCGCGTCTACGGGCGCATCCCGGCCCGCAACGAGATCGCCAAGAAGACCGTCGCCAGTCAGGGCTGGAAGCATGAGGGGACGATGCGCGCGCACCTCGCCCGCGAGGGCGAGCCGGCCGACGACTGCGAGGTCTGGGGAGTCCTGCCCGACGAGTTCCGCGCCGCCACCGCGGACCTGTTCGGGTGAGCAGGCCCTTCGCCCAGCTGATCGAGGACGGTGGCGCCTCGGCCGGCGGCGACGTCGGCGGCCACCCGGCCGAGTTCTTCCGCGGCGCCCACTTCCTCGAGGCCGAGGGCGCCACCCACACGCTGCGGATCGAGACCGACGACGCCGAGCTGCTCGCGCCGCTGAAAGTGCGCCCGATCGAGGGCGGTCCCGATCGTGACGCGATCTCCCCCTACGGCTACCCGGGCTTCACCGTGATCGGGACGGCGCCGGGGATGGAGGGTGTGCCGCCGCTCGATCCGGCGGCGATCGACTTCCAGCGCACCGGGCTGGTCTCGTTGTTCATCCGCCACCGCCTCGACCTCGTCCCCTTCGCCGGCTCGACCAAACGCAACATCGTCCAGATCGCCGACCCGAAGCTGAAGAAGAAGAGCCGCCCCACCGACCGCCGCCAGGTCCGCCGCAACGAAGAGGAGGGCTACACCGTCGAGCTGATCGCCGGAGCCGAGACCAAGGCCGACCAGCGCGCCGCCTTCCTCGATCTCTACGAACAGACGATGCGCCGCACCGGCGCGGCGGGCCACTACTTCTTCGCCGCCGAGTACTTCGACCGCCTGCTCCCTTCCGATCGCACCTGGATGGCGATCGCCTGCGACCCGGAGGGTGTGCCCGCCGCCGCCTCGATCGCCGCGGTCAGCGACGGCTACCTCCACTACTACCTCAGCGGCAGCGCCGACGCGCACCTCGGCGACTCGCCGATGAAGAACGTGGTCACCCGGCTGGTCGAGCTCTCGGTCGAGCTCGAGCTGCCGCTCAACCTCGGCGGCGGCCTCTCGCGCGGCGATGCGCTGGAGGGGTTCAAGCGCGGCTTCGCCAACCGGACCCTCGCCTGGCGCACCTCGGAGATCGTCGGCGATCCGCAGCGCTACGAGGAGCTCTCGGGTGACGGGGCCGCCGGCGGGTTCTTCCCCGCCTACCGCGCTCCCGCCTGAGCGACGCGCGCTAGCCGATCCGGCCGGCGAGCGTCGCCGCGTCGCCGCGGGTTCGCTCCCACGGTTTCGACGCCTTCAGCGCGCCGAGCACGGCACGCGTCGCCGGCGCCCGGTTCAGGGCGTAGAAGTGGATCCCCGGCGCGCCCGCGATCAAGAGCTCCGAGCACTGCTGGGCGGCGTAGGCGACGCCGAGCTCGAACTCCCGCTCCGGATCGTCTCCGGCGGCCAGGAACGCCGCTTCGAGTGCCTGGGGGATCGAGGCTTCGCAGAGCTCGCAGATCCGCTTCGTCTGGGCGAAGCTGCCGACCGGGATCACCCCGGCCATGATCGGCACCTCGATCCCGATCGCCCGCGCCGCGGCGACGAAGTCGAAGTAGACCTGGTTGTCGAAGAAGAGCTGGGTGGTGAGGAACGAGGCCCCGGCGTCGACCTTCTGCTTCAGGTAGGCCAGGTCGGTCGCCAGGTCGGTCGCCTCCGGGTGGACCTCGGGGAAGCAGGCGCCGCCCAGGGCGAGGTCCCAGGGACCTTCGCTGATGAAGCTGATCAGCTCGGCGGCATTGCCGAGCCCGCCCTCGGGCTGGACGAAATCGCCCTCCCCGCGGGGCGGGTCGCCGCGCAGCGCGAAGATGTTCTCGATCCCCGCCGCGGCGATCTTGTCGAGCGTCGCCGAGAGGCCCTCGGTGGTCTCGCCGACACAGCTGAGGTGGGCCATCGTCTCGTAGCCGAGCTCGTCCTTCAGCACCCGGGTGATCTCCACCGTGCCGTCGCGGGTCGAGCCGCCGGCGCCGTAGGTGACCGAGACGAAGTCGGGCTCCAGGTCGCGCAGCTGCCGCGCGGTCTCGAACAGGTTCTTCTCTCCCTCCGGCGTGCGGGGCGGGGAGAACTCGACCGAGAAGGTCGGCCGGTTGTTGGCGATGATCTCGTCGACGCGCATCGACGAAGGGTACCGAGGAGCGCTCAGGCCACCGGCTCGGCCGGGCCCGCTGGGGTCGCCGCCGCCTTCGCTCCCGCCCGCTCTTCGAACAGTTCCTCGATCTCCTCGAGGCGCTTGCCCTTCGTCTCCGGCACGTACTTCCAGCAGAACCAGAGGGTGAGGACGCCGATTGCGGCGTAGAACCAGAATGCCCCCGCCCGGCCCAGCGCTTCGATCAGCAGCAGGAAGGTCAGCGAGACGATGAAGTTGAAGGTCCAGTTCGCCATCGTCCCCAGCCCGGCGGCCTTGGAGCGCACCCCGAGCGGGTAGATCTCCGCGTTCAGCAGCCAGAAGATCGGCCCGAGGCTGATCGCGAAGGAGGCGACGAAGCCCATCAGGCTGAGGATCGCGACGACCGAGGCGAGGGTCGAGCCGCCACCGCCGACGAACGCCCCGCCGAGCGCGACCAGCGAGATCACCATCCCCGAGACGCCGATCATCAGCAGGGTGCGCCGGCCGGCCTTGTCGAGCAGGCGGATCGCGACGATCGTCATCCCGACGTTGATCACCCCGACCCCGACCGCGGCCAGGATCGAGCCCGCCGAGGAGTTGACGCCGGTGAATTCGATGATCGTCGGCGCGTAGTAGATGACCGTGTTGATCCCGGTCACCTGCTGCAGGATCGCCAACCCGATGCCGACCACCAGGGCCGCCTTCACCGCCGGCTGCAAGAGGTCCGACCAGGCGCCCGGCTTGGCGTCGGTGTGCACCGACTCCTCGATCTCCTCCAGCTCACGGTCGATCGTGTCGGGGTCGTCGACGCGGATCTTCGCCAGCACCGCCCGCGCCGCGTAGTCGTCGCCCTTCATCACCAGCCAGCGCGGGCTCTGCGGCATCCGCAGCATGCCGAAGGCGAGCCCCAGCGCCGGCACACAGCCGAGCCCGAGCATCCAGCGCCAGCCTTCGATCCCGTCGAAGGCGAGGCCGACCAGGTAGGCGACGAGGATCCCGATCGTCACCGCCAGCTGGAAGAAGCTGACCAGCCTGCCGCGGCTCTCCGCCGGCGCCACCTCGGAGATGTAGACCGGGGCGGCGGCCGAGGCGAGCCCGATCGCGACGCCGATCACCACGCGGGCGACGACGAGCACGCCCAGCCCGGGAGCGGCGGCGCTCGCCAGGGCACCGACGGTGAAGACGAGCGCCGAGAGCAGGATCATCAGCCGACGGCCATAGTTGTCGGCGGCGGGCCCGGCGATCGCCGCCCCGCCGACCGCCCCGATCGGCACCGCGGCGACGACCAGTCCCTGGGCGAAGCTGCCGAGGTCGAAGTCCCGCTTGATGAAGAGCAGGGCGCTGGCGATGACGCCGGTGTCGTAGCCGAAGAGGAGGCCGCCGAGCCCGGCGATCGCCGCGGTCAGGACCACATTGCGTCGCGCCCGCCGCGCGGAGGCCTCGGTCCCGTTCATCCAGCGCGCAGCCTAACCGCGCAGTTTGCGGAATGGAAGGTTTTGGACCCCTTGCGCCTCAGTATTGAGGAGGCGTACCTTGCTCCTGCGACCGGGAGAGACCCGGTCCCCCCGGAAGCCAAGGGGGGATGGGTCTCGAAGGTGGCGCAGACGAGCTTCTGATCGCGAAGGCTACGCGGTGCGGCAGGCAACGAGCGTCACCCCCGGTCGTTTTTTCGGTTGGCCGGGAGCCGGCCGCGTACGGGGTCGCCCGAGCCGAGACGGGCGGCATCGTCCGAGCCGGCTCCTAGCTTTCCCGGTGGTCGTGGGGATCCTGCCCCCTCCGCGACCGGCGACCGGGGCGCGGTATGAGCGCGGGAGCCGGGCGTCTTCGGCATTCCCCGCGTTTCCGTGCCGTCGACTAGCCCGCCCGATCCCGCACCTATGGGACCATTCCCGCCATGGGGGAGGTGCGCTACGAACGTGTCGGTGCCGCGGCGCTGCTGACGATCGACCGGCCCGAGCGCCGCAACGCCGTCGACGCCGCGACCGCCCGCGCCCTGCGCGAGGGTTTCGAAAGCTTCGAGGCCGACGACGGCGCCCGCGCCCTGGTCCTCACCGGCGCCGGGGGAGAGGCGTTCTGCGCCGGGGCCGATCTGAAGGCGCTCGACCTCGAGGTCGAGAACCCGGCCGGGCCGATGGGCTTCAGTCGGCTCGCCGCCTCGAAGCCGACGATCGCCGCGATCGACGGCTGGTGTCTGGCGGGTGGGGTCGAGCTGGCGCTCTGGTGTGACCTGCGACTGGCGACGCCCACCTCGACCTTCGGCCTCTTCGAGCGGCGCTGGGGAGTGCCGCTGATCGACGGGGGAACCCAGCGGCTGCCGCGCATCGTCGGGCTGGGTCGGGCGCTCGACCTGATCCTCACCGGCCGCCCCGTCGACGCCGCCGAGGCGGAGCGGATCGGCCTCCTCACCGCGGTGACCGCCCCGGGCGAGCACGTCGAGCGGGCGCTCGCGCTCGCCGAGCAGCTGGCCGGCTTCCCGCAGGAGACGATGCTTGCCGACCGCCGCGCCGCGATCGAGGGGATCGGGATGCCGTTCGCCGCGGGGCTCGACCTGGAGCACCGACTCGGCCGCGAGACCCTCGCGGTCGCCGCCCGCGGAGCCGCTAGATTCGCCGCCGGGGAGGGGCGCCATGGAGCTCCTGCCGTCCCCGGCCCGGACTCCGCGACCGGGCCCGATAAGCAGGTGTGATTCCACCGGAGTACCTGTTTCCTGCACTCAACCTTCCCCAAGTTGAACCAACCTCAGTTCCGGTACCGTGCCGTTCGTGGCTCAACGTACCTCGATGCGACCGCCCCCCGGCCGCCAGCGTCTTTCCCGCGAGTTCATCGCGCGCCACCAGCGCGCCCGGATCGTCGCCGCCCTCGCCGAGGAGACGATGGCCCGCGGCTATCGCGCGGTCACCGTCGCCGACATCGTCCGTCGTGCCGGCATCGCCCGCAACACCTTCTACGACAACTTCTCCTCGAAGGAAGACTGCTTCCTCGCGACCCAGGACTTCGCCGTCGAGGAATCGTTGCAGCGGGTCGTCGACGCCGCGGCGAAGGCCGATGGTTGGGAGGCCCGCACCGTCGCCGGGCTCGGCGCCTTCCTCAGATACGTCTCCGACGAGCCCGCCCTGGCTCGCACCTGCATCGTCGAGGCGCTCTCCGCCGGTGAGGCCGCGCAGGAGCGCTACGAGCAGTCGCTTCAGGCCTTCATCCCGTTGCTGCGCAAAGGCCGCGAGTACTCCGACCACGGCGACGATCTCCCCGACACACTCGAGGAGACGATCGTCGGCGGCATCTTCTGGGTCATCTACCGCCGCATCGTGCTCGGCGAGGCCGAGCGGATCGAGTCGCTGCTCCCCGACCTGGTCGACTTCGCCCTGACGCCCTACATCGGTGCCGAGTCGGCACAGCGGGCAACGGCCCGGCTCTAGGCCCCGACAGGTATCTTCGCGCCGTGTCCTTTGATCCAGCCGACGCTCCTGCCGAGTATCCACCGGAGCTGTCGCGCCTTCCTCCCGGCCGCCATGGTCTGCCGCGTGACTTCGTTATCCACAATCAGCGTGAGCGGCTGATCGCCGGTCTCGCCGAGGCGGTCGCCGAAAAAGGCTACGGCGGCACCACGATCGCCGACATCACCCGCCACGCGGCGGTCTCCCGGCGCACCTTCTACGAGCACTTCGAGGGCAAGGACGAGTGCTTCGTCGCCGCCTTCGACATGGTCATCGAGCAGCTGCGCGAGCGCGTCGAGGCGGCCTACCAGGCCGAGGACGAGTGGGCCGACGGGATCCGCGCCGGGATCGCCGCGATGCTCAGCTTCCTCGCCGCCGAGCCGAACCTGGCGCGGCTGGCGATGGTCGAGGCGCTGGTCGCCGGCCCGGTGGTGGTCGAGCGCTACGACGCCGGCGTGCAAACCCTCCTGCCCTATCTCGAGGAGGGCCGCAAGGGCCGGTCGAAGGCCGTCCTCGACCGGCTCTCCGACTCGACCGAGGAAGCCCTCGTCGGCGGCATGGTCTCGCTGGTCGCCCGTCGCATCGTCGCCGGCCAGACCGACGAGCTCGAGTCGTTGCTCCCGGATCTGGTCGAGTTCACCCTCGCCCCCTACGTCGGCAACGACGAGGCGGCGCAGATCGCCCGCGCTTGAGGACTGGGAGGTGGGGGAGGACGGCCGCGATTCGCGGCCGTCGCGGCCGTCCGAGATGTGTCCTGGGCGTCAGGGGTTCGTCGAGAAGACGGCACAGGTCGTGACGAAGTCCGCACTTCCGTCATGGGTCTTCAGGAGAGAAGCGACGAAGACGTCAGGTCCTTGAGGAAGTCGCCGAGGACGTCACAACTTTCGGCCCTCTGAAGGCCTGAAAAGAGGGTCGAAAACGCGCTGTCGACTTTTGACCCTCTATAGGGGGGTCAAACCCGGGTCACGGGTTCGTAACGTCGTCAGAATCCGGGAGGAAGAATCACCTTCTCGGCAGCTTTCTCACGACGTCCACTTCCGTCACGGATCCCTCAACCCTCCCGCGACCCTTCCACCACTCCTCGAACCCCCGGCCGCGTCCACAATTCCGGGCGCCAGCCGCCCACGGCCCGAACCTCCCCACCCCAAACCCCCTACCGCCGCCCGAACATGTGCCCCGCCGGCGCGACCTCGCGCAGCTCGGCGACCGCCAGCCGTCGGCGCTCTCGCAGGCGCGGCTTTGGTTTCTCCGCGCGTTCCAGCGCGGCGACGTGGGTCACCACCACGTTGATCGTCCCCTCGCGCCGCTCCAGCTTCCCCTTCGCCCGCAGCAGCGGCGCCGAGCGGACCAGCACCCGGTGGCGGTCGTAGACCGGCGGCGGCACGATCAGGTTGACGGTCCCGCGCTCGTCCTCGAGCAGCATGAAGACGATCCCCTTCGCCGTCTCCGGCCGTTGGCGCGCGACCACCATCCCGGCCACCTCGACGACCGCCCCGTCGCTGGTCTTCGCCAGGTCCGACGAGCGCAGGATCCTCCGGTCGAGCCCCGGCCGCAGCATCTCCAGCGGGTGCCGCCCCAGGGTGAGCCCGGTGCTTCGGTAGTCGGCGATCAGCTTGCCCCACTCGCCCAGCGGCTCCAGCTCCGGTGGCCATGGCGGCTCGATCGGCAATGCCAGCTGGGTCCCGCCCGCGGTCGAGCGCCCGGCCCCGGTCACCCCGACCCGCCAGAGCGCCCCCCGTCGCTCGCCGTCCCCGTCGGCCGGGATGCCGTCGAGTGCCCCCGCCCAGGCCAGCTTTTCGAGGCTCGGCAGCCCCGCCCCCGAGCGTGAGGCGAGTTCGGCGATCCCGCGATAGGGCCCGCCGCGCCCGCGCTCGACGGCGAGCGCCTCCATCTCCTCCTTGCGCACCCCCTTCACGTAACCGAGCCCGATCCGCACCTGCAGGCCACCGCGTAGCTCCGGGTCCTGGCGCGGTGATTCGACCTGGCAGAGGACGGCGCTGCGGTTGGCGTCGGGCGGCGCGATTCGGATCCCCCGCCGCTGCGCCTCGTGGACCAGCGAGTCGGGCGGGTAGAAGCCCATCGGCTGCTCGTTCAGGAGCGAGCAGAGGAACTCCGGCCCGCGATGGACCCGCAGCCAGGCCGACTGGTAGGCGAGCAGGCCGAAAGCGGCCGAGTGCGCCTTCGGGAAGCCGAAGCCGGAGAAGCCCTGGATCTGCTGCCAGACCCGCTCCGCGATCTCCGGCGCGACCCCGCGCTCGCCCGCGCCGGCGACGAAGTGCTCGTGGTGCTCCTCGATCGCCTGCAGGGAGCGCTTCTTGCTCATCGCCCGGCGCAGCCCCTCGGCCTCCGAGGAGGAGAAGCCCGCCAGCGCCATCGCCACCTCGATCACCTGCTCCTGGTAGACGATCGTCCCCAGCGTCTCCGCCAGCACCGGGCGCAGCAGCGGGTGCTCGTAGGGGATCTCGTAGGTGGGGTCCTCGCGCAGGCGCTTGCGCCGCTCGATGTAGGGATGGACGGCGCCGCCCTGGATCGGCCCCGGCCGCACCAGCGCCACCTGCACGGTGAGGTCCTCGAGGTTCCGCGGCTGGGTCCGCGGCAGCATCTGCATCTGGGCGCGGCTCTCGATCTGGAAGACGCCGGTGGTGTCGGCGGCGCGGATCGATTCATAGGTCGGTTCGTCGTCGAGCGGGATGCGCGAGAGGTCGAGCTGCTCGCCGCGGCTGCGGGCCAGCTCCTCGACCGTGCGCTCGACCGCCGAGAGCATCCCCAACCCCAGCAGGTCGATCTTGAGGAAGCCCGCGTCGCCGCAGGAGTCCTTGTCCCACTGGACGATCTGACGCCCCTCCATCGCCGCCGGCACCACCGGGCAGACGTCGATCAGCGGCCGGGTCGAGATCACCATCCCGCCCGGGTGCTGGGAGGCGTTGCGGGGGAGGCCCATGATCTCCGGCGCCAGCTCGAGCAGGACGCGCCAGCGCGGCTCGGCCGCCCGCTCGGGACCGAGCGTCGCCACCAGGTCGCGCTCGACCTCGATCGCCGACTCGTGGAAGCCGACCGTCTTCGCCACCTTGTCGATCTCCTCCGGCGGCAGCCCGAGCGCCTTGCCGAGGTCGCGCACCGCGCCCTTCGGCCGGTAGGTGGGGAAGGCGGCGACCAGCGCCGAGTGTTGGTGGCCATAGCGCTCGTGGACGCGCGGGATCAGCACCTCGCGGATGTCGCGGGGGAAGTCGAGATCGATGTCCGGCATCGAGGCGGTTTCGTCGTTGAGGAAGCGGCCGGAGAAGAGTTCGGCCTTCACCGGGTCGACGTGGGAGAGGCCGGTGAGGTAGCAGACGATCGAGCTGACGCTGGAGCCGCGGCCGCGGCCGGGCGGCAGGACCGAGCGGGCCGAGCCGGGCCCGCGCACCTCGAGCGCGACCTCGCGGGCCAGCTCGAGCATGTCGCGATGCAGCAGGAAGAAGCCGGAGAGGCCGAGGCCACGGATCGTCTTCAGCTCCTCCTCGAGCCGGCGCTCGGCTTCGGTCCGGCGCGGGTCGCCGGCGTAGCGCCCGGCGAGGGCGTGGGCGCAGACGCGGGCGAGCTCACCGTCGGCCTGGTCGTCCTCGGAGCCGGGGTAGCGGTACCCGAGCTCGGCGGTGAGGTCGAAGGCGAGGTGCTCGGCGAGGCGGACGGTCTCGGCGACCGCCTCGGGGTGCTCGGCGAAGCGCGCCGCTATCGCCGCCGGGGAGGCAAGGGCCGAGGTCGAGTTGCCGCGCCGGCGCGGCTCCGAGGACTCGAGCGTCTCGTTCAGCCCGATCGCGACCAGCGCGTCCTGGACGTGGGAGCGCGAGCGGGCGTGGGCGTGGACGTTGCCGGTCGCCACGGTGGTGGCGCCGAGCCGCTCGGCGAGCAGGGCGAGCCAGCGGTTGCGGGAGCGATCGCGGCGCCAGTAGGGCCGCTGCAGCTCGACCCGGAAGCGGTCGCGGCCGAAGGCGGCGAGGAGCCGGCGGCCGAGCTGCTCGCCGAGCGCCGTGTCGCCGCGCTCGAAGGCTCCCGCGAGCGCCCCGTCCCGCGCGCAGCCCGAGAGACAGACGAGCCCGTCGGCGTGCCGCTCGA
>DATNAG010000056.1:0-20405 GCA_035572835.1 Solirubrobacterales bacterium
GACACCAACGAGCAGCTGCTCTGCAGCTTCTGCGGCAAGAGCCAGCGCCAGGTCAAGAAGCTGATCGCCGGCCCCGGCGTCTACATCTGCGACGAGTGCATCGACCTCTGCAACGAGATCATCGACGAGGAGCTCACCGCTCCGCCGACCTTCGAGCTGGAGAACCTGCCCAAACCGCGGGAGATCTACGACGTCCTGCAGGAGTACGTGGTCGGCCAGGAGGCCGCCAAGCGCTCGCTCTCGGTGGCCGTCTACAACCACTACAAGCGGGTGCAGATCGGCCAGTCCGACGAGAACGAGGTCGAGCTCGGCAAGTCGAACATCATGATGCTGGGACCGACCGGGTGCGGCAAGACGCTGCTCGCCCAGACCCTGGCGCGGATCCTCAACGTGCCGTTCGCGATCGCCGACGCGACCGCGCTGACCGAGGCCGGCTACGTCGGCGAGGACGTCGAGAACATCCTCCTGAAGCTGATCCAGGCCGCCGACTTCGACGTCAAGAAGGCGGAGACGGGGATCATCTACATCGACGAGATCGACAAGATCGCGCGCAAAGCCGATAACCCGTCGATCACCCGTGACGTCTCCGGCGAAGGCGTCCAGCAGGCGCTGCTGAAGATCCTCGAGGGAACGACCGCCTCGGTGCCGCCGCAGGGCGGGCGCAAGCATCCGCACCAGGAGTTCCTGACGATCGACACCACCAACATCCTCTTCATCTGCGGCGGTTCCTTCGCCGAGCTCGACAAGATCATCGAGCGGCGGGTGGGCGACCACGGCGTCGGCTTCGGCGCGGCGATCTCCTCGCGGGCGCAGGAAGACACCGGCGAGTGGTTCGAGCAGGTGCTCCCCGAGGACCTGATCGAGTACGGCCTGATCCCCGAGTTCATCGGTCGCCTGCCGGTCATCACGGCGATCCACCAGCTCAGCCGAGACGACCTGACCACGATCCTCACCGAGCCCAAACATGCGCTCACCCGTCAGTTCCAGCGCTTTTTCGAGTTCGACGACATCGAGTTGGTCTTCTCCGAGGACAGCCTCGAGGCGATCGCCGACAAGGCCATCGCCCGCGAGACCGGCGCCCGCGGCCTCCGCTCGATCCTCGAGGAGACCCTGCTCGACGTCCAGTTCGAGCTGCCCTCGCGGGTCGACGTGACCAAGTGCGTGGTGACCAAGGAGACGATCCTCCAGGGCCGCCGACCGACCCTCGTCACCGAGGCCGCCCAGCAGGACATCGGCCCCGCCGAGGACCGGCTGGGCGAGGAAACCGCCTAGCGAAGAAGGGACGGCGTCGCGAGGGGGGAGGTCCGATGGACCCCTCTCTCACAACAGCGTGGAGGTTCGTTCGGGGTCCATCGGACCTCCCCGCGAGCCCATGCGTCAGTTCGCCGTGGAGCCTTTCTGTCGCGTGGCGACGGTTCCGCTCCACACCCCGTCGCGCTGTGACGCCTTAGTCGGTCATAGAACCGACTTTCTCGCCACGCCTGCGTCGGAATCTGAAGGACGGGTCGTCGGACCCCTGAACGAATCTCCCTGCTGTTGTGAGAGAAGGGGTCCGACGAGCCGTCGCCCGGCCTCACGGCCTTAGACTCGGCCGCGATGGACGCGGCCAAGCGCACCCAGCTCGAGCAGACGACCCGCTATGACCCGGCGGAGATCGAGGCGCGCGTCTTCGCCGAATGGATGGAGGGCGGTTACTTCCATCCTGAGGCGACCGGGGAGCCGGCGGACAACTTCTCGGTCGCGATCCCGCCCCCCAACGTCACCGGCGCCCTCCACATGGGCCATGCGCTGAACGGCTCGATGCAGGACGCGCTCGTCCGCATGAATCGGATGCGAGGGAAGAACACGCTCTGGATCCTCGGCACCGACCACGCCGGCATCGCCACCCAGGCGGTGGTCGAGAAAGAGCTGCGCGCGGAAGGCAAGACCCGCCAGGAACTGGGCCGCGAGGCATTCGTCGAGCGGGTCTGGGAATGGAAAGAGGAGTACGGCTCGCGGATCGTCGAGCAGTACAAACGCCTCGGTGCCTCCTGCGACTACGAGCGCGAGCGCTTCACCCTCGACGCCGGCTACGTCAAGGCCGTCTACAAGGTCTTCAAGCAGCTCTACGACAAGGGCTACATCTACCGCGACAACTACATGGTCAACTGGGACCCGGGAACGCGCTCGGCGATCTCCGACCTCGAGGTCGAGAACCGCGAGGTCACCGACTCGCTCTTCTCGATCGACTACCCGGTGCAGGGGTCCGACCGGGTGCTGACCGTCGCCACGGTGCGCCCGGAGACGATGCTCGCCGACACCGCCGTCGCCGTGAATCCCGAAGACGAGCGCTACGCCGACCTGGTCGGCCAGTTCTGCGTGCTGCCGCTGGTCGGCCGCAGGCTGCCGATCATCGCCGACGCCTACGTCGACCCCGAGTTCGGCACCGGGGTCCTGAAGATCACCCCAGGCCACGACATGAACGACTTCGAGATCGGGCGCCGCCACGGGCTCGACGAGATCACCGTGATCGGCCCCGACGGCCGCCTCAACGGGGAGGCGGGGGAGTTCGAGGGCCTCGCGGTAGGCGAGGCCCAGCGCGCGATCGCCGCCCGCCTGCGCGACAAGGGGCTGCTCCGCGACGAGCAGCCCTACACCCACGCCGTCCCCTTCAGCCACCGCTCCGGCGAGCGGATCGAGCCGCTGATCTCGCTCCAATGGTTCTGCCGCATGGACGAGTTGGCGAAGCCGGCGATCAAGGTCGTCGAAGACGACGAGGTCCGCATCCAGCCCGAGCAGTGGAAGCGCGTCTACCTCAACTGGATGGAGGAGATCCGGCCCTGGTGCGTCTCGCGCCAGCTGTGGTGGGGGCACCAGATCCCGGTCTGGTACTGCGGGGACTGCGAGGAGACGATCGTCGCCGAGGTGGCGCCCGAGCGCTGTCCCGCCTGCGACGGCACCACGCTGGTGCAGGACGAAGACGTCCTCGACACCTGGTTCAGCTCCGCGCTCTGGCCGTTCGCCACGCTCGGCTGGCCCGACGACACGCCGGATCTGCGCGCCTTCTACCCGACCAGCTTCCTCACCACGGCGCGCGAGATCCTCTTCCTCTGGGTAGCACGCATGGTGATGATGGGGCTCGAGTTCCCCGGCGCCATCCCCTTCCGCGACGTCTACGTCCACTCGGTGATCCAGGCCCGCGACGGCCGGCGGATGTCGAAGAGCCTGGGGACCGGGATCGACCCGCTGGAGGAGATCGACCAGCGCGGTGCCGACGCGCTCCGGTTCGGCCTGCTGGCGATGTCCTCGACCCAGGACGTGCGCTACTCCGACGCCAAGGTGGAGCAGGGCAGCGATCTCGCCAACAAGCTCTACAACGCCAGCCGATTGATCTTGCTGAACGCGGCCGAGGTCGAGCCCGCGCCGCGCACGACCCATCTCGAGGACCGCTGGCTGCTCTCCCGCCTGGAGAGGACGATCGCCTCGGTGACGGCGAAACTCGAGTCCTTCGACTTCTCCCACGCGGTGCAGGAGTCGTATGCGTTCGTCTACGGCGACCTCTGCGACTGGTACCTGGAGATCGTCAAGCCGCGCCTCTACGAGGGCGAGGAGGACGTCTCGGCGACGCTTCTCTACGCGCTGGAGAGGGTGCTGGCGCTGCTCCACCCGACGATGCCGTTCGTCACCGAGGAGCTCTGGTCCTTCCACCCGGCCCGCGATGGCCACCTCGCCGTGCATGCCTTCCCGGCCGCCGACACCTCGCTCTTCGACGAGGAGGCCGAGGAGGAGGTCGCCGAGGCGATCGCCTTGACCCGCAGCCTGCGCGCCTGGCGCGACCTCGTCGGAGTGCCCGCCAAAGCGGTGCTGCCGGCGGTGATCGACGGGATGGCCCCGTCGGAGTTCGTCGGCCGCCTCTCGCGCTTCGCCTTCGACGGGGTCGGCTCCGAGCCGGTCGCCTCGGTCGGGCCGGTCCGCGTGCTCGCCTCGGAGGAGCTCGACGCCGCCGCGGTCGAGGCCCGCCTCGGCAAGCGCCGCGAGGAACTCACCGCGGAGATCGATCGCGCCGAGCGCAAACTCTCCAACCAGGGCTTCACCTCGAAGGCGCCGGCCGCCGTGGTCGAGGAAGAGCGCGGCAAGCTGGAGCGCTACCGGACGGAACGCGCCGAGCTGGGTTAGCCGTGCCGTTGCCCGCCGAACCGCTCCCGGACGGGTTCGACCCCGACGAGTACCTCGACTCCCTGGAGCCGGTCGGTTGGCGGCTCGGCCTCGACCGGATGTGGAAGCTGACCACGGCTCTGGGCCTACCGCAGCGCCGTTTCGCCTCCGTCCACGTGGTCGGCACCAACGGCAAGTCCTCGGTGACGCGGATGATCGCGGCGCTGTTGGAAGCCCACGGGGTGACCTCCGGTGCCTGCCTCTCCCCGCACACCTCGCGCTGGACCGAGCGCACCCTGGTCCGCGGCGAGGAGATCGCGCCGCAGGCCTGGGCCGAAGCGGTGGCCCAGGTGGCGGCGGCCGCCGAGGGCGTCAACCGCACCCTGGACGACGACGACGCGGTGACCGAGTTCGAGGCGGCGACCGCGGCCACCTTCGTCGCCCTCGCCCGGGCCCGGATCAAGGCCGCCGCGATCGAGGCGGGGCTCGGTGGCCGGCTCGACGCCACCAACACGATTCCCTCGCGGGTCACCGTCCTCACCTCGGTCGGCCTCGACCACACCGAGTGGCTGGGGGAGACCGAGCTCCAGATCGCCGCCGAGAAGCTCGCCGTCCTCCGCGACCAGTCGACGCTGGTGCTGGGACGGGTCTCGACGGAGGTCCGGGAGCTGGCCGAGCGAGTGGCGGCGGAACGCTCGGCTCGCCTGATCGTCGCTCCGGAGGACCCCGGCCCGGAGATCGAGCCGGCCGCCGCCGGTCCCTTCCAGCGTCGTAACTTCGCCCTCGCGATGGCCGCCGCGGAGGCGTTCCTGGGTCGCATCGATCCGGAGCGGGTCGCCACCGTCGCCGCCGGCCTCGTCGTCCCCGGCCGGCTCGAGCTGATCGCCACCAGCCCGCCGACCTACGTCGACGCCGCCCACAACCCGGACGGGGCCGCGGCGCTCGCCGAGGCGCTGCCGGCGTTGGCCGACGGCCGCCCCGTGGTCGCCTGCCTGGCGATGCTCGCCGACAAGGACGCGCCGGCGATGATCGCGGCACTCGCGCCGGTGCTGCGAGCCGCCGTCTGCACGGAGATCCCACCGCGGGCGCTGAGCGGCCACGGGCGCCCCGGAGCGCGCTCCCGCCCGGCCCGGGAGCTCGCCGACCTCTGCCAGGCGCACGGCCTCGAAGCCGTCGCCGAGCCGAACCTCGAGCCCGCTCTGCGGCGGGCCACCGAACTGGCCTGCGGCACCTTCGCCGGGGTCCTGGTCATCACCGGATCGCATTACCTGATCGGTCCCGCCCGGACGACACAGGGCGCGCTCTCGTGACTGTGCGAGGATTCCTGCATGGATCGCAGCGCGGGCTCCGAACTGCTGTCGATGATGGCCCTGGTCGCCGCTGTGGTGGCGATCGTGATCCTCGTGTTCTTCGGCGTCGGCTACCTCTTCGGGAGACTTTTCCTCTAGTCGGGTAGCCCGGCGGAGGACCCGAACAGGATCAGGCGTCCGCGCGGCGAATACACTGCGCGATCCCCATCCCGCGGAGGGGCACTTCCCATGGCACTAGCGATCTTCGGCATCACCAACTCCGGCCTCAACCTGGCCGCAACCCTCGTTCTGCTCCTGCTGATCGTCCTCTGGCTGGCGCTGATCGTCTACACCTACCTCGACGCGCGCCGTCGGATCAGCGACCCGTTCCTGGTCGCCTGCGCCACGATCGCCTCGTTCTTCCCCTACATCGGCACCGCCGTCTACACGATCGTCCGCCCGCCGGAGTTCCTCGAGGACGCCCACGAGCGCGAGCTGGAGATCAAAGCGGCGGAGCTGCGGGTGCGCCAGCTGCGCGAGCAGAGCTGCCCCAACTGCGAATACCCGGTGGAGAAAAACTACCTCCGTTGCCCCAACTGCCAGCGCCGGCTGAAGGACCCCTGCCCGACCTGCGGCGAACCGGTCGACCCGCGCTGGGGGCTCTGTCCCTACTGCGAGACCTCGCTGTCCGGCGAGCGCTCGCGCCAGCCGCGTCGCCGCCGTCCCGAGGGCGAGCGCGAGCGCGAACGCGAACGCGAGCTGGAAGAGACCGGGGCGCAGCCGCCGGCCAAACGCCGGCGGGCGCCGAGCAAGAAACAACGCACCGAGCCCGCCGCCGAAGGCGAGCGCAAACCGAGATCTTCGGGCACCCGCAAACAGGGACCCGCCCGCAGCGCCTCCAAAGAGGCGCCGACCACCGAACAAGACCAAAGGAGCCCCCGCCGTGAGCCGGACCCTGATCCTCGTCAAGCCTGACGCCTTCGAGCGCGCCCTGACCGGTGAGGTGATCGCCCGCTTCGAGCGCAAGGGGCTGAGGATCGCCGCCGTCAAGTCGCTGACCGCGACCGAGGAGATCGCCAGCCAGCACTACGCCGAGCATTCCGAGAAGCCCTTCTTCGGCGAGCTGGTCAGCTTCATCACCGGCGGTCCGCTGGTGGCGCTGGTGTTCGAGGGTGTCGAAGCGGTGAAGGCCGCGCGGCAGTTGATCGGCGCCACCAACCCAGTCGAGGCCGCTCCCGGCTCGATCCGCGGCGACTTCGCCCTCGAGGTGACCTTCAACATGGTCCACGGCTCCGACTCCGACGAGTCGGCCGAGCGCGAGATCGGCATCTGGTTCCCCGAGTTGTCCTAGCCTCCGGCTCGCCGCAGCGGCGGGAGATCCTCGCCAAGCTGGGACTCGAGTTCGAGGTCGTGGTGCCCGGCGTCGAGGAGCTCGACGCCGGGGATCCTGAATTTCTGGTGATCGAGAACGCGCGGCGAAAGGCCCGCGCGGTCGAACGCCCACCCGGTGCCTTGGTGGTCGCCTGCGACACCGACGTCGTCCTCGACGGCGAGGTGCTCGGCAAGCCCACCGACGCGGCCGACTCGCGGCGCTACCTCGACCGCATGTCGGGACGGGGCCATACGGTGATGAGCGGGCTGGTCGTCCTCGACGAGGTGGGGGAGGAGCGCAGCGGACTCGAACGCTCCGAGGTCGTCTTCAAGCAACTTTCCGACGCCGAGAAGGAGCGCTACGTCGCCTTCGGCGAGTGGGAAGGACGCTCCGGCGGCTACGCGATCCAGACGCTCGGCTCGACCCTGGTCGAGCGCCTCGAGGGGAGCGTCTCCAACGTCGTCGGGCTGCCGGTCGGCCTGCTCGCCGAGCTGGCGCCGAGCCTCTTCGCTCGTGCGCTCTGAAGCGCGCTTCTTAGCACCGCGTTAGCAGGCCGTAAGCCGCAATTAATCCTGCAAGCGACGGATTTTCTGCGCCGCGTGAGTCGGTCACGTTCCAGCTTCCCACGCTTGCAATCATGGTTCGTTCTGCCCGGCGTCCGAACCGAAATATGAGCTGGTTGAGCCGCATCTTCCGTCTCGGGGGGCGCGACATGGCGGTCGACCTCGGAACCGCGAACACGCTCGTCTACGTGCGTGGGCGCGGCATCGTGCTTTCCGAGCCCTCGGTCGTCGCGATCGACACCCAGACCGGTCAGGTCCACGCGGTCGGCGTCGAGGCGAAGCGGATGATCGGCCGCACCCCCGGCAACATCACCGCGATCCGGCCGCTGAAGGACGGCGTGATCGCCGACTTCGAGGTGACCGAACAGATGCTCCGGCACTTCATCCAGTCGGTCCACTCCAATCGCTTCGCCCATCCGCGGGTGGTCGTCTGCGTCCCCTCCGGGGTCACCGGGGTCGAGAAGCGCGCGGTCGAGGAGGCGTGCCTGTCGGCGGGTGCCCGCCAGGCATACCTGATCGAGGAGCCGATGGCGGCGGCGATCGGCGCCGGCCTGCCGGTGGCCGAGCCGACCGGCTCGATGATCGTCGACATCGGTGGCGGCACCACCGAGGTCGCGGTGATCAGCCTCGGCGGGATCGTCGTCTCGCAGTCGATCCGGGTCGGCGGCGACGAGCTCGACGAAGCGATCGTCGCCCACTGCAAAAACACCTACAAACTCGCGATCGGCGCCCAGACCGCCGAGGAGGTCAAGCTCGAGGCGGGATCGGCGGCGCCGCTGGCGACCGAGATCCGCACCGAGATCCGCGGCCGCGACCTGGTCAGCGGCCTGCCGAAAACGATCGAACTGAGCTCCGAGGAGGTCCGCCAGGCGCTCGAGGAGCCGGTCGGCCGCATCGTCGCCGCGGTCAAGGAGACGCTCGATCAGACGCCGCCGGAGCTCGCCGGTGACATCATGGACCGCGGCATCACGCTGGCGGGCGGCGGCGCGCTCCTGCAAGGACTGGAGCAGCGGCTTCACGACGAGTGCCAGATGCCCTGCCAGCTGGCAGAGTCGCCGCTGACCTGCGTCGCCGTCGGCTCGGGCATCTCGCTGGAGGAGTTCGAGACGATCCATCGCACCGGCAGGAACGGCACCGGGGCACGCCAGCGTGTCTGACGCGGCGTTCATCCCGGCCTTAAGTAAGACACCCAACCTAGGTCCCCCACGTGTATCGCAAGCAAGTACGCCGCCGTAGAGCGGTGCTCGCCCTTCTGATCGTCGGCTCCTTCGCGCTGCTGACGCTCACCTACGGGCAGGGCTCAAACGGCCTCCAGCGCGGGGTCACGGCGGTCTTCACGCCACTTTCCACGGTCCTCGACCGGGCGCTGAAGCCTGCCCGCGACCTGATCAACTGGGTCGACGAAACCTTCGACGCGCGGGGCAAGAACCATCAGCTCGAAGAGGAACTCCAGGTTGCCCGCAGGCAGGCGGTCGGCGGCAAGGTGGCATTGGCGGAAAACGAAGAACTGCGGTCGCTGCTGAAACTCGACAGATCGGGGGCGATCCCGACCGGCTACGAACCGGTGACCGGCCGCGTGATCGGGCTGTCGCCGACCGTCTGGTTCAGCGACGTGATGATCGACGTCGGCTCCTCCGACGGGGTGAAGCTGCACGACCCGGTGGTAAACGGCGACGGGCTGGTCGGCCAGGTGACGGCGCTGACCGGGGGGACCTCGAAGGTGACGCTGCTCTCCGATCACTCGAGCGTGGTCTCGGTCAAGGTCGTCCCGGCGGGGATCCAAGGGATCGTCAAACCGACGGTGGGCGATCCGAACACGCTCGTCCTCGGCTTCCTCAACTCCGACAAAAACGTCCACAAGGGGCAGTCGGTGGTGACCGCCGGGTGGCGTGGCGAAGAAATCGAATCGGAATTCCCGCCCAACATCCCGGTCGGCGAAATCACCAAGGCGTCGATCCTCGAACAGGAGGCGCAGGAACGTGCCAACGTGCGTCCCTACGCCGACCTCCGCAACCTCGGCACCGTCCAGGTGCTGACTGGGGGAAGCCGCAAGTGATCCTGACCCCGACAATCGTCGCCCGCCTGATCGTCGTCGGGCTCTTCGGCGTGCTGCTCCAGCTGACCTTCTTCTCCCAGGTCGAGCTGTTCCACGTCAGCCCTGACGTGCTGCCGGCGCTGGTGGTCTGCCTCGGCCTGCTGGGCGGGACGATGACCGGGGCGGTCTCCGGCTTCGCGATCGGCTTCCTGCTCGACTGCCTCCTGATCCAGCCGCTCGGGGGCGCTTCGCTGGTGCTGATCGCGGTCGGCTACGCGGCGGGGATGTTCCGCGAGCGCTTCGAGATCCACAGCCGCCTCGTCGTGCCGCTCCTCTGTGCGCTGCTCACCTTCGCCGCCGAGCTCGGCTTCGGCGCGGTCGAGGCGATGTTCGGCATCGACACCGACGTCAGCATCCTGGTGCTGCGCGACATGCTGGTGAAGAGCGCCTTCGCCTTCTTCCTCGGCTGGGCGATCTACGTCGGCCTGCGTCGTCTGGTGCGCCCGGCATTGGTGGACGAGGCGACGGTGCGGCGGACGCGACGACCGACGGTGCTGGGAGCGTAGAGCGGTGTACCTGCGACCAGAGGACCGGGCGCGGCCGAGCCGCCTGGCGCTGCGGATCGCGGTCGTCGGCGGCGTCGCCGTGACGCTCTTCGCGATCCTTTTCTTCCGCCTCTGGACCCTGCAGATCATCGATGGCGCCTCGAACCTCGCCGAGGCGAAGAACAACCGCACCCGCTCGACCAAAGTGATCGCGCCGCGAGGCAAAATCCTCGCCCGCAACGGCGACGTGCTGGTCGACAACCGGACCAGCCTGGCGCTCCAGGTCGACCCCTCGAAACTGCCGGAAGACCCGGCGGAAGAAGCGGCCGAGCTGACGAAAATCGCCGAACTCGTACACATGAAACTGCCCCAGGTGCGCAAGCGGATCGCCGAAGAAGAAAAGATCGTCGCGGCGGGGGCGCCGATCACGGTGCGACGCGACGTCGGCTACCAGCTCATCTACTACATCGAAGAACACAAGGGGAAATTCCCCGGCGTGACGGTGGAAAAGGTCTTCGTCCGCAACTATCCGGAAGAAGACCGCGCCGCCCAGGTGCTCGGCCACACCGGCGAGGTCTCCGAAGAAGAACTTGAATCCGGTCCCTACAAGGGGACCGAACCGGGCGAAGTGGTCGGCAAGGAAGGGCTCGAGTACTCCTACGACAAGGTGCTACGCGGAACGCCGGGGATCTCGCGCTACCAGGTGAACGCGCTGGGCGAGCCCACTCCGGGCGGCCGGCTCACCTCGACCCCGCCGACGCCAGGAGACAACCTGAAGCTGACGATCGATCCGGCGGTGCAGGAGGCCGGCGAAGCGGCGCTGGCCGAACGCGGGCTGCCGGGCGCGTTCGTCTCGATGAACATCCACACGGGGGAAATCCTCGGCATCGGATCGGCGCCGACCTACGATCCGTCCGTCTGGACGAAGCCGTTGTCGACCAAGCAATACGAAGCGCTCTCCTCCGAAGAAACGGGTGACCCGCTGTTCAACCGGGCGATCGAATCGTCATATCCGACCGGCTCCACCTACAAGCTCATGACCGCGCTGGCGGGCCTCGAAAACGGCTACATCACGGGCTCGACCGTGGTCGACGACAACGGCTACATCGAACTCGCCGGCCAGAAATTCGAAAACTCGGAAGGCGCGGTCAACGGGCCGATCAGCCTCGTGCACGCGCTGGAAGTGTCCTCCGACGTCTTCTTCTACAAGCTCGGTGCGCGGATGTGGGACAACAACGACCTGCAGGACTGGTCGCACAAGATGGGGATCGGGGTCCCGACCGGGATCGATGTGCCGACCGGACCTTCCGCCGAAGGCCTCGTGCCGAGCAAGCAGTGGCGCGACCAACTCTTCGAAGAAGAACTCACCGAACGACCCTGGTCACAGGGCGATGACGTGCAGCTCGCGGTCGGCCAGGGCGACCTGCAGACCGACCCGCTGCAGATGGCGATCGCCTACGCGACGCTCGGCAATGGCGGCACGGTCGTCACCCCGCACCTGGCCAAGGAAGTGATGGACGCGGCGGGCCGGGTGTTGAAGGAAATCGAACCAGGACCGCGTCGGCACGTGAAGATCGACCCAGAATCGCGGCAGCTGATCATGGAAGGGCTGCACGACGCGACCGCCGGGCCGGGCGGCACCGCGACCCCGGTCTTCGCTGAATTTCCGATCGAAATCGCCGGCAAGACCGGCACGGCCGAACGCCTCGGCCACCTGAACAACCAGTCCTGGTTCATCTCGCTGGCGCCCTATCCGGATCCCGACATCGTCACCGTGGTGACGATCGAGGAAGGCGGCTTCGGCGCCGAATCGGCGGCCCCGGCCAACAAGCAGATCCTCGAAGCCTATTTCGCCAAGCAGCTCAAAAAGGATTCGGAAGAAGCAACCGAAGAAGAAACGGGCGAAGTCATCGGCGGCGAAGAAGAAGCCCTGCTCGAAGAAGCCGAAACGGGGGAAGGCGGATGATGTACGCGACCCGGGCGCGGCAGGCGCGACCCGAGCTCTTCGTCGAACGGCCGACGATCGGCGAGCGCCTCGGTCTCGCCCACATGGACTGGGTGCTGACCTTCGCCGCGGTCGGCTTGATCGCCTTCAGCGTCTTCACCCTCGGCCAGGCGACGTTGCGCGACATCCCCGGCAGCCCGAACTACTACGTCGAGCGCCAGGCGATCTACGGGATCGCGGGGATCGTCGGCATGTTGATCCTCGCCCGCATCGACTACTCGCGCTTCCGCGAGCTCCGCGTCGGGATCTACACGTTCCTGTGCGTGTCGATCGGCCTGGTGTTCGTCTTCGGCTTCGCCGCCCGCGGTTCGCGGCGCGCTTTCGAACTCCCGTTCTTCGCCTTCCAACCCTCCGAGCTGGGCAAGCTTCTGCTCGTCCTAGCCCTCGCGGGCTTCGTCATCGACGGTGCACGAAGGGGTTCACCGATCCGCAGAACCATCCGTTATCTGGCTCTGGGACTGGCTCCGGCCCTACTCGTCTTCCTTCAGCCGGACCTCGGCACCTGCCTCGTGCTTACGGTCGGGACGCTCGCCGTGATGTACTTCGGAGGTGTCCCATGGACCCATTTCGCTGTAATCAGCGGCGGGATCGCCGCACTAATAGCTTTAGTCCTCGTGGTGGCGCCTGCCGTCGGCCACCCCGTGCTCAAGGAATATCAGCAGCAGAGGCTCACGTCTTTCCTGCATCCGAGCGCGGAACCAGGCGGTGCGGGCTACCAGCAGGACCAATCGATGGTCGCCATCGGCGCCGGTCAGAAGACCGGGCGCGGCGATCAAGCCACCCAGACGCGGCTCGACTTCGTGCCCGAGCGCTCGACCGACTTCATCTTTGCGGTGATCGGCGAGCGTTACGGGTTCTTGGGCGCCGCGTTCGTCCTATCCTTGTACGCCCTTCTCATCTGGCGGGCGCTGCGGATCGTGACGCTCTCGAAGAACTCCTACGGGATCCTGCTCGCCGGTGGAATCGCCGTCGAGCTCCTGTTCCAGGTGTTCGTCAACGTCGGAATGTGCCTCGGCATCATGCCCATCACGGGCATCCCCTTGCCGATGGTGAGTTACGGAGGGTCCTCCGTGCTCGCTACCTTCCTGGCGATTGGAGTCCTTCAGAGCATCAACATCCAGGCGCGTCTCAGCCGGCAGGGAAGGTTCGCGTGGTGACGCCTCTGTAGAGGACCGCGCATGCGTACCTATCCGAACTGAGCTGAACAAATGAAAAAAACGATTTTGGTGTCCGCCGAGCGAGGCGAGACCCGCGTTGCCGTCCTCGAGGCGAAAGCGAAAGGCTCCCAGCCCAGCGTCGCCGAGCTGTACATCGAGCGCCGCGGTCGTCGCTCGATCGTCGGCAACATCTACAAGGGGAAGGTCGACAACGTCCTTCCGGGCATGGAGGCCGCGTTCGTCGACATCGGCCTCGAGCGCAACGGCTTCCTCCACGTCGACGAGATCGTCCTGCCCGACGGCTCGCAGGCACCGCGCCGCGGCCGCGGCTCCGGCAAAGGGGCGCGGATCAACGAGTTGATCAAGCCCGGCCAGGAGATCCTCGTCCAGGTGGTCAAGGACCCGTTGAAGACGAAGGGCGCACGGCTCTCGATGAACGTCTCGATCGCCGGCCGTTACCTGGTCTACGCTCCCCACGGGTCGGGCGTCGGCGTGAGCCGGCGGCTCGCCGACAAAGAGCGTGACCGGCTGCGCAAGATGGTCGACCGCACCTACGAAGGCCCGGGCGGGCTGATCGTCCGCACCGCCGCCCACGGGGCGAAAAAATCCGACTTCGTGCGGGAGATCTCCTACCTGCAGAAGCTGAACGAGGTGCTGGAGCGGCGCTCCGAGCAGACCAAGGCGCCGGCGATGGTCTTCCAGGAGGCCGACCTCTCGGTCCGCGTCCTGCGTGACGTCTTCCTCAACGAGTTCGAAAAGGCGATCATCGACTCGGAGAAGCAGTTCGAGCGGGTCACCAGCTTCTTCCAGCGCACCGCGCCGGAGCTCGTCGGCGGGGTCGAAATCTACAAAGGCCAGAAGAAGTCCCTGTTCGAAAAATATGGGATCGACAAGGAGATCGAGTCGACCCTGAACCGGCGCGTCGACCTGCCCTCCGGCGGCTACCTGATCATCGATTACACCGAGGCGCTGACCGTGATCGACGTCAACAGCGGCAGCTTCACCGGTCGTGGCAAAGGCGGGCTCGAGGAGACGATCACCAAAGTCAACACCGAGGCCGCCGACGAGGCGGTGCGACAGCTGCGGCTGCGCGACATCGGCGGGATCATCGTCATCGACTTCATCGACATGGCACGCGCCTCGAACCGGGACAAAGTCCTGAAGACGATGCGCAAAGCGCTCGACGCCGACAAGTCGAAGAGCTACGTGGTCGAGGTGTCGCCGCTCGGCCTGGTCGAGATGACGCGCCAGAACGTCACCGACGGGGTGCGCGAGATCCTCACCGAGCTGTGCCCGACCTGTCACGGCGAGGGCGTGGTGCTCTCGGCCGAGACGGTCGCCCTGGACGGCCTGCGGAAAATGCGCGAAATCGCCGCCGAAAAAGGCGACGAAGCGTTCCTGATCCGGGTCAATCCGAAAGTCGCGGCGGCGCTCACCGATCCCGACAGCGGGCTGACCGAGCTGGAGGACGAGACCCACAAGCGCTTCCACTTCGAGGGCGGCGACGCGAACGCGATCGAGACCTTCGAACTGGTCGAGTCCGGGACCCGGGCGGAGATCGAGGAGCGGGCGCTGCCGTTCAAGGTCGGCGAGGAGGTGCTGGTCAAGATCGACGAGCCGCACATGTACAACGCCGACGACGCGGTCGCCCGGATCGACTCCTACATCGTCAGCGTCACCGGGGGCGGTCCCTACGTCGGCGAGCGCAAGCTGGTGCGGATCGAGGAGGTCGAGCGGGCGGCGGCGATCGCCTCGCTGCTGGGGGGTGAGCCCCCGGCCGGCAACGGAAATGCCGCTGCAGGGGAACGAAACGGCGCTTCCAACGGCGACGGGCTAGAATCCGACGCTCCTTCGCGCCGACGTAGTCGCGGCCGCCGAGGCGGTCGAGGGCGTTCGCGCGCCAAACAAGGCAGTTCTGACGAGTAATCGGAAGAGGATCGAGCAAGCATGTACGCGGTAATTGAGAGCGGTGGAAAGCAGTACAAGGTCGAGGAGGGCACGTCCCTGTTCGTCGACCGGCTCGATGTCAAAGAGGGCGACAAAGTCACCCTGCGTCCGGTGCTCTTCCGTGACGGTGACGTGATCGTCGGGGCGAAAGACCTGGCGAAAGTCAAAGTCGAGGCCAAAGTTGCCGGCCATGTGCGCGGCAAGAAGGTCAAAGTCTTCAAATACAAGGCGAAGAAGGGCTACCGCAAACGCGCCGGCCACCGCTCCGAGCTGACTCGGCTCGAGGTGACCAGCCTCAAAGGTGCCAAAGGCGCCTCCAAAAAAGCCGACGCGGAGAAAGCCCCCGCCAAAGCCGCGAAAGAGGAGGGCTAGGACATGGCTCACAAGAAAGGTCTTGGCTCGTCCCGTAACGGCCGCGAATCGAACCCCAACATGCTCGGCGTCAAGGTCTTCGCCGGCCAGCAGGTGCACGGCGGCGAGATCATCGTCCGCCAGCGCGGCACCAAGTTCTGGCCTGGCGAGGGCGTCGGCCTCGGTCGTGACCACACGATCTTCGCCACCCGCGAGGGGAAGGTCTCCTTCCACTCGGCGCGCAAGGGCCGCACGATCTCGGTCCTGGCCGACGAGTAACAGCGGTTTCACCGCCGTGGATGAGGGGCGCCACGTGCGCCCCTTTTTATTCTCTGCTTGATGGATGACACGGCAAAAATCTGGGTCGAGGGGGGTCGCGGAGGCGACGGATGCATCTCGTTCCGTCGCGAAGCCCATGTGCCGCGCGGCGGGCCCGACGGCGGCGACGGCGGCAACGGCGGCGACGTCGTCCTGGTCTGCGATCCGTCGCGCCGCGACCTCGGCGCGCTCCGAGGGAGCAAACACTTCCGGGCCCAGAAGGGCCGCCACGGCGAAGGGTCGAACCGGCACGGGGCGCGTGGCGATACCCGCGAGATCCCGGTGCCGCCCGGCACCCAGGCGGTGACGGTCGAGGGCGACCCGGTCGACCTGGTCGAGCCGGGCCAGCGGGCGGTGGTCGCCCACGGCGGCCGGGGCGGCCACGGCAATCGCCGCTTCACGACCTCGGTGCGGCAGGCGCCGCGCTTTGCCGAGAAAGGGACGAAGGGCGAGGCCGACTGGATCCAGCTGCGGCTGAAACTGCTCGCCGACGTCGGCCTGGTCGGATTGCCCAATGCGGGCAAGAGCTCACTCCTGAGCCGACTGACCAAGGCGACCCCGAAGGTCGCCGACTATCCCTTCACGACCCTGTCGCCGGCGCTGGGGACGATCGAGGGGGAGGATCGCCAGGCGGTGCTCGCCGACATCCCCGGGCTGATCGAAGGGGCGGCGGCGGGACTCGGGCTCGGGCACGAGTTCCTCGCCCACGTGGAGCGCTGCTCGATGCTCGTCCACCTGGTCGAGCTGACGCCGCTCGAGGGCGAGCCGATCCCGAACTACGAACTGATCAGGGCCGAGCTCGAGGCCTATGGCGCGGGCCTGGAGCGCCTGCCGGAGCTGGTGGTCCTGTCGAAGCGCGACCTGCTGGAACCGGCCGCCGTCGAGGAGGCGGTGGCGGAGTGGTCGGAGCGCCTCGGCGATTCGGTCCTCGGGGTCGTCCCGGTCTCCTCGGCGACCGGCGAGGGGCTGGAAGCCCTGCGTCGCCGGATCCTCGCCGAGCTGGCGACCGTGCAGCCGCTCGACGCGTTACCGACCGGCGCACCCACGGCCGATTTCGAGACCGAGCACCGCGTCTACCGGCCCGCGGGCGAGGGCGGCTATTGGGTCGAACAGGAGGACGACGGCGCCTTCCGCATCGGCGGCCGCGGGGTCGAGCTCCTCTTCGAACGCCACGACACCACCAACGAAGAAGCGCTTGCCTACCTGGAGCAGCGGCTCACCGAGATGGGCGTGATCGCCGCCCTCCGCAAGGCGGGCTTCGAGGCCGGCGAAGATGTGCGCGTGGGCGACCACGAGTTCGAGCTGCACGTCTGAGCGGTGGCGTCGCGGGCGAGCGCGCCGGTGCACTTCAGCCGCCTATGACCGGCTGAATCGCACCGACGGCATTTGCGGCAGGGCGGCGAGTTGGTTCATCAGCATTTAGGACGACGTCGACGTAGGCGCCCTCGCTCTTAGACTGGCCGACCATGACGCTGGTAGTGAAGCTGGGCTCCTCGATCGTCGCCGCCGACGACGGCTCCCTGCGAGCCGACGTGCTCGACTCCGTGTGCGCACAGGTGAGCGCGCTGGAGCGGGGTGGGGAGCGGGTGGTGATGGTCACCTCGGGGGCGATCGCCCGCGGGATGCGGCTGCTCGAGCTGAGCGAGAGGCCGCGCGCGATGGACGCGCTGCAGGCATGCTCGGCCGTGGGGCAGGGGGACCTCTTCCGGGCCTATGAGTCGCGGCTGGCGGCGGCGGGGACGCGCGCCGCCCAGGTGTTGCTGACGCTCTCCGACATCGCCGAGCGCAGCCATTACCTGAACGTGCGCCACACCTTGGACCGCCTGCTCGACTGGGAGGTGGTGCCGGTGATCAACGAGAACGACACCACCGCCACCGACGAGATCACCTTCGGCGACAACGATTTCCTCGCCGCCCTGGTCGCCGCCCAGCTGAAAGCGCGACTGCTGGTCCTGCTGACCAACACCGACGGGGTGTACTCGACCGATCCGCGCGGCGACCCCGAGGCCACGCTGATCCCGCGGGTCGACGACGCGACGGCGCTTGCCGCGGTGCAGATCGGCCGGTCGTCCCGTTTCGGGCGCGGTGGGATGGAGAGCAAGATCGCCTCCGCCCGGATCGCCAGCGAGTCCGGCGTCTCGGTGGTGATCTGCAATGGGACGGTGGGCGAGGAGCTCACCGCCGCGGCCGCCGGCGACGAGGTCGGCACGCTCTTTCCGGCACAGGTCGACGAGCGCCTCACCCCGTACAAGCTCTGGCTCAAGTACGCGAAGCCGCCGCGCGGCGAGGTGGTGGTCGACGACGGCGCGGCGCGGGTCCTGCGCGAGCAGGGCTCGAGCCTCCTGCCGGTCGGGGTCGCCTCGGTGCGCGGGGCCTTCGAGCCCGGCGATGCGGTTGCCGTGGTCCTCGACGGGGAGACGATCGGCAAAGGCATCAGCGACTACTCGGCGCGCGAGCTGGAGCGGGTCGCGGGCATGAAGAGCGTCGCGGTGCGGGAGCTGCTGCCGCATGCCGCCGAGGAGGTCATCCATCGCGACCGGTTCGTGTTGATCTAGGGCCGGTTGTGTAACGGATCGGTGCCGGTCGGCGGGCCGTGGGGCGCGGCCGGTTACCCTTCTCAGATGGCCGTAGCCACCAGGACCATCGCCGAGAGCTGCATCGCCGCGAAGCGCGCGGCGCGAACGCTCGCGGGCGCGCCGACCGCCGTCAAGGACGCGGCGCTGGCGGCGACCGCGCGGTTGCTCGACGAGCGCGTCGCCACGATCCTCGAGGCGAACGCCGCCGATCTCGCCGACGAGCGTGCCGCCGGGCTGACCGACGCGCTCCGCGATCGACTGACCTTGACCCCGGAGCGGGTCGCGGCGATGGCAGAGGGCGTGCGGGTGGTGGGGGCGCTCGACGACCCGGTCGGCGAGGAGCTCGACCACCGGACGCTGTCGAGCGGCATCGACCTGCGCAAGATCCGGGTGCCGCTCGGAGTGGTCGGGGTGATCTACGAGGCGCGGCCGAACGTGACCATCGACTGCGCCGCGCTGACGATCAAGAGCGGCAACGCCATCGTCCTGCGCGGCTCCAGCTACGCCCAGCGCTCGAACGCGGCGCTGGCGTCGATCGTCCGTGAGGCGCTCGCCGAGGCGGGGCTGCCGGAGGACTCCGTGCTCCTGGTCGACGCGGGCGATCGCGACGGGCTGGCCGAGCTGGCGACCCAGGAGGGTGTCGTCGATCTGCTGATCCCGCGCGGCGGCGAGGGGTTGAAGGAGGCGATCAAGGCAGTCGCCACGGTGCCGGTGATGTACGCGGCGGCGGGCAACTGCCACGTCTATGTCCATGCCGATGCCGACCTGGAGATGGCGAAGGCGATCGTCGTCAACGCCAAGGTGCAGCGCCCCGGGGTCTGCAACGCGGCCGAGAAGCTCTTGCTCGATGTCGCGATCGCGGAGCGGTTCGGTCCCGAGATCTTCGCCGCGCTGGCGGCCGAAGGGGTCGAGCTGCTCGGCGACGAGCGCGCCCGCGCGGTGGCCGGCGATGCCGCCGTCGGTGCCGCCGGCGAGGACGATTGGGACACCGAGTACCTGGCGCTGAAGATGGCGGTCGCCGTCGTCGACTCGGTCGAGGACGCGATCGAGCATGTCAACGCGCACGGGACCGGTCACTCGGAGGCGATAGTCACCGACGACGGGCAAGCTGCCGAGGCATTCGTGGCGGGAGTCGACGCGGCCGCCGTCTATGTCAACGCCTCGACGCGGTTCACCGACGGCTTCGAGTACGGGATGGGCGCCGAGATCGGCAACTCGACCCAGAAGCTGCACGCGCGCGGCCCGATCGGCATGCGCGAGCTGACCACGACGAAGTACGTCGGCCGCGGTAGCGGCCAAGTGCGTGGCTGACGGGCGTCCGGGCATCGGCACCGGGATCCTCGGGTCGGCTTTCAACCCGCCGCACCTCGGTCACCTGGCGCTTGCCCAGGAGGCGCTCTGGCAGCTCAACCTGGCCGAGGTCATCCTCGTCCCGACCGGAGTCGCCCCGCACAAGCGGATCGCCGACGACCCGGGCAAGGAGCTGCGGGTGACGATGACCCGGCTGGCCGCCGCCGACGACTCGCGCTTCTCCGTCTCCGCCGTGGAGACCGAACGGGAGGGGCCGTCCTACACGTATGAGACCTTGGAGTTGCTTGCTGAGGAAAGAGGCGAAAGTGATCTCGTTTTCGTGATGGGGGCCGACGCCGCCGTCGGACTCGAGAGCTGGCGTGAGCCCGAGCGGGTGGTCGGGTTGGCGCGCTTGGCGGTGGCGCGAAGGTCCGGCATCTCCGACGCGGAGGTGGCGGCGGTGATGCGCAGCCTGGGCGCCGAGGGGCGGGCGACGATGCTCGAGATGCCCCAGTTCGGTGTCTCCTCCTCAGCTGTTCGCGAGCGTGCCGCAGCCGGCCGGCCGCTCCGTTACCTGGTGCCCGAGCCGGTCGCGCGATTCATCGAGGAGAAGGGGATCTACGCTTGAATCCGATGCAGTCCGAGAACCTGGCACGGCGGCTCGCTGAGCTTGCCGATTCGAAAAAAGCCGAGGACATCGTCGTGCTCGACATGCGCGGCCTGGTCGCCTACACCGATTTCCTCGCGATCTGCACGGCCCGCAACGAGCGGCAGGCGGGGGCGATCGTCGACGAGGTGCGGGTGCGGTTGAAGCAGGAGTCCG
>DATNAG010000057.1:0-16769 GCA_035572835.1 Solirubrobacterales bacterium
GACCAGGATCAGGAACATCACCCCGATCACGACGAAGAAGTCGGCGAGGTTGTCCTGGCCCGGGACCCGGACGTTCATCCCCCAGATGCTGGCGATCAGGGTGAGCGGCAGGATCACGACGCTGATCGAGGTCAGCACGCGGAGGATGTCGTTCAGGCGGTGCGAGATCACCGACTCGTTGGTCTCCTCGAGCGCCTCGATCACCTCCTTGTAGTTCTCCAGCATGTCCCAGATCCGCTCGTGCGAGTCGACGATGTCGTCGAAGTAGATCTCGAGGTCGAGGTCGGTGGCGAGGTAGCGCTGCTTGACTTTCTCCAGGTCCCGCAGCACCGGCCGCTGCGGCCGGATCACCTTGCGGAAGTTGATGATCTCCTGCTTGGCATTCGAGATGTCGCGGACGATGTCCTCGGAGCGGCCCTCGAAGATGTCGTCCTCCAGCGCGTCCAGCTTGTTGCCGATCTTGCGCAGCATCGGGAAGCAGTAGTCGAAGCAGTCGTCGACCAGCCGGTAGAGGAGATAGCCGGAGCCGCGCGAGAACAGCTGCTCGCGGAGCTCCTCTTTCGAGCGGCAGCGCTCGAACAGGTACTCGACCGGCTGCAACGGCTGGTTCGGGATCGTGACCACGAAGTCGGGCCCGACGAAGAGGTCGAGCTCGCCCGCGCCGAGCCGCTTCGCCGCCCGGTCGAAGACCGGCAGGTTCAGCACGCTGAACAGGTACTCGTCGTACTGGTCGATCTTCGGCCGCTGGTTGCGCGACATCACATCCTCGAGGTCGAGCGCGTGGAAGTCGAAGTGCTCCTCCAGCCAGGCGCGCTCCAGCGCTCCGGGATGCTCGATGTGGACCCAGCGCAGGCCGCCCCACTCGATCTGCTCGACCCGGGGGGCCTGAGGCTCAGCGACTTCCGGCGCGACGAGATCGCCGCGACGGGTGCGCCGCAGGCGTGGTTTCGGAAGGTTCGGCATCAGCCGCTCCCTTCGTCTCGTCGTGGGGTGCAATCGCGATCACAGGCGTAGGTTAGCCGCCCGCGGCGAAGGTGAAACGGTCACCGCCCGGGCTGGTAGGCTTTGCCCGACATAAGCGCCACATCTAGAGGGGTGGAGGGACTGGCCCAGTGAAGCCCCGGCAACCATCTCGGACCTAACGGTCCGGGGCAGGTGCCAACTCCAGCAGGTCGACTGTCGACCTGACAGATGTGGGGGATGTCCGATCGGACCTCTGCCCCACGTGGCGGAGTTTTTTTGTCATCACGGCAAAGGAAGGATCGGATGTCAGTCGAGAGCTTGAAGTGCAAGGAGTGTCGGGCCGAGTACGAGCTCGGCGCGGCCTATTTCTGCGAACGGTGCTTCGGTCCGCTCGAGGTCGGCTACGACCACTCGGACCTCGACGCGGCGGAGGCGAAACGGCGGATCCAGGCGGGTTCGCGGGGGATCTGGCGCTACGCCGACTTCCTGCCTTTCTCCGGCCGGCCCGGTGATCCGCTCGAGCCCGGGCTGACGCCGCTGCTGCGCGCCGACCGGTTGGCCGAGCGGCTCGGGGTCGACGCCGAGATCTGGATCAAGAACGACGCCGCCAACCCGACCCACTCGTTCAAGGACCGGGTCGTCGCGGTGGCGATCGCGAAGGCCCAGGAGCTCGGCTTCACCACCGTCGCCTGCGCCTCGACCGGCAACCTCGCGAACGCCGTGGCCGCCCACGCCGCCGCGGCGGGCCTCGACTCCTACGTCTTCGTGCCCGCCAACCTGGAGGAGCAGAAGCTCCTCGCGACCGGGGTCTACGGCACCAACCTGGTCGGCGTCCGCGGCAACTACGACGACGTCAACCGGCTCTGTACCCAGCTCGCCGAGGAGCACCCGTGGGCGTTCGTCAACGTCAACCTGCGGCCCTACTACGCCGAGGGCTCGAAGACGCTCGCCTTCGAGACGGTCGAGCAGCTCGGCTGGAGCCTGCCCGACCGGGTGGTCAGCCCGATCGCCTCCGGTTCGCTCTTCACCAAACTTGGCCGCGGCTTCCAGGAATGGATCGATCTCGGCCTGGTCGCGGGCGGGCAGCCGATCTTCAACGGCGCCCAGGCGACCGGCTGCAGTCCGGTGGCAACCGCCTTCGCCGAAGGTTGGGACGTCTGCAAGCCGCAGAAGCCGGACACGATCGCCAAAAGCCTGGCGATCGGCGACCCGGCCGACGGGCCCTACGCGGTCGAGCACGCGCGCAAGACCGGCGGCGGCATCGACGCGGTCACCGACCAGGAGATCCGCGAGGCGATCAAGCTGCTGGCCGAGACGACCGGGATCTTCACCGAGACCGCCGGCGGGGTGACGATCGGCGTGCTGCGCAAGCTGGCCGAACGCGGCGAGCTGCAGAGCGGCGAAAAAGTCGTCGCCTACATCACCGGCGAGGGACTGAAGACCCTCGACGCGGTCCGCGATACGTTCTCCATGCACGAGATCGATCCGAGTCTCGACAGCTTCGATGCCGAGTTCGCCCAGGAGGTTTCCGTCTGATGAGCGTCACCGTGAAGATCCCGACCCAACTGCGCGCCGCGACCGGCGGCGAGGCCGAAGTCGAGGTCGAAGGATCCAACGTCGGCGAGGCGCTCGACGCCGTCTTCGCCGCCTACGGCGATCTGCGCGAGCGGATCACCCAGGACGGGACGCTGCGTCGCTTCGTCAACGTCTACGTCTCCGGCGAGGACATCCGCTTCCAGCAGGGCCTCGAGACGACGATCAATCCCGGCGACGAGGTGACGATCCTCCCGGCGGTAGCCGGCGGTTGACGGCCTCAGGACGTCTGCGAACCGCCGTGTAGTTGACAGTTACCGATCGCTTTGCTGCCCTTGCGCGAAACTCGGCGCGGGGGAGAGAGCGATGGGGGAGCGGTTCCGGCCACCGGCCGGCAGGTATTGCGATGTCGTGATGAAGGGCGGGATCACCAGCGGGGTCGTCTACCCGAAGGCGATCTGCGCGCTCGCCGACCACTATCGCTTCCGTAACGTCGGCGGCACCTCGGCCGGGGCGATCGCGGCAGCCGCGACGGCCGCCGCGGAGTATGGCCGCGACCGCGGGGGCGGCGGCTTCGAGACGCTCGCGCAGCTACCCGACTTCCTCGGCGGCGAGGGCCACCTGATCGGACTCTTCCAGCCGCAGGCCTCGACCCGGCACCTCCACGGGGTGCTGATCGCGAGCATGGTCGCCAAAGAACGCGGCCTGAGGAAGAAACTCGCCGCGGCGAGGGCGCTCGCGCCGTATGCGGCCGGGCTCGGACTCGGCGCCTTGCCCGGACTGCTGATCGCGGCGATGTTGGCGCTGACCGGGGCGCTCTCCGGCTCGCTCGGGCTGCTGATCGGGGCCAGCGTCCTGGCCGCGGTGGCGCTACTCGTCTTCGCCCCGCTCGGCGCGGTCCTCGGCGCCGGCGTCATGCTCGCCCGCGACCTCAACCTGAAGGTGACCGAGAACGGATTCGGGCTTTGCTCGGGGATGCCGACGCGGCCGACGCGGCCCGGTGATGCGCAGGCGTTGACGCCCTGGCTGCACGAGACGATCGAGACGTGCGCCGGCCATCGCGACCGCCCCGCCGGCCGGCCGCTCACCTTCGGCGACCTCTGGTGCGGGCCCGGGCAAACCCTCGCGGACATCGAGAACGACGACGATCGCCAGATCAACCTGGCGATGATGACCACCAACCTGGTCAACCGCCGGGCTCACCAGATGCCTTGGGAGGAGGGCGACTGGTTCTTCAGCCCGGAGGAGTTCTCGAAGCTCTTCCCGGAGGACGTCGTCCGCCACCTGGTCGAACACCCGCGACCGCCGGAGGGGACCGAATCGACCCGCTCGCTGGTCGGCCGTGGCCTGGCCTGGCGACAGGGCCTGCGGCCGCTGCCGGAAGGCAAGGATCTGCCGATCCTGGTTGCCGCGCGGATGAGCCTCTCCTTCCCGGTGCTGCTGACCGCGGTGCCGCTCTGGCGCTTCGATTACACGTGGAAGGAGAACGAGGCTCGGCTGGAGGAATGGAGAGCGTGGGGCAAGGAGCTGGCCGACGCCGGGCGCGGCGGTCTGCTCGAACACCCCGGCGCCTGGTCGGTCGCCCAGCCGCCCGCCGAGCCGGCGATCTTCGAGCGCTGCTGGTTCTCCGACGGTGGCATCTCGAGCAATTTCCCGGTCCACTTCTTCGATCGGCTGGTGCCGCGCCGGCCGACCTTCGCGATCGATCTGCGGCCTTTCGCCTTCGGGCGCGAGCCGAGCCCCGTGCAGGCCGAGAACGTCGAAATGGCGCACAAGAACGGCGACCAGATCCGCGACTGGTGGTACCGCTTCCCCGCCCCTTCGCCGAGTCGGTTCGGCCTCGCCGACCGTCGCCTCGCCGCCTTCCTCGGCGCCGCCGTGAAAACGATGCAGAACCGCGCCGACGAGGCCCAGATGCGGGTCCCTGGCTACCGCGACCGAGTCGCCCACGTGAACCTGTCGCAGAGCGAGGGTGGGATGAACCTGAACATGAAGGAGCAGGCGATCGAGGACCTGACCGAGCGCGGCGAGGCCGCGGCCGACCGTCTGATCACCGCCTACGACCCGGAGAAGTGGCGCGGCGTGACGATCAGCTGGCGCAACCACCGCTGGACGCGGTTCCGTTCCTCGCTCGCGGTGCTCGAGCAGATGAGCACCTACTTCGCCGCCGGGGTCAAGGACGCCGACTACGTCGCGGGAGAGCGGCGGTTGCTCGACACCGCCGCCACCTACCCGCTCGCCGAGTGGCAGAAGGAACTGGCCGAGGAGGAGGTCAGATCGATCGAAGCCCTCGCCGCCGCGGCGGCCGCCGCGGTGCCGAGGAAGACCCCGCCGGGCATGCGGTTCAAGGCACCGAAACCGCCACCGGTCGGGCGGATCTCCCCGAAGGAATAGCCGCTGCAAGACTGGCGGCGTGAAATCACCTGATCTGATCCCCCGCGGGGGCCGGGGCTGGTCGTGAGGGCGTTGGTCACCGGGGGCCACGGATTCCTCGGTTCACATCTGAGCGCCGCGCTCCTCGAGGCCGGGTATGCGGTGCGGGTTCTGGGACGACCCCGCCGAGGAAGCGACCGAGGGGAGCGGCGGGCATCGAGTCTCGAGCTGCTCGGGATCGAGGACGAGGTCGAGGCGGTCGAGGCGGATCTACGCGACACGCGCCGGGTCGGGACGGCGGTGGCAGGCTGCGACACGGTCTTCCACCTGGCCGCGCAGACCTTCATCGGCAACGGCTTCGGGTCCGCCGAGGAGGCCGTCGACATCAACGTGAGGGGCTCCTGGACGGTCTTCGCGGCCTGTCGCGACGCGGATGTCGGTGGGGTGCTGTTCGCGTCCTCGTTGAAGGCCTACGGGCCGGCTCCGTCGCCGCCGTACGCGGAGGAGCTACCGCTCCGCGCCGAGCATCCCTACGACGCGAGCAAGGCGGTGGTCGACGTGATGGCGCGCGAGCTGGCGCGCGAGTGGAACCTTTCGGCTGCCGTCGTCCGCCTCGCCAACGTCTACGGGGAGGCCGACCTGAACTTCACCCGGCTGGTGCCGGAGACGGCGATCGCGGTGGCCGACGGGCGGGCGCCTCGGCTCCGTTCCAACGGCGCCGCGCGGCGCGACTTCCTGCACGTCGACGACGCCGTCGCGGCCTACCTGGCGGTCGCGGCGGCGCTCGGGGAGGGACAGGTCGACGGCGCGGCGCTCAACGGCGGCGGCGACCGTCCCTACTCCGCGGCCGAGGTCGTCGCGATGGCCGTCGAGATGGGCGGCGTTGAAGCGCCCGAGCCGGAATTCGGCCCCGGACTGCCGGCGGGCGAGGTCGTCGACCAGTATCTCGACTCGACCAAGCTGCGCCGGCTGACCGGCTGGGCCCCCGCCGTCGATCTGCGGACCGGCCTGGGGCGTACCGTGGAGTGGTACCGCGACCATGAGGAGGTGCGTCCCTGATGTGTGGGCGCTTCACCGTCACCACCAAGGACACGAAGTCGATCGCCGACCGCTTCCAGGTCGAACTGGAAAAGACGCTCGCCGCGAAGGAGTCGACCAAGGACGGCGCCTCGAACGGCGGCGAGGCGAAGGAGAAATCCCCACCCGGCCTCGGGCGCTTCAACGTCGCCCCTACCCAGGAGATCCTCGTCGTCCGCTCCTCGCCGGACGAGAAGGAGGCGGCGGAGGGCGAGCGCGAGGCGCGGTTGATGCGCTGGGGGCTGGTCCCGGTGTGGGCCAAGGACCTCAAGGTCGGTTACCGGATGATCAACGCCAAAACCGAGAACCTGACCAAAAGCAAGGCTTACGGCCCGCTGGTCGGCAAGTTCCGCCACCGCTGCCTGATCGTCGCCGACGGCTTCTACGAGTGGATGAAGGCCGAGGACCCGAAGCAGCCGCGCCAGCCGTGGCGCTTCACCGTCGACGGCGGCGAGCCCTTCGCCTTCGCCGGGCTCTGCACCCGCAAGGAGTGGCCCGACCCGGACGAGCGCGGTGTCGATCCCGACGGCTACCTCTACAGCGCCACGATCATCACCACGACGCCCAACGCGGTGGTCAAACCGGTCCACGACCGGATGCCGGCGATCCTTTCGGGCCCTGAGGCCGAGGCGGCGTGGCTCGACCCGCGGCTCTCGACCGAGGAGGCGATCGCGATGTGCGGGCCGCTCGACGCCGGGCGGATGGCCGGGGCGCCGGCCAACCCGGCGCTCAACAAAGTCGGGAAAGGGATGGCCGAGGGGCCGGAGCTGCTGGTCGCGCCGCGGTCCTGAGCGCGGCGGGCGTCAGTCGCCTTCTTCGCTTTCCTTTTCTTCCGTCGCGTCGGCTTCTTCTTCGCGCTGTTCCTCGGCTTCTTCTTCGGCTTCTTCGTCGATCGGGGGCGAGACCCGTGGCAGCGCACCTTCGGTTTCGACCGTCGCCTTGCCCGCCGAGACGGTCAGGGTGCAGGCGATCTGGGCCGCCGGTTTCCTGGTCGATTTCCAGATCGAGTAGAAGGGCAGTTCGACCGTCGCCTTGGCCCTGCCTGCGGGGAGGTAGTAGAGGAGGTTCTCGGTCCCTTCTTCATATTCGCCCCAGCCGAGCTTCACGCCTTTGATCGTCGTCCAGTGGGTCGGCAGGTCTTCGAAGACTTCTTCCAGCACCGCCAGTTCATAGCCGTGCGAGGAGAATTCGGCCAACACCGTTTCCGGCACCGACTGGCCGTAGATCCCGTTTTCGGAGGAGCGCGGGTAGAGCATCCGCAGGCCGCCGCTGCTCTGGGCGATCAGGGTGCCGACGCCGAGCCCGTGGGTCGAGCAGGTCATCCGGCCGCCGCCGATCGGCGCCCCCTTGTCGATCTTCAACATGCTCAGCACCCGGAAGAGCTGGTAACCGGCGACGTTGCTGCCGGTGGCCTCGATCTTGCCGTCGACCAGCTGCATCTTGTAGCCCTTGCTGCCCGGAATCTCGACCGGCTTGGAGTCGGGGATGCTGCGCTTCTGGACGAATTCGAGGTGGGCCGCTTCACCGCTGCCCTTGCCCGCGGTGAGCAGGGCCGCGGCCAGCGTGGCGATCAGACCGACCACGACGACGGCGATCGCGCCGCGCGGGATGCGATTGTCGGGGGCGCCCGAGCCGTTCTCCATTCCGGCGCGACAGTATTGAAATCGCCCGACGGGGTGTTCCCTCCGCCGAGTCGTGGGGTACCTAGTCCACCGTGTCATCGATCGATGCAAGCTTCTCGACCGCTCAGACGGTCTCTGTCCATGGGCGCAGCGTCAGTTATCTGGAGGCGGGCGATGGTCCGCTCCTGTTGCTCGTCCACGGCATGGCCGGGACCGCGCGCAACTGGGACGCCGTGATCGAGCCGCTGGCGCTTCACAACACCGTGATCGCCCCCGATTTCCCCGGCCATGGCGAGTCGGAGCCGGGTGGGGGCGATTACAGCCTGGGCAGCCTCGCGAGCGGCCTGCGCGACCTGATGATCGCCCTCGGCCACGAGCGCGCGACCCTGGTCGGCCACAGCCTCGGCGGCGGCGTCGCCCTCCAGTTCACCTACCAGTTCCCGGAGATGGTCGAACGGCTGGTGTTGGTCTCCAGTGGCGGGCTGGGACCCGAGGTCGGGGCGATCCTCCGGGCCGCGGCCCTGCCCGGCGCCGATCTCTTCATCCGCGCCACCGCCGGCCCCGGCTCCGCCGCGGGCGGTTTCATCTCCGGCGCGCTCGGCAAGGTCGGGCTGCGGCCGAACGCCGATCTCGCCGAGGTCGGTCGCGCCTATGCCTCACTCGCCGACACCGACCGCCGCAAGGCCTTCCTCTCGACCCTCCACGCGGTGGTCGGCACGGACGGCCAGCGGGTCGCCGCGCTCGACCGCCTCTATCTCGCCGAGGATCTGCCGGTGCTGATCGTCTGGGGTGAGAGCGACCCGATCATCCCGGTCGCCCACGGCCGCGCCGCCCACGCCCAGATGCCGGGCAGCCGGCTCGAGATCTTCCCGGACATCGGCCACATCCCCCAGCTGGAGGCGCCCGGCCGCTTCGCCGCCGTCCTGCAGCGCTTCATCGACGCCACCGAGCCGGCCGAATTCGACGGGGCCGCCTGGCGCTCCCGTTTCAGCGACCGCTAGAGCCTGCCGTCCCAGCCGAGCGCTTTTCTCTCGGCCGCCGGCAGCTTGCTGACGACGAGGTCGTAGGAGTCCTCGATCATGTCGCGGATCGCCGTGTCGGCGAGCTTGCCGCCGAGGATCACCGTGTTCCAGTGCTGCTTGTTCAGGTGGTAGCCGGGGATGACCTCCGGGTGGACGGCGCGCAGGTTCTCCGCCAGCCGTGGCTCGCATTTGAGGCTCACCCGCAGGTCCTCGGGATCGAAGCGCGAGAGCGCGAACATTCTGCCCCGCACCTTGAACACCGAGGTCTCGGGCCCGAACGGAAACGTCTCCTCGGCCCCGGCGAAGGAGAGGCATTGCCTCCTGAGTGCCGCGGCGTCCATCTCCGACGCGCCCCGAGTCCGGCTAGCGGACGTCCTCCACCTCGACCACGACGATCTCGTTGGCGACGATGTCGGTCCGGTATCGCGCGTGGCCCTCGACCAGCACTTTCTGCGGGTCGTCGCGGTCGTACATCACCCGCGCCGGCTCGCCCGGTGCCAGCTTGTGGAGCGTGTAGCGGTTCATGTATTGGGCGGTCTCGACCCGCACGGTGCCTTGGTCCGGCACCTCGAGATCGAGCACGAACGCGATCTCCTTGGCGACCCCGTCACGCTCGTTCCCGGTCTCCCTCATCGAGACCACGGTCGCCCGGCCCTGCGCACCCCGCAGCGCCAGCGCCTTCGCCAGATCCTTCTCCGGATCCCCTTTCCGGCCGAACAGTCCCATCACGCGCCCGGCAGGATTCGAACCTGCGGCCTCCGCCTCCGGAGGGCGGCGCTCTATCCAGCTGAGCTACGGGCGCTCGCGGAGGAGCTTAGCCGTCTGCGCATTTTCGGGGCGCATGCGAACATACGTTCTATCCGCTGGGGGATTTAGCTTCGTGGAATGAAGACGGCGACCCGAGGAAACGCCGCAGAGGCTCGGATCCTTTCCGAGTTCGTTTGCCGCGGCTTCAATGTCCTCACCCCTTTTGGCGGGGGTCAGCCCTACGATCTCGCGGTCGACCTTGGCGATTGCTTCCTCCGCGTCCAGTGCAAGACGGCTTGGCTGGTGGCGCGTGGCTGTCTGTCGTTCAACTGTCGGGCCACGGATCACGGTCGGGGGAGAATTCCGTACTACGGCCTCGCCGACCTATTCGCCATCCACCTGCCGCCGACGGATGCCATTTATCTGGTCCCGGTCCTTGATTTACCAGGCCACCTTGGCCGCCTGCGGTTGCAGCCTCCCAAGAACAACCAGCGGCGTGGCGTCCGGTTCGCCGCCGACTTCGAGATCGATCGATGGTCTGCTGAGAAACTCCGTGCCCTGAGCACGTAGGCTCGCCGGATGGATCTGGAGGTGACGTTTCTCGGCACCGGGGCGTCGGTGCCGTCGGCGCGGCGCTCGACCGCGGCGGTATTGATCGCGCGCGGGGGAGACCGGCTGCTGTTCGACTGCGGGGAAGGTACGCAGCGGCAGATGCAGCGCTCGCTGGGGCTGGTCCAGGTCGACGAGATCTACCTGACCCACTTCCACGCCGACCACATGCTGGGGCTGCCCGGCCTCTTGAAAACGTACGACCTGCACGAGCGCGAGGCGCCGCTGCGGGTGTTCGGGCCGCCGGGCCTGAAGGAGCTCTTCACCGTGCTGCGGCCGCTGATCGGCCGGCTGCGCTACCCGCTCGAGTTGGGGGAACTGCGGGCGGGAGAGAGCGTCGATCACGACGAATACGTGGTCGAAGGCTACGAAGCCGCCCACAACGTGCGTGCCTTCGGCTGGGCACTGGTCGAGGACGAGCGGCCGGGGCGCTTCGATCCGGTGGCGGCGAAGGCCGCCGGGGTCCGCGAAGGGCCCGATTTCGCCCGCCTGCAGCGCGGCGAGGAGGTGCAGGGATCGGACGGGCCCGTGGCGCCCCGTCAGGTGATGGGGGAGACGCGGCCCGGCCGGATCGTCGTCGTCACCGGCGACACCGCGCCCGCGCCCGCCACGGTCGCCGCCGCGGCCGACGCCGAGCTCCTGATCCACGACGCCAGCTTCGCCGAGGAGGACGCCCAGCGGGCCGCCGAAACCGGCCACTCGACCCTCGGCCAGGCCGCCGCGGTCGCCGCCGAGGCGCACGTGAAGATGCTCGCCCTGGTCCATATCTCCGCCCGCTACCACGTCGGCAAGGTGCTGGAGGAGGCCCGCGAGGTCTTCCCCGACTGCGTGGCCCCCCGCGATTTCGATCAGATCGTGGTCCCGCTCCCTGAGAAAGGAAAGCCGCGCCTGATCCCCAACGGCGCCCGCGAGCGCGGTGGAGCGCCCGAGGACGGCGGTCCCGGTGATGTCCCGAACGAACCTCCCCGCAGTTCGTGAGAGAGGGATATCACCGGGACCGCCGCCGCACACCTTGCTACATTCACCCCGTCCTTTAACCCGGTCCCGAGAGGCCAGGAAGGCAGCGAAATGAGTGAGAAGGTCGTGCTCCAGCACGACGATCTGAGGCGAACCCTGCGGCGGATCGCCCATGAGATCGCCGAGAAGAATCCCGAGCCGACGCGGCTCGCCGTGGTCGGCATCCACACCCGCGGCGCGGTCCTCGCCCGTCGCCTCCACACCTTCCTCGGTGAGCTGACAGGCGCCGAGCTGCCGATCGGCGACATCGACATCTCCTTCTATCGCGACGACGTCGGCGCCCGGGACCCCGCCGCGCAGCCGATCGTCCACGACTCCCACATCGACTTCGACCTCGCCGACCGCACCGTCGTCCTCGTCGACGACGTCCTCTTCACCGGCCGCACGATCCGCGCCGCGATCGAGGCCCTCTTCGACTACGGCCGCCCCGAGCGGGTCCAGCTCGCCGTCCTCTGCGACCGCGGTCACCGCGAGCTTCCCTTCCGTCCCGATTACGTCGGCAAGAACCTGCCCACGGCCCGCGAGGAGCGGGTCAACGTGCGGCTGGAGGAGACCGACGGGATCGACGAGGTGACCATCTCCGAACCAACGCCCGCGGAGGCCCTGGCATGAGAGCTCCATCGTGAAGAACTTGATCAGCATCGAGGAAGTCGACCGTGAGGCGATCGAGGCGATCCTCGATCGCGCCGAGAGCTTCGCCGAGGTCGGTCGCCGCGACATCAAAAAGGTGCCGACCTTGCGCGGTCGCACCGTCGTCACCCTCTTCTACGAGTCGAGCACCCGCACCTCGAGCTCCTTCGAGCTCGCCGCCAAGCGGCTCTCCGCCGACCTCGTCTCGGTCAAGTCGGCCGGCTCCTCGATCGACAAGGGCGAGTCGCTGAAAGACACGGTCGCGACGCTCAGCGCCTACGACCCCGCCGCGATCGTGATCCGCCACCCCTACGCGGGCGCCGCCCAGATGGTCGCCGGCTGGACCGGCGCCGCGGTCGTCAACGCGGGCGACGGCAAGCACGAGCACCCCAGCCAGGCATTGCTCGACGTCTACACGCTGCGGCGCCGCCTCGGCGCCCTCGACGGCAAGAAGATCTGGATCGTCGGCGACGTCCTCCACAGCCGCGTCGCCCGCTCCAACCTGATCGCCTTCCGGCGGATGGGCGCCGAGGTCACGCTCTGCGGCCCGCCGACCCTGATCCCACGCGGGATCGAGGAGCTCGGCTGCGCGGTCACCCACACCCTCGACGGGATCGAGGAGGCCGACGTCGTCTACGCCCTGCGGATGCAGTTCGAGCGCATGGACGACAAGTTCGTCCCCAGCCTGCGCGAGTACGCCGCGATCTACCAGATCGACACCCGCCGGCTCGGGCCGCGCCAGCTCTTGATGCATCCCGGCCCGGTCAACCGCGGGGTGGAGATCTCCGGAGAGGCGATCGACTCGCCGCAATCGCTGATCGCCGAGCAGGTCGCCGCCGGCCTGGTGGTGCGGATGGCGATCCTCTACGAGCTGCTCGCGGGCCGCCCGGAACGCCCGGCCGCGTTCGGCGACGAAGCCGCCGCGGAAGCCGGCGCACCGACGATCGGCCAACCGGCGTGAGCGCCCAGAACCTGACCGAGATGCTCGACGTGCGCGAGGGCGCCCCGGCCGACCTCGTCCTGCGCCGCGCCACCCTGCTCGACCCGGTCGCCGGGATCGACGGCGTCCATGACCTGGTGATCCGGGCCGGCCGGATCGCCGAGCTCGCCGCCCCCGGCGAGGCCGACGCCGGCGACGCCGAGGAGCTCGACGCCGAAGGGCTGCACGCCTTCCCCGCCTTCTTCGACCCGCACGTCCACCTGCGCACCCCCGGCCAGGAGCACAAGGAGGACGTCGAGACGGGCACCCGCGCCGCGGCCGCCGGCGGCTTCTGCGGGATCATCGCGATGGCCAATACCTCGCCGCCGATCTCCACCGCCGCCGACATCGCCGCCCTGCGCGAGCAGGCGCGCGCCCAGGCCTCGGTCCCGGTCGGCTTCACCGCCACGGTGACGGTCGGGATGCGGGGCGAGGAGCTGACCGAGATGGTCGAACTGCGCCAGGCCGGCGCGATCGGCTTCACCGACGACGGGCTGCCGATCCGCAGCGGCCGGATCATGCGCAGAGCCCTGCAGTACCAGAAGCTCTGCGGCGGCACGATCGCCCTGCACGAGGAAGACCCGGAGCTCGCCGCCGGCGGCGTCATGCACGAAGGCCCGGTCTCGGCCTCCCTCGGCCTCACCGGCTGGCCCTCGGTCGCCGAGTCGACGATGATCGCCCGCGACGCCGCCCTCGCCGCCTACGAGCAGGCCCGCATCCACGTCCAACACCTCTCCGCCACCGAGTCGGTCGAAGTGGTCCGGGCCGCCAAGGCCGCGGGCGTGCGGATCAGCGCCGAGGCCAGCCCGCACCACCTCTGCCTCACCGACGAGGCGGTCCGCAGCCTCGACCCGCGGCGCTTCAAGATGAACCCGCCGCTGCGGGCCGAGTCCGACCGCCAGGCGCTGATCGCGGCACTTCGCGACGGCACGATCGAGTGCATCGCCACCGACCATGCCCCGCATCACCTGGACGAAAAGGAGGTCCCCTTCGAGCAGGCCGCCTTCGGCGTCACCGGCCTGGAGACCGCCTTCGCCGCGCTCCACACCGAGCTGGTGCTGCCCGGGGTGATCGACCTCGGGCTGCTGGTCGAGCGCCTCGCGGGTGGTGCCGCCCCCTTCGACCTGCCGCGGCCGACCCTGGCGCCGGGCTCGGAGGCGAACGTCGCCCTCTGTGACCTCGGCGCCGAGTGGACCGTCGGCGAGGACGGCTACGAGAGCCGCTCCTCGAACTCCTGGTGCGAGGGCAGGACGCTGACCGGCCGGGTGCTGGTCACGCTCGCCGCCGGCCAGGTCGCCTTCCGCCTTCGTTCCTTCAGCCTCGGGGTGGCCTCGTGACGGGCGCCTACCTGCTGCTCGAGGACGGCCTGCGCCTCGACGGCGACCTCGTCGGCCACCCCGGTGAGATCACCGGCGAGGTCGTCTTCAACACCTCGATGACCGGCTACCAGGAGGCCGTCACCGACCCCTCCTACGCCGGCCAGATCATCGTCTTCACCTACCCGCTGATCGGCAACTACGGCGTCAGCGGGGCGGCGATGGAGTCGGAAGCGGTCCACGCCCGCGGGGTGGTCATGCGCGACGCCAAGAACCGCGAGGACGCGGCCACCGCCGAGGGCGGCTGGCTCGACTGGCTCGACCTGACCGGCACCCCGGGGATCACCGGCATCGACACCCGCGCCCTGGTGCGCCACCTGCGCGACCGCGGGGCGATGAGGGGCGGGATCTTCCCGGCCTCGGTCCCGGAGGGGGAGGCGCGGGAGAAGATCGCCGCCGAGCCCTCGATGGCGGGCGCCGACCTCGCCCGCACGGTCACCCCGCCGGAAGCGGTCCGCTTCGAGGGCGACGGGCCGCACGTGGTCGGCATCGACACCGGGATCAAGCTTTCGATCGTCCGCCAGCTGCGCGAGCACGGCGCCAAGATCACCCTCTTGCCCTGCGACTCGACCCCCGAGCAGGTACTAGGCGAGGATCCGGACATCGTCTTCCTCGCCAACGGCCCCGGCGACCCGGCGGCGCTCGACTACGTCGTCGACACCGTCCGTGGGATCGTCGGCAAGAAGCCGGTCTTCGGCATCTGCCTCGGCCACCAGCTGCTCTGCCGGGCGGTCGGCCTGCAGACCTACAAGCTGCCCTTCGGCCACCGCGGCGCCAACCACCCGGTCAAGGACCTGGAGACGGGCCGCATCGACATCACCTCGCAGAACCACGGCTTCGCGGTCGAGGGGCCCGGCGGCGAGCCGCGGATCGAGGGCGACGAGCCGGTCCGCTGGGAGACCGACTTCGGCGTCGCCGAGCTATCGCAGCTGAACCTGTACGACAGAACGGTGGAGGGACTCATCTTGCGGGACGTGGCCGGAGCGACGGTTCAGTACCACCCCGAGGCGGGCCCCGGCCCGCACGACGCCCGCCACCTCTTCGAGCGCTTCCTCGCCCTCGCCGGAGATCCCGCCTGATGCCGCGCCGGAACGACATCGAGAAGATCCTCCTGATCGGCTCCGGGCCGATCGTGATCGGCCAGGCGGCCGAGTTCGACTACTCCGGCGTGCAGGCCTGCAAGGTCCTGCTCGAGGAGGGCTACGAGGTGGTGCTGGTCAACTCGAACCCGGCGACGATCATGACCGACCCCGAGTTCGCCACCGCCACCTACATCGAGCCGTTGCTGCCCGGGCCGGTGACCAAGATCCTCGAAAAGGAGCGCCCCGACGCGCTGCTGCCGACGCTCGGCGGCCAGACCGCGCTGAACCTGGCGATGACCTTGCACGAAGACGGCACGCTGGAGCGGCTCGGGGTCGAGCTGATCGGTGCCGACGCGGAGGCGATCTCCCGCGCCGAGGACCGCGAGAAGTTCCGCGCGACGATGAATGAGGCCGGCCTGCGGATCCCGTGGTCGATCACGGTCGAGTCCCTGGACGAGGTCGAGAAGGGCCTCGCCGCCGGCGAGATCACCCTGCCCGCGATCGTCCGGCCGGCCTTCACCATGGGCGGCCAGGGGGGAGGGGTCGGCTACACCGAGACGGAGCTGCGCCAGGTCGTCTCCGAGGGCCTCGCGGCCAGCCCGATCAACCAGGTGCTGGTCGAGGAGTCGGTGATCGGCTGGGGCGAGTTCGAGCTCGAGGTGATGCGCGACCGCAACGACAACGTGGTGATCATCTGCTCGATCGAGAACGTCGACCCGATGGGCGTCCACACCGGCGACTCGGTCACCGTCGCCCCCGCCCAGACCCTCACCGACCCGCTCTACCAGGAGCTGCGCGACGTCGCGATCAAGGTGATCCGGGCGATCGGGGTCGAGACCGGCGGCTCCAACGTGCAGTTCGCGGTCGATCCGGAGTCCGGCGACATCGCGGTGATCGAGATGAACCCGCGGGTCAGCCGCTCCTCGGCCCTTGCCTCGAAGGCCACCGGCTTCCCGATCGCGAAGATGGCGGCGAAACTGGCGGTCGGCTACGCGCTCGAGGAGATCCCCAACGACATCACCCGGGCGACGCCGGCCTCCTTCGAGCCGACGATCGACTACGTCGTCACCAAGATCCCGCGCTTCGCCTTCGAGAAGTTCCCCGGCGCCGAGGGCCGGCTCTCGACCTACATGCAGTCGGTCGGCGAGGCGATGTCGATCGGGCGGACCTTCCGCGAGTCCTTCGCCAAGGCGATGCGCTCGCGCGAGCTCGACGCGAAGCCGGAATTCCCCGCCGACGACGGCGAGCTGCTGAAGGCGCTCGGGGCCCCCACCGCGGCGCGCTTCGATCAGGTGCTGGAGGCCTTCCGTCGCGGGCTCGGGGTCGAGGCGGTCCACGAGCACTCCCTGGTCGACCGCTGGTTCCTGCGCGAGCTGCAGGCGCTGGCGACCGAAGGCGACGGTACCGAGGGCCTGGTCCGCACCTACAAGGCGGTCGACACCTGCGCCGCCGAGTTCGAGGCGGCGACGCCCTACTACTACTCGGCCCACGAGCGCGCCCGCGCCGACGGCACCCCGCCCGCCTCGGAGATCCGCCGCGACACCGGCCGCGAGTCGGTCGTCATCCTCGGCGCCGGCCCGAACCGGATCGGCCAGGGGATCGAGTTCGACTACTGCTGCGTGCACGCGGCGATGACCGCCCGCGAGCTGGGCCGCGACGCGGTGATGATCAACTGCAACCCGGAGACGGTCTCGACCGACTACGACACCTCCGACCGCCTCTACTTCGAGCCGCTGACC
>DATNAG010000058.1:0-4883 GCA_035572835.1 Solirubrobacterales bacterium
GAACGCGGAAGCGGGCAAAGAAATCTTCGCCGAACAGTGCTCGGTCTGCCACGGCGCCACCGGCCACGGCGGCAACGGCGGTCCTGACCTGACGACGATGCCGAAAGCCAAAGAACAGGCCGGCGCCGAAGAACAGGTCACCAACGGCGGCGGCGGCATGCCGGCGTTCAAAGGCACCCTGTCCGAAGAAGAAATCAAGAACGTCGCCGCCTACGTGGTCGAAGACATCGTCGGCGGCAAATAGCCCGCCGAAGCGGGATAGGAGCGCGGTGAGGATGAAGTCGAGACCGGTTGTCACTCTGCTTCTCCTCGCCGTGGTCGGCGCGGTTCTCGTCGCCGGCTGTGGCGGCGGCGGCAGCTCCGGTGGCTCGTCCAAGGGCGGTTCCTCCGGCGACTTCGCCTCCGTCGCCGAAGCGGCGTGCACCAAGACCAACGAGCAGATCGCAGCGCTCGGCACGCCGCAACAGGCCCAGGTCTCGAAGTACATGGAACGGACCGAAGCCCTGATCGAAGAACTTCACGAGCAGGTGCAGGCCGCAGCCGGTGACGGCTCGGCGGAAGCCGCCTACGTGGAGGGTCTGGCGAAGGCGGTCCCGCTGATCAACGAGATGACCAACGCGGCGCGCAACGAAAACTTCGACGCGGTCCGCGAACTGTCTTCCGGCCTGATCGAAATCCACCTCGGCGAACTGGCCGAAGCGGCCGAATTGAAAACCTGCGCCGAAGTGCCGGTGAGCGAATCGTGAAACGACTGAAGCTGATCCTCGTCCTCGGCGCCTGTCTCGCGCTGCTCGCCTCGGTCGGCGTCGCGATGGCGACGACCGGCGCCACCACCGGCTACCCGCAGCCCAGGCAGGTGGTGCCGACGACCCTCTCCGCCCCCTTCGAAAACCGCTACGTGCTGACCGCGGTCGGCAGCGGCGCCGGGATCCGCTCGGGTGAGATGAAGTTCGAATTCGAGGAGGGCTCCTCGCCACAGTTCCTGGTCGGCATCTCGCAGTTCTACGTCTACAGTCCGACCGGCGAAATCGAAACCGCGCTCTTCACCTTCTACCCGTTCACCGAACTACCGGGCGGCAAGGGCCTGAAGGCCCCGGTGCTGAAAGTCGGCGCCTCGGCCTCCTATGGCCAGGTCACCCAGGACGGGGAAATCCGCCTCGAAAGCCCGGTCGGCGACACGATGAAAGGCACGATCAGGATCCACGGCGACGGACCCTGGCCGGTCGAATTCAGGGTTCTCGGCGACGCCCAGAGCTACCACGGCAGTCCACCGGCGGCGAAGCAGATCCCGGAAGCCGAACCGACCAATCCGGGCTGGGGCGCCGACGCCTCCGAATACGTAGGCGAATACGAACTGACCAACGCGTCCGAAGATCCGACCGCGAAAGCGGGGACGCTCGGTGCGGTGATCGGCGTCGCCCAGGGCCTCGGCGTGAACGGGGCGGTCGTCACCGGGGGCTCGATGAAGGTCGAAGGCGATCCGGCGGTCGCCACGGTGAAAGTCCAGACCGGCGCCTCCAATCGGGAATTCACCCTGACCGACCTGGCCTGGGAGGGCGACAAGCGCACCGCCCAGGTCCACGACGAAGGGGTCGAGAGCCCGCCGGTCGGCCGCTTCGAAGGCACCGGCGGCAAAGGGATGGTCAAAGGCTCCCTGGTCTCGGGCCACTCCCTCTATAAGGTCGAATTCCAGCTCAAATAGGTGAGGCGGCCGGCGGCGGGGTGTCGCCGGCTAGGAGCGCCAGGCGCGCCAGTAGGCGCGCAGGCGGCGCCCGAAGGCCTTCGGCTTCTCCGCGTAGATCCGCTCGCCGGAGCTGAGGGCCTCGGCGAGCAGGGTCGCCTGGCGGGCCTCGATCAGCGCCTTCAGGGTCTCCCGCTGCGCCGGGTCGACCTGCTCGCGGTCGGTCAGGTCCTCAGCCAGCACCGCGAGGTCGTGATGGTCGCCGAGGAGGTCGGTGAAATCGTGGATCTCCGCCGCGGTCGCTTCCAGCAGCGGCTCCCAGGCATCGCGCAGGAGGCGCACCTGGTACCAGAGGTCCTTACCGCGTTTGCGCAGGTCGTGGACCGCCTCGAAGCCGGGTGAGCCGCCGAGCGCGGCGAGCGCCTCGCGACCCTCCGAGTAGGCGGTGTCGAGGCCGGGGCCGAGGAGCTTCCAGCCGCCGTGGCGGATCCGCCACTCCGGCGCCCGCGCCGCGACGTCCGCGATCGCCGCCACCGCCTCGTCGACCGGGGCGCCATCGTCGCCGACGATCCGGTCGCGGTCGGCCACCAGCGCCTCACGCCACAGCGCGGTCGGCCCGGGCGGCGCGTCGCCGGAGCCCTCGACCAGGGCGTCGAGGGTCACCAACTTCACCTCGGCGTCGCGGCTGGCGGAGAGGAGGCGGCCGGCGTCGCGCAGCGCGTGGTTCTCCCGCTTGAACGTCTTCTCGCCGAGCTCCTCGCGGATCAGCCGCAGTGCCGACCGCGCCTTCTTCAGGTCTTTGCGGGCGCCGTGGATCGCCTCCGCCAGAGCGTCGCCTTCGGCATCCGCCTCGCGCAGACGTTCGATCGCCTTCTCGAGCCGACCGACGATCACCCGCCGCATCCCGGTCGCCGCGTCCTCGTCGCCGTGCAGGCGGTAGGTGCGGTCGGGTTCGGGGGCGGGGTTCAGCACCTCCATATCGTCGCGCTTCCCGTCGCTCGCCGGCAATCCCCGCGTCGCCAGCGACTGGTTGGCGTAGCGCTCGTCGCCGGTCAGCTCGGCGCCGAGCCAGGGCGGCGGCGCGAAGCGATCGGCCTGCTCGATCGACTCGAACTCGATCTCGGCCGTGAGCAGGCCGTCCAGGGCGCCCCCGTAGACGTCGATCTCGGCCCGCAGCCCGTCGCTCAGGGGCACGTAGTGGCGGATCTTGCGCACCCGCCGGCCCGCGGTCAGCGGCCAGAGCGCCTCGAAGGCGCGCGGCGCGATCGAGACCTCGACCTCCTCGCGGACCTCGCCGTGGCCGGTCTTCGCGGTCAGCAACAGCTCGCCGTCCTGCCGGCGTAGCCGCACCTCGCCGCGGTCATCGAGAGCCAGATAGCCCTGCTCGATCGCCGTCTGCCCGCTCTCGGCCCGCGGCAGCTCACCGACCAGGAACTTACGCTCGATCTCGGCCACGCAGGGATCGTAGGCGTTGTGGTCGAAAATCCGAGCATGAATACCGGCCCCCGGCTCAGCGTCGGCGACTCCCTGAACGAAGTCTTCGCCCTCTACCAGCAGAACTTCGGCGTGCTGATCCCGGCCGCCTTCTGGCTCTTCCTGCCGGTCTCGATCCTCGGCGGGATCGTCGGCAACAAGGACGTCGGGCTGCTCGCCCTGGTCGCGATCGTCACCTTCGCGGTGGCGATGCTCTACCAGGGGATGGTGGTCAGCCTCGTCCGCGACGTCCAGGACGACACCGCCCACCACTCGGTCGGCGAGCTGCTCGGCTCCGTCGGCCCGGTCCTGCCGACCCTGCTGGTGACCGCCGTCCTCTACGGGATCGGCGTCGGCGTCGGCTTCGTGCTCTTCATCGTCCCGGGCTGCATCCTGCTGACGATCTGGGCGGTCATCGCGCCGGTGATCGTGATCGAGCGGGCAGGCGTCAGCGCCGCCTTCACCCGCTCCCAGGGCCTCGTCCGCGACTACGGCCGGCCGGTCTTCGGCACGGTGATCTCGGCAACCCTCATCGCCGCGGTCGCCACCCTGATCCTCACCGGGATCGCCGAAGCGATCGCGGGCGGCCCGATCCTGCGGATCGTCTTCGGGACCCTGGCGACGACCTTGACCGCACCGATCGGCGGCCTCGTCGCCGCGGTCCTGTATTACCGCCTGGTGGGGATCAAGGGCGCCGTGGATCCGACGATGCCGCCCCCACTCGACCCGACCGCGTAGCGGGTTCCGGGGAGACCGTCGTCACAGAGATGCCGAAAACCTAGGCTGTCAAAAATCTGCGTGGTTCCTTATTCACGTATGGAGCAAGTTTCGAACCGCGCAATTTTCTGACCGTTCGAGATCGTCGCCAAATCGCAACGAATCCGCCCGGGCCCGCCGTCCTCGGCCGCATTGCCTGAACCGTCAGTGCTCCAACAATCCGGCGACCGCCAGCGCCAGCCGCTCACCGCGGCCGGTCAAGGCGTACTCGGCGTGGGGGGGACGGCCGGCGACCAGCCGTCGTTCGACGATCCCGGCCGCCTCGAGTTGCTCCAGCCGCTCCGAGAGCGTCGTCGGCGACACGCCCGGCAGCGACTGGCGGAACTCGTTGAAGCGGTGGGCGCCGCTGGAGCAGGCGTAGATCGTCGCCATCGTCCAGCGGCGCTCGAGGAGCCCCGCGGCGGCGCGGAGCTCCTTCGGCACGGGTTCGCAGTTACGACACCTGGGCGACATCCGCTCCCGCCTCCGCGGGCTCGAGCGCCAGCCCGAGCACCTCGTCGATCGACATCACCGGGTGGAACTTCATCTGCTCGCGCACCTCCTCGGGGACCTCGTCGAGGTCACCGCGGTTGCGCTCGGGCAGGATCACCTCGGTCAGCCCCGCCGCGTGGGCGGCCAGCACCTTCTGCTTGAGGCCGCCGATCGGCAGCACCCGTCCTTGCAGGGTCACCTCTCCGGTCATGCCCACAGTGTGCTTGACGGGGCGGCCGCTCAGCAGGCTGACCAGCGCCGTCGTCATCGCCGCACCCGCGCTGGGACCGTCCTTGGGGATCGCCCCGGCGGGCACGTGGACGTGGAACTCACGCTGGAAGCGGTCCTCCGGGATGCCCAGCTCCTGGCGGTGCGAGCGCACGTAGGAGAGGGCGATCCGCGCCGACTCCTTCATCACGTCGCCGAGCTGGCCGGTCAGGACCAGGCCCTTGTCGCCGTCCATGGCGGTCGCCTCGATGAA
>DATNAG010000059.1:0-19117 GCA_035572835.1 Solirubrobacterales bacterium
CCAGATGTGCTCGACCACCGAGACCGCGTTCGAGGAGGTGACGCAGTAGTCGGTCTCCGCCTTGACCGCAGCCGAGGTGTTGACGTACATGACGACCATCGCGCCCGGGTGCTGTGCCTTCCAGGCGCGCAGCTGATCGGCGGTGATCGAGTCGGCGAGCGAGCAGCCGGCGTCGAGATCGGGGATCAGCACGGTCTTCTCCGGCGAGAGGATCGAGGCCGTCTCGGCCATGAAATGGACGCCGCAGAAGACGATCGCCTCGGCGTCGGTGGCGGCGGCGGCGCGGGAGAGGCCGAGGCTGTCGCCGAGGTGGTCGGCGACATCCTGCACCTCGGGCAGCTGGTAGTTGTGGGCGAGGATGACGGCGTTCCGCTCGGCGGCGAGCGCGCGAACCTCCTCGCTGAGGGCAGCGATCTCCGCCGGAGAGAGCTCCGGGGCCAGACCGGGTTGGATCGTCGGGAGCTCCTGCATGAGCCCTTCCTTTCCTCTGTTCGCCGGCAGACCTTCTCGGTCGAACCAGGTCGAATGAACGTCAGACCATTCTAGCCGGCCGCCGAGCCGCGCCGGTCGGAGGCGCCCACCAGGCATCCTTAAGGCATGCCCGAGTTGCCCGAGGTCGAGATCACCGCCCGTCGGATCGACGAGGCGGTGCGCGGTGCCACCGTCGAATCGGTGCTGGCGCCGGGGATGAACGTGATGAAGACGTTCGACCCGCCGCTGGAATCGCTGGTCGGTCGCGAGATCACCGGCGTGCGGCGGATCGCCAAGATGCCGGTGGTCGAGTTCGGCGACCTCTCGCTCCTGATCCACCTGATGTCGGCCGGGCGACTGCGCGTCTTCGACAAACGGGCGTCGTTGAAAGACCGCGCCTCGCGCGTGCTGATCCGGCTCGCCGACGGTCGCGAGCTGCGCCTGCGCGAGTTCGGCACCAAGCAGCGGGCCTGGGCGAAGCTGCTGCCGAGCGCGGAGGTCGACGAGGACGAGATGGTGGCGACCCTGGGGCCGGAAGCGTGGCCGGCGCCGCCGCTCGAGGAGTTCGTCGCGGCGATCGACAAGCCGCGCCACCTCCACCCTCTCCTGCGCCACCAGAAAGACATCAGCGGGATCGGCCGCTCCTGGGTCGACGAGATCCTCTGGGAGGCGCGCCTCTCACCGTTCAAGAAAGGCACCGAACTGGGCGCGGCGGAGGTCGGGCAGCTCCACGCGGCGCTGCACGTCCTCGGCGATGCGATCGACCACTACGAGCAGACGATCGGCCCCGAGCTGCCCGACAAGGTCCCGATGCCGCTGCGGGTCCACAAGCGCGAGGGTGAGCCCTGCCCGCGCTGCGGCACGACGATCGAGGCCGTCTTCTTCTCCGAACACCAGATGAACTACTGCCCGAAAGAGCAGACCGGCGGCCGCGTCCTCAAAGACCGACGGTTGTCGAAACTCTTGAAGTAGCTCAGTCGGCGCTGAGCAGCAGCGAGAAGTCGAGAGCCGGGGCGGAGTGGGTCAGGGCGCCGACGGAGATGAAATCGACGCCGGTCTCGGCCACGGCCCGGACGGTCTCCAGGTTGACCCCGCCGGACGCCTCCAGGGTCGGCTTGCCGCCGTCGTGCGAGTTGGCGTCGCGGAGTTCGACCGCGGCCCGCAGCGTCGGCGGGTCCATGTTGTCGAGCAGGAGCTGGTCGGCGCCGGTGCCGAGCGCGTAGGCGGTCTCGTCGAGGTTGCCCACCTCGACCTCGACCGGCAGCTCCGGGTGAGCCTGGCGCGCCGCGTAGACCGCCCTCGGGATGCTCCCGGCGGCGGCGATGTGGTTCTCCTTGATCAGGAAGGCGTCGAAGAGGCCCATCCGGTGGTTGGTGCCGCCCCCCGCCGCGACCGCCGCCTTCTCCAGCTTGCGCAGGCCCGGGGTGGTCTTGCGGGTGTCGAGGATCTTCGCGTTCGTCCCGGCGACCGCCTCGACATAGCGCGCGGTCAGCGTCGCGACGCCCGAGAGGTGGGCGAGGAAGTTCAGGGAGGTCCGCTCGGCTGCGAGGATCGAGCGGGCGGTCCCGCGGGCGGTCAACACCACGATCGGCAGCTCCTGGCCCCACTCGCCCTCGGCGACCAGGGTCTCGACCTCCTCCACCCCGGTCTGGGCCATGGTCTCGACCACCAGGTCGAGCCCGAAGACCACCCCCGGCGCTTTCTGCACGATCCGCGCGGTCGCGGTCCGCTCGGCCGGAACCGTGGCCTCGCCGGTGACGTCGCCGTCGCCGAGGTCCTCGGCCAGCGCCCGGGCGATCAGCTCGCGCATCTCCTCGGCGGTAATTGCGGCCACCCGGCCACCCTAGTGAAGTGCGAGGGGGCGAATCTCACGTCCGCGAGACTTAGGGCGTTGGATTCCTGATGGCCGAGCTACCCCCGTTCCAGACCTTGATCGACGAACACGCCACCGCGGTGATGGCGGTGCTGCGCGGTGCGGTCGGCCGCGAGGGTGCCGAGGACGCCTTTCAGGAGACCTTCCTCGCCGCCCTGCGGGCCTATCCCGGCCTGCGCGACGCGCGCAACCTGCGCGGTTGGCTCGTCACCATCGCCCACCGCAAGGCGATCGACCATCACCGGGCCCGCGGCCGGGCGCCGGTGCCGGTCGCCGCGGTGCGCGAGGAGCCGGTCTTCGATCCAGATCCGGCCGACGACGCGGTCTGGACGGCGGTGGCGGGGCTGCCGCCGAAGCAACGGGCGGCCGTGACGCTGCGTTTCGCCTCGGACCTCCCCCACGAGGAGATCGCCACCGCGCTCGGCTGCTCGCCGGCGGCGGCGCGCCGCAGCCTGCACGAGGGACTGAAACGACTGCGAAAGGAGCTGGCATGACGCCGACGATGGAGACCCGAGGCATGAAGAAATCGATCGAGGCCCTGCGCGAGCGGGCCGCCGCGGAGGGCCTGTTGGACGTCGCCTACGCGACCGTCGACTCTCCGTTCGGCACCCTGCTGGTGGCGAGGACGCCGCGCGGGCTGGTGCGGATCGGCCTGCCGAACGAGGACGCCCAGGAGCTGCTCGTCGACCTGGCCGGGCGGATCTCGCCACGGGTCATCGAGACGCCCGGCGGCCTCGACGAGGAGCGGCGCGAGCTGGAGGACTATTTCGCCGGCCGCCGGCACGACTTCGAGCTGCCGATCGACTGGCAGCTCAGCCACGGTTTCCTGCTGCGCGCCCGGCAGGGGATCGCCGCGATCCCGTACGGCGAGACCCGTACCTACACCGACCTCGCCCGCTCGGCGGGGAACGAGCGGGCGGTTCGCGCCGCGGGCTCGGCCTGCTCGCGAAACCCGATCCCGCTGGTCGTCCCCTGCCACCGGGTGCTGCGCAGCGACGGCAGCCTCGGCGGCTACGCCGGCGGCCTGGAGATGAAGCAAGAGCTCCTGAGCCTGGAGCGGCAAGCCTGATCGTGAGCGGAATCCGGGACATCCCGTGCGTCGGCCGCGAAAATTGCCTGTCGACAATCGATCAAACGTCTAGCTGAGTAAACCGCCTCCTGCAAAGCGCCGATCCAGGGGGCATGAAGCGCTCCTTCCTCGTCCCCCCGCTGACCCTGCTCCTCACGCTCATCGTCATGCCGACGCTCGCACAGGCTGCCGCGACGGCCGCGCCGGTGCCCTCGAAGACCATCTCCCACCTCGCCCTCCGCGCCGCCGAAACCGAAGACGACGAAGAATTCGAAGGCGAAGGCGAAGGCGCCGAAGAATGCGAAGCCACCGAAGGCATCTTCGAATTCGAAGAAGAAGAATCTGAAGAAGACGAAGAATTCGAAGTCGAAGAATGTGAAGAAGAAACCGCGAAGAGGAACGGCGCGGCTGTCACCGCCCCGGAAGAGTGCCGGGTGCGCAGCGCGGAATCGTCGATCGCCACGCTGCCGAGCTCGAACCGCGTCCAGCTGACGGTCCGCTACCTGACCTACAAGCCCGCGACGGTCTCCCTCGATCTGAGGCTGAAAGACGGCAAAGGCAGTCTGAAGATCGACGACGCGACCAAGCACCTGGGCAAGAAGGGCGTCCTCCGCCTCACCACCAAGGTCACTGACGCGGTGATGGAACGGGCGACCAAGGCGACGGAGTTCGACGTCGCCCTGCGCGCGGCGAAGACCCCCGGCTATTGCGGCACGATGCTCGAACAGCAGCTGAAGGCGAAACACCCGGTCGGCAACGCCCGCGTCTACACGCAGCGGGTCGACTAAGAAGCCGGCCCGACGGTCGCCACCAGCCAACCGGCGGCGACCGGCACCGTCGCCGGGTCGATCGTGTGGACCACGCTCGACTCCCTGTAGGTGACATCGATCCCGCCGGCGACGAGCAGGTCGCGGGCGGCGCGACCGAAGCCGACCTCGATCACCGGGTCGGCGTCGCCGTGCGCGATGAAGGCGCGCGTCGACCGCCGATCCTCGAAGCTCGGCCGCCAGCCCGGCACGGTCGGGACGAAGCCGCTCAAGGCGAGCACCCCGGCGACCGCCGGCCGGTCCTCGCTCCAGGCCATCGCGTGGCTCATCACCGCGCCCATCGAGAAGCCGCCGAGCACGGTTCGATCCGGCCCGACGCCGCTTTCCTCCCAGAGCCGGTCGTGGAGCTCGCCGAGCGCCTCCCGCGCCGCGTCGAAGCTCGCCCGGTCGGGGTAGCCGACCCTCGGCACCAGGTACCAGTGAAAGCCCGGCCAGCCGGGGACGGTCAGCGGTCCGCGCGCCGAGACGACCCGCAGCCGCCCTGCCGGGTCAAGCGCGTCGGCCAGCCCGAGCAGGTCGTTCTCGTCGGTGCCGCGGCCGTGGTGCAGGACCAGAAGGCCCTCAGGATCACCGTTCGCGGGACGTTCGACGGTGACCAGCGGAGCCATGCCTACGCACTAACTCGCCGACGAGGCGGCGGTTTTCTCCAGGTAGTCGCGGACGAAGCCGTCGATGTCGCCGTCGAGGACGCGGTTGACGTCACCGACCTCGTGCTCGGTGCGATGATCCTTGACCATCGTGTACGGGTGCAGGACGTAGGAGCGGATCTGCGAGCCCCAGGCGACGTCTTTGACCTCGCCGCGCGCCTTCGCCAGCTCCTCCGAGCGTTTGCGCTCCTCCAGCTCGATCAGCTTCGATTTGAGCAGCTGCATCGCGACGGCCTTGTTCTGGGTCTGCGAGCGCTCGTTCTGGCACTGGACGACGGTGTTGGTCGGGATATGGGTGATCCGCACCGCCGAGTCGGTCTTGTTGACGTGCTGGCCGCCGGCGCCGGAGGCTCGATAGGTGTCGATCCGCAGGTCCGAGTCGTCGATGTCGACCTCGACGTTGCCCTCGACCAGCGGCCCCACATCGACCTGGGCGAAGCTCGTGTGGCGGCGCCCGGAGGAGTCGAAGGGGCTGATCCGGACCAGCCGGTGGACCCCGCGCTCGGCGGCGAAGAGCCCGTAGGCGTTCTCGCCGCGGGCGATGAAGGTGGCCGACTTCAGCCCGGCCTCCTCACCCGGCGAGGCCTCCGCCATCTCGACGTCGAAGCCGCGCCGTTCGGCCCAGCGCAGGTACATGCGCAGGAGGATCTCGGCCCAGTCCTGGGAGTCGGTGCCGCCCGCCCCCGCATGGACGGTGACGACCGCGTCGCCGGCGTCGTACTCACCGCTGAAGAGGCGCGCCTCTTCGAGCTCGGCCAACCGTGCCTCGATCGTAGCCAGCTGCCCCTCCAGTTCGCTCTCGATCTCCTCGTCTTCCTCGGCCAGCTCGGCCAGGTCATCAAGTTCGGCGATGTCGGACTCGAGGCCACGGAACATCTCCAGCCGGCGTTGGGCGCGGGCGTGGGCAGCGGAGGTGCGGGCGGCGGCGTCCTGGTCGTCCCAGAAGCCAGGCTGCCCCATCTCCTCCTCGAGCTCGCCGGATTCCCGCTCTAGGCCGGCCGGGTCAAAGGTAGTCCGAGAGCAGGGACAGCTGCTCGCGGACAGCGGCGATTCGCGGCGCTACGGGCTCTTTCTGCGCGGCATCGGCCATGACCCAACCTTACCTGGGCGGGAACCCGGCCAGGCGGAGGGCCTCCTCGCGGTCCTCGAACGGGCGCCAGGAGCGGATTCGGCGCCCCCGCAGCTCGAAGACCCAGGCCATCTCGTCCTCGCCCGCGAACTCCCCTTCGTCGTCGTCCCAGTGCCAGCGGCGCATGATCAGGGCGACGGCGCGGCCGCCGTCCCCCTCGGTGCCGCCCTCGTAGAGCCGCTCGAGGTCGATCGTCTGCTGCACCCCGCCACGCTTGCGCGTCGCCCACCGCCGGGCCGCATCGGGGCCCTTCAGCAGCCCTTCCTTCATCGAGTGCAGTTCGACCTCGGGATCGAGGGTCGCCACGAAGGCATCGAGATCGCGCTCGTTGAAGGCGCGGATGAACTCGCGGATGGGATCGGTCATGCGCCCTCAGGCGCCGTGACACTTCTTGTACTTCTTGCCGGAGCCACACCAGCAGGGGTCGTTGCGGCCGATTTTGTCGTGGTCGTCTTTGACCACCGTCTCGACCACGTCCTGGCCGCCGCCGTTCGGCCCGACCTGCCGCGAGGCGGCCAGGTCGACGGCGCCGCCCGCGGTCGCGGTCCCGGCACCGGCACCGGCCGCCATCGCGACCTGTTCGAGCGCCGAAGGCTGTGCCTCGGCGGTGCCGCCCGAGTAATCGAGCGCCTGCCGGTCGGTCCCCGCTTCGAAGCCGCCGCCGTTGCCGTTGCCCCCGGGCGCTTCGGTGAATTCGATCTCGGCGTGGAAGACGAGTTTCGAGAACTCCTCCCAGATCGAGTGCATGAGGTCTTCGAACATCGTGAAGCCCTCGTTTTTGTAGGCCACGAGCGGGTCGATCTGGGCGAAGCCGCGGAGGTGGATGCCCTCGCGCAGGTAGTCCATGTCGAAGAGGTGTTCGCGCCAGCGATTGTCGATCACGTTCAGCAGGATCGAGCGCTCGAGGTGGCGCATCAGCTCCTCGCCGAGTTTGTCTTCGCGCTCGTCGTAGGCCGCCATCGCGTCCTCGTCGAGGTCGTCTTTGAGGCGTTCGCGGTCGACCGTCTCCGGTGCCAGCTGGGAGACATCGACGCTGATCGGCCAGATCTGGCGCAGCTGCGTCTCCAGCTCGGCGAGGTCCCACTCCTCCAGCAGATCACTGGCGGTGTACTCCTCGACCAGCCGCTCGATCACCCCTTCGAGCTCTTCGCGCGCATTCTCGGAGATGTCGCGGCCTTCGAGGATCTCGCGGCGGTATTTGTAGACCACGCGGCGCTGCTCGTTCATCACGTCGTCGTACTCGAGCACGCGTTTGCGGATCAGGAAGTTCTGTTCCTCGACCTTCTTCTGCGCGTTCTCGACGGTTTTCGTCAGCATCTTCGCCTCGAGCGGCACTTCGGTCCCGTCGTCGTCGACCGGCCCGAGGCGGTCGAGGATTTTGAAGATCCGATCGCCGGCGAAGAGGCGGATCACGTCGTCTTCGGCGGAGAGGAAGAAGCGCGACTCGCCCGGGTCACCCTGACGGCCGGAGCGGCCGCGCAGCTGGTTGTCGATGCGACGCGACTCGTGGCGCTCGGTGCCGCAGATGAAGAGGCCGCCGAGCTCGCGGACCTCCTCCGCCTCGGCCTGGCACTGCGGCTTCAGCTCCTCGGTCTTCTCCGCCAAGGCCTCCTCATAGCCCTCGTCGCCGTGGGTGATCCCCTGTTTCTTCAGCGCGGCGATCGCCAGGTGTTCGGGGTCCCCGCCGAGCTTGATGTCGACGCCGCGTCCCGCCATGTTGGTGGCGATCATCACCGCGCCCTTGCGACCCGCCTGGGCGATCAGCTCGCCCTCTCGTTCGGCGTGCTCGGGTTTCGCGTTCAGCACCGCGTGCTGGATGCCGTCGCGTTTCAGCGCCCCGGAGATCATCTCCGAGACCTCGACCGAGACGGTCCCGACCAGCACCGGCTGACCTTGCTGGTGGCGGCTGACGATTTCGTCGATCACCGCCTGCCACTTGCCGTCTTTCGTCTTGAAGATCTGGTCGTTCTGATCGAGCCGGACCATCGGCTGGTTGGTCGGGATCTCGACCACCGGCATCTCGTAGATTTTCATGAACTCGGTCGCCTCGGTGAGGGCGGTACCGGTCATCCCGGAGAGCTTGTCGTAGAGGCGGAAGTAGTTCTGCAGGGTGATCGTGGCGAGCGTCTGGTTCTCCTCGCGGATCGCCACGCCTTCCTTCGCCTCGACGGCCTGGTGCAGGCCCTCCGACCAGCGCCGCCCCTCGAGGATGCGGCCGGTGAACTCGTCGATGATCATCACCTCGCCGTCGATCACCGCGTAGTCGTCGTCCTTTTTGTAGAGCGCCTCGGCCTTCAGCGCCTGGACCAGGTGGTTGACGAGGCTGCCGTGTTCGCCGAGGTAGAGGTTCTCGATGTCGAGGAATTCCTCGGCTTTCTTCACCCCCGCCTCGGTCGGCGCGACGGTCTTGTGTTTTTCGTCGTACTCGTAGTCGTACTCGGCCTCGGAGGTGTCTTTCGATTCACCGAGGCTTTTCAGCTTCTCTTTGTGCGGCACGCCGACCATCTGTTTCGCCAGGCGGGCGAACGTGTAGTAGGTCTGCGCCGCTTCTTCGGGGCGCCCGGAGATGATCAAGGGCGTCCGCGCCTCGTCGATGAGGATGTTGTCGACCTCGTCCACGACGGCGAAGTCGTGGCCGCGCTGGACGCATTCCTCCAGCGACTGGGACATGTTGTCGCGCAGGTAGTCGAAGCCGAACTCGGAGTTGGTGCCGTAGACGACGTCGCAGGCGTATTTGATCCGGCGCGTCGCCGGGTCGTCGCCGTCCTGGAGAGCGGCGACGCTGACCCCGAGCGCCTCGTAGATCGGCGACAGCCATTCCGAGTCGCGGCGGGCGAGGTAGTCGTTGACGGTGACGACGTGGACGCTGTCGCCCTTCAAGGTGTTGAGGAAGACCGGCAGGGTCGCGGTGAGCGTCTTCCCCTCGCCGGTTTTCATCTCGGCGATCGCCCCGTCGTGGAGCACCATGCCGCCGATCAACTGGACGTCGTAATGCCGCTGGCCGGTGCTGCGGCGCGAGGCCTCACGGCAGAGCGCGAATGCCTCCGGCAGCAGGTCGTCGAGCGAGGCGCCGTCGCGGGCGCGCCGGCGCAGTTCGTCCGCCTCGGCGCGGATTTCCTCCTCGGAGAGGGCTTCCATCTCCGGCTCGTATCGGTTGATCGCCTCCGCGCGCTTCTGGTAGGCCTTGAATTTGCGCCCCTCCCCCGCGCGCAGAGCCTTGGTGACAAGGTCCATTGCGGGCATTGCTCAAGAGTAGCGGTCCACCCCTTGCCGCCGACTGGCGAGCAGCGTACGATCGGTGCTCGATACCCACAAGGAGGTAGCTCATGCGGATTGAAATTCGGGGACGGAACGTCGAGATGACGGACGACCTGCGTGAGTTGGTGAACAAAAGGTTCAACCGCTTGGGGAAACAGGTATCGGGCTTAGCGACGTTGGAGGTGGTGCTCTACGAAGAGCGCAACCCCTCGATCTCCGACTGCCAGGTCGCAGAGGCGACGGTGCGCCTGAAAGGGGCCACCCTGCACGCACGCGAGGCCTCGCCTGAGATGGCCCTGAGCATCCACAAGCTGTCCGAAGATGTGGGGCGGCAGGTGAAGAAACATCGCGAAATGCTGCGCAAGCGGAAGGTGACGCGGCGGGTGATGGGCCAGATGCGGGGACGGCCGGCGACCTAGGAGGGATTGGCGGCCCGGCCGAGCGCCTCGACGGAGCCATCCCGCCGCCGGTGCACTTGGCCACACCCTGATGTGGCCAAGTGCACCGGCGTGCCGGAGGCGCGCACCGCTTTGTGACGCTCGCGCGCCTAGAGGCGGCGGGTGAAGGTGACGGCGACGATGCGGCGCGCGCCCGCGGCGCGTAGGGCCTGGGCGCACGCGGTGAGAGTGGCGCCGGTGGTGAGGACATCGTCGACGAGGAGGACGCTGCGGGGGGCGGGCGCCACGGCCTCGATCCTCGGCGGGTGGCGGATGCGTTCGGCGCGGCGGCGGCCGACCTGGTGCCCCGAGCCGCGGCGGGCGAGGCAGGAGGCGACGTCGCTTCCGAGCCTCGCCGCCAGCGCCGCCGCCAACTCGCCGGCCGGGTCGAAGCCGCGGCGCCGGCGGCGAGCCGCGGCCGGTGGGACGGCGACCACGGCTCCGCCGAGCAGATGGCCGGGCACCAGCCAGTGCATCCGCTCCGCCATCACGCCCGCCACCGGCAGCAGACGCCTGAACTTCAGCGCCCCGACGAGCGCCCGGGCGACGCCGTCATGCGGCGCCGAGGACCAGGCTCGGTCGATTCCCTGCGGCCCGCCCGCCACGAGTGGCCTCGCCGCCGCCAATCCGCGCGAGCACCTCGTGCAGAGCACGGCCTCCGCCCGACAGCCTCGCCCACAAGCGGCGCAGAGCGGCGGCGTAAGTATCCCGGCGGCGATCTGAAGCAGGTGCACGCATTCGACCCTGCCCGGGAAATGCGCACGCGTGGTGCGCGAAAAGTCAAATCTTCGAACTAGCCGCGAGCGCCCAGGATCGCGCCGATCAGCACCGATCCCGCCGGCAGCTCGGCCCCTGGCAGGACGATCACGTCCCGCAGCCTGCTCCCGGTGCCGATCCTCGCGCCGTCCCCGATCACAGCGGGCCCGTCGATCCGCACGTCCTCGCCGATCTCGCAACCGGGACCGAGCAGGACCGGGCCTTCGAGCTTGCCCTCGTCGCCCTTCGGCTCGCCGTTGCGGTAGCCGTCGACGATCTCCCCCACCTGCTCGACCTGGACCGCCCCGGTCAGCGCGTCGACGGTGCTTTCGCGCAGCTCCGCCAGGTTGCCGATGTCGTTCCAGTAGGCGTCGATCTCGTGCGAGTAGAACGGCACGTCGCTCTCCAGGAGGCGGGGGAAGACGTCCATCGCCCAGTCGGCGAAGCCCTCCGGGTCGCTCTCCTTGACGGCTTTGCTGGTCCCCGGCGCGGGGAAGTAGTCGAAGATCTCCTTGCGGAACATGTAGATGCCGCAGTTGGCGAGGTCGGAGAGCGCTTCGCTCGGGTCCGGCTTCTCCTGGAAGCCACTGATGCGTCCCGCCGAGTCGGTGATCGCGACGCCGAACTGGCTCGTGTCGGTGACCCGCTTGGTCGCCAGCGTGGCGATCCCGTCGTGGCTCTCGTGGAACTCCCGCATCGCGGTCAGGTCGATGTCGGTGAGCGCGTCGCCGGAGATGATCAGGAACTCCTCGCCGAGGAAGTCGGCCACGTTCCGCACCCCGCCGCTGGTCCCGAGAAGTGCCTCCTCCTTCGAGTAGCTGAGCGACACGCCGCACGATGACCCGTCGCCGAAGTGCTCTTCGATCAGGTCCGGGAACCAGTGCAGGTTGGCGATCGTCTCGGTGAAGTCGTGCCGCGCCAGCAGGCGCAGGATGTGCTCCATCACCGGCCGGTTCAGCACCGGCACCATCGGCTTCGGCATATCGAAGGTGATCGGCCGCAACCGCGTGCCGAGCCCTGCCGCCAGGACCATCGCCCTCATCCCATCTCCTCCTTGAAGCGGTCGATCGCCTCGACCGGGTCGGGGTCCACGCCGCGCTGCCGGGCCAGCTCGAGCGAGACCAGGTCGCCCAGCATCACCGTCCAGAGGAGCCGCTCGAGGCGGGTCTCCCCCATCGTCTCGATCCGTGCCACCGCCGCCGCACCCGGCTGGATCGAGGCCGAGGTCAGCTCGAAGCGGCGCGCCACGCGCGGGTGCTGGTCGCGGTCCTCGAGGAAGATCGCCGCCGAACGCTCGTCGCCCGCCGCGCCGGCCCAGCCGAGGATCTCGTTGTGATCGGCCTCGGGAAGTTCGCCCCAGAAGGCCGGGAACTTGGCGTTCTCGTTGACCTGCGTCTTCCAGCGGCGGGCCACCGGGGCGGTCAGGTCGGAGCCGTAGATCACCGGCACGGCGCCTGCGATCAAGGCCGCGATCTCGCTCGCCTGCCGGCGCAGCGACTCGGTCTGCTCGGTGAGGAAGGCGGCGGCCGCGTCGATCTCGGTGTGGACACGCGGCCCCACCCCCGCCAGCGAGGCGACCTCGGCGGCGACCACGACCATGTAGGCGACGGCGGCGCGGGGCTGGAAGATCCCCGGCAGGCCGACCACCGGCACCTCGGTCTCCCGCGCCCGCTCGACCAGCGGCCCGCCGATGCTCGCCACCAGGCGTCGGGCGCCGAGCGCCTCGGCCGCCTCCAGGCAGGCCAGCGTCTCCTCGGTCTCGCCCGAGTAGCTGGAGCAGAGGACCGTCCACTCCGGCGTCGCCCAGCTCGGTAGCGCGTAGCCGCGCACGGTCAGCATCGGCCCGGTCAGCCGGTCGCCGAGGGCTGCCGCGGCGAGGTCGCCACCGATCGCCGAGCCGCCCATCCCGCAGACGAAGAGGCCTGCCGAGGGCGCCGCCTCGAGGCGAGCCGATTCGATCCGCCAGAGCGCGTCGCGAAGCTGGTCGGGGATGCCGAGGACGTCGTCGATCATCACTCGGCGCCAACTCTCTCATGCGCGGCGACCGTGGCGCCGTCCACCCGGGCGCCTGGTGCGACCACGGTGTGCTCGCCGATGATCGAGTCGCTGATCGCCGCGCCCTCGCCGATCGTCGCGCCTTCGAGCAGAACCGAACCGGCGATCGAGGCCTCGGCCCCCACCGTGCACCCGCGCGAGACCACCGCGCGCGGGCCGATCCGGGCCGATTCGGCGACCGAGCAGCCGGCGCCGACGAAGAGCCCGGGCGCGGTCGGGCGCACACCGGTGTCCACCCTCCCCTCGAGGATGTCCCAGGTGGCCTGCAGGTAACGCTCGGGGACGCCGATGTCCATCCAGTACCCACTCAGCGGCAAGGCGCAGAGCCCGTCGCCGACCAGGCGTGGGAAGATCTCGCGCTCGATCGAGAACTCGCGCCCGGCCGGGATCAGGTCGAGTACCTCGCGCTCGAGCACGTAGGCGCCCGCGTTGATCGCCCCCGGCACCGCCTCGCCGGTCTTCTCGCGGAAGTCCTGGACGACGCCCACCGCGTCGCATTCGACCAGGCCGAAGGAGGAGGAGTCCTCCACCCCGTAGAGGCCGATCGTCGCCCGCGCCCCGCGCTCCTCGTGGTGGCGCAGCAGGGCGGTCAGGTCGAGGTCGGTGAGGACGTCGCCGTTGAGCGCGAGGAAGCGGCCCTCGAGCCGGTCGCCGAGCGCTTCGGCGGCGAACCGGATCGCCCCCGCCGTGCCGCGCGGCTCCGGCTCGGTCACGTAGGTGAGCTTGACGCCGCGGTGCTCGCCGTCGCCGAGCGCCTCGCGCAGCTGGTCGGGCAGGAAGCCGCAGGCGAGCACCGCCTCGGTCACCCCGTGGACGCCGAGCCACTCGACCATGTAGGCGAGGAAGGGGCGATCGACCAACGTCAGCGCCGGCTTCGGCACCTCGTCGGTGAGCGGACGCAGGCGCGTCCCCTCCCCTCCCACGAGGACTATCGCTTGCACGTCCGCGCCAGGGCGTGAAGGACCAAGCAGGTCAAGGACGCAGGGAGTGTGGCGTGCTCTGCACGCGAGCGACCGAGGACGCAGACATGCGCCGGTCATTCGCGACCTGGCGGCCGATGCCCTCGTATTCGAAGCCCGCCGCGGCGAGCGCTGCCGGGTCGAGGAAGTTGCGCCCGTCGACGATCATCGGGCGGGTCATCGCGGCCGCGGCCGCAGCCCAGTCGAGCTCGCGGAACTCGGCCCACTCGGTGACCAGCACCGCGGCATCGGCACCCTCCAGCGCCGCCATCGCCGAGTCGGCCATCTCGACCGAGGTCAGCATCTCGCCGGCGCGCTCCGCCGCCACCGGGTCGTAGGCGACGACCTCGGCGCCCTCGCCCTGCAGCCGCGCCGCCAGCACCAGGCTGGAGGCTTCGCGCATATCGTCGGTGTCGGGCTTGAAGGCGAGGCCGAGGAGCGCCACCCGTTTGCCGATCAGCGAGCCGAGGTGCTTCTCGAGCTTGCCGACGACGCGCCGCTTCTGCAGCTCGTTGCCCTCGATCACCGAGGTCAACAGCTGGAAGTGGTAGCCGGTGTTGCCGGCCAGCATCTTCAGCGCCGACACGTCCTTGGGGAAGCAGGAACCGCCGTAACCGATCCCGGCGCGCAGGAACGAGGAGCCGATCCGCGTGTCGGCGCCCATCCCACGGGCGACCTCGGCGACGTCGGCGCCGACTTCCTCGCAGACGTTGGCGATCTCGTTGATGAAGGAGATCTTGGTCGCCAGGAAGGCGTTGGAGGCGAGCTTGATCATCTCGGCGCTGGCGACGTCGGTGCGCAGGATCTCGCCCTCCTCGCCGAGCGGGGCGTAGAGCGCCGCGACCGCGTCGGCGGCCTCCTCGTCGCCGGGGTCGGCGCCGACCACCACCCGGTCGGGATGCATGAAGTCGGCGACCGCGGTCCCCTCCTTGAGGAACTCCGGACAGGAGACGTAGGAGAGCCCCGGCATGTCACGGCGGATCGACTCGCCGGTGCCGGCCGGCACGGTGCTCTTCATCACCAGCACGTGGTCGGAATCCTCGGGCAGCTCGGCGACCACCGCGCGGACCCGCGAGAGATCGGCGTCGCCGGAGTAGGTCGGCGGCGTGTCGACACAGGTGAAGAGCAGGCGCGCCTGGTCGAGGAGGAGCTTCATGTCGGTGGTGAAGGTGATCCGCTCGGCGTTGCGCCGCAGCATCTCGGTCAGCCCCGGCTCGTGGATCGCCACCTCGCCGCGGGAGAGCGCCTCCACCTTCTCCGGCAGGATGTCGCGCGCGATCACCCGGTGGCCGAGCTCGGCGAAGCAGGCAGCGGTCACCAGCCCGACCCAGCCGACCCCGATCACTCCGACAGCTTCGCGTTCGCTCATTCCCCTTTGCTCCCTTTTTTGACGGTTTTCTTCTTCGGCAGGATCAGATGACAGGACTCGGCGATGCCCATCATCTGCTCGTTGCTCAACGACTGCTGCAGGCTGTTGGAGATCCAGTAGCTGTTTTCTCCCCGGTGCCAGGCGACGATCTTGATCTTGCCGCTGTCGGTGTAGATGGAGTATTCCCGTCCGTTGACGGACTTGGTTTCGGTCGGATCGTCGAGGATCGGCGGGTCTTCCCAGCCGCGGATCCCCTGCACGCCGAAGTAGTTGACTTCGTATTCGGGCTGGTATTGCGCGACCATCCGGTAGGCGGCGTGGCGTTCCTTGTCCTTGTCCTTCAGGTGGTAGACGCGCGGGTCGACGATGTGTTCGTACGGGTTCGATTCCTGGAAGGAGGCGCCTTCCGGCAACCGGCTCGGGTAGAAGACGGGGAAGCCGCCGCCGACGTGGCGGGCGACGATCTCACCCTCGACTTCGCCCAGTTCGGAGGCGGGCACGAGTTCGTCGCCACCGGGCGGGGTGTGCTTCTTCTTCTTGTGCTTCTTGCCCTTGCCCTTCTTCTTGTTCTGCTTTTCCTTCTTCTTCTCGGCCTTCTGCAGCGCGGTTTCTTCCTTCTGTTCCGGGAACTTCTTCGCCTCGTAGCCCGCTTCGCCGAGGAATTCCTTCACCGCATGGTGGATTTCTTCTTCGCTCGCGTAGACGAAGCTGGGCCCGAGTTCGGCCGGGAAGTGGACCTGGTTGACTTCCGCCCCGCGCAGTTCGAAGAGCAGGTCGAGCAAGGTGATCAGCGTCGTCCCGCCGGTGATGTCCGAGGTCGTGTATTCGGTGAGGATGTCGACCAGATTGTGGTTGTCGGTGATCAGGTCGGTCGGCGAGACCTGGTGACGGGCCTGGCTGAGGAAGTTCTGCTGCCGGGCGGAGCGGACGATGTCGGTGTCGGTGTGGCGGTAGCGCACGTACTGGAGCGCTTTCACGCCGCAGAGCTTCTGGTAACCGGGCTGGATGTTGATTTCCGAATACTGTTCTTCGGCCGGCAAGCCGACGTTCGAGTGGTAGTAGCGACGGTCGACGTCGGTGTAGACGCAGCCGATCGCGTCGACGGCGCGGACGAAGCCGAGGAAGTCGATGTTGATCACATGGTTGATTTTCAGCCCGGTCAGTTCCTTGATCACCTGCAGCGTCAGCTTGGGTCCACCGTAGGTGTAGGCGGCATTGAACTTTTCCGTGCCGACCCCGGGGATTTCGGTCTGCAGATCGCGCGGGATCGACATCACCGAGATCAGCTTCTTTTCCGCGTCCAACCGCAGCAGGATCGTGGTGTCGGAGCGGCCGCGTTCTTCGCCCGAGTTGGCGCGGATGTCGGAGCCGAGGATCAGGATCGTCTCCGGTTCGCCCCCGTTGACGTCGACCAGCTCCTTTTCGACCTTTTCCTTCAGCACCTTGTTGTGGCCGAGGGCGTCGGCGATCGAGTTGATGTAGAGCAGGACCGCCGAGGAGGTGGCCGCGGCGGAGACCGCGATGATGATCACGCTGGCGAGGCTGAACCGCCACCAGTAGCGCTTCTTCTTCGGCGGCTCGGTCCCGTCCCCCTCGGGGCCAGGCTTGCGGGCCGACCGGTCGCGGCCGGGCGGCGGCGGGACGCTATTCAACGAGCCGCTCCGGGATCGCCCACAGGAAGGACCTGAGCGCCTGGCGGTAGCCCTCCAGCGAGGACACCGAGACCCACTCGGCCGGGCCGTGATGGCCGGCGCCGATCGGGCCGAACTCGACCGCCGGCACTCCCACCCGCAGGAAGGAGACCGCATCGGAGGCGCCGTCGCGCCCGACGCTCATCGGCTCGCCCTCGCCGAACGTCGCCGCCGCCTCGCGCAGTCCGAGGACGAAGGGCGAGTCGCGGTCGACGGTCGCCGGAGGGCGCACCAGGAGCGGCGTCGCCGTCACCCCGGGCAGGGCTCGCACCGCCGCCAGCAAGGCGTCGGGGTCCTGGCCGGGCAGGTAGCGGATATCGACGTCGATCACGCATCGGTCGGGCACCTTGTTCAGAGCGTCGCCGCCCCAAATCCGCCCCAGATTGATCGATGGGCGGTCGAACAACTCCGAACTCTGTCGGGCAAACGGTAGCGACTCGATACTCCGGAAAACGTCGATCGCGCCCAGGACGGCGTTGTCGCCCAGCCAGGGCGTCGCTCCGTGGGCGGCGGTGCCCGCCACCTCGAGCCGCAGGGCGAGCACGCCCTTCGCCTCCACCCCGATGTGCAGATCGGTGGGCTCGCCGGTGATCGCGAAGTGGCCGGTGAAGCCGCTGTCGACCAGCCGATCGCAGCCCCGGTCCTCGCCCTCCTCGGACTCCTCGTCGCCGACGATCCCCAGGCGCACCCGCACCCGGTCCTGATCCCGAAGCTCCTCGGTGACGACCATCATCGCCGCGATCGCCCCCTTCATGTCGTAGGCGCCGCGCCCGTAGAGACGGTCCCCCTCCAACCGCGGCTCGAACTGGTCGGCATGCGCCGGGACCACGTCGATGTGGCCCTCCAGCACGATCGTCGGCGCGTCGGCGGGGCCGACTTCCGCCTTCACGACCGGTAGCCCCCGCACCTCTTCCCGGGTCGCCTCGATATCTCGCGCCTCGAGCCACGCTTCCACAAACCCCGCGCACTCATGGATGCTGCGCTCCTCGCAGGTTTCGTAGGCGATCAGGCGCTTGGCGAGGCTGAGTAGCTCTGGTTGGGAAGGGTTCATGGGGTTCGTGAGGGATGGGGTCCGGTCATCTCGTTCCGGAATTGACCTCGCGCCCCTGCGGGGCGGCTCGGGGAGATTTGGGCGCGCCTATGGCGCGCAGGAATCGGATTGCATTTCCGCCGCTTCGCGACATTCCTTCACGAGATGACCGGACCCCATCTCGGGATGCCCCAGGCAGATCGTCACACTCCCGACTTACGGTAGGCAGGGAATCGCCATCGTAGGGACGGGCGGGTCGCGGGGCCTTCTCTCGCTTTCGCAGCTTCCGACCTCGGAGCGCGAGGTCAATTCCGCCGAGGCGAGCCCGGCAGCCCCGCCAGCGCAAGCAATCGAGCGAGCCCGCGGGGGCTCGGTTCATCCCTGGGCGATGGCGAGGAACGCTTCGGCGCGCTGTTTGTCTTTCAGCGCGCGGGCCCGCTCGGCCGAGTCCTCGTCGGACTCCGAGAACCGCCGTTCGGCGTCGGAGAGCTCTTCTTTGAGCGCCCCGGCGTCGAGATCCTCCGGCGCCACCGCTTCCTCGACCAGGACCCGGGCGGTGTTGTCGAAGACCTGCAGCCAACCGTGCGACTGGGCGTAGCGCTTGACCTCCGAGTCGGAGACGTGGAGGCGCAGGGTGGTCGGCTGCAGGGCGCCGAGCACCGGCGCGTGGTTGGCGAGGATGCCGATTTCGCCGACCTCGGTACGGGTCGAGAGCTGGTGGACTTCACCGTTGAAGACCTGCCCCTCCGGGGTGAGGACTTCGACGTCCAGCATGTGCTCCTGCGCCAAGGTCGCTCCTTACGCTTTCGCGGCGGCGTTCTCGGTGACCTGGTCGATGCCGCCCTGCATGTAGAAGGCGCCCTCCGACAGGTCGTCGTGCTGGCCGTCGAGGATCTCGCGGAACCCGCGGACCGTCTCCGACACCGGCACGTACTCGCCGGAGCGGCCGGTGAACTGTTCGGCGACGAAGAACGGCTGGGAGAGGAAGCGCTCGATCTTGCGGGCGCGCGACACCGTCTGCCGGTCCTCGTCGGAGAGCTCGTCGATACCGAGGATCGCGATGATGTCCTGGAGCTCTTTGTAGCGCTGCAGGACCTCCTGGACCTCGGTCGCGGTGCGGTAGTGCTCGTCGCCGACGACGTCCGGCTTGAGGATCGTCGAGGTCGAGTCGAGCGGGTCGACCGCCGGGTAGATCCCTTTCTCGGAGATCGCCCGCGAAAGCGCGGTGGTCGCGTTGAGGTGAGCGAACACCGAGGCCGGGGCCGGGTCGGTGTAGTCGTCGGCGGGCACGTAGACGGCCTGGATCGAGGTCACCGAGCCGCGGTCGGTCGAGGTGATCCGCTCCTGCAGACCGCCCATCTCGGTCTCCAGCGTCGGCTGGTAGCCGACCGCCGAAGGCATGCGTCCGAGCAGCGCCGAGACCTCGGAGCCCGCCTGGACGAAGCGGAAGATGTTGTCGATGAAGAGCAGCACGTCCTGGCCGCCCTGCTCGCGGTAGTACTCGGCCATCGTCAGGCCGGAGAGGGCGACGCGGAGGCGCGCTCCG
>DATNAG010000060.1:0-7354 GCA_035572835.1 Solirubrobacterales bacterium
CGGACGCGGGCCGGGGAGAGCGCTTTGGCGACGAACCGGGCGGGCTCTTCGTTGTAAGGAATGATGTCGATCTTCTCGCCGCGTAGCTCGGAGACGACCATGCGGACGCGCGATCCGCGCGGGCCGACGCAGGCACCGACCGGGTCGACCCCGTCGGCGTGCGAGACGACGGCGATCTTCGAGCGGTAGCCCGGCTCACGGGCGACGCCGACGATTTCCACCAGGCGGTCGGCGATCTCCGGCACCTCGAGCTCGAACAGCGATTTGATCAGCTCCGGGCTGCGCCGGCTGACCACGATCGCCGGGCCTTTGGTCGAGTCGGAGACGTCGGTGATCACGGCCTTCACCCGCATGCCGTGGTCGTAGCGCTCGTTGTAGACCTGCTCGGACTTCGGCAGCAGCGCCTCGACCCGCTCGCGCAGCTGGACCAGCGTGTAGCGCTTGTCCGACTGCTGGATGATCCCGGTGATCAGCTCGCCGACCCGGTCCTGGTACTCGTCGTACATCATCTGCCGCTCGGCCTCGCGGATCCGCTGCAGGATCACCTGCTTGGCGGTCTGCGCGGCGATCCGGCCGAAATCTTCCGGGGTGACGTCGCGGGTCGTGATCTGGTCCTCATAAGGGGCGATCATCTCCGGATCGAGTTCCGGGTCCTCCGGCTCTTTCAGTTCGCCGGTCTCCGGGTCGACTTCCGGCTCCTCCTGCTGCTCGGCCGCTTCGGCGAGGAGTTTCTCCTCCAGCTCGGCGGGCAGGATCAGTTCGAAGACGAGGAAGTCGCCGGTCTCGTGGTCGAGGTCGACGCGGGCGTATTTGGCCGCGCCCGGGGTCTTCTTGTAGGCCGAGAGCAGCGCGTCCTCGAGAGCGTCCATCAACTTGTCGGAGGAGATTCCCTTCTCCTGCTCGAGCGCTTTGACTGCGTCGACGATCTCTTTGCTCACTGGGGCGACTCCTTGGTCTCGGAAGCGGTGCTGCTCGCGCGTTTACGTCGGTATTTGTCCCCGGGCGAGGAAACCTCCAGCGCGTAATCGGCGCGCAGGTGGTTCAGATGGTGGGTGACCCGTTCGCAGAGCGCCAGATCGACGCCGTCCGGGTGATCGATGAAGAGGCGCAGCATGTCGCCGCCCGGCTGCTCGACGGCAACCAGGTCGATTTCCGGGTCGAGCTCGGAAAGGCGGCTTTGGATGTCTTGCTGAAGGTCACTCATAGGTCACTGGTGAAGGGGCTCTGGACTCCGTAACGCCCGTTTCGGGCCGTAAAAAAAGTGGGCCAGGCCCACTTCTCGACTGCGCGATACAGATAGGGACAGAAAAGCTTGAGGCAAGTATAGCTCGCCTGGCAACTCGGCCGAAACCGCTTTTTACCGGGCGGACTGCGCGGTCCGCAGGGCCTCTACCCGGTCGAGGATAGCCTCGGCGACGGCATCCTTGCTGCTGCGCGGGACCTCGATCTCGTCTCCGGTGGCCACCAGGGTGACCTCGTTCTCGTCGCTCTCGAAGCCGATCCGTGGGTCGGAGACGTCGTTCAGGACGATCAGGTCGGCACCCTTGCGGGCCAGCTTGGCGCGGGCCCGGCCGATCGCGTCGCCACTGTGCTCGGCGGCGAAGCCGACCACCGTCTGATTCTCCCCCTGCTGCGCGGAGATGGCGGCGAGGATGTCCTCGGTCGGATGCAGGTTCAGCTTGAGGCTGTCCTGGCGCTTGAGCTTGCCGGTGATCTGCTCGGCGCGGAAGTCGGCGGGCGCGGCGGCCATCAACAGGACGTGCTGGGTCTCGAACCGTTCGATCGTCTCGTGGGCAAGCTCGGCGGTGGTCTCGACGTCGATCCGCTTGACGCCGGCCGGCGCGGGCAGGGCGACGTTCGCCGCGATCAACGTCACCTCGGCGCCGCGCCGCACCGCGGCGGCCGCGAGCGCGATGCCCATCCGCCCGCTCGAGCGGTTGCCGATGAAGCGGACCGAGTCGATCGGCTCGCGGGTGCCCCCGGCGGTGACCATGACCCGCAGGCCATCCCAGCGACCGGGCTCGCCGCCGGGCCGCGCCGTCTCGTCGCGCGGATCGAGCTGCTCGCCCTCGGCCAACGCCGCCTCGACCGTGGCCAGCAGCCGCTCCGGGTCGGGGAGCCGGCCGCGGCCGCGCTCGCCGCGCGAGGCGAGCAGGCCCTCCTCGGGCTCGATCACCTCCACCCCGCGCTCGCGCAAGGTCTGCAGGTTGGCCTCGGTCGCCGCATCCGCATACATCCGGTCGTTCATCGCCGGGGCGATCAGCCGCGGCGCCACGCAGGCGAGAAAGGAGGTGGTCAGCATCGAGTCGGCGAAGCCGCCGGCCAGCTTGGCGATCGTGTTGGCCGAGGCCGGGGCGACGAGGAAGGCATCGCAGTTCGCCGCCAGCTCGAGGTGGCCGATCGGGTCGTGGCCGCTCTGCCCCGGCTCACCGGGGAAGGCGCCGCGCATCGGGTCGCGCTCGAACTCGGAGGTGAGCACCGGGGCGCCGACGATTCCCTCGAAGGAGGCGGCGCCGACGAAGCGTTCGGCGTTCGGCGTCATCAGGACCCGGACGCCGTGGCCGGCCAGCGTCGCCAGGCGCGCGAACTCGAGCGACTTGTACGCCGCTATCCCGCCGCTCACACCCAGCAACAACCGGGCCATATAAGAGCTCCTGACGAGCCGGGCGCTATGCGCCTAGCTGCGGTACTCGTATTTGAGTTTGCCCTGAGCCAGCTCTTCCAGGGCCATCGTGAGGTAGTTGCCCTCGGCGTTGGTCTCCACCATCGGGGGCGGGTACTCGCCGAAGCCACCCTCACCGAGGTTGTGGAAGTAGCTGTTGATCTGCCGAGCCCGCTTCGCCGACACGACAACGGCGGCGTAATGGGAATCGGCGTGGTCCAGAAGCTTGTCTACGCGTGGTTTGATCATCGGCGACGCAGTGTAGACGGTCGGTGCGGCGAGACGCTGAGGGTTCGGGGCCTGCAAGGAGGACCCTCGGGTGTCCCTCGCCTGAAGCCGTCGCGCAGCTGGGGCGGGCTGCGAGGGTGCGGAGCCGTGGTCCGTGAGCTTCATTCGAGGAACACCCGAGGGTCCTTCGATCGCCTCCGGACGACGGCAGACGCACGAGCCGTGACGAAGATCAGGGGCGCATCCGCATTTACCCCCGCCCTGAAGGGGTAAATGCGGATGCTCAACTCTTGCGGATCCAGTCTGGACGAGGCCGGATGACCATCCGGGGCTCGCAGGCGGGCGGGGACCCCTCCGAATGAAGCTCAAGAAATCCGACCCCGCGCCCCCTCAGGGGCTGAGCTGCGCGACGGCTTCAGGCGGAGGGGTCCCCGCCCGCCCCTCGCAAGGACTACGAATCGACCCCGATCGAGGTGCGGACGATCGACTCCAGCTCGGCGGCGGCCTGGTCGAGGTCGTCGTTGACGACGCGGTAGTCGAAGTCGTCCTGGGCGGCAAGCTCCTGCTCCGCCGTTTTGAGCCGGCGGTCGATCGCCTCGGCGGAGTCGGTGCCACGACCTTGGAGGCGCTCGCGCAGCACGGACTCGTCGGGCGGGGCGATGAAGATCTGGACCGAGTCGGGGCGGGCGGCGCGCACCTGCTGAGCGCCCTGTACCTCGATCTCGAGCACGACCGAGCGGCCCTTCGCGAGGCAGCGGTCCAGCTCCGAGTTCAGCGTTCCGTAGTGATTGCCGGAATAGCTGGCGTACTCGAGGAAGTCTTTGGCGGCGATCCGGTCCTGAAACTGATCCTCGGTGAGGAAGTGGTAATCGGTGCCGTCGACCTCACCCTCGCGCGGAGCGCGGGTGGTCGCCGACACCGAGAGGGCCAGGCTCGGCTCCCGTTCGAGCAACTTCTTGATCAGCGTCCCCTTGCCCACCCCCGAGGGTCCGGTGATCACAAAGACCTTTGCCTCCTCACCGCTCATCGGCGGCGGATCTTTACGGGTCCGTCGGTCGAATCGACTAGCGACGAAGAAGCGAGACCAGCTCGGTGCGCTGGCGCTCGGAGAGGCCGCCGATCGTCTTCGACGGGGAGATCCTGCACTGGTTGAGGATCCGATTCGTCTTCACACGGCCGTACTTGGGAACCGCGAGCAGCATGTCGAAGACCTTGGCGGTCATCACGTACTCGGGCGGGTCGAGCAGGATCGCGTGGATGCTCGCGCGGCTCGCCTTCAGGTCCTTCTTCAGCTTGGCCCGGGCGGTGCGGATGTCGTTCGCTCGCTTGAGCGCCTCCATCCTCTGGTCGAGAGACCTTTCCGGGGCCGCGAGGGAAGTCTTCACTGAAGAGGTCGTCATGCGGCGGCGAGTATAGCCGCGGGTAACGGCCATGCAAGCCGACCTCACCCATTTGCGCGTAAATTCATCTCAACCTCTAGTCGAGGTCCAGCGCAGGCACGGTAGAGCGCTCAGAGAGGAGTGAGGACTCCAGTTCTGTCGCGACCCGCGAACCGGCGCGCGGATCGCGGAAGCTCTCCGTCCCGACCGCGACCACGGCGGCGCCGAGGGCGAGGAATTCGGCCGCGTCGGCGCCGCTCGAGATGCCGCCCATGCCGATGATCGGCAACCCGACCGCGGCCCGGACCGAGCGGAGCTGCTCGAGGGCCACCGGACGGACCGCCGGGCCGGATAGGCCGCCGTAGCCGTTGCCGAGCGCGGGCTCCCCGGTGGCCGGATCGACCGCCGTCGCCTTCAGCGTGTTGATCAGCGAGACCGCGTCGGCCCCACCCCGCTCCGCCCCGGCCGCGACCGCCGCCGGGTCGGCGGTATTCGGGGTCAGCTTCACGATCAGCGGCTTCTCGGTCAGCCCTCGCAGGGCGTCCATCAGCGCCTCGGTCTCGTTCGGGTTCTCGCCGACGATCAGCCCCGAGTGGACGTTGGGGCAGGAGATGTTCAGCTCGATCGCGGCGACCTCGCGGCGGGCGGCGACCCGCTCGAGGCAACGGGCGAAGTCCTCGCGCGTCGTCGCCATGATCGAGACGATCAGCGGCACCGGCAGTTCGGCCAGCCGCGGCAGGTCCGCCGCCAGGAAGCCGTCGAGGCCCTTGTTCGGCAGGCCGATCGAGTTGATCATCCCGGCCGGGGTCTCCCAGATCCGCCGTGGCGCATTGCCGGCGCGCGCCTCCGGCGTGATCGTCTTGGAGACGAAGGCGGCGAAGGGGAAGTCCTCCAGCAGGGCATCGCCGAACGTCTCCCGGGCGGCGATCGCGTCGTAGGTGCCGGAGGCGTTGATCACCGGCGTCTCCAGCTCGATCCCGCAGAGCTCAGGCATAGGCGTGGCTCACCTCCTCGACCTGATCGCCGCGCAGGACGGGGCCGTCGACGCAGAGGCGCAGGAAGCCGCCGCCGGGCGTCGGCACCGCACAGCCGAAGCAGGCGCCGAAGCCGCAGGCCATCGGCGACTCGAGCGCCAGCTCGCAGGCGACCCCGTGCTCGGCGCAGAGCGCCCTGACCGCCTCCAGCATCGCCGGGGGCCCGCAGGTGTAGACGACTCCGGAGGCGGCGTCGTCGCCGGCCAGGATCGGCAGCAGGAGGTCCGTGACGCGCCCCTGGACGCCCGCGTGGCCGTCCTCGGTCGCCAGCCTCACCTCGGGGCAGAGCGCCCCGGAGGAGCCGCAGAAGAGGTCGAGGCCGCCTTGGTGGACGCGGTCGCGGAACCCGAGCAGGACCCGGTGCGGGACGCCGTGCTCGGAGAAACGTTTGCGCAGCAGGGCGAGGGGCGCCACCCCCACCCCGCCGCCGACCAGTACCGCCCCGGCGGCATCCGGCACGACCTCGCGCGGCGAGGCGAAGGTGTTGCCGAGCGGGCCGGTGAGCCAGACCTCCTCCCCCGGGACGAGGCCGCAGAGCCGCTCCGTCCCCGGGCCGATCGCGTCGAGCAGGAAATCGAGCCGGGCCCCGCCTCCCGCGGCGGGCGACGTCTCGGCGACCGAGATCGCCCGCGGCAGGAAGGCGCGCCCGTCCCGGGCCCCCCAGCCCGCCGCGGCGGCGAGCATGTAGAACTGCCCCGGCTCCGGCGCGGGGCCCTCGCGATCGAGCAGCGAGACGACCCGGTAGCCGCCGGATTCGCGATTGGCGGCGACCTCGCAGAGCCTGCGACCGAAGGGCGCCGTCACGGGCGGCTCGCCGCCTCCTGCGCGGCGGCGTGGATCTCCTGCAGGGACCGGACTTCGTCGTCGATCCCGCGCCCGGAGGCGATCGCCCGTACCGCCGCCGCGGCGCCGGTCATCGTCGTGATCGAGGGGATCCCGTGCTTCACCGCCGCGGTGCGGATCTCGTAGCCGTCGGCGCGCGCGCCGGAGCCGCTCGGGGTGTTGATCACCAGGTCACATTCGCGTTTGCGGATCAGGTCGAGCACGTGCGGCGAGCCCTCGTGGAGCTTGTTGATCCGCCGCACCGGCACCCCCATCCGCTCGATCGCCATCGCCGTGCCGCCGGTGGCGATGATCTCGAAGCCGACGTCGTGGAGGCGGGCCGCCAGCTGCGTCGCCGCCGCCTTGTCGGTGTCGGTGACGGTGACGAACACCGAGCCCTCGCGCGGCAGCACCACCCCGGCGGCGGCCTGGGCCTTGCCGAAGGCGGTCGGGAAGTCGGCGGCGATGCCCATCACCTCGCCGGTCGACTTCATCTCCGGGCCGAGGATCGAGTCGGCGCCGGCGAAGCGGGCGAAGGGCAGCACCGCCTCCTTCACGCTGACGTGCTCGGGCAGGCCCTCGGGCAGATCCTGGTCGGCCAGCTTCTCCCCCAGCATCAACCGCGCGGCGACCTTCGCCAGCGGCACCCCGATCGCCTTGGAGACGAACGGCACCGTACGGGAGGCGCGCGGGTTGGCCTCGATCACGTAGAGCTTGCCGTCGGCGATCGCGTACTGGATGTTCAGCAGGCCGACGACCCCGAGGGCCAGCGCGATCCGCTCGGTGGTGGCGCGGATCTCGTCCAGCATCTCCTCGCCGAGGCTCATCGGCGGGATCACGCAGGCCGAGTCGCCGGAGTGGACCCCGGCCTCCTCGACGTGCTGCATGATCCCGGCGACGTGGACCGACTCGCCGTCGCCGAGCGCGTCGACGTCGACCTCGATCGCGTTCTCGAGGAAGCGGTCGAGCAGCAGCGGGTGCTCCTGGTCGGCCTTGACGTGGACGTCGAGGTATTTACGAAGATCCTCGGTCGAGTAACAGATCTCCATCGCCCGGCCGCCGAGCACGTAGCTCGGCCGCACCAGCAGCGGGAAGCCGACCTCGGCCGCGATCACCTCGGCCTCCTCGGCCGAGAGCGCGGTGCCGTAGGGCGGGTGGGCGATGTCGAGGCTGCGCAGCAGGGCGCCGAAGCGGCCGCGGTCCTCGGCCAGGTCGATCGCGTCGACCGG
>DATNAG010000061.1:0-13057 GCA_035572835.1 Solirubrobacterales bacterium
CCGCCCCCGTCGCGCCCGAGCCCGTCATCACCGCCCACTCCGTCGGCAGCGGGAATGGGAACGGCAACGGCCACACCACCATCGACCCCGACACCTCCTGGGAGCCGGGGCTCTTCGAAGGCAAGCTGCGGCTCGAGATCGGCCCGCTGGGCGATTTCTCCCAGTTGGTCGGGGTCGAGGACGCGGTCGGCCGCCTCGGCGCCACCGACATCTCGGTCGAACGCTTCTCCGAGGGCCGCGCGACCTTCTCGATGCGGCTCGAGCAGCCGGTCGACCTGCTGCGCGAACTCGAGGCGCTCGCCGCCCTCGACTTCAAGGTCCGCCACACCGCGCCCGACAACCTGATCCTCGATCTCGAGGACAACGGCCCCGAGCGCCACGCCGCCTAGCAAGGGCTAGGCCCTCCCGGCGGCCCTCTCGATAAAGTTCCCGGTTCCCACCCGGGGCTGTAGCTCAGCTGGAAGAGCGCCTCGCTGGCAGCGAGGAGGTCAGGGGTTCGAGCCCCCTCAGCTCCACTTTCCGCCTCCCGGTGGACCTCCGTCACTCAATCGATCCGCGTCCGATGCCGATGCATTCCCGATGCGCACCGCGGAACCGAACGTCTTCTCCCACGGGATCGAGGACACGCGCGCGACGCTCGCCGAGTGGCGGGAGGATCGCCGGCGGGTGCTGGTCGGCTGGTTCGCGCTCAGCCTGGCGATCGCGCTGACGCTGCTCGCGGCGGTCTTCGTCACCTCCGGGATCCTCACCCCGGACATCTCACCCTGGAAGATCCCTGGCTACAACGAGCCGACGCGGCTCGCCGACCTGCTGCCGATCCTCTACCGGAACTCCTTGGTGCTGGCCCTGCACGCGACCGCCTGCGTGGCCGGGTTCATCGCCGGCGCCTCGATGCCGCTGGCCGCCGAACAGCGCACCGGCTTCTCGCGCTGGATCCACGTCAAGGCGGGCGAGCTGGCGATCCTCTTCGTCTGCGCGGTGACGCTGTTCTCGCTGATGACCCAGGCATTCTTCCTCGGCTTCCAGGGATCGACGCTCGCCTTCCAGCTCCACATCAGTCGTCTCGAACTGATCCTCAGCGTGATGCCCCACGCGGTGATCGAGCTGACCGCGCTCTTCCTGCCGCTCGCCGCCTGGCTGATCGCCAGCCGCCGCGGCCAGTGGAACCAGCTGCTCGCCGCGACCGCGGTCACGGTCCTCATCGCGGTGCCGATGCTGGTCCTCGCCGCGCTGATCGAGGTCTACCTCTGGCCGCACATCCTCCACTCGCTCAGCGACTACCACTACTCGCTGCGGGTGCTGATGGTCGAATAGCGCGCCGCCGCCGGGTGCGCCGCCCTCATAAGATCGGCCGCTCATGAGCGGATACGAGCCGAGGGCGATCGAGCGGAAGTGGCAGGCGGTGTGGGCCGGGGAGCAGACCTGGGAGGTGCCGAATCCCGGGCAGCCCGGCTTCGACGCGGACAAGCCGAAGGCCTACGTCTGCGAGATGCTCCCGTACCCGTCGGGTGAGCCGCACGTCGGGCACCTCAAGTGCTACGCGGTCGGCGACGCGATCGCCCACTTCCGTCGCCGCCAGGGCTTCCAGGTGGTGCACCCGATGGGCTACGACGCCTTCGGCCTGCCGGCCGAGAACAACGCGATCAAAACGGGAGAACCGCCGCGGGTGGCGACCGAGCGTTCGATCGAGTCGTTCCGCCGCCAGTTCCAGGAGTGGGGGATCTCGATCGACTGGTCGCGTGAGATCGCCACGCACAAGCCCGACTACTACCGCTGGACGCAATGGATCTTCCTGCAGCTGTTCGAGCGCGGGCTCGCCTACCGGACCGAGGCGGCGGTCCAGTGGTGCCCGAAAGACGCGACGGTGCTCGCCAACGAGCAGGTCGTCGACGGTCGCTGCGAGCGCTGCGGCACCGAGGTGATCCAGAAAAAACTCGAGCAGTGGTTCTTCAAGATCACCGACTACGCCGACCGGCTGCTGGCCGACTTCGACGCGCTCGAGTCGTGGCCCGAGCACGTGATCACGATGCAGCGCAACTGGATCGGCCGCTCCGAGGGCGCCGAAGTGGTCTTCCGCAACGGCGAAGTCGGCCTCGACTTCCCGGTCTTCACGACCCGCCCCGACACGCTCTTCGGCGCCACCTTCTTCGTCCTCGCCCCGGAGCACCCGCAGCTGGAGAAGCTGGTCGCGGGGACGGAGGCCGAGGCGGCGGTGCGCGAGTACGTCGACCGGGTCGGCCGGGAGTCGGCGGAGGAACGCGGGGCGGAGGACCGGGAGAAGACCGGCGTGCCGCTCGGGCGGACCGTCGTCAACCCGGTCAATGGCGAGGAGATCCCGATGTTCGTCGCCGATTACGTGCTGATGGAGTACGGAACCGGTGCGGTCATGGCGGTCCCCGGGCACGATTCGCGCGACTACGACTTCGCCCGGGCGTTCGACCTGCCGGTGAAGCGGGTGATCGAGGGGACCGACCCGGAGGCGCCCGGCGACGCCGAAGGACTGCCTTACGCCGGCGACGGCCCGATGGTCAACTCCGGCCGCTTCGACGGGCAGGGGAACCGCGATGCCTACGCGGCGATGGTCGAGTGGCTGGGCGCGGAAGGGCGCGGCAAGACCGCGGTGAACTACCGGCTGCGCGACTGGCTGCTCTCGCGGCAGCGCTACTGGGGGGCGCCGATCCCGATCGTCTACTGCGACGAGTGCGGGATGGTCCCGGTGCCCGACGACCAGCTGCCGGTCGAGCTGCCGGAGATCGAGGACTACGCGCCGCACGGTCAGAGCCCGCTCGCGGCGGCGACCGACTGGGTGCGGACCGAGTGCCCGAAGTGCGGCGGCGCGGCGCGGCGCGAGACCGACACGATGGACACCTTCGTCGACTCTTCCTGGTACTACATCCGCTACCTCGACCCGCGCAACGAGGAGGCCGCCTGGGACCCCGCCGCGGTCGCCCACTGGATGCCGGTCGACCAGTACATCGGCGGGGTCGAGCACGCGATCCTCCACCTGATGTACGCGCGGTTCGTGACCAAGGCGCTCGCCGACCTCGGCCACCTGGACGTGCAGGAGCCGTTCGCCAACCTCTTCGCCCAGGGGATGATCACCCGCGACGGGGCGAAGATGTCGAAGTCCCGTGGGAACACCGTGAGCCCGGCGGAGTACGTCGAGCGCTACGGCGCCGACACCGCCCGCACCTACGTCTGCTTCATGGGGCCGCCGGAGCGAGGTGGCGACTGGACCGACGAGGGTGTGGAGGGTGTCAACCGCTTCCTCGCGCGTCTGTGGCGCCTCTGTGACGAGGTGGCGGAGCGGACGCAGGCCGGCGGCGATGCGGAGGCGACCGACGGCGACGCGCGGGCGCTGGTCGCCAAGGCCCACTGGTCGATCGACAAGGCGACCAAGGACTTCGAACGTGGCTTCCAGTTCAACACCGTGATCTCGGCGGTCATGGAGCTCGTCAACGACGCCTACCGGCTGAAGGACGGCCTCTACGGCGATCCGGCCGGGGACGCGGCGCTGCGCTTCGCCACCGCGACGGCGGCCTCGCTGATCTTCCCCTTCGCGCCGCATCTCGGCAGCGAGGTGTACGAGCGGATCACCGGCGATCGGGTCTGGGAGCAGGGCTGGCCGGTCGCCGACGAGGCGATGCTCGCCAGCGACACCGTGACCGTCGTCGTCCAGGTCAACGGCAAGGTCCGGGCGCGGGTCGAGGCACCCGCCGAAGCCGCGCAGGAGGAGCTCCTGGGGCTCGCGAAGGAGAACGAGAACGTCGCGAAATACCTTGACGGTGTGACGATCCGCAAGGAGATCGTCGTGCCTGGCAAGCTCGTCAACCTGGTCGTCGGCTAGACGCAAGTCCGAGCAGGCGACGCTGCGAGACGTCGATCGGGCGCGTACGGGACCCCAGGGTTTGGTAGAAACGCCACGTGCTCGTCAGGCGTCTCTCGGAAGCTCCGGTCGAGGAGTGGCATCGCCTCCGCACCCACGTCCTCATGGATGCGGGCGAACTCGGTGCGCGCCACCTCTCGGTGACCTGGATAGTCCTGCCCGCCGGGGCCGAGCAGGCGCTGCGTTCGCATGAAGAGGCCGAGCAGGCCTACGTGGTGGTGAGGGGCAGCGGCGCGATGTCCGTGGCGGGGGATACGCAGTCGGTCTCGGAGGGCGATCTGATCCTCGTCCCACCGGCGACGGAGCACTCGGTCCGCAACGACGGCAGCGACGATTTCGCCTGCCTTTCGATCCAGTCGCCGCCGGTGGCGGCCGGAGAGCTCTACAGCGATCAGCTCGCCGAGGTGGCGGGCTACGACGACGAGGACGACTACTAGCGCAGTCGTGCGGAAGCCCTGACGCTTCCGTGAGCGAGATTTTTCGATGTGCGCACCACGCGTGCGTACTTGCTCGTCAGCGTGGCGGGCATGCCCGAACTGAGCAGAACCCAGGTCGCGGTGTACGGGGCGATCGTCGTCGCGTTGTTGTTCGTCGGCGCCCGAGCGGTGCGCGGCGAGGGCGGGGGAGGCGGCGAGGGCCACTCCAGCTCCTACGAGTACGGGTCGGAAGACGAAGGCGGCGAAGAGCGCGGCGAGGGAGAAGCGAGCTTCTCGGTCGAAGGGGGTGACGACGTCGTCGTCGACGTGACCGGTGCGGTGCGCGACCCGGGCGTCTATCGGCTGCCGGCGGGGAGTCGGGTGGATGACGCGCTGAAGCGGGCCGGAGGTGAGATCGCCAGGGCCGACCTCGATGCCGTGAACCTCGCCGCCCGCCTCGCCGACGGCCAGCAGGTGGTCGTGCCGGAAAGGGTCCCCGGCGCGGTCGCGGCCGCCGGCGGCGGAGCGGGCACGGAAGAAGACGGTCCGATCAGCCTCGGCACGGCCACGGGCGCCGAACTGGACACGATCGACGGCATCGGCCCGGTGACCGCCGAAGACATCATCGAGTTCCGCGAAGAACACGGCGGTCTCTCCTCGGTCGATCAGCTCGACCAGATCTCCGGGATCGGCCCGGCGACGATGGAGGCGCTGCGCGAACGGCTGCAGCCGTGAGGCGGGCAGATGACGCCCCGCCTTTCCTTGCCGGTGCTGATCGGGATCGTCGTTCTCGTGGCGATCGGGATCGTCCACACCGACGAGCTGCGCGAACGCGCCGAGGCCGGGCTGGGGGAGGGCATGCCTGCGCGGGAGACGGCGCTCGCCCGCGGTTTCGTCCTCGGCGACGACGAGGGGGTGGACGAGGCGACGAAGGAAGACTTCATCCGCGCCGGTCTGAGCCACCTGCTCGCGGTCAGCGGCGAGAACGTGACGCTGCTCACCCTGCTGGCGATGCCCGTCCTGGCGGCCTTCGGCATCCCCCTCAGGGAGCGCCTGGTCTGGACGATCGCCCTGATCGCCGTCTACGTCCCGCTGGCCGGTTCGGGGCCCTCGATCCAGCGGGCCGGGGTGATGGGCGCCGCGGGGCTCCTGGCGACGCTGGCGGGACGCCGCACGTCCCGCCTCCGTGCCTTGTGCCTGGCTGCGGTCGTGACCATGGCGATCGACCCGAGCGTGGCGAGCGATGTCGGCTGGCAGCTGAGCTTCGCCGCCGTCCTCGGCATCCTCCTCCTCGCCTCGCCGATCCGCGAATGGCTCCTCGCCCGTCTCGGCCGGGGTAACTGGCGCAGAGCGCTGGCGGAGGGCGTCGCGGTCACCGTCGCCGCCACCCTGGCGACCGCGCCGCTGATCGCGCACGTCTTCGAAGAAGTCTCGGTGACGAGCCTGGCGGCAAACGTCCTCGCCCTCCCCGCGGTGGCCCCGGCGATGTGGCTGGGGATGCTCTCGGCCGCCCTCGGCCAGATCCCCGGCATCCCCTTGGCCCCCTTGAACGGTCTCGATGCCCTGCTGCTCGCCTACATCGCCCAGGTCGCCGCCTGGTGCGGGCGTCCTTCCTGGGCCGTCATCCACGTCCACATCGGTGTCTGGACGATGCTCGCGGCCTACGTCGCGATGGCCGCCACGATCGTCTCGGGTGTCGCCTTTACCCGGAGCAGGCGGCTCACCGCCGCCCGCACGAGCTCCGCCACCCCCGCCGCGGTCGACCTACCGCCCGGTCGCGGGAGCGTGGTCGACCTGACGTCCGGTATCCGGGCAAAAGGACGACCGCGCGGCGCGGCGCGGGCCAAAGGACGACCGCGATTGCGGGGCTCGTACCGGGTCGTGGCGCTCGGCGGGTCGGTGGCGCTCGCGCTGGCGGCCCTATTGCTCTGGCCTCACGGGTCGAGCGGGCCGGCCGCAACGTCGCCCGGGCTGCGGGTCGAGGTGCTCGACGTCGGCCAGGGCGACGCGATCCTGTTGCAGCCGCGGAGCGCGCCCGCGGTCCTGGTCGACGGCGGGCCGCCGGGCGACGAACTCGTGACGAAGCTTCACGCGGAGGGCGTGGGAGGGCTCGGGGCGGCCGTCGTCACCCACGATCAGTCCGACCATGGGGCCGGGATCGCGGAAGCGCTCGGGCGGGTGCCGATCGGCCGCCTCGCCTACGGACGCCTCGACCGCCGCTTCCTCACCGCCGCCCGGGCCGCCGGCGCCCGTCCCGAGCCGGTCGCCGCCGGCACCACCCTGCGTTCCGGCCCGCTTCGCCTCGAAGTCCTCTGGCCGCCGCGTGAGCTGCTCGCCGAAGACCCTCCCGAGACCGACCCGAACCTGCTCGCGCTGGTCATCCGAGCTCGCTGGCACCGCTTCACCATGCTGCTCACCGCCGACGCCGAGGCGGAATCGACGCCGCTCGACCCGGGCGCGGTCGACGTGCTCAAGGTCGCCCACCACGGATCGGACGACGCCGGGCTGGGGCCGCTCCTCGACCGCATCAGGCCTCGTCTCGCGATCATCTCGGTCGGCGTCGACAACCCTTATGGTCACCCGACCCCTGGCACGCTCGCGACCCTCGCGGCGCACCGGGTGCCGACCCTGCGCACCGACCTCGACGGCACGATCGAGATCGACGTGGACCGTCGATCCTTCTCCGTAGACTCGAACTAGATGCCCGACGAGATGCGCCCGCTCTACCTGATCTCCGGCACCGACGGGGCGAAAATCGAGGCGACCCGGTCGCGCCTGCGCTCTCGCGCCGAACGGGAGGGAGGCGACGGGGCGCTCGAGGTCTTCGAGCCCGGCGAGGGCCGCGGGGCGCCCGACCACGAGGCGTTGCTGGCGGCGATCCCGGCGATGTCGCTGATGGGCACCCGCCGGTACCTGCTCGCCGACGGGGTGGAGAAATGGCGCGACAAACAGCAGGCGTCGGTCGCCGAGGCGATCGGCGGCGAACTGCCGCCCGACCTCACCCTGGTCCTGATCGCCCGCGCCAAAGCGCCGGCCAAACTGCTGAAAGCGGTGAAGGCGGCGAAAGGCGAGATCCACGCCTTCGAGGCGCCGAAAGCCCGCGACATGGCCCGCGTCCTGGTCGGCGACGCGCAGCGCCTCGGCTTCAAGCTGGAGCCGGCCGCCGCCCGCCTCCTGGTCGAACGGATGGGCGCCGAGCCGTTGCGCCTCCGCAACGAGCTGGAGCGGCTCGCCCTCTGGGCGGGCGAGGACGGCCAGGTGAGTGCCGCCGACCTCGAGGAGATGATCGCCGACACCTCCGAAGCGGCCGTCTGGACGCTCTCCGACGCCGTCGTCGAAGGTGACGCCCGCACCGCCCTCCAGGTAGGTGAGCAGCTGATCGAGCAAGGGGAGAACGTCACCGGCCTGATCTACGGCCTCGCCTCGCGCCTGCGCTCCGCCTGCGCCGCCGCCGCGATGCTGGAGGAGGGGATGCCGCCGCGCGAGGTCGAAAGCTCGCTGAAAATGCACCCGTACGCGGCCAAGCAACTGGTCGCCCGCCTGCGCAACGCCGACCTGAACGACCTGCGTCTGGCCACCGAGACCCTCGCCCAGCTGGAGCGCTGGTGCCGAGGAGATGCCGACTACGGCGACGAGCTCGCGTTCACCCTCGCTTTACGAACGATGATCGTCGCCAAGTAGGCGAGCGAAAAGCAAGCAGGGCGAGGAGTAGCGAGGGAGCGTACGAAAGTACGTGACCGAGCCACGACGCTGCAATGCGCCGCTTTGCAGCCGCCTACTTGGCGACGGCGGTGGCCATGCGTGCGGCTTTGGCCTTCTTGCGAGCACCCGTGTTGCGGTGCATGGCGCCCTTCTGGACGGCCTTGTCGATCTTCGAGGTGAGGTCGCGCTGCTCTTTCGCGATCGCGTCGGAGTCGCCCGACTCGATCGCGCTCTCGAGCCGCCGGAAGTAGGTCTTCACGGTGCTGGTGAGCAGCCGATTCTCGGTTCTCTCGCGCTCGCTGCGCAGTATCCGCTTTTTCTGTGAGGCTATGTTGGCCATGTCGATGTGCCCGCCGGCCGAGCTCTTGCCGGGCGCGGGCGGCCGCCGACTATAGCGACTTGGACGAAGCTTGGAGAGCCCCGAGGCATACGACACCCCCGTACACGGCCCGCAGGCCATCAACGCCGATGTCGCGATCGGTGAGGCGGAGGCCTTCTACCCGAGCGAGGAATTCGCGCTGCCGACCCCGCGGGCCGGTCAGGGCGGCCGCATCGCGCGCTCGACCGCGTTCTTCTCCGCTGCCACCGCGCTCTCGCGGATCGCCGGTCTGGCGCGCGAAGTGGTCGCCGCCGGCTACTTCGGGGTCAAAGGCCCGGTGTCGGCGTTCACGATCGCCTTCCAGGTCCCCAACCTGGTCCGCGCGCTGTTCGCCGACGCCGCCCTGCAGCCCGCCTTCGTCCCCGTCTTCACGGACCTGGTCGGCCGGCGCCAGTTCAAGGAGGCCTTCCGGCTCGCCTCGACCCTGCTGCTCCTGATCACGATGGTGATGGGCGCGCTCACGGCGATCTTCGTCCTCGCCGCGCCGGTCATCGTGCCGATCTTCGCGCCCGGCTACGAGGGGCACCTTCTCGACCTCACGGTCAGCCTCTCGCAGATCCTCTTCCCGATCCTGATCCTGCTCGGGATCAGCGGCGTCGTCGTCGGCGTCCTCAACAGCTACGACCGCTTCGGCGCCTTCGCGATCTCGCCCTTCTTCTGGAACGTGGCGATCATCCTGGCCCTGGTCGTGCTGAAGCCGCTGTTCGCCAAGCCCGACCAGATCTACGCGTACGCGATCGCGATCCTGATCGGCACCGCGGTGCAGCTGGCGATCCCGGCCTGGGACCTCCGCCACACGCCGTTCCGGTTCACCTGGAGCTTCGACTGGCGCAACCCGGGGGTGCGACGCGTGCTGCTGCTGATGCTGCCGGTGACGATCAGCCTCGGCCTGATCAACTTCAACCAGCTGATCAACAGCATCTTCGGCAGCCTCGTCTCCGAGGAAGGACCGGCGGCGATCGACAAAGCCTTCCGCCTCTACCAGCTGCCCCAGGGGATCTTCTCGGTGGCGATCGCGACGGTCCTCTTCCCGACCCTCGCGCGCTTCGCCAACAGGAAGGAATTCGCGAACCTGCGGGCGACGCTGGCCAACGGGATGCGCCAGATCCTGTTCGTGCTGCTGCCGGCGACGGCGGTGATCCTCGCCCTCTCGGAACCGATCATCCGCCTCGTCTACCAGCGCGGGGAATTCGACCCGCACGAAACCCAGATCGTCGCCACCGCCCTCTTCTGGTTCGCCTTTTCACTGCCGACCAACGGCGTCTACCTGCTGCAGACGCGCACCTTCTTCAGCCTGCAGAAACCGTGGCAGGCGACGGGACTGGCGGTGATCGACCTGGTCGTCTCGGCGGTCGCGGCGGCGGCGCTCTACAAGCCGTTCGGAATCGGCGGGATCGTCGCCGGGACCGGGATCGGGACCAGCGCCGCGGTCTTCGCCCAGGCCTACATCCTGCGCCGGGAGTTCCACGGCCTCGAGCTGGGGCGGCTGCTGTCGACCGTGATCCGCATCACGATGGCCTCGGCGGCCCTCGCCGGCGTCGGGTGGATCGTCTGGGACCTGCTCGACAACGCCCTCGGCCGCAGCCTGCCGGCGCAGATCATCTCGCTCGGCAGCGGTCTGGTCGCCGGCGCCGTCGCCTATCTCGCCGCCGCCTGGGTGCTGCGGATCGCCGAGCTGGAGCAGATCATGCGGCTACTGCGCTGGCGCCGCGGCTAGATGCTCGGACCGGGCCGATACCTGCTGGGGGCGGTGGAGCTGATCTTGCTCGTCGGGTTCGCCTGGCTGGGCGCCGCGCGGGTCCGCCGACGGTTGCCGGCGGAGCTCGATGGTGAGGCCGGCTTCCTGGCCACGGCGGTGGTCACGATCGCGCTGCTGGTCTGGGTGGCGGAGCTCCTCGGCACGGTGTCCGCCTTCAAGCCCGTCCCTTACCTGATCTCGATGGCGGTGGTGGGCCTGGTCCTGCGGCTGTTGGTCCCACCCGCGGGTGGCGCGCCGGTGGGGGCCCCCCGCGGCGCGCAGGCGGCGGAGCCGCCGAGCACCGTGGGGGAAACCGGCGTGACAGGACCCGCGGCCGAAGACATTCGTCCCTTGCGCCCCTCGCTGCTCGCCACCGTCATCTCCCTGCTGGTAGCCGGGATCGCGATCGGCCATTTCGCCGGCGGCGTGAAGCTGCGGCTCGGCACGGGGATGACCGGCTTCGATTCCACCTGGTACCACGGTCCCTTCGCCGCCGGCTTCTTCCAGACCGGCAACACGATCGGCCTCCACTTCATCGCGCCCCAGTTCCTCGCCTGGTTCTACCCGGCGAACGGCGAAGTCGTCCACGCGATCGGGATGCTCGCCTTCTCCCGCGACCTGATGTCGCCGCTGCTGAACCTCGGCTGGCTGCTCGGCTGCCTGCTCGCCTGCTGGTGCATCGGCAGGCCGTTCCGGGTGGCACCATGGTCGCTGGCGCTGGGGGCGATCGCGCTGAGCGTCCCCGCGCTGGCCGACCAGGCGGGCGAGGCACGGAACGACATCGTCGGCATCTTCTTCCTGCTCGCGGCGATCGCGATCGCCCTCAACGCGGCGGATCGCAGGCGCGGGCTCTCGACCGGTGCGCTGCTCTGCGTCGGCCTCGCGATCGGGCTCGCGGCCGGGACCAAGCTGAACTTCCTGCTCCCCGCCGCGGTGCTCGTGATCGGGCTCACCGCCCTGGCGCCGACCGGGGCGCGGTGGCGGGCGCTGCTCTGCACGGGCGGCATGGCGCTGGCCGGCGGCGGCTACTGGTACCTGCGGAACCTGATCCACACCGGTAACCCGCTGCCCTGGATCCACCACCTCGGCCCGCTCGACCTGCCCGCGCCGGAACAGGCCCTGGGTGGCCGCGAAGCGCACAGCGTCCTCTCGTACCTGACCGACGGCTCGGTCTGGTCCGACTGGTTCCTCCCGGGCCTGCACGGCGGCCTCTGGATCGTCTGGCCCGTCCTCGGCATCGCCGCCCTCACCGGCCTCCTCCTCGCCCTCGTCCCCCGGGGACGAGGTTGGTGGGCCGAAAAGCGCTCTATATCAGCGCTTTTCGGCCCATCAACCGCGGGGGTGTTGGCGCTCGCGGGGTTGGTGGGGCTCGCGGCGGCGCTTTCTTGGCTCGTGTCGCCGACCTCGGCCTCGGGGCCGGAGGGGATGCCGCGCGGATTCGAATCCGGGCTCCGCTACCTGACCCCGGCATTGATCCTCGGCCTCGCGCTCCTGCCGACCGTCCCGGCGCTCCGCGCCTGGGCCGCCCGCCTCGCCTCGATCGGCCCGAAGCTCGGCGAGCGCCCCGTCCCCGCGGCTGGGCGCGACCTGCAAGCGCCGCTCGATGACCGTCTGCATTTGGGTGCGCATAGCGACCCCGAACGCAGACGCAGCCATGAAGAAGACGGACTTCCGCGCCGATGGGTCGCGGGGATCGTGGTGGGGGCCGTCTTGATCGCGGTCGTGGTCGGCTATCCGGTCCAGCGACACTACCTGCACGACCGCTACCGGGACCCGAGCTTCACCACGCCCGGGCTCGATGCCGCGTTCGCCTGGGCGCGGGACGTCGACGGCGCCCGCATCGCCACGACCAGCACCCGGCAGTACCCCCTGTTCGGGACCGACCTCTCCAATCGCGTCTCCTACCTCGGCGTCCATCGCCCCCACGGTGGCTTCGAGGAGGCGCCCAGCTGTCGGGTGTTCCGGCGCCTGGTGGACGAAGGCGATTACGACTACGTGGTCGCCACCCGCGACCGGATCGAATCCGGCAAGCCCGCCTATCCGCCGCAGGCGAAGTGGCTCGAAGGGCCAGATGCCGAAGTCGTGCTGCGCAAGAAGCCGACCGTCGTCTTCCGGATCACCGGCCCGCTCGACCCGCGCGCCTGCCCGTAGGGCCGCCCACGCCCGGCTCTGTTCATACTCGTGGCTCGCCCATGGACAAGATTCGCAACTTCTCGATCATCGCCCACATCGACCACGGCAAGTCGACGCTCGCCGACCGCATCCTCGAGCTCACCGGCGCCGTCGATCCGAAAAAAATGCAGGCCCAGCTGCTCGACTCGATGGATCTCGAGCGCGAGCGCGGCATCACGATCAAGGCGCAGGCCGTGCGGGTCGAGTACAAGGCCGACGACGGCGAGACCTACCACCTGCACCTGATCGACACGCCGGGGCACGTCGACTTCTCCTACGAGGTGTCGCGCAGCCTCGCCGCCTGCGAGGGCGCGCTGCTGGTCGTCGACGCCGCCCAGGGCGTCGAGGCGCAGACCGTCGCCAACACCTACCTGGCGATCGAGAACGGGCTCGAGCTGATCCCGGTGATCAACAAGGTCGACCTCCCCGGCGCCGAGCCGGAGCGGGTCGCCCAGGAGATCGCCGACCTGCTCGGCACCGATCCCGAGGACGCACTCTGGATCTCGGCCAAGACCGGCAAAGGCGTGCCCGAGGTGCTGGAGGCGATCGTCGCCCGCATCCCGCCGCCGACGGGCGAGGTCGACGCGCCCGCCCGCGCCCTCATCTTCGACTCCGAGTTCGATCAGTACCGCGGCGTGATCGCCTACGTGCGGATGTTCGACGGCCGCTTCCGCAAGAACGAGCGGATCCTGGCGATGCAGAACCAGACCCGCGCCGACATCGACGACCTCGGCTTCTTCCGCCCGGCAATGACCGCGGTGGGG
>DATNAG010000062.1:0-3043 GCA_035572835.1 Solirubrobacterales bacterium
GTTCTCCCGCCATCAGCTTGTTGGCGAAGATGCCGGTCAACAAACCGCCCGCGACGCCGGCGAAGCCGTGGGTGTAGACCACCCCGAGGGTGTCGTCGACGTTGCGGAATGGCGAGGTTCGGCTCAGGTAGTTGAGCGCGAAGTAGACCAGCGCCGAAGCGATGACACCGATGATGATCGCTCCCCAGCCGTTGACGAAACCGGCACCGGGGGTGATCGCGACGAGACCGACGATCATGCCGTTGACGCTGCCGATCAGGCTCGGCTTGCGGCCCGTGGCATAGTCGAGGGCGACCCAGACGAGGAACGCGACGGCGGTGCAGAGGTTGGTGTTGAGCACCGAGGCAGATGCCACTTCGCCGGCGCTGTACCAGTCACCTCCGTTGAAGCCGTTCCAGCCCATCCAGAGGAGGCCGGCACCGACTGCCACCATCGCCAGGTTGTTCGGTGCATCGATCTCTCGGTCGCGTTGGAGCCGTGGTCCGATCACCGCCGCGGCGACGAATCCGGAGATCCCGGCCGCGAGGTGGATGACGTAACCGCCGGAGTAGTCGATCGCGCCCTGCTGGGCGAAGAAGCCACCGCCCCAGATCATGAAGGCGTTGATCGTGTAGACCAGCAGGGTCCAGAGAGCGACGAACGGGATCCAGGCCTTGAAGTTGAAGCGGCCGAGGACCGAGCCGAGCATCAAGATCGGCGTGATCGCGGCGAACACGATCTGGAAGTACGCCAACGTCGACATCGGGAAGAGGAATTCTTCTTCCGGGAGCTCCCCGATGTGAGCCTGTTCCAAGAGGCTGTGGCTATTGAGGATCGCTCCTGGCTTCCCCCACATATTTCCGAAGAAGCCTGAGGTGGCTCCGAAGATGTGGATCGGATCCCCGAAGGCCATTTTGAATCCGACCAGGACCCAGAGGATGAGCACGATCGCGAAGGCGACGAACGCCATCATCATCGAGTTCACAGACCAGCGTTTCTGCATTACCCCGCCGTAGAGGACAACCAGGCCCGGGATGCTCATCAGGCCTACGAGGGTTGCGGCGGTGAGCTGCCATGAATTGGCGCCTTCGCTCAACCATTCCATTGAATTGATGCTTCCTTTCGTTCTAAGCGGGCCCGCACCGGAGGCCGGCGAAAGAGTCTCCGGCGGCACAGCGCGCCCATCTGGACTTGGCGTAACCCTTCCGCCAAGGAAGCACCACCACTACGTACGAGTGTCTAAAGATCGGTGGGCGATCTTCTCCCACTGGGCGATAGGCGGCCCCTCGCCAGGCACGTAAGGTCCCCCCATGCCACTCGAAGGACACTACGAGCGACAGACCACGCCGCTCTACAAATTGAGCCCCAGGGAGATCTGGGTGGCCGCGGGAATCGTCGCGGTGACCCTGGTGACGATCATCGTGATGGTCGCCGTCACGGGGGCGAGCAACAGCAATCCGGCCCCCGCGCAGGGCTGCATCAACCCGACCGTCGCCGGCATCGTCGGCGCCGAAACCATCGGGGCGTGCGGTCAGGAGGCGGTCGACATCTGCACCCACGCGTCCGGATACACGGGCGAGCGGGCGGAGACGATCATCGCCAACTGCAATCAACAGGGCGTCAAATTCTGAGTTGAGTACAGCTGCAGCTCAGGCGAGGGCGGCGACGAGCGCGGTCAGCTCGGCGTCGACCTCGCCTGAGAGGCGCACCGCCGCCTCCCCGTCGTAGGGCGTCCCGCCCTTGGTCACGATCGCCAGGCGGCCGCCGTGCTCGCGGGTCAGCGCGGGCAGCCCGGCGACCGGGTGGACGACCAGCGAGGAGCCGACACAGATCATCAGCTCGGCCGCTTCGGCGAGGTCGGCCGCGCGCTCGATCGCCGCTTCCGGGAGCATCTCGCCGAAGAGGACGACATCTGGTTTGAGTGGGCCGGAGCACGCGGCACAGCGGGCGATCCCGTCCTCGTCGAAGAGCCCTTCGACCTGCTCGACCTCGAACGAGGCGCCGCAGTCACGGCAGCTCGAGGTGGCGATCGAGCCGTGCACCTCGACCACTTCCACCGAGCCCGCGGCGCGGTGCAGGCGGTCGATGTTCTGGGTGATCACGCCGCCGACGAGCCCGCGGCGCTCGAGCTCGGCGATCGCCACGTGGGCGGCGTTGGGCTCTTTGTCGCCGAGCTGCTGGAAGCGCGGCCGGTAGTAGGTCCAGAAGCGCGCCGGGTCGCGCTCGAAGACGTCGATGTGGGCGACCTCGATCGGGTCGACGTCCGCCCACAGCCCGGTCTCCGGGGTGCGGAAGTCGGGGATCCCGGAGGGGACCGAGACCCCGGCGCCGGTGAGGACGACGGTGGCGCCCGCCGCCTCGGTGAGGAGGGCGGCGAGTCGCTCGACCGCCGCCCTCTCCCCTTCTCCGGTCCCTACTTGCCGCTCCACTTCGGCGTGCGCTTGCCGAGGAAGGCGGCGACGCCCTCTTTCGCGTCCTCACTGGCGAAGGCGGCGGCGAAGCCGCCCTTCTCGGCCTCGATCCCGGCGTCGATGTCGCCCTTGGCCGACACCTGCTTGATCTGGGCGAGCGCGATCGGTGCCTGCTCGGCCAGCTTGCCCGCCCACATCAGCGCCGTCTCGAACAGCTCGTGGTCGGGGACGACGCGATTGACGAGGCCGATTTCCAGCGCCTCCTCGGAGAGGATCGAGTCGCCGGTCAGGTTCATCTCCAGCGCTTTCGACTCGCCGACCAGGCGCGGCAGCCGCTGGGTGCCGCCGAAGCCGGGGATGATCCCCAGCTTGATCTCCGGCTGGCCGAAGACGGCGGCCTCGGCGGCGATCCGGAAGTCGCAGGCCATCGCCATCTCGCAGCCGCCGCCGTAGGCGATCGCGTTGACCGCGGCGACCGTCGCCACGTCCTCGGCTTCGAACTCGCGGAACAACGCGTGGGCGCCGTCGAGCAGCTCTTTGCCGCCCGCCGGGTCCATCTGCGTGAACGCCTTGATGTCGGCGCCGGCGGAGAAGACGATCGGCACCGAGGAGACGATCACCATCGCCCGGATCGCCTCGTCGGCCTTGACCTT
>DATNAG010000063.1:0-11291 GCA_035572835.1 Solirubrobacterales bacterium
CGCACCGTCTTCTTCTCCGCGCTGACCGTCGCCGCGGCGCTCGCCTCGCTGCTCGTCTTCCCGCAGCGCTTCCTCTACTCGATGGGGCTCGGCGGCGCGCTCGTCGCCCTCTTCGCGGCGCTGATCTCGCTCACCGTCCTGCCCGCGATCCTCACCCTGCTCGGGCCGCGCGTGAACGCGGGCGCGCCCGCGTTCCTGAAGCGGCGTGCCGACCGCGACGCGCGGCCGACGGAGAGCGGCTTCTGGTACCGGCTCTCGCGCTTCGTCATGCGCCGGCCGGTCCCGGTGGCGACGCTCTCCGCCGCCTTCCTGATCCTGCTCGGCCTCCCCTTCCTGGGGATCAAGTTCAACACCGTCGACGCCACGGTGCTGCCGAAGGACGCCAGTGCGCGGACCGCCTACGAGCGGATCAACGCCGAATTCCCGCCCTACCGCGAATCGCCGATCGTCGTCTCCTACGCGGGCGGCACGCCGGCCGGAGCGCGCGCCTTCGCGGCCGAGATGACGAAGGTCGAAGGCGTCGCCTCGGTCGCCCCGCCACGGCGGCTCGAAGGCGACGTCTACGCGATCGAAGCGATCTCCAGCCACCCCTTCGCCTCCGACGCCAGCCAGGACACCGCGCGGGCGATCCGGGCGCTCCCCGTCCCGGGTCGCGGGGCGAGCGCCCTGGTCGGCGGCGGCTCGGCCGACTTCGTCGATTTCCAGGCGAGCCTCGCCTCCCACCTGCCGATCGCGCTGGCGATCATCGTCATCGCCACCCTGGTGATCCTCTTCCTGATGACCGGCTCGGTGGTCCTGCCGATCAAGTCGCTGCTGATGAACGCGCTCAACCTGAGCGCCGTCTTCGGCCTCCTCGTCCTGATCTTCCAGGACGGCCGGCTGGAAGGAGTGCTCGACTACTCGAGCCCGGGGGCGATCGAGCAGACGATGCCGATCCTGATGTTCGCGGTCGCCTTCGGCCTCTCGACCGACTACGCGGTGTTCCTGCTCTCGCGGATCAAGGAGGCCCGCGACGCGGGCGCCTCCGACTCCGAGAGCGTCGCGATCGGGCTCGAGCGGACCGGTCGGATCGTCACCGCCGCCGCGGTCCTCTTCGCCGTCGCGATGCTCGCCTTCGCCACCTCGAAGATCATCTTCATCAAGGAGAACGGCGTCGGCACGGCGCTGGCGGTACTGATCGACGCCTCGATCATCCGGGCGCTGCTGGTGCCGGCGCTGATGGAGCTGCTCGGCAAGTGGAACTGGTGGGCGCCCGCCCCCCTCCGCCGCCTCCACGAACGTTTCGGGATCAGCGAGGGCGACACCGAGGCGGGCGACGCCGAGCCCGCCCGGGCCTGAACCGCCCGGCCGACGACGCCCTAGGCGCCGCCTTCGGCTTCCTTCAACGCTGCCTTCTTGGCATCTTCTTCTTCCTTCGATTCTTCTTCGACGAAGAGTTCCGGGCTCAGCGTCGGCACTTCTTCCTCGCCGGCGTAGCCGAGCGGTTCGACCCCGAACATCTGCTCCAGCGTCTTCAGCAGGGTGAAGTGGTTGGCGTATTCGCGTTCTTCGACCGAGCCCGGGACGACCAGCGGCGAGATCAGCAACAGCCCGACCTTGCCGCCGCCCCCGACGGCGAGCACCGATTCTTCGGTGTACTTCGTCGGGGCCGCTTCTTCTTCTTCGGTTTCGGTGGTCGGGGTGGACGGCGGCGGTGTCGTGGTGGGCGTCGTCGCGGTCGCGACCAGCGGCAGGTTCGGGTAGATCGGCGCCAGGCAGCAGGCGCTCGGGTCGGGGTGTTCGCCCGCCTGCGGGGCCTGCGCGGAGGTGATCATGATCAATCCGCCGCCTTCTTCGTAGGCGGGCGAGTGCATGATCGCCGGCACCAGCGTCTTCAGCAGCGTGGCGGCGCCATGGGCGCCGGTCGCGGCGCCCGGTTCGCATTCGGCTTCCCCGCCTGAGTGGCAGGCATCGGGGAAGATCAGCGACAGCGCCGGCGTCTTCGTCTTCGCCTTCAGGTCTTTGGTCAGCACTTCGAAGCCGACGTCATGCTTTTCGCATCCTTCGCCTTCGGCGATCGCGCTGAAGTAGACGACCGGGTTGCGCCAGTTCAGGTACTGGTCACTCGGGGACGCCGGGGGGTCGGGGACGCCGACCGTCGGCCTGCGGCATCGCCACGGCTGGCCGATCGCGCCGCCGTTTTCCATGCCCTCGACGTAGGCGCGCCATTCCAGTTCCTTTTCTTCCAGCTGGGTGGGCAGCGATTCGACCGTCTTCGGATAGGCGCAGCCGACGCCTTCGATCTGTTCGGCGGTCAGGGAGACGGTGGCCGGGGTGATCGCGCTGAAGTGGGGGCAGTTGGCGGCCGTTTCCAGGGTCGGGCCCTGGCCGCTCAGCAGCGCGACCTCGTTGGCGAGCACGCCGGCGGTGACCCCGTAGTAGTTGGGGATCAGGAGGCCTTTTCCCGGCAGCGTCCGGGTCAGGTACGGCGCCGCCGCGGTGGCCCCGTAGGTGTTTTCGTAGCTGTTTTCGCCGAGCACGATCAGCCAGGCGTGCTTGATTTCCGGCAGCGCCCCTTCGGCTTCTTCCAGTTCTCGCGCTTCCTGTTCTTCTTCCGATTCTCTGATCGATTTTTCGAGCGCGGATTCCTCTTCCGGCGCTTCTTCCGCTGCTTCGGGGAGTGCGGGCGCTTCTTCCGGCACCGCCGGGAGGCTCGAGACTTCTTCCGGCACCGCCGTTTCTTCGACCGGCGCCTCCGCGAACGCTTCTTCTTCTTCGGCTTCCTCTACCGGTTCTTCGGCGGGAGGCGACCCTTCTTCGGCGTGGTGCGGGTACTCGAGCAGGATCGTCTGCAACGGCGCCGAGTTGGCGATTTCGCTCATCGCCGAGCCGAGGCCGACGCCGAGCGCCAGCATCCCGATCACCGCGATCGCGATCGCCTGCGGCGAGGGCATCCAGGACCAGCCCTCCTCGCCATCCTTCGACTTCGGCACCTGGGCGGAGCCGGCCGCGCCCGGACCGTTGCCTTTCGTCGCTGACGCCCCGACCGTCCCCGCCACCGGGCCCGGCAGCTCGCCGCGCCGGTGCCCGCAGTTCAGGCAGTAGCGCTGGTCGGGGGCCAGAGAAGTGCCGCACTCCGTGCAGGTATGAGTCGGGTCGGCCACCTTCGGACGCGATTATCTGGGTCGGCCTCGGCGCCCTTGTAAAGATTTTGCATCGAGCCGAATGCGCTCGCCAAGCGGCTCGCGGGCGTCTATTCACAACTCTTAAACACCGCCGGCAGGGCGCCCTCTGATGATGCTCGCGTGAGTGCCGGTCCTGAGCAAACCGAGCCGGCGACCCCGGCTCCCCCCACGCCTCCCTCCCAGCAGCAGCCCACCGATCCGGTCGGGCCGTCGATGGCCGCCTTCGGCGCCAACGACTCCTGCCCCAACTGCGGCGCGCGGATGGCGGCCGACCAGCGCTACTGCCTCAACTGCGGGCACCGGCGGGGAGAGCCACGCCTGCCGTTCATGGACGCGGTCGTCTTCATGGAGTCGCTGGGCGCACCGCCCGGCGGCGGCACGCCCCCGCCTCCCCCGGCGTCTCCGGGCGGCGGATCGTCGCCTCGGATGAACGCCAACGCCGCCCTGATCGCGGGTGTCGCGACGCTGGTCCTGGCGATCGGAGTCGGTTTCCTGATCGGCCGCTCCGGCCACGCCGCGTCCGACAATGCCGCCGCCGAAGCGCCGATCAAGGTGATCGAAGTCGGCGGCGGTGGCGGTGGCGGCGAACCAGCCGAAACGGCGGCCGCCGCCGAATCGACCGCGAGCGCCGCCGACTCCGGCAAGAGCAAAGGCGACTCGAAGGGCGGCGGCAAGAAGAGCGCTAAGGCGACGCCGAAAGCCGAAAAGAACTCCGAAATCGGCTCGCACGGCGCTTCCACGGCGACCGAAGAAGTGCTCCACACCGAAGGTGACGTGAAGCTCGCCGAACCCGAACAGAAAGTCGGCGGTAGCTGCGAACAAGGCGCCGCGGGCTGTAGCAAGAGCGGCGAATTCACCGGCAACTTCTTCGGCGAATAGGAAGCAGGAACGCAGATCAGATGAGACTTCCCGGATCGAATCCCAAGCCTCCCACCAACGGCGTGAGTAAATCGCCGCCGCCCCCCGGCGCCCCGCCACCTGTGGCGCCGCCCGGCGTCCGGGCCGCCCCGCTTCCCGGCGGGACCGTCCGCGCCGGCGGCCCTCCCCCAGGCAGATCGCTCACCTCATCCCAGGGCGAAGAGTTCATCGTCGACCTCAGACGACGCCGCGAGCAGCTGGTCGCCCGGGTGGCGGAGCTGCAGTGGGACCTCGGCGGGCTCACCTACGAGATGGCGATCCGCAACAGCATCCGGGTCGAGGTGCTGGTCAAACGGGCCGCCGAGCTGCAGGACGCCGACGCCGAACTGAACGAGGTCGAACGGATCCTTCGCATGGAGGAGTCGGCGACCGCAGGCAGCTGCCCCTCCTGTGGCGCCCCCCACTCGAGCGGGGCCACCTTCTGCTGGCAGTGCGGCAAGCCGCTGCTCGAGCAGGTGTCGGGCGACACGATTCTTCGGCGGTAGAGGGACGGGCTGGCAAGGAGGGAGTTCCGGCCCCTCCTCTCTCAAACTCGGGCGGCGGCCACTGCGGCTGCCCAAGGGAGTTTGCGCCGCCCTCGTTACAAGCCGTTCGGAGGGTGCCGGAACTCTCTCACCACCGGTCACAGAGTGGGTCGGATCGTGTCTTGAGGTTCGAAGCTGAAGGGACGGAGCCGTGGTTGGGAAGGCTGAAGAGTTGGGAGCGTTCTTCGACTCAGCCGAAGCGGCCGGTGACGTAGTCGCGCGTGCGCGGGTCGCGGGGGGAGCCGAAGATCTTCTCGGTCTCGTCGAACTCGATCAGGGTGCCGATCGGCCTCTCGCCCCGGGTCTCGAGGCTGAAGAACGCGGTGCGGTCGGCGACGCGCGCCGCCTGCTGCATGTTGTGGGTGACGATGACGATCGTGAAGCGGCCTTTGAGGCTGTGGATCAGGTCCTCGATCGCCCCGGTGGCGATCGGGTCGAGGGCCGAAGCGGGCTCGTCGAGGAGCAGCACGTCGGGTTCGATCGCGATCGCGCGAGCGATGCAGAGTCGCTGCTGCTGCCCGCCGGAGAGGCCGAGCGCCGAGTCCTTGAGCCGGTCTTTGACCTCGTCCCAGAGGGCGGCGCCGCGTAGTGCTTTCTCGACCCGCTCCTTCAGCCCCTGGCGCATGCCGAGGTTCTTCGGCGCCCAGGCAACGTTGTCGAAGATCGACTTCGGGAAGGGGTTCGGTTTCTGGAAGACCATCCCGATCCGTCGCCGCACCTCGACCGTGTCGACGTTGGAGCCGTAGATGTCGTGGCCGTGGTAGCGGATCTGGCCGTCGATGCGAAAACCTGGAATCGGGTCGTTCATCCGGTTGAGACTGCGCAGGAAAGTCGTCTTGCCGCAGCCGGAAGGACCGATCAGGGCGGTCACCTGTCCCCGCCGCATCCGCATCGTGACGTCGATCAGCGCCTGTTTCCTGCCGTAGAAGATGCCCACCCCGTCAGCCTCGAAGACGGCCTCGGGGGCGACGTGGACATGGGCCTCGGGGGCGCTCTCGGTGGCGGCCGGGGGACCGATCACGCCGGGCGGCGGCTCGGTGCGGATGCGCACCCGTCCGGGCGCCTGCGGCCTACCGTTGGCGACGGGCGGAGGGCCGAAGGTCTGGTCGTCGATGGTCATCGGCTCAACTTTCTCTTGCTGCGGTTGAGGAGGGCGCGGGAGCTGAGGCCGAGGGCGAGGATGATCGCGATCAAGACGAGGGAAAGGCCCCATGCTTTGGTGAAGCCTTCCGGGTTCGCTTCTTCCGACAACTGGAAGATTTTGACCGGCACGTTCGGCAATTCTTCCAGCGGGTTGAGGTGGAAGCTGTCCCCCTTGCCGAACGAGCTGAGGAGCAGCACCGGCGCCGTCTCCCCGGCGGCGCGCGCCACCGAGAGCAGGGTCGCGGTGACGATCCCGCCGGTCGCGGCCGGGAGGATGATCGTCAGCACGCTGCGCCAGCGGGCGACGCCGAGCGCGTCGGCGGCTTCGCGCTGCGCACCGGGGACCAGGTTCAGCACCTCCTGAGTGCCGCGCGCGATCAGCGGCACCTCGATGATCGACAGCGCGATCCCGGCCGCCAGCCCCGACTGCTGCTTGGTCGGTTCGACGATCAGGATGTAGACGAAGACGGCGATGATGATCGACGGCAGGCCGTTCATGACGTCCATCAGGAGCTGCACGGTGCGGACGCCGCGGCGTCCGGCGTACTCGCTGAGGAAGAGGGCGATGAGGACGCCGATCGGCATCGCGATCAGGGTGCCGATGCCGACGATGATTCCGGTGCCGACCAGGTTCGGGCCGATCCCGTCCGGTTCGCCCTTGGTGATGAAGTCCCAGCTGATCGCCTGGATGCCGTGGTTGACGACGGCCCAGACGACGATCACCAGTACCGCCACGGCGGCTACCGCGGCGGCGATGGCGAGCCCCTGGGCGACCCGGCTGGTCGCATGCCGGCGACGCAGGTTGCCGGTCGCCACGAGCGGCTGGGTCGGGTCGAAGGGCTGCTTCTCGCGGCTCATCTAGTCGCCCCTCCGGCTGGGCCGAAGCGCATCCCGACCCAGCTGGCGAGAAGGTTGGCGGCCACCCCGATCACCAGCAACAAGGCGGCGCAGTAGTAGAGCGAGGAGGTGTGGATCGCCGAGACCGCGCTGGGGAATTGCAGGGCGATGATCGAGGCGAGCGTGCCACCGGTCTTGAACAGCGAGAGGTGTGATTCGGTGGCGCCGCCGATCACCTGGGAGACGGCGATCGCCTCGCCGAGGGCGCGGCCGAGGCCGAGCAGCGATGCGGCGATCATCCCCGAGACGGTGCTGGGCAGGACGACGCCGCGGATCACCTCCCAGCGGGTCGAACCGAGGGCCGCGGCGCCGTCCTGGAGCTCACGCGGCACCGCCATGAAGAGGTCGCGCGTGACCGAGGCGATGATCGGGATCACCATGATCGTGAGGATCAGCCCGGCGGTGAACACACTGGCGCCGGTCGTCTGCGGCGCGCCGAAGAGCGGGATGAAGCCGAGCGTGTCGTGCAGGAACGGCTCGATCGTGCCCGCGACGAACGGCCCGAAGACGATCACGCCCCAGAAGCCGAGGATCACACTGGGGATAGCAGCGAGCATTTCGACCAGGGGCGAGATCACGTTGCGGACTCCCGCGGGCGCCAGCAGCGCGAGGAAGATGCCGATCGAGATCGCCACCGGGGCGCCGATCACCAGCGCCATCGCCGAGGTGACCAGGGTGCCGAGGATCAGACCCTCGCCGCCGAACTTTTCCAGTGGCGGCGCCCATTCCTGACTGGTGATGAAGGTGAGGCCGTAACGCGAGATCGACGGCTGCGCACCTTCGAATACTTCCTTCGCGATCAAGACCAGGACGACACCCGCCAGGACGGCCGCCCCCAGGCAGATCAGCCGCAGCGAGACGTCACCGAAGCGGTCGGCGCGTTTGCGGACGGGACTCGGGCGGTTCGATCGCGCCAGCTTCAGCGACGCGGTGCCGGCGGGTGGGGTGACGCTCATCGGCGCCAATGTAGAGCAGCCGAATCGGTATCGAACACACCTGGCACCGATTTTCACAAGATTGAAACATCTCACCATGTGACGCCCGGTGGCTGTCACATCTTTGTTACATATCTGTAAGCCGTCCTGTTACGGAGTTGTAACCAAATTTATTCACGGGAATGACACAAAATCGCGTTTCCAGGGGGAGAACCTACGCGCCGATAATCCCACCCTTGTGAAAGGAAACGCTTTTGATTCGCAATAGGTTGCTTGCAATCCTCATCGCGGTCGGAGGAACGGTTGGAGGCACGGCAGCCGTCGCGACCGCTAGCGCCTCGGCCGCCCTTTCCGGCGCAGGTTCGACGCTGGTCGCTCCGCTGATGACGAACTGGATCAATGGCTTCGAAATCAAAGAAGGCATCCCGGTCAAATACTCCGCCGTCGGTTCCGGCGAAGGCATCAAAGCGATCAGCAAAGGCACGGTCGACTTCGGTGCCTCCGACGCTCCGATGACCCCCGAACAGGAAGCTGCCTGCAGCGGCTGCGTCACGATTCCGTGGGCGCTGTCGGCCACCGGCCTCGGCTTCAACATCCCGGGCCTCAAGAAGATCAACCTGAGCGGCAAGGTCATCGCCGGCATCTACTTCGGGACGATCACCAACTGGAACGACCCGAAGATCGCCAAACTGAACCCGAAGGCCAAGCTCCCGAACCTCACGATCACCCCGATCTACCGTTCGGACGGCTCCGGTGACACCTACGCGTTCACCAACTACCTGTCGAAGATCAGCCCCGCCTGGAAATCGGAAGTCGGCTACGCCACCACCGTCGGCTTCAAAGCCGGTGTCGGTGCCAAAGGCAACGCCGGGATCACCTCGACCGTGACGAAAACCCCGGGCGCGATCGGCTACATCTCCGCGTCCTACCTGATCGCCGCCGGCTCGCTCGGCGTCGCCGCTGTCGAAAACAAGGCCGGCAACTTCGAGTTCCCGAACCTGAAAAACATCGAAGAAGCCGCCTCGACCGTCAAATCGCTGCCCGCCAGCAACACGGTCAGCATCACGAACCCCCCGAAGAAGGCCTCGGGTGCCTACCCGATCTCGACCTTCACCTACGCGATCGTGCCTCACAGCGCGCCGCAGAAGGGGTTCCTCCAGCAGTTCCTCAACTACGCCATCACCAAGGGCCAGGTCTACGGCGCCGCGCTTGATTTCGCGCCGCTGCCGAAGGTGGTCGTGACGGCCGCCAAAAACGCGATCGCCTCGCTCTGAGCGAATCGATCAGCGCCATACGGCGCAGGCAGTCCCAGCCCCCACGAGGCCCCCGGGCCTCGTGGGGGTTTTGCGCTCAGGGGGAGGGAGTTCCGACCCCCTCCTACCGGCCGCTAAAGCGAAAAGGGCGCTAACTAGGCGAACGCGTGGGAGGCGCGGCGGCGGAGGTCCGCGTTCAGCATCCCGGTGACCTGGCTCGGCGAGTCGCCGGCCGAAGGGACGGCGGCACCGATCAGGCCGGTGGCGCGGAAACCGAAGAGCGGGGCGACGAAGCCGAGGTCACGGATCTTGCGGACCAGGGCGACCGCGTCGCGGGTCTCGGCGTTGGGGCCGCAGAGGACGATCGCGGTCGGGTCGAGCGCGCCGAGCGCCCGCTCCAGCCGCTCGTCGCCGAGCTCGTTGGAGAGCACCAGGACGCGGAAGCCGGCGCGCCGCAGCGCCAGGTCGAGCGCCTGGGTGTGGACCTCCTCGGCGTCGAGCCCCTTGCTCGAGTCGATCAGGAGGATCCCGGCCGGGCGCGAGGCGGCCGCGGCGAGGCGGCGGGCTCCATGCAGCCAGCCGGTCGCCCAGCGGGCGGCGAACTCGAGCTCGGCCTCCGCGCCGGGGTCGGCGGCGAGCCGGTCGACCGCCGGGAGCAGCAGCTCCTCGACCGTCCGCTCCAGCGGCCGCACGGCGAGGCTTTCCTCGATCGCGCGGTCGGCGGCGGCCTCGTCGAAGCTCTCGAAGGCGGCGAACAGCGAGTCGTCACCGACCGGGGCCTCCTGGCGCTGCTGGGCGAGCGCCACCGCGGAGGAGATGTTCCCCGTCTGAGCGAGTGCGTCGCGCAGGGTCTGCAGCTCGATCAGGTCGTAGTTGCGGTGGTTGCCGACCGTGCGCTTCGGGGTCGGGAAGCCATAGCGCCGCTCCCAACTCCTCAGGGTGTTGGGGCTGACGCCCAGAACTTCGGCGGCTGCATTGGTGCGGATTCCCGGCATAAGTGTTCAGAATCTTGACAGCGGATTCGCAGGTTACGTCCGTTATCGGCAGATTTGCCGAAAGTGTTAGCGATCTTGCAGAAGATCCAGGCGGGGCTAGGAGCGCTCGGCGAGCCCACCGACGCCCACCGGCTGGCCCACCGCCCGTGCCCGCCACATCGCCGCGTCGGCTTTGTGCAGAAGCTGATCGGCGTCGGCGCCGTGGTCGGGGCAGGCGACGACACCCGCGGTGACCGCGATCCGCAGGCCCCCCGCCCGCTCCAGCTCGTCGAGCTGGGTGAGCAGGCGCTCGGCCATCTGCATTCCTTCGACCGTGCGCAGGTTGGGAGCGAGGACGCAGATCGCCTCCTCCTCGAGCCGGAAGGCTTCGTCGACGATGCGGATGCTGTCGCGCAGCGCCGCGCTGACGACCGCCAGCGCCATCTCGGCGTCGACTCCCTCTTTGGTGTCGGGGCCGGAGGTGTCGAAGACGGCGAGGCCAAAGGGATGGCCGTAGCGGCGGTTGGTCTCGATCAGCTGGTCGAGCCGGCGACGCATGTGGCCGGGCCGGTAGAGGCTCGGCAGCTCTTCGCGCGGGGCGCGGATGAACTCCACCGTCCCTCCCGCGCGGCTCTCTTCGCGGACTGTCTCGTAGGCGGCTTCGACCGCGGTCGCGGTGACCTCGCCGAAATCCTCGGCGAGCCGCTCGGCGGCGGCGGCGAATTGGGCCCCGGCGGCGGCGCCGAGTTCTTCACGCAGGGTCGCCAGCAGCGAGCGGTGCCGTTCGGCGACCTCGATCGCCATCCGGCCCGGGCGGTCCAGCCGCTCGCCGGTCGCCTCGCCTACGTCCTCTGGATCTCTCGCACGCCCCGCCACCCGCGCAGCCTAGTCGAGGCTGCGGCGTCCGGCGAGGGCCTTTCCAAGCGTCACCTCGTCGGCGTGCTCGAGGTCGGCACCGACCGGGAGGCCGCTCGCCAGGCGGGTGACGGTGGCCTGACCGCGCAATCGTTCGGCGATGTGAAGGGCGGTCGCCTCACCGGTCGTGGTCGGATTGGTGGCGAGCACCACCTCGCTCACATCTCCCCTGCCCACACGCACGAGAAGCTCGGCGATCTTCAGATCCTCGGCGTCGATCCCGTCGATCGGCGAGAGCGCCCCGCCGAGCACGTGGTAGAGGCCGCGGTATTCGTGGGTGCGCTCGATCGGGATCACGTCGCCGGGCTCCTCGACCACGCAGATCGTCGTCCGGTCACGGTTCGGGTCGGCGCAGATCCGGCACAGCGGGCCCTCGGCGAGGTTGAAGCACTGCTCGCAGAGCCCGACCTTCTCCTTCACTTCGCGGATCGCGTCACCCAGCGCGAACGCCTCTTCGTCGGGCGCGCGCAGCAGGTGGAAGGCGAGCCGCTGCGCGGTCCGCTGACCGATCCCGGGCAGGCGGGAGAGCTCGGCGACCAGACGCGCCAGCGGTGCCGGGCCCTCGGTG
>DATNAG010000064.1:0-3209 GCA_035572835.1 Solirubrobacterales bacterium
GAGCGTCGCGAGCCAGAACAGCCCGGCGAAGGTGCTGGCCACGACCCGGTCCGGATCCTCGCCCGCCTTGTAGTAAAAGCGCAGCACGGCCTCGATCAGGCCGAAGCGGACGACGATGCTGACCGAGACGATCGCCGCGAACATCACCTCGGCGGCGCCGTAGTCGGCCGGGCTCAGGTAGCGCGTGTAGAGCGGCAGCAGCGCGACGGCGATCAGCTTCGAGAGGATGTTCGCCGCCGTGTAGGCGGCGCCGGTCGTCGCTAGGCGGCGAAGGTAGCCCGACACGGTTTTACCCTAGGCGGGCTCGCGGACCGCGGCGCCCGCCAGCGAGGCCCCGATCGCGATCAGGACCCAGGTGATCGGGTCCTCGTAGAAGCCCGCGTAGGCCATCGTGTGGACCAGGAGGGCGACGAAGGCGGCGAGCACGGCGGCGCGGGCGATGAAGACATGCAACGGCTCGCGGTCCGGGCCGCGCGCCCAGAGCCCCGCGCCCATCGTGGCGAGGGAGACGACGACGAGGGCGACGTAGGCGACCAGGCCGATCAGACCCTGCTCGGCGCCGACGGTGACCGGCTCGGTGTGGGAGATCGTCACCGGCGCCTTCTTCTCGGTTTCGAGGTGGTTGATGTAGGACTGCTGGAAGGAGCCCGAGCCGTACCCCCACAGCGGCCGTTCGGAGAATAGTTCGGCACCGCCGGAGACGAGGTTGGCGCGGCCGCCGGTGTCGAGGTTGAGGCGATCGAAGTTGAAGCCCTTGCCGCCGATCAGGATCACCACCAGCGCGGCGCCGACCGCCCCGACCACGACGACGCCCAGCGTCCAGCGCCAGGACCAACGCAGCGCCGCCAGCAGGGCGAGGCCGGCGAGCAGGGCGATGAAGCTCGACTGGCTGAAGGTCTGGGCGAGGCCGATCCAGAGCAGCGCGATCGCCCCGCACAAGAGCCAGAACGGGCGGCGCTCCTTGACCCACATCATCGTCGCCGTCACCACCACCAGGACCAGGGCCAGGTAGCGGCCGTAGATGTTGGGGTCCCAGAACATCGAGTTGACCCGGAAGTAGGTGTGGAATTCGTTCGAGCGGATCACCGCCTCGTTCCAGAAGAGGCTGCGGCCGGCGTACTCGACGCTGCCGATCAGCACGAACGCGACCGCCTCGACCGTGACCAGGACGAGGGCCGAGACGAGCAGGCGGCGGTCCCAGGGGAGCTCGCGCAGGAGGATGTAGGCGAGGGTGAAGGGGACGAGGAAGAAGCAGACTTCCTGCAGGCCTTTCGAGAAGTCCTCGGAGTAGAGGGCCTGCAGGGCGTAGAGGACGACGAAGATCGCCAGCGTTTTCGCCACCCACCGCGGCCTGCGCTTCTCCGCCGGCGGCGGCAGGAACACCGCCGCCACGACGCCCGCCGCGATGACCACGTAGAGCGGCACCAGCAGGTTGGCGGTTTCGCCGCCCGACTGGAGCGGGATGCGGAACGGCAGCGTGCCGATGATCGCCAGCGGCATCAGCACCGGCCACTTGCGGAACACCCAGGCCAGGGCGATCACGAGGACCACGCCGACGACGATCGCGACGACGGCTTTCGCCTCGTGATGGCGCAGGTCGACGATCTGCTGACCGTGCCACTGATCGCCGAGGATCAGCAGCGGGAAGAGGACCAACGCCGTCAGCATCGCCGCGGAGCGCGCCCGGCCCGCCGGCAGGAGGATCGAGGCGGCGGCGCAGGCGGCGGCGATCACCACGCCCGCGCCGGAGAGGAGGGCGCTCAACCGCCGGCCTTCCCGGCGACGCAGAAGACGCCCTTCGGCACCTTGTGCAGACGGATCGTTCCGGGGAGGGTGAGGACGCGATCTTCGTCTTCGAGGATCACGCGCAGCTTGTAGCGGCCGGGGGGCTGGACGACCCCGTCTTCGTTCGTCCCGTCCCAGTAGAAGGTGTGGAAGCTGTAGCGCTTGAGGAAGGTGTGGCGGGCGAGCTTGGCGACGATTTCGCCGCCCGGGCGGATCACCTCGACCGTCCCGTCGTTCGAGGTCGTGGTGCGGAACTTCAGTTTGATCCGGCCACAGGGAGGGGTGAAGACGTTCGACCTCTTCGGCCCGATCCCGACCCGATCGACCACCAATGGATCGCGCTTGACCCGTTGCGCGTAGGCGAAGGCGGCGAGCGTGGCGACGACTAGCAGCGCGAAGACGACGGCGGCTAGGTCAGCCTTCCGTCGCGGCATTGTCCTCGCCGACGACGACCGAGACTTTTGCCTCGTTCGACACTTCCGCGACTTCGGCGACCATCGGCTGCACCTTCTTGATCTTCAGCCGTTCGGCCACCTCCTTGGCTTCCGGCTTGGCGCCTGGTTCGAACATCACCACCGATTCTTCGAAGGTGGAGTTCGTGTTGGTGACCGCGCCCAATTCGAAGCCCTTGTTTTCGATCTTGTCGCCCCAGCTCGCGGCGAGGCCGGTGACCGAGGTCCCGTTCAGCACCGCCACTTCGATTTCGCCGGGTTTGACCTTGGCTGCCGTTGCCTGCTTGTCGCCCTGCTTGCCCGCCTTGGCGTCGCTGCCGCCGCCACCGCTGTTGGTGACCGCGTAGACGACGCCTCCGACGACCAGGAGGAAGACGACGAAGAGGATGCCGAGCAGCGCCGGCCGCGAGAGCGATTCGCCGAAGCCGGAGAAGCGCTCGCGGAAGCGCTCCCCCCGGGTCTGCTCGGGCAGCCCTTCCTCGCGCCGCTGCCGGCGTATTTCGCGCTGCTCGATCGCGTCGTGCTCGGCGGTCCGGGCCTCCTCCAGCTCACGCAGCTCTTCGGCCCGCTGGGCGGCGATCGTCTGCGTCGCCTCCATCCGTTCCTGTTCGCGCTCGGGCGCCGAACCGGCCCAATCGCGCAGCCGGCGGATGTCGCGGCCGTGGGCGAACAGGAGCAGGGCAAAGACAGCCAACCCCAGGAAGGACGCGAGGCCCGCGAAGGAGCCGATTCTTTCGACGGTGTGGAGCAAAGTTGCGGAAGGCTACTCGTCCAGCATGACCTTGGCGGTATCTGCGCCCGGTGCGGCGATCAGGTCGACGACCCGCTCGGCCAAATTAGCCTCATCCCCGGCCAGAACGAGCGCTTCCAGCGAAGCGAGCGTCGACTCGACCCACTCTGGCTCGATCGGGGTCGTGCGCACCGCTCGGTTGATCCGTTTCGCGGCGGTCGGCTGGGCCGCCTCGTACTCGG
>DATNAG010000065.1:0-56453 GCA_035572835.1 Solirubrobacterales bacterium
CTGCTGCTCGCGCGCCTCACGGACGATCCGCTCGGCCTCGCGTTTGGCCTCGGCCAGCATCTCCTGGCGCTCCTTGACGATCCATCGCGCCTGCTTGATCTCCTCCGGGATCGTGGCGCGCATCTGATCGAGGAGATCGTAAATCTCCTCGCGATCGACACGCACCTGATCGGTCAGAGGGACCGGGCGGGCGTTGTGAACAACGTCATCGAGTTTGTCTATGAGGACCAGGACGTCCATAAGCGGTTCGTAAGCCTACGTGTATGCGGGGATTTTGGCCAAGAAAGAGTAGCCGTGGGCAGATTTGCAAGGAGATGCCCAGGAAGGGACGAGCGGAAAGAACCCTACCTTGCGCGGCGGCCTACCTGTCGGGGAGGCGCTCCGCGAGGGCGCGCGCGACCCCCGGCGGGACCAGGTCGCCGACGTCGCCGCCGAAGGTCGCCATTTCCTTCACGCCGGTCGAGGAGAGGAAGCTGTAGTGCGGCGAGGCGATCACGTAGATGCTCTCGATGCCGGGGTCGAGCTTCCGATTCAGCTGCGCCATCTCGAACTCGTACTCGAAGTCGGAGATCGCCCGCATGCCCTTGACGATCGCGTGGGCGTCGTTCTCGCGGGCGAACTCGACCAGCAGGGTGGAGAAGATCTGCACCTCGACGTTGTCGAGCGAGGCGGTCGCCTCCTCGATGAACGCCTTGCGCTCCTCCGCCGTGAACAGGGTCCTGTCCTTGCGCAGCGGGTTGTTGACGACGCCGACGACGACCCTGTCGAAGACGTTCGACGTGCGGGTGATGATGTCGATGTGCCCGAGCGTGACCGGGTCGTAGGTGCCCGGGCAGACCACGGTGCCGTTGCGCTCGCTCATCCCTCGGCCCGCCCGTAGATCGAGACGTCGGCGGCACCGTAGCGGCGCTGCCGCACGCGCTCCAGCGAGTCGACGACCAGGGGGCGACGGGCGCCGCTCTCGACCACGGCGCGTCCGTCGACTGCCAGCACCCGGGGCAGGTGCGTGTCCAGTTGCTCAGCCACGAGGTCGGCGAGTTTATAGGGGGCGTCGACGAAGACGAGGTCGTAGGGCGAGGTATCGGCGCGCGCCGCCAACCAGGCGCCCGCGTCGGCGCGGACCAGCTCGACCCGCGCGGCCAGCCCGAGGCGCTCGACGTTGCCGAGCGCCGGGCGGGTGTCGCGGTCGACCAGGGTGGCGTGGGCGGCGCCGCGCGAGAGCGCCTCGATCGCCAGCGCCCCGGTGCCGCAGTAGAGGTCGAGCACCTCGGCGCCCTCGATCCGCGCCGCGAGCGTCGAGAAGATCGCCTCCCGTACCCGCTCCGAGGTCGGTCGCACCTTCCAGCCCTTGGGAGCCATCAGCTGCTGCCCCTTCAGCTCTCCGGCGATCACACGCATGGAGAGATCAAAGCGGGATGGGGTCGGCGGCGCCGGTCCCGAAGCGCCGGCGGGCGGCCTCGAGCAGCGGCCCGAGGCTCGGATCTTCGAGCGAGCCGTGCTCCCGCAACAGGGCGAGGACCTCCTCGCGCGCTTCGACCAGAGCCCGGCCGTCCTCCGGCAAGGAGGCGACGGCGAAGCGCGGCAGGCCGCTCTGGCGGGTGCCGAGGATCTCCCCTTCGCCGCGCAGTTCGAGGTCGACCTCGGCGAGCTGGAAGCCGTCCCGGGTGTTCTCGACCGCCTGCAGCCGGCGACGCGCCATCTCCCCCGCTTCGGTCGCGAACAGCAGGCACTGCGAAGGATGCTCGCCGCGCCCGACCCGGCCGCGCAGCTGGTGGAGCTGGGAGACGCCGAACCGCTCGGCGCCCTCGATCATCATCACGGTCGCGTTCGGCACGTCGATGCCGACCTCGATCACCGTCGTCGCCACCAGCACGTCGGTCTCCCCTCCGGCGAAGGCGCGCATCGCCTCGTTCTTCTGGTTCGAGTGCATCTGGCCGTGCAGGAGGCCGACCCGGAAGTCACGCAGGGGACCGCGGCGCAGGCGCTCGGCCTCCTCCCCGGCCGCCTTGCCGGGCAGTTTCTCGGAGACCTCGACCAGTGGGCAGACGACGAACGCCTGGCGCCCCTCCCGCAGGCGCTTGCGCAGGAACTCGTAGGCGACGTCGCGATCGGCCTCCCCGACCACTTTCGTGGTCACCGGGATGCGCCCGGCGGGGAGCTCGTGGAGGGCCGTCGTGTCGAGGTCGCCATAAGCCGTCAGCGAGAGGGTCCGCGGGATCGGCGTCGCGGTCATGTGGAGGACGTGCGGGGCCATCCCCTCGACCCCCTTCGAGTCGAGCGCGCGCCGCTGCTCGACCCCGAAGCGGTGCTGCTCGTCGACCACGCAGAGGCCGAGCCGGGCGAAGCGGACGGTCGGCTCGATCAGCGCGTGGGTGCCCAGGATCAGTCCCAGCTCGCCGCTGGCGAGCTGGTTCAGGGCGCGCCGGCGGACGGGGGCGGCGGTGGCGCCGGTAAGGAGGGCGAACGGCGTCGCCTCGGTGGCCAGCAGGCGGCCGAGGGTGATCGCATGCTGCTCGGCGAGCGTCTCGGTCGGGGCCATCAGCGCCGCCTGGTATCCCGCTTCCAGCGCCCGCAGCATCGCGTAGACGGCGACCACGGTCTTGCCCGAGCCCACCTCCCCCATCAGCAGGCGCTGCATCGGCTCGCCCGAGTCGAGGTCCTTGTCGATGTCGGCGAAGGCGGCGCGCTGGTCGGCGGTCGGGGCGAAGGGAAGCGAGGCGAGCCAGCGCTCGACCGTCGGGCCCGGCTTCCCGAAGCGGGGCGCCGGGCGCGAACGGCGGTGACTGCGCTTGCGGGTCGCCAGCAGGGCCTGGTGGAGGAAGAGCTCTTCGAAGCCGAGCCGGCGGCGGGCGTCTTCGAGCTCCTCGGCGGACTCCGGAAAATGGGCCGCGCGGATCGCACTGCCGACGGAGGTGAGGCGCCGCTTCGCGATCAGCGACGACGGCAGCCCCTCGATCGCATTGGGCGCAAGCCGCACCGCCTGCTCGGCCCATTCGCGAATTTTCTTCGGGGGGAGGTCCTCGGAGGCCGGATGGACAGGGACGAAGCTCCCGGATCTCTCTTCGGCGGGCTCCGCGGATTCGGCCGCTGGTGCCACCAGCTCCCATTCCTGCACCGCCAGGCCTTTCGGGCTGCGTTTCCCGGTGATCACGATCTGGGAGCCGCGTTCGAGCTTGCCGCTGACCCAGGGCTGGTTGAACCAGGTGGCCCTCACGTGTCCGGTCTCGTCGCCGACTTTGACCCCGACCATCGTCAGTTTCCCTTTGCGGAAAGGCCTCGGCGGGTTGCCCATCACGGTTACGAGGACCGTGCCGGTTTCGCCTGGCTCGAGCGCCTCCAGCGCGCGGATCTGGCGGTCGCGGTGGGACCTCGGGAAGCGGTAGAGCAGGTCACCGACGGTGGAGATCCCCGCCCGCCTGGCGGCGTCGGCCAGTTTCGGGCCGACCCCGTCGAGGGCCTCCAACCCGGTCTCGAGCACGCTCGGGCGCGGCCAGTGGACCGGCGCATCGCGCAATTCGGCGCGGGTCGGCCCGCCGACCCCGGCGAAACCCCGCACCTCTACTGCGCCGCGAGCAGCCACCACCAGCTTGGCTGGCCCCCCTCATGCTTCTCCAGCTCGACCCCGTCGGGCACGTGGGCGTCGACCTGGTCGAGCGGGATCGGGGCGTCGGCGCCGCCGATCACGGTGACGATCTCGGCGTCGACGGCCAGCATCTCGACCGTCGCCAACAGCGTCGACCCGGCCCCGCCCCAGGCGACGATCTCGCCACCGGAGAAGCCGACCGCGTCGCCGCGCTTGAACCGCCCCTGGGCGTCGTCGCGGGCCGCCGGCGCGATGCCGCCGGTGGCGACGTCCGCCAGCGCGGCTTCGAGCCGTCCGGCGTTCTCCTCGAGTGCCGCCGCCGGATCGAGCTCGACCAGCGCCAGGAGGCTCGCCTGCTGCGAGGTCGCCGGGACCACCCGGGCGGGCTTCTCGGAGAGTCCGCAAGCACGCTCCGCCGCCATGATCACGTTCGAGGAGCTGGGCAGCACCAGCACTTCCTCCGCTTCGGTCCCGTGGATCCCGGCAAGCAGCTCCGAGGTCGAGGGGTTCAAGGTCTCGCCGCCCGGGACGACGTCGGCGCCGAGCTCGGCGAAGAGCCGTTCGAGCCCCTCCCCCGCCGCCACCGCGACCACCCCGGTCCGCCCCGTGCTCGGGCCCAACCGCGCGTCGCGTTCGGCGACCTGCTGGCGCATGTCGGCGACGTCGACGTTGGTGACGCTCCCCAGCCCCTCGAAGAGCGCCATCGCCGACTCCGGCTGGTCGGTGTGGACGTGCACCTTCAGCGTCGCTTCGTCGCCGACCACGAGGACCGAGTCGCCGAGCGCCTCCAGCCGCGGCAGCACCCCGCGGTCGTCGAGCCCCGAGCCGGAGACGATGAAGTTCGTGCAGTAGCGGTAGCGGCTGTCCTCGTGGTGCGGTCGGGTCAGCTTCGGCGGCTCGCGATGCGGCACCTCCGGTACCGCCGCCCCGTCCCCGCGCAGCCCGGCGACGATCCCGGCCATGATCAGCACCAGCCCGTGCCCGCCGGCGTCGACGACGCCGGATTCGCGCAGGACCTCGAGCTGCTCCGGGGTCCGCGCGACCGCCCGCTCGCCGTCGGCGATCGCCCGCTCCAGCACCTCGGCGAGGATCGCGTCCTGCTGCTCTTCGGAGATGTCGGCGGCAAGCCGCTGTTTGTCGGCCGAGAGGTGGGCGAGCTGGCGGGTGAGCGAGTGGGCCATCTCGCGAAAGACGGTCAGCATCGTCCCCTCGGCCGGCTCGCGGACCGAGTCGTAGGCGGCATCGGCGGCGGAGGCGAAGGCGGCGGCCACCAGCAGCGGATCGACCAGCTCACCCGGTCGCGAGGCGAGCTCCTCGGCGGCGCCACGGACGATCTGCGAAAGGATCACGCCGGAATTGCCGCGCGCGCCCATCAGCGCCGCCCGCGCCAAGGTCTGCACCAGCACCGTGCGGCCGACCTCGTCGTCGCCCTGTCCGTCGATCCCCTCGCTGTCGACCCGGTCGAGCTCCTCCAGCACGGCACGCAGGGTCATCGCCATGTTGTCGCCGGTATCGCCGTCGGCGACCGGGAAGACGTTGAGGTCGTTCACCTCCTGCCGCCGCGCCTCCAGCGAGGCCAACGCAGAGCTGACGACCCGCCTGAAGCGAGCAATCGATGGATCTGGCATTCGTCGTTAAACCTAGTGACCAGGCGCGACGGCAGCGGGCGGGAACGAATACGGCCGTATTTATCGGTACCTTCACTCCCTCCACCCACGGGTGGATGAACGTCCCGCCACGAATTCCCCCCTGGGGCCGATGAAAGGCCCCGCCGATCGTCGTAGTTTCGTCCCGCGTTTTCGACGATCTCGCGCACCAGTCACGGAAGGAGAACGATGCGCAGCTTTGCCACCTGGATTACCGGTCACCGGAAGACGGTGATATTCGGCTGGATCGCCGCCCTGGTCGTGATCGGAGCGATCGCCGGCAACAAGGGCTCCGACTTCTCCGAAGAATTCAAACTTCCGAGCTCCGACTCGACCGAAGCCTACGAACTGCTCGAAGACGAATTCGGTGGCCAGTCGGGCGGCACGGCGACGATCGTCTTCAAAGCCGACGAAGGGGTCGAATCCCCGGCGGTCAAGCAGAAGATGGAGGGCGTCTTCAAGGCGGTCGAAGAAAAGCCTCACGTGACCGAAGTCGCCAGCCCCTACGGGGGCGGCGGGGGCGCGGCGGCGATCTCCGACGACGGCAAGATCGCCTACGCGACGATCCAATACAACGTCCAGGGCAACAAGCTCGACAAGGACGACACCAAGGAAATCATCACGACCGCGCAGGGCGCCGGCGGCAACGGCCTCGAAGTGCAGCTCGGCGGTCAGCCGATCGAAGAAGCCAAAGAAGAAAGCGGCGACTCCTCGTTCGCGATCGGCCTGCTGGCGGCGATCATCATCCTGCTGCTCGCCTTCGGCTCGGTGGTGGCGATGGGGCTGCCGATCATCACCGCGCTGTTGGCCTTGGGCGTCGGGCTCAGCCTGGTGACCCTGGGGACCTGGATCTTCGACACGGCGGAATTCGCGCCGGTGCTGGCGTTGATGATCGGGCTCGGGGTCGGGATCGACTACGCGCTCTTCATCCTCACCCGCTTCCGCAACAACCTCGACATCGGGCTCGAGCCGCGCGCGGCGGCGATCAATGCCGTCGACACCGCCGGCCGCGCGGTCCTGTTCGCCGGGACGACGGTGATCATCGCCCTGATGGGGATGTTCCTGCTGAACATCTCCTTCCTCTACGGCGTCGCCGTGGCGGCCGCGCTGTCGGTGCTCTTCACCATGATCGCCGCCCTGACCCTGCTGCCGGCGCTGCTCACCTGGGTCGGCCACCGGGTCAACAAATGGAAGATCCCCGGCCTCGCGGGCGGCCAGAACTCGATGCGCGAAGACACCAAATGGTATGCCTGGAGTCGCTGGATCCAGAAGCGGCCGTGGACCGCCGCGATCGTCTCCGGCGGCATCCTGCTGATCCTCTGCATCCCGACCCTGAGCCTCCGCCTCGGCGTCAACGACGCGGGCACCAACCCGAAGGGGCAGACGACGCGCGAAGCGTACGACCTGCTCGCCGAAGGGTTCGGCCCCGGCTTCAACGGGCCGCTGACGATGGTCGCCAAGCTGCCGCAGAAGGGCGACGGCGCCGGGCTCGAACAGCTCTGCTCGACGCTGAAGCAGGAAGAAGGCGTCGCCTCGGTCACCGAAGTGACCTACAACTCGGCGAAGACGGTCGGGCTCTGCCAGGTCTATCCGACCACCTCACCGCAGAGCGCTGACACCACCGACCTGCTCGATCACATCCGCAGCGACGTGATCCCGCCGATCGAGACGAAGACCGGCGCGGTGCTCCACGTCGGCGGCATCACCGCGATCTTCGAGGACTTCGGCGACGCGATCTCGGAAAAGCTGCCGCTCTTCATCGGGGTGGTGATCCTGCTCTCGGCGCTGCTGCTGATGATGGTGTTCCGCTCGGTGCTGGTGCCGCTGAAGGCGATCCTGATGAACCTGCTCTCGATCGGCGCCGCCTTCGGCATCGTCGTCGCGGTATTCCAGAACGGTTGGGGGGCGAGCATCATCGGGGTCGAAGACACCGGCCCGATCATCGCCTTCTTCCCGATCTTCCTGTTCTCGATCGTCTTCGGGCTCTCGATGGACTACGAGGTGTTCCTGATGTCCCGCATCCACGAGGAGTGGGAGTCGAAGAAGGACGCCACGGAAGCCGTCACGCGAGGCCTGGCGCTGACCGGACGGGTGATCACCGCGGCGGCGGCGATCATGATCACGGTGTTCGCCTCGTTCATGCTCACCGACGAACGGATCACCAAACTGTTCGGCCTCGGCCTCGCCTCGGCGGTCCTGGTCGACGCGCTGATCATCCGCTCGGTGCTGGTCCCGGCGATCATGCAGTTGTTCGGCAAGAAGGCCTGGTGGATGCCCGAGTGGCTCGGCAAGATCCTGCCGAACCTGGCCGTCGAGCCGCACGAGACCCCCCACGACAGCGCCGTGAAACCGGACGTCGCGACCGAGTCGGAGTAGTCCGCCGACCGAACCGTCTGCATTTACCCCTCCTCAGCGGGGGTAAATGCAGACGCAGACGCCGAGTCCCAGAGACGGCGTGGGCCAGCCTCGCAAGGACGAGGACGCCGCGAGGCGCCCCCACGCCGCCTCAGGCGGCCTTGGTGACCTTGTTGCTCTTCAGGCAGCGAGTGCAGACGTAGGCGCGGACGGGGCGACCGTTCTCCTGGATCCGGACCTTCTGCAGGTTCGGCTCGAAGCGGCGCTTCGTCGCGACCATCGAGTGGCTGCGGGACTGGCCGAAAGCCGGCTTCTTGCCGCAGCTGTGACATACCTTTGCCATGGGACGCGAGATGGTACCGAGTCAGGCGACTCGGCGCTTCAGCAGCGCCATCCGCGCAACCGTGAGCGCGGCGTTGCGGCCCTGATCGCGTTTGTCGCCGCCCGCCCGGGCCAGCGCCTGCTCCATCGTGTCGCAGGTGATCACGCCGAAGGCGCAGGGCACGCCGGTCCGCAGTTGGACGTCCTGGATCCCCCGCGCCGACTCGCCGCAGACGAAGTCGAAGTGGGCGGTCTCGCCGCGGATCACCACGCCGAGGCAAGCGACCCCGGCGAACTTGCCCGTCTCGGCGAGGTACTTGGCCGCCAACGGCAGCTCGTAGGCACCGGGCACCGAGTGGTGCTCGACCTGACCCGCCTGCACCCCGGCGACCTCGAAGCCTCCCCGCGCCCCGGCCTCGAGGCGCTGCGCCAGGTCCTCGTAGAAACGCCCGACCACGGTCGCGAAACGCAGCGAACCGAGTTCGGAGCGATCGGTCGTGTCGAACTCCTCGAGGAAGGCGCCGTCCGCTTCAGCCATCGGTGCCGGCCTCGTCGCGGCGCTCGCGCGCCTCGTCCCGTTCCTCCTCTTCGTGGAGCATTTCCTCGTCGAGGTCGAGGCCCTGGTGGTGCAGGATGTGGCCCATCTTGTCGCGCTTGGTGCGCAGGTATGCCTCGTTGTGGATGTTGGGCTGGGACTCGATCGGCACCTGCTCGGTGACCGAGAGCCCATAGCCCTCCATGCCGACGATCTTTTTCGGGTTGTTGGTGATGATCCGGATGCTGGTCAACCCCAGGTCGCCGAGGATCTGGGCGCCGATCCCGTAGTCGCGCAGGTCGGCAGGCAGGCCGAGTTTGAGGTTGGCTTCGACCGTGTCGGCGCCCTCCTCCTGGAGCTTGTAGGCACGCAGCTTGTTCAGCAGGCCGATCCCCCGTCCCTCCTGGGAGAGGTAGAGGAGGACGCCGCGTCCCTCGCGCTCGATCATCGCCAGCGAGGCCTCCAGCTGCTCGCCACAGTCGCAGCGCATGCTGTGGAAGACGTCGCCGGTGAGGCACTCGCTGTGCACGCGGACGAGCACGTCCTCGACCCCGTCGACCTCGCCTTTGACCATCGCCACGTGGTGTTTGTCGTCGACCAGCGACCGGTAGCCGACCGCGGTGAAGTCGCCGAAGGAGGTCGGCAGCGCCGTCGCCACCACCCGTTCGACCAGCTTCTCGGTGCGGCGCCGGTAGGCGATCAGGTCGGCGACGGTGATCATCTTCAGCCCGTGCCTGGCGCAGTAGGGGATCAGGTCGGGGACGCGGGCCATCGAGCCGTCGTCGTTCATCACCTCGCAGATCACCCCGGCCGGGATCAGACCGGCGAGGCGGGCCAGGTCGACCGACGCCTCGGTGTGGCCGGTGCGCTCCAGCACGCCGCCCTCTTTCGCCTGCAGGGGGAACATGTGGCCGGGGACGACGAGGTCGCGGGGGCCCGAGTCAGGATCGATCGCGACCTGGATCGTGTGGGCGCGGTCGTGCGCCGAGATCCCGGTGCTGACCCCCCCGGCCGCCTCGATCGTGACCGTGAAGGCGGTCTGCAGCGGCGCCTCGTTCTTCGCCGCCATCAGGTTCAGGCCTAGCTTGCGGCAGCGATCCGGGGTCAGCGCCAGGCAGATCAGCCCGCGCGCCTCCTTGGCCATGAAGTTGACCGCCTCCGGCGTCGCGAACTGGGCCGCCATCACCAGATCGCCCTCGTTCTCGCGGTCTTCGCCGTCGCAGACGACGACCATCTTGCCGCGACGGATCTCTTCGATCGCCTCCTCGATCGTGGTGAAGGCGGTGTCGGTCTCGGTGTCAGGTGGGGTCACGCGTTCTCCTTTCCAGCAAATGGTGACAGCAGCCGCTCCACATACTTGGCGATCACGTCGACCTCGACGTTCCAGGCATCGCCGGGGACGGCGTCGCCGAGATTGGTGCGCTCCAAGGTCTCCGGGATCAGCGAGACCTCTATCCAGCCCTCGCCGAGAGCGGCGACGGTGAGGCTGACGCCGTTGAGGGCGACCGAGCCCTTGTCGACGACGTAGCGCGACAGCTCGGATGGGAGCTCGACCCGGATGCGCCTGGCGAAGCCGTCCTCGGCGCTCTCGATCACCCGGCCCGAGCCGTCGGCGTGGCCCTGGACGATGTGCCCGCCGAGGCGCTCGTCGGCGCGCGTCGCGAGCTCCAGGTTGACCCGGGCGCCGGGGACGAGGGCGCCGATCACGGTGACCTCGAGCGTCTGGTTCATCGCCTCGGTGGCGAAGCCGGTCGCGTCGGCCTCGGTGGCGGTGAGACAGACGCCGTTGACGGCGATCGAGTCGCCGAGGCCGATCTCGGGGCCGAGTCGGGTCGCGATCCGCAGGCGCGCGCCCTCGGCGCCGCCCTCGACGCTCTCGACGCTGCCGATGTCCTGCACCAGTCCGGTGAACATCACCACTCCTTGAATCGGGTTCGGATCAAAGTGTCCTCTCCCACGGTCTCCGCTTCCGTGGGGCCGCCCTGGAGGGCCGCGACGGGTACGTCGGCGACGGCGCCGCCGAGCAGCAGCGGGGCGACGAAGACGCGCGCCTCATCGATCTGGCCGGCGGCGGCGAAGGCGGCGGCGAGCCTCGCGCCACCCTCCAGCAGCAGGCTGGTGAGCCCACGGCGGCCGAGCTCGGCCAGTGCCGCGGCGATCCGCTCGGCCGGGGTCGGGCCGGCGGCGAGGATCGTCTCGGCGCCGGCGGCGAGCAGGGCTTCGAGCCGGCGCCGGTCGGCGTCGGGGCCGTGGACGACGGTCAGCGGCGCCTCGTCGAGAGTCGCCAGGAGGCGCGAGTCGAGCGGCAGGCGGGCGCTGGAGTCGAAGACGACGCGGACCGGCTGGCGCGCTTCGCCGAGCCGGGCGGTGAGCAGCGGATCGTCGGCGAGGACGGTGCCGATGCCGACCGCGATCGCATCGCATTCGCCGCGCCAGACGTGGACCAGCTGGCGGCTCTCCTCGCCGGAGATCCAGGGCGAGACGCCCTCGGGGGTGACGGTGCGGCCGTCGAGCGACATCGCCGTCTTCAGGACGACCAGCGGCAGGCCGATGATGCTGTGTTTGCGGAAGGCCTGGTTGAGGAGACGGGCCTGGCCGGCGACCTCGCTCTCGGACGGCAGCGTCTCGACCTCGATCCCGGCCGCGTGCATCTGGGAGATGCCGAGACCCGACGCCTTCGCGGTCGGATCGTGGGAGGCGAGCACGACGCGGCCGATGTCGGCCTCGATGATCGCGTCCGAGCAGGGCGGCTGGCGGCCCTGGTGGGCGCAGGGCTCGAGCGTCACGTACAGCGTCGCCCCGGCGACGTCCTCGCCGCGGCGCGCGGCGTCGGCCAGCGCCGCCCGCTCGGCGTGCAGACCCCCGAGCTCGGCGTGGAAGCCCTCCCCGATAACCTCCCCGCCGCGGACGACGACCGCGCCCACCAGCGGGTTCGGGCTGACCCGACCGCGGCCGCCCTCGGCCAGCGCGAGCGCCTTTCGCAGAAATTTACCGTCGGCTGATGTCGTTGACTGACCAGTCAATCAGTCGATGTTAGTACCAACCGGGGCGCCGCTTCGACCCCTGCCCCCCGTACTCTGTGGCCCGCCTTTGAAGTTGATCATCCAGATCCCCTGTCTGAACGAGGAACAGACGCTGCCGGCGACGATCGCCGATCTGCCGCGCTCCCTCGACGGCTTCGACAGCGTCGAGCTGCTCGTGATCGACGACGGCTCGACCGATCGGACGGTCGCGGTGGCGCGCGAATGCGGGGTCGAGCACATCGTCCGACTGACCAACAACAAGGGGCTGGCGGCCGGATTCCAGGCCGGGCTCGACGCCTGCCTGAAGCTCGGCGCGGACGTCGTCGTCAACACCGATGCCGACAATCAGTACGCGGGTGCCGACGTCGCCAGGCTGGTCGCGCCGATCCTCGCCGGCGAGGCCGACATGGTGGTCGGCGACCGTCAGGTGGAGCGGATCGAGCACTTCTCCGACGCCAAGAAACAGCTTCAGCACTGGGGCAGCTGGGTGGTCCGGCGGGTCTCGAACACCGAGGTCACCGACACCACCTCCGGCTTCCGGGCCTACAACCGCGAGGCGGCCCTGCAGCTCTCCGTGGTCGACAACTTCACCTACACGCTGGAGAGCCTCGTGCAGGCGGGCAAGATGCTGGTCGCGGTCGACGAGGTGCCGGTCTCGACCAACCCGCAGACGCGCGAGTCGCGGCTGGCCGGGTCGACCGGCGACTACGTGCGCCGCAACACGCCCGCGATCCTGCGGATCTACGCGCGGTATGAGCCGCTGCGGGCCTTCGTCACCGCGGCGATCGTGGTCGGCGCGCTGGCGCTGCTCGCCTGGCTGCCGTTCCTGATCGACGCGATCTTCAACGGCAACTCGAACGGGCACATCCAGTCATTGATCCTCGGCGCGGTGCTGATGATCGCCGCGGTGCAGCTCTTCGCGCTCGGGGTGATCGGTGACCTGCTGGCCGGGCAGCGGGTGATGACGCAGCGGATCTTCGAGCGGGTGCGGCGGGTCGAGCTGGCGCTCGGCGTGCCGCCTTCGCACTACGAGAAGGGCGGCGCGAAGCCGGCCGCCTCCGAGCAGGAAACGAAGGTGCACGGGACGCCGCCGGACGAAGCCCCCACCGAAGTCGACGCATGAGCGGGAACGGCAGCGCCCCGAACGGCAAAGCCCCCGCCTCCTCGGCGGACTACGGCAAAACCGCGAGCTTCCTCGCGGTCGGCGTCGGGCTGACCGGGGTCATCACCTACGCCTACTTCCTGATCGCCTCGCACACGCTCTCGAAGAACGACTACGGGCAGATCACGGTGCTCTGGTCGGCGGTCTTCATCACCATCTCCACCCTCTACCGGCCGATCGAACAGCTGCTCAGCCGCCACATCTCCGAGCGGGTCGTCAAAGGGCAATCGCTGAGCGAGCCGATGCGGGTCGCCTCGACGATCCAGTTCGGCCTCTCGCTGCTCTTCACCGTGTTGGCCCTGGCCCTGCGCGGGCCGATCCAGGACACCCTCCTGGAGGGGAACGAAACCCTCTACTGGGTCTTCTTCACCTCGGTGCTCTTCTACGCGGCGAGCTACTTCGCCCGTGGCTTCCTCGCCGGCAGTCAGCGGTTCGGGCTCTTCGTCGCCCTGATCCTGAGCGAATCGTGCTTCCGCACGATCTTCGCGGTGCTGGTCGTGGTCGGGATCTTGAGCGGCCAGGGATGGGTCGCGGTCGGGATCACCGCGGCCCCAGCGCTGAGCCTCCTGGTCGTCCCTTTCGCGTTCGCCCGCAAAGCCCAGAAAGACAAAGCGACGGCCCCCCCGCCCGAGGTCGCCGCCGCAGCGGCAGCCGAGGAGACCTTCTCATTCCGTGACGGGGGCGGGTTCGCCGCCGCGGTCCTCCTGATCATGTTCTCCGAACAAGCCTTCCTCAACGCGGGGCCGCTGATCATGCGTGGCCTGCAGGGCGCCGCCGAGGCGGGCTTCATCTTCAACGTGCTGATGATCGCGCGGGCGCCGCTGCAGCTCTTCCAATCGGTCTCGACCTCGATCCTCCCCCACCTCACCAGCCTCCACACCTCCGACGATCCCGACTCGGACCGCGAATTCGGCCACACGGTGAAGATGGTGCTGCTGGGGATCGTCGCCTTCACCGGGGTGGCCCTGGTGTTCATGGCCCTGGTCGGCCCGAAGGCGATGCAGATCGCCTTCGGCGACAAGTTCACCTACGACCGCCTCGGCCTGTTGCTGGTCACGGTCGGGATGGGGCTCTACCTCGCCTCGGTGACGCTGAACCAGGCCTGCGTCGCCCAGGGTCAGGTGCGTCGCGCCGCCGTCCGCTGGATCACCTGCGCGGTCGTCTTCATCGCCTGGAACTTCGTCCCGCTGGTCTCGAACGAGCAGCGCCGGGTCGAGATCGGCTTCCTGCTCGCCGCCGGGGTCCTCTTCGCGCTGCTCTACTGGGTCTACCGCCGCCCCCACGCGCACAAAGGCGACACGCCGCAGCCCGGTTCCCCGGAGGAACTCGAGGCACGCCTGGCGATCATCGACGAGAACGTCTGATCGGCGGCCTCCCCTAGGGTCCCTGGATGGGCCACCACGACGCCGTCCTACTGCTGATCGCCGGCGTCCTGCTGGCGGCCGGGATCGGCGGCGCCCTGCTGGCCGACCGGGTGCGGGTCCCGGCGCTGCTGCTCTTCCTCGGCCTCGGCATGCTGGCCGGGTCGGAAGGCATCGGCGACATCCACTTCGCCAACTACGACCTGGCGCGGACCCTCGGCACGATCGCGCTGGTCCTGATCCTCTTCGAGGGCGGGCTCACCTCGGGCTGGTCGGAGATCCGCCCGGTGCTCGGCACGGCGGGCTCGCTGGCGACCCTGGGAACGCTGGCGACCGCCCTCCTGGCGGGGGTGGCGGCGAAATGGATCTTCGGGCTCTCCTGGCTCGAAGGGATGATCGTCGGCGCCGCGATCGCCGCCACCGACTCGGCCGCGATCTTCGCCGTGCTGCGCAATTCGACCCTGGAGAAGCGGCTGGCGCGCACGCTCGAGGGCGAGTCCGGGATGAACGACCCGGTCGCCCTGCTGCTGGTGATCGGCTTCATCGAATGGATCCAGCAGCCCGACTACGGCGCCGCCGACATGATCGGCCTGATCGCCTTGAAGATCGCGGTCGGGATCATCGTCGGGCTCCTTCTCGGCAAGCTCGCGGTCTGGGTGATCGAACGGATCGAGCTGCCCTCGGACGGGATCTATCCGGTGGCGACGATCGCCGCGGCGGCGCTTGCCTACGGCGTCTCCGAGGTCGCCCACGGGTCGGGCCTGCTGGCCGTCTACCTGACCGCGCTGGCGCTCGGCTCGGCGCGGATCCCGGCCAAGCGCAGCGTCATCTCCTTCCACGAGGGGCTCGGCTGGGTGTCCCAGATCGGCCTCTTCATCCTGCTCGGCGTGCTGGTCTTCCCGGGCGATCTCGGCGGCGTCGCGATCAAGGGCCTGGCGCTCTCGGCGGTGCTGATCTTCATCGCCCGTCCGCTCGCCACCTTCCTGGCGACGGCGTTCACGTCGTTCAACTTCCGCGAGAAGGTGATGCTCGGCTGGGCCGGGCTGCGCGGGGCGACGCCGATCTGGCTGGCGACCTTCCCGGTCGTCGCCGGGGTGCGCAGCGGGGAGGAAGAGTTCGCGATCGTCTTCTTCGTCGTCGTCACCTCCACCCTGGTCCAGGGGGCGAGCTTCGAGCCGCTGGCGAAGCGCCTGCGGCTGACCACCGACGAGCCGGCGCTGCCGCGGCGGCTCTTCGAGTCGGGGCGGATCCGCGAGATGGGCGGCGACGTGGTCGCCTTCCGGCTGCCGCCCGCCGCCGCCGCCGCCGGGCACCGGGTGCGCGAGCTCGAACTGCCACGCGAGGCGCTGGTCAACGTGATCGTGCGCGACGGCCACGCGATCCCGCCGCGCGGGGCGACCGAGCTGCGCGAGGGCGACGAGCTCCACGTCCTGGTCCGCGGGGAGCTGCGCGACCAGGTCGAGAAGCTGACCGAGCGCTGGGTCAAAGGTCCGCTCGGCAAACCGGCGCCGCCGCCGCTGCCGCGCCGGGCGGCCTCGCAGGTCTTCTCGGTGCGGCCGCTGCGGGCGGGCGAGAACCCCGAGTCGCCGACCCAGATCGACGGCATTCCCGTGGTCGCCGTCCTGCGCACCCGCAGCGACGACACCGGCGCGATGGCGGCGATGGCCGACGGCCGCTACGCGGTGACGAGCGACAAGCTGGTCGCGATCGGCGGCCGCCGCGCGCTCGCCGGCTGGTGCGAGGGTCGCGCCGAGCTGGAGGATGTCGGTGGCGAGGAAAAGGCGTGGCTGCAGGAGATCACCGGCGCCCTCATCGCCCGCGGGCGTAGGCGCTAGCTAGAGCCCCAGGTTTTCCACGCCTTCCTCGTTCCAACCGAGGTGGTGGGCCACCTCGTGGCGGACGGTGCGGGTGATCTGGGCGCGGAGCAGGTCCGGATTCCAGCCGAAGTCGCGTTCGAGCGTGTCCTGGTAGATCACGATGTGGTCGCGGAAGTCGTCGCGGGCGACGGTGTCGCCGATGTAGTGGCCGTAGGCGTGGAACTGGTGCCCCAGGTCGGAGATCACGATCGGGACGTCTTTGAGGATCTCCTGGAATTCGGCCGGCAGGTCGTCGATCGCCTCGACCACCGCTTCTTCGAACTCGCTCGGCTGCAGTTGCCCGGGCGGCAGCGTGGCCAGCAATTCGCTGCGTTTGGAGATCCGCTGGAACTCCTCCTCCGGCATCTCGCCCCTTCCCAGGAACATCGCCACCAGGGCGGCCACGAGCACGACGGCCAGCGCCCCGGCCAGCAACTGGATCACCCCGCTGACCCGGCCCCACGTGAACGGATCCAGCACCACGATCGCCAGGCCGATCAGGAAGCAGACCGTGACGATGATCCGAGCAGTCGAAGAAAGCCGTTCGCTCACCCCTCCAGCGTAGCCCCGCCCCGCCTCCCGACGGAAACCCCTCAGGTCGCGTCAGCAGCCTGCACGATGGCCTGGTAGGCAGCGGCGGGGTCGTCGGCGCCGAAGATCGCGCTGCCGGCGACGAAGAGCGAGGCTCCGGCGGCGGCGATCGGGCCCGCGGTCTCGCTGTCGATGCCACCGTCGACCTCGATCTTCGCCGTGCCGACCAGAGGGCGGAGGCGTTCGACCTTGTCCGGGGAGGAGGCGATGAACGACTGCCCGCCCCAGCCGGGGTTGACGGTCATGCAGAGGACGAGGTCGGCGAGGTTGCGCAGCTCGGCGACCGCCTCGACCGGGGTGCCGGGGTTGATCGCGATGCCCGCGCAGCAGCCGAGGTCGCGGATCGCCGCCAGGGTGCGGTTGGCGTGCGGGGTCGCCTCGGCGTGGAAGGTGATCGAGTCGGCGCCGGCCTTGGCGAACTCCTCGATCTGGCGCTCCGGCGTCTCGATCATCATGTGGACGTCGATCGCCCCGCCCGCATCGTGGACGATGTCGGCGACGGCGCCGGCGACCAGCGGCCCGATCGTGATCGGCGGGACGAAGTGCCCGTCCATGATGTCGACGTGGATCACCCGCGCCCCGGCCGCCATCACCTCTTCGACCTGCGAGCCGAGCTTGGCGAAGTCGGCAGAGAGGATCGACGGCGCCACCCGCGGTGCCGAAATCAGTTGGCGGAATCGCTCGCTCACCGGCCGCAGCCTACTGAGGACGCTGAGTGGATCTGGGCCAGCCTGGCAAGGACGCAGGGAGTGAGGGAAGGGGAGCGCATTACCAATGCGTGACCCGACCCGAGCGACCGAGGACACCGCCAGGCGCCCCCAGATCCACTCAGGTTGGTTTCAACATCGACGCGCCGCAGGTCTGGCACTGCATGTCGGCGGTGTGGGTCATCCGGGCGATCGTCTGGTGGGTGCCGCACTCGGGGCACTGGGAGACGAGTTCGAAGCGGCTCAGGCAATTGACGCAGCGCAGCCGTCCCGGCAGCTGGGTCGGCCGCAGCCAGGGCTCGCCGCAGTTCGGGCAGGGGGCGCGGTCCAGGACGCTGCTGGTGCTTCCGGCGTCGGACATCCGCCTAATCATTGCGCGTCAGTCGGCTGATGAAAAACCCCGTGGTCCCGTCGCGGTCGGGACGGAGCTGTAAAGCGCGGGCCTCGTGCGGGGAGGCGAGGCCAGGCGCGAGCGCCCCGAGGTCGTCCAATTCGAGTGCCGGGACCCCTCCGGCGGCGCTCGCTTCGAGCAGCGCCGCGATCCGGTCCTCGTTCTCGCGCCGGGAGATCGTGCAGGTGGAGTAGACCAGCGTGCCGCCCGGCCGCAGCAGCCTGGCGGCGGCGAGGAGCGCCTTCTCCTGCACCGCCGCGACCCGCTCGATCGTGCGCGGGGATTTGCGCCAGCGCGCATCCGGGCGCGAGGCGAGCGTGCCGAGGTCCGAGCAGGGCGCGTCGAGGAGGACGCGGTCGAAACCCTCGGGCAACGGCAGCGCGGTCACGTCGCCCTCGAAAACCGTGACCCCGTGCAGGTCGAGCCGCCGGGTCTGCTCGGCGATCTCGGCGGCGCGGGCCTGGTCGAGCTCGACCGAGATCACCTCGCCGCGGTCCTCCATCCGGGTGGCGATCTGGCCGGTCTTGATCCCCGGCCCGGCGCACAGGTCGAGCACCGTCTCCCCCGCCCGCGGCGCCAGCACCTCGACCACCGCCGCCGACCCACGACTCTGCGGGGTGAGCACGCCCTCGGCGACGAGACGGGGCACCGAGTCGCCCGTCCGCCCGCCGAAGACCATCTCCTCGGCGACGTCGAGCGGCCAGGCGCCCGCCGCCGGCGAGACGTCGATGCCCTCCTCGCGCAGCCGCGCCACCAGGTCGGCGCGCGCCGTCGCGTCCGCCGCCCGCATCGCCACCTCGGCCGGCTCGTTGCAGGCGGCGAGCAACGAGCGCGCCGCCTCGGCCCCGAGCTCCTCCCACCACATCCGCGCCAGCCAGAGCGGCGCCGAGTGGGCGACGGCGGCGGCCTCGGGGGTCGAGTCGTCCTCCAGCAGCGCCCTGGTCAGCGCCTCGCGCTCGCGCGTGGCGCGGCGCAGGATCGCGTTGACGAAACCACTCGCGTGGGCCGCCTTGGCGATCTTCACCAGCTCCACCGCCTGGTCGACGGCGGCGTGATCGGGGGTAGCGTCGGCGAAGAGCAGCTCGTAGAGGCCGAGGCGCAGCGCCGCCGCCACCGGCGGGTCGAGCAGCCGCATCGCCCGTCCCGAGAGCCGTTCGATCGCCGCGTCGGAGGTGCCGCGCCGCTGCACCGAGCCGTAGGCCAGCCGCTGCGCCTGCGCCCGGTCCCGGCCCACGAGCCCGAGCCGCTCGGCCCCGGCGCGGAAGGCGACCTCGGTGTGCCCCTCGCGCTCGAAGGTCTCGCGCAGCACCTCGAAGGCGAGCGCGCGCGGCGCCGCTACCGGCATCGCGGACCCCCCTCGGCATCGACGTCTGCATTTACCCCCGCTGAGGAGGGGTAAATGCAGACGGTGGCGCCCGGCATCACGAGAACTTCGGCAATTCGTGGCCACGCAGGTAGTCGGCGGCGCTCATCGCCCTGCCCCCGGCGGGCCGGACGACCTCGATCCTGAGCACCCCGTTTCCCGTTCCCACTAGGAGAGCGTCGTCATCCACCGCAACCTCACCGATGCCAGTAGTCGAGGTTGCGGGGGATGACGACGCCCGCCGCACCCCAAGCCGCTCGCCTCCCTCCAACTCCAAGTACGCGCCGATGTGCGGGGTCAGCGCACGCACGGTCGCCGCCAGGTCCTCGGCCGACCGCGACAGATCCAGCCGCCGATCCTCGGGCGCGATCTTCTCCGCGTAGGTCACCTCCGCCTCGTCCTGCTCGGTGAACTCGAGCGTCCCCCCGGCGAGCCGGTCAAGCGCCTCGACCAGCAGATCCCCGCCAAGCTCCGCCAGCTTCGGCGCCAGCGTCCCATAGTCCTCGTCGTCCCCCAGTGGCACCTCGGCGCACGATGCCACCGGCCCCGAATCGAGCCCGGCGGTGAGCCGCATCACGCAGACACCCGTCCGCGGGTCGCGGGCCATGATCGCCCGCTCGATCGGCGCCGCCCCACGCCAGCGCGGCAGCAGCGAGGGATGGACGTTGAGGATCTCGGCGAGGCTGAGCAGCGGCTCGCGGATCAGCTGACCGAAGGCGCAGACCAGGACCGCCTCGGGCTCCACCGCCCGGATCCGCTCCAGCGCCGCCTCTTCGTTGACGTTCTCCGCCTGCAGCAGATCGGTCCCCAGCTCGCCCGCCAGCAAGGCCACCGGCGGCGGCGAGACCTTCCGCCCGCGGCCCTGGCGGCTGTCCGGCGGGGTGACGACCAGGGCGGGCTTGTGTGGCGAGCGGGCCAGCCGGCGGAGGACGGTCGCGGCGAAGTCCGAGGTGCCGAGGTAGACGGTCCTCACGCGTCGGTGCGCGGCTCGCGCAGCTCCTCGCCAAGGTCGTCCTCGTCCTCGACCGGCGGGTGGTAGCTCTCGCCGGCGCGCAACGCCCGCAGCGCCGCCTTGCGCTGCTTGCGTTCGGTGCGGTCGAGGATCAGCACCCCGTCAAGGTGGTCGATCTCGTGCTGGAGGACGCGCGCCTCGAGGCCGGAGGCCTCGATCGTGACCGGTTCGCCGTCGACGTCGCGGCCGGTGAAGCGGGCGTGGAGAGGGCGCTCGACGTCCATCGTCACCCGCGGCAGGCTGAGGCAGCCCTCCTCGGCGATCGCCAGTTCGTCCGACGTCCACTCGATCTTCGGGTTGACCAGGGCTGAGGGCTCGCTGTCGGAGGCGGCCTGGAAGACGAGGAGCCGGCGCAGTACGCCGAGCTGGGTGGCGGCGAGCCCGACGCCCATCCCCTCCTGCATGATCTGGATCATCCGCTCGACCTCGGCGCGCAGCTCGGGACCGAAATCCTCGACCGGGGAGGCGCGGCTCTTCAGCACCGGATCGCCGAACTTGACCACATGCGCGAGCGCCGCCTCGCGCCGTTCGAGGAGCTTCTGGTGGAGCTCCTCTTCCTCGTTTTCTCGGTCGTCGATCGCCTGCTCGTCGCTCATCCATCAATTCTAAGCGTGGGGTGCCGGAGGCCGAGCGAACGGTCCGCAGAGTGTCCGCCGAGGGCGGGCGCTCTGCTTATGTCGGGGCGCTCTGCTTACGCGGGGTCGACGTCGACACCGATCGAGACGTCCTTCAGTGCGCGGTCGGCGGCGCGGCGCTCGACCGTCACGCGGGCGGCGGCCACGGTCCCCGCCCGATCCTGGGCCTTGACCAGGATCCGGCGCCGGTGCCGTCCCCGCACCCGGAACATCGGCGCCGGCCCGAGCAGGTCCGATTCGGCCGGGAGGCGGGAGCGCAGTTCGGCGGCGATCGCGGTGGCGGCGGCGTCGACCTTCTCCTCGCTCTCCGAGCTGAGGTTGACCCGCAGGAGATGCGAGAAGGGCGGGTAGAGGAGCATGCGGCGGCGCTCCAGCTCCCCCTCCAGGAAGCCCGCCGAGTCGTGGGCGGCGGCGTGCTCGATCGAGGAGGCGTTCGGGGCGAGCGTCTGCACCATCACCTCGCCCCCCGCCTCGCCGCGCCCCGAGCGCCCGGCCAACTGGGCGACCATCGCGAAGGTCCGCTCCTCCGCCCGGAAGTCGGGAAAGCGCAGGGTCGCGTCGGCGTTGAGGATCGCGCTCAGCGTCACCTCCGGGAAGTCGTGGCCCTTGGCGACCATCTGGGTGCCGACCAGGACGGCGCTCGCGGCCTCGCCGAATTCGGCCAGGATGCGGGCGTGGGCGCCGCGCGGGGCGGTGGTGTCGGAGTCGAGCCGGAAGACCGGCATCGGGGCGAGCCGTGCGCGGATCAGCTCCTCGATCCGCTCGGTGCCGGCGCCCGCCCGCGCCAGCGTGGTCGAGGCGCAGACCGGGCAGGCTCGCGGGGCCGGTTCCTGATGAGCGCAGTGGTGGCAGACCAGCCGTCCCGACTCGCGGTGCACGATCAGCGAGACGTCGCAGTTGGGGCAGCCCCAGTGGTGGCCGCAGGAGCGGCAGGTGAGCCAGGGCGCGAAGCCGCGCCGGTTGACCATCACGATCGCCTTGCGGCCGGCCGCCCGGACCTCCTCCAGCGCGGTCCAGGTCTCGGCGTGAAGCGGGCCCGAGCGTGGATCGACCTCGCGCATGTCGACGATGTTGACCGGCGGCATGCGCAGGCCGTCGACGCGGCGGGGCAGCTCCAGGCGGGGCAGCTCGAGCCAGGCCTCCGGGCGCGGCGTCGCCGTCCCGGCGACGAGGACGGCGCCGCGCTCCCGCGCCCGGTGGCGGGCGACGGCGCGGGCGTCGTAGGTCGGGTCGCCCTCCTGCTTGTAGGAGGAGTCGTGCTCCTCGTCGATCACGATCAGGCCGAGGTCGCGGACCGGGGCGAAGACGGCGGAGCGCGGCCCGACGCAGACCTGCGCCTCGCCGCTGCGCAGCCTCTGCCACTCGTCGAAGCGCTCGCCCTCGGAGAGGGCGCTGTGGAGGACGGCGAAGCGGTCGCCGAGCCGGGCCCGGAAGCGGGCGACGGCCTGCGGCGCGAGGCCGATCTCGGGGACGAGGACGATCGCCCCACGGCCGCGGGCGAGCGCCGCCTCCACCGCCGCCAGGTAGACCTCGGTCTTGCCCGAGCCGGTGACCCCGTGGAGAAGCTGCTCGCGGGGCGCGTCGGGCTCGCCGTCGAGCGCCGCGACCAGGGCGTCGACGGCGGCCTGCTGCTCGGGTAGGAGCCGGGGTGGCTCGACCGCGGCGGCGAGGCGGGACGCGGCGGGGGCGCGGCGCACGCTCGAGTCGCGGGTGGCGAGGAGGCCGCGCTCGGCGAGCCGGCGGATGATCGCCCTGGTCGCCCCGACCGCCGCGCTCAGATGCGGCGCCGACATCTCGCCGCTCTCGGCGAGCACCTCGAGCACCGCCCGCTGCTTTACCCCGAGCCGCTCGCCGCCCTCCAGCGCCGCTTCTCCGGCGGGCAGGATCTCGGCCCGCAACTCGGTCTTCGCCCGCACCGTGCGCCCGGAGCGGCCGCTCCCCGTCCCCGGCGGCAACACCAGTGAGAGACCGCGCGAGGGCGTCGAGCAGTATTCGCGGGCCACCCAGAGGCCGAGCTCGACCAGCTCCGCCGAGGCGCCCGCCTCGAGCGCCTCGATCGGCTCCGCCAGGCGCTCCGGCGCCAGCTCCGAGGAATCGGCCAGCTCGACCACCACGCCGAGCAGGCGACGCGGCCCGAACGGCACCCGCACCAGGCTGCCGACCTCGAGCCCCGCCATCGCCTCGGGTCGCCGATAGTCGAACGGCCCCCGCAGCGCGCGGGCGGTCGTCAGCGGCTCGACCTTGAGGATCGCCATCGTGAGCGAGGTTATGGAAACCGGGGGACGCGGCGCTTATGCTGCCCGCGTGAACATGAATCTCAGCGAGGGCGAGACGATCATCTTCCAGGGACATCCCTCCTGGCGCGCGATCCTCGGCTTCTACCTCAAAGGCATCCTCGTCGCGATCGTCCTCGGGGTGATCGCGAAGCTGGTCTCGAGCACGACGTCCGTCTTCGTCGTCGTCCTCGTCATCCTGGCTCTGACCCTGCTGATCGGCTTCATCAAACGGTGGGCGACGACGTACTCGATCACCACCCGCCGCCTCAACATCAAGCGCGGGATCATCTCGCGGGAGATCCAGGAGACGCGGCTGGAGCGGGTCCAGAACGTGAACTACAACCAGTCGGTCTACCAGCGGGTGATGCACATCGGCGACGTCGACTTCGACACGGCGGCAAGCGGGGACTACGACTTCATCTTCTACGGCGTCGCCGACCCGGGAAGCGTGGTCGAACGGGTCGACCGGGCGACCGGCGCCGACGCGGCCGGCAGCCACGGGTTGGGCGAGCCGCAGTCGCCGGGGGTTTAGGGACGGTCAGGGACCGAGCCATTCCGTAGGCGGCTCGGGCAGGCTGAAGCCGCATACGGAATGGCTCTGAGGCGGCGGAGGACCTCGGTCACTTCGTCGGGGGCATAGGCGATCTGCCAGTGGGTGAAGCGGAGGACCCGGAGGCCCGCGGCGGTGTGGGTCTGATCGCGCCTCGCCATCCGGGCCTGTTGGGACGGGGTGCGGTGGTAACGGAGGCCGTCGGTCTCGACGACCAGGTCGTGCTCGGGGAACCAGAAGTCGACCTCGTAGCCGAGGACCCGGTGTTTCGTCAGCGGGATCGGGAGGTGGGCGGCGAGGGCGAGAGGGCGGAACAGGACCTCGAGGTCGGAGTCCGAGAGGCGGAAGGTGTGGCGGTCGAGGAGGGTGGCGAGCTTCTTGACGCCCGGCTCTCCCTGGTGGGCGTCGAGAGCGGATCGCAGAGTCTCCGGATCGACGAGATCGAGCTTGTCCGCCTCGTTGACCGCCCGCTCCAGGCGTAGCGGCTTCAGTTCGGTGGCCAGGTCGATCAGGGTCTGGACCGGGCGGGTGACCGGGATGCCGTGGCGGCGGACGAAACCGCCGGCATCGAGGGAGGGGCGGCTGCGGACCCGGAGGCCCTTACGCCTGATCTCACACTTCCGCCTCACGGTCACGTCGATCCGTCCCGCCTCCTCCCATCCGATCCCCCAGAGCTCCGCCGCGCTCCGGTGGCTGAGCGCGGCCTCGTCCCCGCAGACGAGCACGGCCGCCATCCAGCGCCCGTGTTGCGTCAGATCGGGGCGTCCCACGGCATAGACGCCCCTCGAGATCAGGTGCAGGCGTCCCCTCGCGACGCGGTGCTCGATGCCGCGGCGACTGAATCCGAGCGCCTCCAGCTGCCCGCGCGTCACCACGCCGTGCTGCCGTCGCACCAGCCTCCACGCGGTCCGATCCCGCGCATCCGACTTTGACCACACCATGGTGTGGTCAAAGTCGACAGGCTTGAACCTCTCCCCCTCCGGCGGCCTGACCGACCCCGGAACTGCCGCTACCTCCGAGCTACGCGGCGGCGACCTCGGCGCCGGCGACGGCCTTCAGGGCCTCGGCGCGGTCGGTGCGCTCCCAGGTGAACTCGGGCTCCTCGCGGCCGAAGTGGCCGTAGGCCGCGGTCTTCTGGAAGATCGGGCGGTGCAGGTCGAGGTACTGGCGGAAGGCGCCCGGGCGCATGTCGAACTCGGCCTGGACCAGCTCGGCGATGCGGTGGTCGGAGAGCTTGCCGGTGCCGAAGGTCTCGACCATCAGCGAGACCGGGTGGGCGACGCCGATCGCGTATGCGACCTGGACCTCGCAGCGGTCGGCGAGTTCCGCGGCGACCACGTTCTTGGCCACGTAGCGGGCGGCGTAGGCGGCCGAGCGGTCGACCTTGGACGGGTCCTTGCCGGAGAAGGCGCCGCCGCCGTGGCGGGCCATGCCCCCGTAGGTGTCGACGATGATCTTGCGGCCGGTGAGGCCGGCGTCGCCGACCGGGCCACCGATCACGAACTTGCCGGTCGGGTTGACCAGGAAGTCGTCGCGGAGCGCACCCTCGTCGTACATCCCGGGGACCTCGCTCGCCAGCACCGGCATCACGACGTGCTCCCAGAGATCGGGTCGGATCGTCCCCTGCGAGTCGACACCCTCGTCGTGCTGGGTGGAGATCAGGAGTTTCTCGACGGCGATCGGCCGGCCGTCCGCATAGCGGACGCTGACCTGGGTCTTGCCGTCGGGGCCGAGGTAGCCGAGCGTCCCGTCCTTGCGGACCGCCGTCAGCCGCTCGGCGAAGCGATGCGCGAGGTGGATCGGCATCGGCATCAGCGCCTCGGTCTCGTTCGAGGCGTAGCCGAACATCATCCCCTGGTCGCCGGCGCCGGCGATGTCGAGCTCGTCGTCGTCACCCGGGTCCTCACGGGTCTCCAACGCGTGGTCGACGCCCTGGGCGATGTCGGGGCTCTGCCTGTCGATCGACACGAGCACCGAGATGTGGTCGCAGTCGTAGCCGTATTTGGCGTCGTAACCGATGTCGCGGACCGTCTCGCGGACGATCTCCGGGATGTCGACGTAGTTCTCGGTCGTGATCTCGCCGGACACCACCGCCATCCCGGTGTTGACCAGGGTCTCGCAGGCGACGCGGCCGCCCGGGTCCTCGGCGAGGATCGCGTCGAGGACGCCGTCGGAGATCTGATCCGCGACCTTGTCGGGGTGACCCTCGGTGACTGACTCGGACGTGAAGAGGTGCTCGCCCTCGGCGAGTGACTTGGAATTCGGCATCGTGGAAGCGTAAAGGAAAGCGAAGCGGTGCAAGCCGAGGCCTACTGGGGCCGCCCCCGCCCACCGGAGTGCGGCACGAAGTCGATCACCAGCGGCACGCCCTCGAGCCCATAGGCCTCCCGCATCCGGTTCTCCAGGTGGTAGGCCCAGTCGCGGCTGATCAGCTTGCGGTCGTTGACCTGGATCGCGATCCGCGGCGGGCTCTCGCCGATCTGCGCCGCGTAGTAGAGCCGCAGCCGGCGGCCGCGTTTGGCGGGCGGCGGCGTTTTGCCGACGACTTCGGCGACGAACTTGTTCAACTCCGGGGTCGGGATGCGGGACGCCGCGCGGTCGGCCAGCTCGAGCGCTTTCGGCAACAGGGTGCCGACGTTGCGACCGCGGGTGGCGCTGGCGGTGATCACGGCCGGGCGCAGGCGCGACTTGCGGCTGACCCGGATCCGCGCGTCGTCGATGTCGGTCTCGCCGATGTCCCATTTGTTCAGCACCAGTAAGGTCGCGCAGCCCGCCACCATCGCCATCTCGGCGACCCGCAGATCCTCCGAGGTCACCCCCTCGGCGGCATCGCAGACGACGATCGCCACGTCGGCGCGCTGGACCGCACGTTCGGAGCGCAGCTGGGCGTAGTAGTCGACGGTCCCGGCGACCTTGGCCCGGCGGCGCAGGCCCGCGGTGTCGACCAGGATCACCCGCCGGCCTTCGACCTCGAGCTCGGTGTCGATCGCGTCGCGAGTGGTTCCGGCGATGTCGGAGACGATCACCCGGTCGGAGCCGAGGAAGGCGTTCACCATCGAGGACTTGCCGACGTTGGGGCGGCCGATGATCGCGACCCGGACCGCGTCGTCGGGCTCGTCCTCGCCGGCGCGGTCCCCCAGTGCGACGACGAGTGCGTCGAGCAGATCGCCGGTGCCGAGCCCATGGGTGGCGGAGACCGGCAGCGGGTCGCCGAGCCCGAGGGCGTGGAACTCGGCGGTGGCGGCGTAGTCGTTCGGGCGATCGGCCTTGTTGACGACGACGATCACCGGGACCGCGGAGCCGCGCAGGGTGCGGGCGAGCTCGGCGTCGCCGGCGCGGAGGCCGGCGCGGGCGTCGACGACGAGGAGGATCGCGTCGGCTTCGGCCATCGCCACGCGCGCCTGCGCCTGCACGTCGCGGGCCAGCTCGGCCTCGTCCTCGAGGTCGATGCCGCCGGTGTCGATCAGCTCGAAGCGGACCCCGTTCCATTCGGTGGCGAGTCGCTTGCGGTCGCGGGTGACGCCGGGCTCCGGCGAGGTGACCGCCTCGGTGCCGCCGACCAGGCGGTTGACCAGGGTGCTCTTGCCGACGTTGGGGAAGCCGACGACGGCGACCGTGGCGCTCATGCGAGCCCTCGCTCGCGGGCGAGGCCGACCACGCGCCCCACGACCTCTTCGAGGCCGAGCCCGGTGGTGTCGATTTCGACCGCCTCGGCGGCGGCGCGCAGCGCCCCGTGCTCACGCTCGGTGTCGCGGGCGTCACGGCGACGCTGGGCCGCCAGCACCGAGGCGACGTCCTCCCCGGTCTCCGCCGCGCGGCGACGCGCCCGCTCCTCGTCGCTCGCGGTGAGGAAGACCTTCAGCGGCGAATCGGGGCTGACCACGGTGCCGATGTCCCGGCCCTCGGCGACATAGTCGCCGGCCTCGATCAGCTCCCGCTGGCGGGCGACCATCGCCTCGCGCACGGCCGGGTGGACCGAGACGCGCGAGGCGTCCGCGGTGACCTCGGGACCGCGGATCGCGTCCGAGACATCGCGCCCCGCGAGCAGCACGCGGCGGCCGTCGAAGTCGATCGCGAGGCCCGCGGCGAGCGGCCCGAGCGCGGCGCCGTCGTCGACGTCCACCCCGGCCTCGTGCGCGGCCAGCGCGACGCTCCGGTACATCGCCCCCGAGTCGAGGTAGGTGAAGCCGAGCTCCGCGGCGACGGCGCGCGCCACGGTTGACTTGCCGGCCCCGGCGGGGCCGTCGATCGCGATCACCATGGCGGCAGCGTACGGGTCAGGGCCGCTCGGCCGATCGACGCCGCGGCGTCAGTGGACCGGGTCGTGGAGCGGCGGGCTCTGTTGCAGCGAGCCGAGGTCGGACTCGAAGCCCGGGTAGCTGACCGCGGCGGCGGCCATGTCGGCGACCTCGACCCCCTCGCTGGAGGCGGCCCCGGCGACCGCGCCGAGCATCGCGATGCGGTGATCGCCGTGCGAGTCGATCGCGCCGCCACGCAGGCCCCCGGTGCCCTCGATGACGATCCCGTCGGCGGTCGCCTCGACCTGCCCGCCGAGCGCCCACAGGGCGTCGGTGACGGTGGCGATCCGGTCCGACTCCTTCCGTCGCAGCTCCGCCGCGTCGCGGATCGTCGTCGTGCCCTCGGCGAAGCAGGCGGCGAGGGCGACCAGCGGCAGCTCGTCGATCGCCAGGGGGACGTCGGCGGCGCCGACCTCGCAGCCGCGCAGCTCGGAGTGGCCGACGCGGATGTCGCCGATCGGCTCGCCGCCGTCCTCGCCGAGCTCGGCGATCTCGATCGAGTCGGCGCCCATACGGCCGAGGATCTCCAGCAGCCCGGTGCGGGTCGGGTTGAGCCCGACATGATGGAGGAGCACGTCGCTGCCGGGGATGAGCGTCGCGGCGACGATGAAGAAGGCGGCCGAGGAGAAGTCGGCGGGGACGACGATGCGGCCCGGTTCGAGGCGCTCGGCGGGCGCGATCACGACGGTGTCGCCCTCGCGGCGGACCTCGGCGCCGGCGGCGGCGAGCATGCGCTCGGAGTGGTCGCGGGTCGGCAGTGGCTCGACCACGCGGGTCTCGCCCTCGGCCAGCAGCCCGGCGAAGAGCAGGCAGGACTTGACCTGGGCGCTGGCGACCGGGAGCTCGTAGGTGATCCCATGGAGCGGCGCGCCCTCGACCTCCAGGGGCGGCAGGCGGTCCTCGCGGGCGGCGAGCTTGGCGCCCATCGCGCGCAGCGGCGACGCCACCCGGTCGACCGGACGCTTGCGGATCGACGCGTCGCCGTCGAGCGTCCACTTCCCCTCCGGCTGCCCGGCCAGCCATCCCGGCAGCAGGCGCAGCAGCGTGCCCGCGTTGCCGACGTCGATCGCCGCCGGGCGCGCCCCGCGCAGCCCGACCCCGGCGATCCGTAGCCGTGCCGCGCCCAGCCCGTCGCCTCGTTCGAGCGCCTCTGTGGCGGCCACGTCGACCAGCCGTGCTCCGAGCGCCTGCACGGCGGCGAGGGTCGAGCGGGTGTCGGCGGCGTCGAGGAAGCCGACGATGTCGGTCTCGCCCTCGCCCATCGCGGCGATCATCGCCGCCCGGTGGGAGATCGACTTGTCGGCGGGCGGGCGCAGCGCGCCGCGCAGCGCGCCGAGGGGTTTGAAGTGGGTTCGGTCGCTCATCGCGGCGACGCTATCCGCCCACGCCGACGACGGTCACGGAATGGCCCAATTGTCGAACCAGGGCGGCGCCGCGCGCGGCCTGCTCCTCCCCCGCGACCCAGAGCGAGACCGCGCCGGAGCTCATGTCCGGGGCCGGGTACAGCGCCATGTCCTCGATGTTCACCCCGGCCTCTCCCAGCGCCAGCGCCAGGGTCGCCATCGTCCCCGGCTTGTTGGCGACGATCAGGCGCAGCTCGTGCAGGGGGCCGCCGGGTCGGTCGGCTTCGAGCAGGCGGCGGCGGTCCTCGCCGGCGGCGGCCTGCCAGGCGGCGATCGCCTCGGCGTCGCCGGAGCGGATCAGCGCCGCGGCCTCGGCGAGGCGGCGCGCGACGGCGTCGACCGAGTCGGCCACCGCCTCCGCGTTGGAGGCGAAGATGTCGGCCCAGATCGCCGGGTTGGAGCCCGCCACGCGGGTCGCGTCGCGGAAGCTCGGCCCGACCTCGGGGACGCGCTCGCCATTTGCCAGATCGGCGGCCGCCTCGGCGACCAAGGCGTTGGCGACCGCGTGAGGCATCGCGCTGACCGTCGCCATCAGCCGGTCGTGGCCCTCGGCGTCGATCGCCTGGGGACGGGCGCCGAGCCCGGCGACGGTGCGCTGGAGGCGGTCGTAGAGGACGCCGTCGGAGCCTGCTGTCGGGGTCAGGTACCAGGTGGCGCCCTCGAAGAGGTCGGCGCGGGAATTGTCGACGCCGGCGGTCTCGGCGCCCGCCAGCGGATGGCCGCCGATGAAGCGCTCGTCGGCGCCGACCGCGGCGACGATCCCGCGCTTGGTCGAGCCGACGTCGGTGATCGCGGTATCCGGACCGGCGACGGCGAGCGCCGCCGCGGCGAGCTCCGGCAGCCGCCCGACCGGCGCCGCGCAGAAGACGACCTCGGCGCCCTCGCAGGCGGCCGCCACCGAATCGGTGGCGGTGTCGACGGCGCCGGTCGCGAGCGCCGCCTCGCGCGTCGCCGGATCAGGGTCGAAGCCCGCGACCACGGCGCCCAGGCGGGCGCGGGCGGCCAGGCCGATCGAACCGCCGATCAGGCCGACGCCGAGGACGGCGACCCGCGGCGCCGGGCGGTCGTCCATCTAATGCACTACCTCAGGCGCGCCGGGCCTGGACCGCGGAGGCGAGCCGATCGAGCGCCTGGACCGTGTCCTCCCAATCGAGACAGGGGTCGGTGATCGACTGTCCGTAGACGAGTGGCTCACCCGGACGCAGGTCCTGGCGGCCCTCGACGAGGAAGGACTCGAGCATCACCCCGGTGATCGCCTTGTTGCCATCGGCGACCTGGTCGGCGATTTCACCCGCGGCGAAGAACTGTTTCTCCGGATCCTTGCCGCTGTTGTCGTGGGAGGCGTCGATGACGAGGCGCTCGGGGAGCCCGGCGACGCCGAGCGTGACCAGAGCGTCCTCGACCTCGGGCACGTGGTAGTTCGGCATCCCGTGGCCGCCGCGCAGGATGATGTGGCAGTCGGGGTTGCCGGTCGTGTGGAGGATCGCCGGCGCACCCGTGTCGTCGATGCCGGCGAAGGCGTGCTGGGCGGCGGCGGCGCGGACCGCGTCGACCGCGACCTGGACGTTGCCGTCGGTGCGGTTCTTGAAGCCGATCGGCATCGAGAGGCCGGAGCCGAGCTGGCGATGGGTCTGGCTCTCCGAGGTGCGGGCGCCGATCGCGCCCCAGGCGACCGCGTCGGCGATGTACTGCGGGGTGATCGGGTCGAGGAACTCGCAACCGACCGGGAGGCCGAGCTCGACCACCTCGAGCAGCAGTTTGCGGGCGATCCTCAGGCCGGCGTTGACGTCGGCGGAGCCGTCGAGGTGCGGGTCGTTGATCAGGCCCTTCCAGCCGGTGGTCGTCCGTGGCTTCTCGAAGTAGACGCGCATCACGATCAGCAGGTCCTCTTTGAGCAGGCGCGCCTGCGCGGCGAGGCGGTTGGCGTAGTCGAGCGCCGCCTTCGGATCGTGCACGCTGCACGGGCCGACCACGACCATCAGCCGCGGATCGCGACCGTGGAAGACGTCGACGACTTCCTGGCGGCCGCGGATGACCGCTTTGGTGCGCCCCTCGCCCAGGGGCAGCTCCTCGATGACTTTGCCCGGCGGGGTCAGCTCGACCACTTTTGCGATCCGCTGTTCACGGACGCCGTCCCGTTTGGCGCCCTGCTGTCCGATGATCATTTTCCCTTCGCCTTTCTCCAAAACGCTGCAATCGTAACTTCCCCTGGTCCAAGTGCGGACTCGGATGTGCGCGTGATCGCGCAACCGCATGGGCGGCGCCCGGCCGAAGACTGTCTCGGGGCGGCTACGGGCCGCCGGGCCGGACGCCTAGATAAATCGCCAGTAATACGCGGTGAAGGCGCCACGGCCGAGGGTCGCGCCGAGGGCGCGGACGGATTCAGAAGCGGGAGTGGCAGTCCTCTTCACGGTCCGAGGGTTGTACCACTCAACCCAGCGACCGCGCAAGGGCCGCCAAGAAGCGGCCGTCCTCGCCCGCCGTGCCGTAGCTGACCCGGATGTGGCCGGGGTCGCCCAGCGGAGCACCGGCGCGCACCGCGATATCGGCCGCGGAGAGGCCGGCGAGCACCTCCGCTTCGTCGTTGTCGCCGAGGTCGATCCAGGAGAAATTCGCCTGTGACTCCGACACCCAGAGACCCAGCTCGCGCACGCCGTCTTGCACCCGGATCCGCTCGACGACCGTCGATTCGATCCGTTCCAGCACATCGTCCTGGTGCAGGATCGCCTCCGCCCCCGCCGCCTGGGCGAGCGCGTTGACGCTGAACGGCTGGCGCACCGCGTCGACGGCGGCGCGGAAGTTGGAGGAGCCGATCGCGTAGCCGACCCGCAGCCCGGCCAGCCCGTAGCACTTGCTGAACGTGCGCAGGACGACCAGGTTCGGGAAGTCCTTCAGCAGGTCCAGGGAGGCATCTGGATCGTCGTTGGTCTGGAACTCGACGTAGGCCTCGTCGAGGATCACCGTCACCCGGGCGGGCACCTTCTCCAGGAAGGCGGCGATCTCGACTGCCGGATGGTGCGTCGCGGTCGGGTTGTTCGGGTTGCAGACGATCAGCAGCTGGGTCGCCGCGGTCACCTCGGTCGCCATCGCGTCGAGGTCGAGCGCGTCCCCCTCGCCGAGCGGCACGCGGATCTCCCGCGCCCCGGTCAGCGCCGGCAGGTACGGGTACATCGAGAAGCTCGGCCAGGCATAGAGGATCTCGTCGCCCGGCTCGCAGAGCGCCGAGGCGGCGGCGAGCAGCAGGTCGCAGGAGCCGTTGCCGACCGCGATCCTCCCCGGTTGCTCGTCGTAGCGGTCGGCGAGCCGGCGGCGCAGCAGCGTCGCGTCGGGGTCCGGATAGCGGTTCATCGACGACGCCGCGCGGGCGATCGCCTCGACCACCTTCGGGTGCGGCGGCCGCGGCGACTCGTTGGAGGCGAGCTGGGCGATCGTCCCGGCGGCGATCGCCTCCGGGGCCTGCCCGGTGGGCACGCCGGCCTGGTAGCCCGGCATCCGCGACAGCTTCTCCGCATACGTGACAGTCATCGACGCAATTGTGCCGCCTCGCCCTACTGCGCGGCGTTCAGATCGGCGCGCAGCTTCTGCGTCTCACCGATGTAGACGTGCTCGGGGACCGCGTCCTCGGGGGCGTAGTAGTGGAGCATCACCCGGATCACCCGCTCCATCGAGCCCGGCACCGGGATCTCGCTGCAGCAGAGCAGCGGCACCGTGTCCAGCCCGAGCTGCCGCGCCGCGACCGCGGGGAACTCCGCATCGAGGTCGGCTGTGGTGGTGAAGATGCAGCTGACCATCGCCTCCGCCTCGAGCGCGTTGCGCTCGATCAGCGTCCGCATCAACTCGGCGGTCGCCTCGAGGATCGCCTCCCGCTCGTTCCGCTCGGCCTGCACCGCGCCGCGCAGCGCGAAGAGCCGCCGCTGGGGACCTTGGTAGCTGCCGACATCCATGCGCCGCGCATCATTCCAGAGCCGACTTTGCGGCGGCTCAAGCCGGGCGCAGGGGCGAGATCCCTTGCGCGGTTCTTTACTTCGCCATGGCCGAAGTTTCGAACCGCGCTACGCAACGCCTCGGCGAGATCGCGCGAAGGCAGGAAGGAATCGTTACGACTCGGCAGCTGCGGGCCGCCGGATTGACGGACGAGGCGATCTCACGCTGGGCGTCGGTGGGCCGCATCCGCCCGGTCTTTCGCACCGTCTTTGCCTTGGGACACGCGCCGATCGGACCGCGGGCGCGGATGCGGGCGGCGGTGCTTGCCTGTCCGGGGTCGGTGATCTCGCACCGCAGCGCGGCGGCGCTGCTGGGGATCGGCGAGACGGCGCCGGTCGTGGTCGACCTGATCCCGACCGTGGAGCGAGGCCGGCGGATCGACGGGATCAAGCCGCACCGGGTTCCGTTCCCCGGACGGCCCGAATGGGGCTACGTGCGTGGGATACCGGTCACGGGCCTCGCGCGGACGATCGTCGACCTCGCCGGGGTCCAGGGCGAGAAGGCGTTGCGGGAATCGGTCGAGCGGGCGGCGACGGAGCGCGTCCTGGACGTCGCCCGGGTCGACGCGGTCTTGGCGCACAGCCCGAGACGGCGCGGGGCCCCGTGCCTGCGCAGAGTGCTCGGCCCGTGGCGTCCGGTGTCCGAGACCGCGAACCACGCGACGTTCCGCAGCCTCTTCGAGGCGAAGCTCCTGCCGCTGGTCGACGCGGCCGGCCTGCCGCTGCCGCGCTTCAACGTCCCGGTCCGCACCGCGGAGCGGACCCTCGAGGTCGACCTCCTCTGGGAGCAGGAGCGCTTCGTCGTCGAAGCCGACAGCCGCAAGCACCACGGCATCGAGGTCGCCTTCGAGCGCGACCATCGCCGCCGCCGCGAACTCCTCGCCGCCGGTTACGGCTTCCTCGGCGTGACCTGGCGCGAAGCCGAACATGAAGCCGAAGAGGTCTTCAACGTCATCCGCCAGGAACTCACGAAACAAGAAGGCACGCCGATCCTCGGCAGTCCCGCCGGCGGCGCGGCGAAGCGCGGCCCCACTTTGCCCACCTAAATGCCAGTGAGGTGGGCAAAGTGGGGCCGCACCTCAAGCCAGCGCCGATCGCTCACCGCCTGGCGCCTAACCTTCCCCGGTCACGGACTCCCCCGCCGTCCGCAGCCCCTCCACCTCGGCCTCGCCCAGCCGCCGCGCCTGCCCCTCGGGGAGCTTTCCCAGGGTCAGTGGTCCGAAGCCGATCCGCTGCAGGGCCACGACCCGATTGCCGACCGCCTCGACCATCCGGCGCACCTGCCGGTTGCGACCTTCGCGGAGGACGATCTCGATCTCCCGCTCGCCGACCGGGCGCACCTGTGCGGGCGCGGTCGGGCCGTCCTCGAGCTCGACCCCCTCGCGCAGTCGTGCGAGTTCGCGTTTGCCCGGCACCTTCGCCAGCCGCGCCCGATAGGTCTTTGCGACTTCGTAGCGTGGGTGGGTCAGACGGTTGGCGAGCGCGCCATCGTTGGTCAGCAGCAGGAGGCCGGTCGAGTCGGCGTCGAGGCGCCCCACCGGGTAGAGCCGCGCGGGCGAGTCGACCAGCTCCACCACCGCCCGCCGCTCGCCCGGCTCGCGCGCCGTCGAGACCACCCCGGCGGGCTTGTTCACCGCCCAGACCTCGCGCGCCTCGGCGCCCACCGGCGCCCCGTTCACCCGCACGTCGTCGCCCTCGCCGACGTCCCGCGCCGGGTCGGTCACCACCTCGCCGCCGACCGTGACCATGCCCTTGGCGATGATCTCCTCCGCCTTGCGCCGCGAGGCGACCCCGCCGTGGGCGAGGTATTTGGCCAGCCTCACGGGCGGAGGCGCCTCACTCGGCGCGCTGTTCGCCGGCTTTCAGCAGCCGCTCGCGCAGCTCGCGTTCGTCCTCGGGGGTCGGGTCGAACTGCGAGGGGTCGGGCAGCTGGTCGACGCCGGAGAGGCCGAAGAGGCGTTCGAAGAGGTCGGAGGTCTTGAAGATCGCGGCGCCGAACTGGGAGCGTCCCGACTCCTCGATCAGCCCGCGGTCGGCCAGCGTCTGCACCGCCGACTCGGAGCTGACGCCGCGGATGCGGGCGATCTCCGGGCGCGAGACCGGCTGCAGGTAGGCGACGATCGCCAGCGTCTCGGCCTGGGCCGGGGTCAGCGGCGGGGTGCGCGGTTTGGCCAGCAGGCGGCGGGCGGCGCCCTCCGCGGCCGGGTCGCTGGCGAGGGCGAAGCCGCCGCCGATCACCCGCAGGACGATCCCGCGACGGCCCTCGCCGAGGTCTTCGCTGAGCAGCTCGATCGCCTCGGCGATCTGGCCCTCGGTCGCTTCCGTCGCCTCGGCGAGGTCGGCGATGCTGACCGGGTCCGGCGAGAGGAAGAGCAGCGCTTCGACGGTCCGCGAGAGGTCGTTCACGCCGCCGCCTCGCCGCTGCCGCGCAGGACCCGGATCGGCCCGAAGTTCTCCTTCTGCTCCCAGGTCACCTCGCCGCGGCTGTAGAGGTCGAGCAGGGCGAAGATCGTCACCGCCTGGGTCAACCGGTCCTCCTTGCCGAACTCCTCGTCGAAGTCGAAGCTGGGCCGGGCGAGGAGCGCGTCGCGGACGATGCGGAGGCGGCGCTGCAGGGAGACGGTCGGGCGGATGTGGGAGACGTCGACGTCCTCGGGCTCGCGCAGGAGGTCGCCGATCGCCGCGCCGAGGCGGGCGGGGTCGTAGACGGCGACGGCGGCATCGACGGCGACCCGGCGCAGGTTGGCGGGCAGCGGTGCCGAGCGGTAGAGGTAGCCGCGCTCGGCCTCGAAGCGCTCGACCAGGACGGCGGAGGCGTCGCGGTAGCGGCGGTACTCGAGCATGCGGGCGAGCAGCTCCTCGACCGCCTCCTCGGGTTTCAGCGGCTCGAGTCCCTCCTCCTCGCGCGGCAGCATCAGCCGCGACTTGAGCTCCAGCAGGGAGGCGATCAGGACGAGGAATTCGGTCGCCACCTCGAGGTCGAGCTCGCCCGCCTCCTCGAGGTGGTCGATGTAGGCGACGACGACCTCGCCGAGCTGCAGCTCGAGCAGGCTGACCTCCTCGCGCAGGACGACGGCGAGGAGGAGATCGAACGGGCCCGCGAAAACGTCGAGGTCCAGATCCAGATCGGCGACCGGCATCGGGTCAGACTAGACGCGCACCGGGACGGCCACCCCTGTCCCCCACCCGGGGAAGGGCCTGGGAGCGGGGATCTCTCCCTCCGGCCTTGCAGAGTCCGCGCATTTTGCGCGGACTTGATCCGGGTCGGCTAACCGAAGCCCATCCGGGCGCGCACGTCGGCGATCGTCACCGCCGCGATCTCCCGCGCCTTCTCCGCCCCGGCCGCCAGCGTCGCCTCCAGCGCGGCCTCGTCCGGTCGCAGCTCCTCGTAGCGCTCCCGCACCGGCCCGAGCAGCTCGACCACCCCGTCGGCCACCGCCTTCTTGAAGTCGCCGTAGCCGGCGCCGTCGAAGTCCGCCTCGATCTCCGCCCGCCCGGTCCCCCGCGCCACCGCGAGGATGTCGATCAGGTTCGTCACCCCCGGCTTGTCCGCCGCGGCGCGCACCTCGCGCCCCGAGTCGGTCACCGCCGAGCCGACCTTCTTGCGGATCGTCTTCTCGTCGTCGAGCACCAGCACCGTCCCCTGCTCGGTCCCGCCGGTCGTCGACATCTTCGTGCCCGGCTCCTGTAGGTCCATGATCCGCGCGCCGACCTCCGGCACGACCAGCTCCGGCACCACCAGGGTGTCGCCGAAGCGCGCGTTGAAGCGCCGCGCAATCTCCCGCATCAGCTCGACGTGCAGGCGCTGGTCGTCGCCGACCGGCACTTCGGTCGCCCGGTAGGCGAGCACGTCGGCGGCCATCAACACCGGGTAGTAGAAGAGCGCCGCCGAGGCCAGCTCGCGCGCCTTGCCGACCTTCTCCTTGAACTGGGTCATCCGGTCGAGATCGCCATGGGACGTCACCGCCGAGAGCAGCCAGGTCAGCTCGGTGTGCTCGCGCACGTCGGACTGGCGGAAGAAGATGCAGCGATCCGGGTCGAGCCCGGAGGCGAGCAGGATCGCCGCGGTGTCGAGCACCCGCTCGCGCAGGTCGGCCGGGTCGTAGGGGACCGAGATCGAGTGCAGGTCGACGACGCAGTAGATCGCCGGATCGCCGCGGTCCTGCCCCTCGACGTACTGGCGGATCGCGCCGATGTAGTTGCCGAGGTGCTTGCGGCCGGTCGGCTGGATGCCGGAGAAGATGATCGGGCGCTGGTCAGCCATCGGCCGCCAAATCTAGTTTCTTCGTCTTCTCGGCGGCGCGGCGCGGGTTCTCGATGCCGATCCCGGCCGCGATCCCGCCGAGGATCATCAGGATCCCGGCGAGCAGCGTGCCGAGATGAAACGCCGAGGTTGAGGCGTCGGTGGAGGCGGCGACGACGATGCGCCCTTCGATCGGGTTGACGTCGCCGACGTCGGGGACGCCGAGCGGTTGTTCCTTCGCTTCGGCGACGGCATGTTCCTTCGCCGCCACCTGTGCGGGGAGCGCGCCGCCCTCGACCCGGCGGCCTGCCAGCTCCGAGTCCAGCCGCGCCCCGAAGTGGGCCGAGATGACCGCGCCGAGCACCGCGATCGCCAGCAGCCCCGCCACCCGCGACACCCCGTTGTTGATCCCCGAGGCGATCCCGACCCGGCGTTCGGCGACCGAGTCGAGCACGGTCGCGGTCAACGGCGCCACCGTCGCCGACAGCCCGAGGCCGAAGACGAGCACCGCCGGCAGCACGTCGGCGAGATAGTCGGCGCCGGGGTCCAGGCGCATGAAGAGCAGCATCCCGACGCCGGCGACGATCGGGCCGAGCGTCATCGGCAGGCGCGGCCCGACCCCGGACGCGAGCTTCCCCCAGCGCGGCGAGAGGAGGAAGAGGCAGAGCGAGACCGGCGTCGTCGCCAGCCCCGCCTCGAGCGCCGTGTAGCCGACCACCTGCTGCAGGTAGAGGCCGACGAAGAGGAGTCCGGCGGCGAGCCCGGCATAGACAGTCAGCGTGGTCAGGTTGGCCATCGCGAAGTTGCGGATCCGGAACAGGGAGAGGTCGAGCATCGGCCGCCTGGCCACCGCCTCCCAGGCGACGAAGGCGATGAAGCAGGCCACCCCGGCGACCAGCGGCAGCCAGACCAGCGGGTCGCCCCAGCCATGGGTCGGCTGCTCGATCAGGGCGAAGACCGGCCCGGCCAGGCCCGCGGCCGAGAGCAGCACCCCCGGCAGGTCGATCCCGCGCGAAGCGTCCGGGTCGCTCGACTCCTCGATCGCCCGCATCGCCAGGGTCACCGTCACCGCGATCAGCGGGATGTTCACCCAGAAGATCGCCCGCCAGGAGATCAGCCCGACCAGCGCGCCGCCGCCCGCCGGACCGAACACGGTTGCGATCCCGGTCCAGGCCGTCCAGGTGCCGACCGCCTTGCCGCGCTCCTCCCCGGCGAAGGTGGCGGCGACGATCGCCAGCGACCCGGGGACGAGCAGCGCCCCGGCGATCCCCTGCAGCGCCCGCGCGCCGACCAGGAACTCCTCGCTCGGCGCCAGCGCGCAGAGGATCGAGGTCGCCCCGAACGCCACCAACCCGATCACGAAGAGACGCCTGCGCCCGAACTGGTCGCCGAGGCTGCCGCCGACCAGGAGCAGCGAGACCATCGTCAGCATGTAGGCCTCGACCACCCACTGCTGGCCGGCGAGGCCGGCGTCCAGCTCGCGGCCGATCGAGGGCAGCGCGACGTTGACGATCGTCGCGTCGAGGAAGACGACGGTCGAGCCGAGGATCGTCGCGATCAGGGTAAGGCGCTGCTGCCGGGTCACGCACCGAGTCTAGGAAGCGCGCATTCCGGGCCCGGCGACGCAAGTTCGCGACCGCCCGCCCCACCGTGCAAGACATCCCGATTGATCGCTGGTTCAATCCGGGTAGGTGATGGCTTAATGGCGAGAGCAATCTGGTCCGGTTCGATCAGCTTCGGGCTGCTGAACGTCCCCGTGCGGATGTACAGCGCCGTGGCGCGGCGCAACATCGCCCTGCGCGAGATCCGCGAGTCCGACTCGTCACGGATCAAACACCGCCGCGTCGCCGAGGGCACCGATGAAGAGGTCCCCTACGACGAGATCATCAAAGCCTACGAGCTGACCCCCGGCCAGTACGTCCCGCTGACCAAGGAAGAGATGGAAGCGCTGGCGCCGGAAAAAACGCGCGCGATCGACGTCTCCGACTTCGTCGATCTCGACGAGATCGACCCGATGTACTTCGACAGCCCCTACTACCTGGGCCCCGCCGACGGCGCCGAGAAGGCCTACGGCCTGCTGGCCAAGGCGATGGCCGCCTCGGGCAAGGTGGCGATCGCCCGCTTCGTCCTGCGCAACAAAGAGCACCTGGCGGCGATCCGCAGCAACGGCGAGGTGCTGACGCTGACGACGATGCGCTTCGCCGACGAGGTCGTGCCGGCGAAAGAGCTCGAAATCGTCCCCGAGAAAGCCGTGAAACCGGCGAAACGCGAGCAGGAGATGGCCGAGCAGTTGATCGAGTCCCTCTCCACCGACTTCGACCCGGGCGCCTACCACGACGAGTACCGCGAGCAGCTGCTGAAGCTGATCGAACAGAAGGCGGAAGGGAAAGAGATCGTCGCCTCGGAGGCGGAGTCGCCGAAGGCGACCAAAGCCCCCGACCTGATGGCGGCACTGGAAGAGTCGATCGCCGCCGCACAGGGCAAAGGCGGCGGCAAAGCCAAAGCCAAACCCAAGACTTCGCGCAAGAAACCGGCCGCCAAAGCCAAAAAAGCCACCGCCAAGAAATCGTCCGCGACGGCCAAAAAAGGCTCGCGGGCGAAAGCCAAATCGAAGTAGGCCCTCCCGGTGTCGACCAGCCGCCAGGTCGAGGTCGACGGGCGTGAGCTGAAGCTCACCAACCTCGACAAGGTGCTCTACCCGCAGAGCGGGTTCACCAAGGGCGAGATGATCGACTACTACGCCAAGGTGGCGCCGGCGATGATCCCCCACCTGAGCGGCCGCGCGGTGACCCTGCGCCGCTTCCCGGAAGGGGTCGAGGACACGAAATCCGCCTTCTTCGAGAAGCGCTGCCCCAAACACCGTCCCAAATGGGTGAAGACGGCCCGGGTCGAAGCCGGGCCGGACGCGGGGAAAATCGACTTCTGCGTCTGCGACGGGCTGCCGACGCTGGTCTGGATGGCCCAACTGGCGACGGTCGAGTTCCACCCCTCCCTCTCGAGAGCACGGGCGCCGAAACGACCGACCGTGCTCGCCTTCGATCTCGACCCCGGCCCGCCCGCCGACGTCGTCGACTGCTGCCGCGTGGCGCTCCGCCTGCGTGACCTCTTCGGCCACTTCGGGGTCGAGTGCTTCGCCAAGACCTCCGGCTCGAAGGGGATGCAGGTCTACGTCCCGCTGAACTCCAAGAAGGTGAACTACGAGCTGACCAAACCGTTCGCCAAAGCGATCGCCCAGCTGCTCGAGAGACAGACCCCCGACGAGGTCCTCTCGAAAATGAGAAAGGTCGATCGCGAGGGCAAGGTCTTCGTCGACTGGTCGCAGAACCACCAGAGCAAAACGACGGTCGCCGTCTACAGCCTGCGCGCCCGCGAACACCCGACCGCGTCGACCCCGGTGACCTGGGACGAGGTCGCCGAGACGGCCGACTCGGGCGATCCCAAGAAGCTGGTCTTCGAGGCCGACGCGGTGATCGAGCGGATCGGGAAGCACGGCGATCTGTTCGCGCCGGTGCTCGAGCTGGAACAGGAACTGCCGGAGCTCTAGGGCGCGAAGCGGCCACGTACGGCGGGCGGGGCGCTGCCGCCGGGGCCGCGCCACATCTGCGTGCCGGCGATCCCGGCGACCAGCTCGACCTCGCGGGTCGGCCGGAACCCGAGCCGTTCGTAGCGGGGCACGTTGGCCGGGTTGGAGGACTCGAGGAAGGCCGCCGCGGGCGGGTCGCCGGCGTCGATCTCGGCCAGGCACTCGGCGACCAGGCCGAGGCCATGGCCGTGGCCGGCGTGGGCGGGATCGGTGCCGAGCAGGCTGAGGTAGAAGTGCGGCGGCTCGTGCGGGTGGTTGGCTTCGAAGGCACCGAACAGCTCGAGCACCCGCGTCGCCGACTCCGGCCCGCAGGCGCCGGCCACCACGCCGGGCAGCCGCTCCTCGTCGGCAGGTGACATCTCCGGCGCCCCCGGCGGGATCCAGAGCGCCACCGCCTCCACCCCCTCGCTCACCCGCACCCAACCGAGGTCCAGCGCCGCGGCGGCGCAGAAGCCGAACACCGTGGCCAGCGCCGTCAGCTTGCGCTCCCGCTCGGCTTCTTCGAAGGCCCAGCCCCAGATCGGATCGTGCTCGAAGGCGCCCGCCAGCGTCTTGCCGATCGCCTCCAGGTCCTCCGCGGTCGCGACGCGCATGCTCACGCGCGCCAGTCGCTCTGACCGGCGCATATCGGCGTCTTCGGTCGCTCGCGTGCAGAGCACGCCACGCTCCCTGCGTCCTTGATCTGCTTGGTCAGAGCGACTGGCGCAGCACTGGTTTGCGGGTCGCCCGCACCTCGTCCAGTCGCCGGACCGGGGTCGAGTAGGGAGCGTTCTTGGCGAGCTCGGGGTCGGTCTCCGCCTCGGCGAGGATCTCCTCGATCGCCTCGGCGAAGGCATCGAGGCTCTCCTTCGTCTCGGTCTCGGTCGGCTCGACCATCAGCGCCTCGTCGACCAGCAGCGGGAAGTACACGGTCGGCGGATGGAAGCCGAAATCGAGCAGCCGCTTCGCCAGGTCGAGGGTGGCGAGCCCGAGCTCTTTTTTCATCGGCCGGCCGGAGAGGACGAACTCGTGCATGCAGTGGCGATCGAAGGCGACCGGGAGCTTCTCCCCCGCCCGCCCGGCGGCGAGCCGCGCCTTCAGGTAGTTGGCGTTCAGCACGGCCGTCTCCGAGGCCTCGGTGAGCCCGTCGGCGCCGAGGCTGAGGATGTAGGCGTAAGAGCGCACGAAGACGCCGAAATTCCCCTGGAAGCCGCGCAGGCGCCCGATCGACTTTGGCCGCTCGAAATCGAGGTCGAAGCTCGGGGCGTGTCCGTTGGTGCTCTCGCGGCGGACCACCTGCGGCCGCGGCAGGAACGGCTCGATCCGCGAGCTGACCGCGATCGGCCCCGCCCCCGGCCCGCCGCCGCCGTGCGGCTGGCTGAAGGACTTGTGCAGGTTGAGGTGGACGATGTCGAAGCCCATGTCGCCGGGCCGCGTCCGCCCCATGATCGCGTTGAGGTTCGCCCCGTCGTAGTAGAGCGTCCCTCCCGCCTCGTGGATCAGCGCCGCGATCTCCTCGATGTTCTCGTCGAAGAGCCCGAGCGTGTTCGGGTTGGTCAGCATCAGGCAGGCGATCTGGTCGGGGCCCTCGGCCTCGATGCGCGCGCGGAGATCGTCCATGTCGACGCCGCCGCGCTCGTTCGTCGCGACTTTGACGACCTCGTAGCCGGCCATCGTCACCGAGGCGGGGTTGGTCCCATGTGAGGTGTCGGGGGCGAGCACCTTGGTCCGCGTTTCGCCGCGATCGGCATGGTAGGCGCGGGTCAGCAGCAGGCCGGCGAGCTCGCCGTGGGACCCGGCCGAAGGCTGCAGGCTGACGCTGGGCAGTCCGCAGATCTCCGCCAGGCTCTCCTGCAGCAGGTACATCAGCTCCAGCGCGCCCTGGGCGCGGCGCGGGTCCTGCGCCGGGTGCAGGCGGGCGTGGCCGGGCAGCGCCGCGACCCGCTCGTTCAGCCGCGGGTTGTGCTTCATCGTGCAGGAGCCGAGCGGGTAGAAGCCCGAGTCGAGGTCGAAGTTGCGGCGGCTGAGGCGGTTGTAGTGGCGGACGATCTCCGGCTCGGCGATCTCGGGGAGGTTCGGCGGCTCGGCGCGCAGCAGGTTCGACGGGATCAGGTCCTCGATCGGCGTCCCCCCGACGCCGGCGTCGGGGAGCACGGCGGCGCGGCGGCCGGTCTTCGACTTCTCGTAGATCGTCGTCGCGCGTTCTCTCTGCATCGGCGCTTCGGCGAGCGGGGTCATGCGACGGCTCCCTGTGGAGCCTTAGTCGGGCTATGACCGAGTTTCTCTCCACGCTCGGCGGCGATCGCGGCGCCGAGCGCCTCGGCGAGGGCGTCGATCTGCGCCGGTGTGCGGCGCTCGGTGATCGCGACGAGGAGGCCGTCGTCGTACTCGGGGTACTCGCGGCCGAGCGGGTAGCCGGCGGCGATCCCACGCTCGGCGACCCGATCGAGGACGGCGCCGACCGGGGCGTCGAGCCGCACGGCGAACTCGCGCACGACCGGGGCGTCGTGCAGCGGCTCGATCCCCTCGACCGCGGCGAGGCGCTCCCGCGCGTAGGCGGTGCGCCGCACCAGCAGCTCGCCCAGCTCGCGGAAGCCCTCGCGCCCGAGCCAGGCCAGGTGGACCATCGCGCCGAGCGCATTCAGCGCCTGCGCGGTGCAGATGTTGTTGGTCGCTTTCTCGCGGCGGATGTGCTGCTCGCGGGTCTGCAGGGCGAGGACGAAGCCGCGCCGCCCGTCGACGTCCTCGGTTTCGCCGGCGATCCGTCCCGGCATCCGCCGGATCTGGGCCTCGGTCGCGCAGAAGAAACCGAAGGAAGGACCACCGAAATCCAGGCGATTCCCCAGCGGCTGCCCCTCGCCGAGGGCGATGTCGGCGCCGCTCTCTCCCGGCGGCTTGAGGATCCCCAGGGTCATCGGATCGCAGGCGACGACCAGCAGCGCGCCGTGCTCCTTGGCCGCCGCGCCGAGTGCCTCGACGTCCTCGACCGCGCCGAGGAAATTGGGGTTCTGCAGGAAGACCGCCGCGGTGTCGCCGTCGACCGCCGCCGCCAGCTCCGCCGCGTCGGTGGCGCCGCCCTCGAGCCCGACCTCGACCACCTCGGCCCCGTACCCGGCCGAGTAGGTGACGAGCGTCTCGCGGCTGTGCGGGTGAAGGCCGCGGGAGACGACGAACTTGGACCGTTTCGTGGCGCCCATCGCCAGGTAGCCCGCCGAGGCGACCGAGCTCGGCCCCTCGTAGAGCCCGGCATTCGACACCGGCAGCCCGGTCAGCTCCGACATCGCGGTCTGGAACTCGAACATCACCTGCAGCCCGCCTTGGGAGATCTCCGGCTGGTAGGGCGTGTATGGGGTTAGGAACTCCGAGCGCGAGGTGATCGCGTCGACGATCGCCGGCACGTAGTGGTCGTACATCCCGGCGCCGACGAAGCAGACCTGCGATTCGGCGTCGGCATTGCGCCCGGCCAGCGCCGCGAGGCGCTCGTAGACCTCGGCCTCGCTCATCCCGGCGGGCAGCTCGAGCGGCCGGCCCAGCCGCAGCGGGCCGGGGATCTGCTCGAACAGCTCGTCGACCGTGTCGACGCCGATCGCGGCGAGCATCTCGGCGCGGTCGTCAGGGGTTGCTGAGGTGTAGCGACTCACTCTCGTACAGGCTAGGGAAGCGAGAGGTTGGGCTCGAGGACCCGGGCGACCGCAAATTGCGGGCGATCTAGCGATCGAGCAGCTTCTGGTACTCGTCCGCGGTGAGGAGCGCCTCGTGCTCGGCGGCGTTCGACAGCTTCACTTTCACCATCCAGCCCTCGCCGTACGGGTCCTCGTTGATCTTCTCGGGGCTGTCGGAGAGGGCGTCGTTGACCGCGGTCACCTCGCCCGACATCGGCGCGATCACGTCGGAGACGGCCTTCACCGACTCGACCTCGGCGTAGGGCTGGTCCTTGGTCAACGTCGTCCCGACCTCGGGCGGCTCGAAGAAGACGACCTCGCCGAGCGTGTCCTGGGCGTACCAGGTGATCCCGAAGACGGCCGCGTCGTCGCCGTCGAGGCGAACCCAGTCGTGCTGGTCGTGGTAGCGCAGGTCGTCGGGGTAATTTGCCTCGGCCAAGGGTCAGCTCCTTTTGCTGTAGAGGGGCTTGGAAGCTATCCGCGCCGGACGATGCTTGCCGCGGACGTCGATCTCGACCTCCGTACCCGGCTCGGCGAGATCGGCCTCGACGTAGGCCATCCCGGCACCGATCTCGAGCGACGGCGCGAAGGTGCCGCTGGTCACGGTGCCGACGACCGCGCCTCGCGCGCCCAACACCGGATTGCCGTCGCGAGGGATGCCGGCGCCCTCGATCGTGAACGGCACCAGTCGTTCGGGCGTGCCCGCGGCGCGCGCCGCGGCGATCGTCGGCGAGCCGAGGAAGCCCGTCTCCTCCTTGCAGCACCAGCCGAGGTCGGCCTCGATCGGGTTGCGCTCGGTGCTCAGCTCGTTGCCGTGCAGGGGGTAACAGACCTCCAGCCGGAGGGTGTCGCGGGCGCCGAGCCCGCAGGGGACGACGCCGGCTTCGCGCAGCTCTTTGAAGACCGGGATCGCCACCTCGGGGTCGATCAGCATCTCGACCCCGTCCTCGCCGGTGTAGCCGGTGCCGCAGATCAGGGCGGGCCGGCGGCCGACGTTGTGGGCGGCGACGTGGAAGCGCTCCGGCAGCTCGATCCCGAGGGTGCGGGTGAGGACGGCGCGGGCGTGCGGGCCCTGCACGGCGAGCATCGCGTAGCGGTCGGCGACGTCGCGCACGGCGACGTCGTGGTCGCGCGACCAGCGGCCGAGCCAGGCGAGGTCGGTCTCGTGGTTCGACGCGTTGGTGACGATCAGGTAGCGGTCGGTGCCGAGCCGGTAGGCGAAGAGGTCGTCGATCACGCCCCCCGCCTCGTTGCAGAGACAGGAATACTGGGCGCCGCCGACCGCGATCCTGGCGACGTCGTTGGAGAGCACCAGCTGCAGGAAGGCGAGCGCCCCCGGGCCCTCGACCTCGACCTCGCCCATGTGGGAGACGTCGAACATCCCGGCGTGGGTGCGGACCGCGGAGTGCTCCTCGCGGATCCCCTCATAGAGGACCGGCATCTCCCAGCCCGCGAAGGGCACCAATTTGGCGCCGAGCTCCTCGTGCTGCTCGAAGAGCGGGGTGCGGCGGAGGGCGGCGACGTTCACGCCGCCCAGCGTATCTAGCGTGCGCCCCCTGGCGCGCCTACTCTTTGAGGAAGCCCGGGACGTCGATGTCGTCATCCGACACGCGCAGTTTGCGGATGTCGGTGTCCTCGGCGGAGACCCGCGGCCGCGACTCGTAGCGGCGGCGCACGCGCTGGGGCGAGCGGGCCAGAAGCTCGAAGCCTTCGAAGCCGGTCGCGATCACGGTGACCCGGATCTCGTCGCGCATCGACTGGTCGACGACCGAGCCGAAGATGATGTTGGCGTTGTCGTCGGCTTCGGCCTGGACCAGCTGGGCCGCCTCGTTGACCTCGAACAGGCCGAGGTCCTCGGGGCCGGTGATGTTCAGCAGCATCCCGGTCGCGCCTTTGATCGACTCCTCGATCAGCGGCGAGGTGATCGCCGCTTTCGCCGCTTCGAGCGCGCGTTTCTCGCCCGAGGCCGAGCCGACACCCATCAGCGCCGAGCCGGCGTCGCGCATGATCGTGCGCACGTCGGCGAAGTCGAGGTTGATCAGGCCGGGGATCGTGATCAGGTCGGTGATCCCCTGGACGCCCTGGCGCAGGATGTCGTCGGCCTGGCGGAAGGCGTCGAGGACGCTGGTCCGCCGCTCGACCGCCTGCAGCAGCTTCTCGTTCGGGACGATGATCAGGGTGTCGACGTTGTTGCGCAGTTTCTCGATGCCCTCGAGCGCCTGCTGCATCCGTCGTTTGCCCTCGAACTCGAACGGTTTGGTGACCGCGCCGACGGTGAGGGCGCCGATCTCCTCCTTGGCGATCTCGGCGATGACCGGGGCCGAGCCGGTGCCGGTGCCGCCGCCCTCGCCCGCGGTGACGAAGACCATGTCGGCGCCCTTCAGCGCCTCCTTGATCTCGTCGCGCGACTCGGCCGCCGCGCCCGCGCCGACCTCGGGGTTGCCGCCCGCGCCGAGGCCACGGGTGAGCTCCTGGCCGATCGAAAGCTTGATGTCGGCATCGCAGGCCTGCAGCGCCTGCGCGTCAGTGTTGACGGCGACGAACTCGACGCCGCGGATGCCCGCGTCGATCATGCGGCTGACCGCGTTGGTGCCACCGCCGCCGGCGCCAACGACCTTGATCACCGCTAGGTAAGTCGATTCCATCTCCCGATTTCTTTCTGGTTGGTGGGGCCCCGGCTTGCGCCTCCTCGAAAACAATTCGGCGTCGAGGCTTAGCCACCTGTAATTGAGTTGAGCCTTTGATCTGTCCGAGGCTGTAGCGATGCTCCAGGGTTCGGAGGTTGCGCCTCAACCACGGAAATTGCGCTCAACGTAGGGTATTCCCGTGGGTCTGTCAAACGCTCGTCAGGGGTCCTGCAAGGCAAATTTCTCAAGTTCGGCTTGAGGGTTTCGGTACTCTCACCCTATGGTCGAGGGTTGGCCTCAGCCCCGCATTCCGCCCCAGGATGCGGGGCAGCTCCTACCTAATTGCCGGGAGGAAGTTCGTGGTCTTCGCCCCCTACCGCCGGGTGCGTCGGTGCCGTCACGTCTACATAACTGAGCAACGTCACGGACGGATCGGCGAGCACCTCCGCCGCCGCTTCCCACTTCCGCCCCGCTTCGCGATCGTCGCCGAAGCGGATCTCGATCCCGGTGGTGGTCTCCAGGACCACCCCGGTCTCGCCGTACTTGGCGGTGGCGACGTAGCGACGCAGCGCGGCGGGCGCGGCGGCGATCAGGTGGACCTCTTCGAGCACGTGGCCCTTCACCCGGTCGCCTTTCGGCCGCTGCTTCAGCGGCAGCACGACGAGGTGCTTCTGCGCCTTCTTTTCGTCCTTCGGGTTCTTCTTGTCGCCCGCCGGTTCCTCCGCGCGGGTCCCGAGCAGCCTGCCGTCCCCGCCGACGGCGATCACGGTCTTCCCTTCGCCGATCTGGGCGACGGGCGTCGTCGGCTTCGCCTCGGCGGTCGGGGTCGACGAACCGCGCAGAGCGAACCAATAGATGCCGACCGCGGCGATCGCCGCGATGCCGAGGGCGAGCAGAACGCGCCTCACGAGTCCCACCCCGGCACGTCGACGTCGCCGAGGACCTGGACCTCCGGCTCGAGGTCGACGCCGAATCTCTCCTTCACCCGGCGACGACCCTCGGCCATCAGCGCGAGGACGTCGGCGGTCGTCGCCGCGCCGGTGTTCTCGACGAAGTTCGCGTGCTTCTCGGAGAAGCGGGCACCGCCGTGCGGGAGACCCCGGCACCCTGCCGCCTCCAGCAATTCACCCGCCGAGCGGCCCTCGGCACGCTCGTCCTCGGGGTTCTTGAAGGTCGAGCCGAAGGTCTTGATCCCGGAGGGCTGCGCCTCGCGCCGGCGACCGCGCATCGAGGCCAACGTCGCGCGGACCTCGTCGGGGTCGCCGGGCGCGAGCGCGAAGGAGGCCCGGGATACCACTTCGCCCGGGCCGAGGTTGGAGTTGCGGTAGACGAAGTCGAAGGCGTCCGGGGTGCGACGGTCGGTACCGGTGGCGGTCGAGACCTCGACCCACTCCAGCACCGCGGCCAGCTCCCCGCCGTAGGCGTTGGCGTTCATCCGCACGGCACCGCCGACGGTGCCCGGGATGTTGACGCCGAACTCGAGGCCGGTCAGCCCCCAGGCCGGGGTCTTCCCCGCCACCGAGGGCAGCCGGGCGCCGCCGCCGCAGAGCAGGTGGGTGCCGTCGCGCTCGACCTCGGTCAGCGCGCCGCCCAACTTCATCGCCAGTCCTCGGAATCCGTCATCCGCTACCAGGAGGTTCGAGCCCGAGCCGATCACTCCTACCGGAACGGATTCCCTTTTCGCCCAGGCGAGGAGGGTCACGAGGTCGGCCTGTGTCCCGGGGCGGGCGAAATAGTCGGCCGGGCCGCCGGTGCGGACGGTGGTCAGGCGGGCCAGGGGATAGTCGCGCTCCACGCCGGGGGGTGGGGCTTTGCGGAAGGGGGGTGAGGGGGACCCTTCACTCACAACTGCGGGAGGTTCGCTCAGGGTCCCCCTCACCCCCCTTCACGAGCGCCTCGTCCAGTTTGGGGTCCACGAGGGCCTCCCCCAGCTTGAAGATGTCGCCGGCGCCGATGGTGACCAGGATCGAGTCCTCGGGTAGAGCTTCGAGGCGCCGGTCGAGAAACGCTTCGGCGCGGGACGCGGTGGGCAGCCAGGCGACGGGTCTGCCGCCGGAGCTGTCGGCGGCGGCGCGGGCTACGTCGAGGCCGCTGACGCCGGCGAGGGGGCCGACCGGTTCCTCGCGGGCGGGATAGACGTCGAGGACCGCGATCTCGTCGGCGAGCGACAGGGCGGCGCCGAACTCGGTGGCGAACACCTTGGTGCGCGAGTAGAGGTGGGGCTGGAAGACGGCGATCAGCCGTGACGGGGCGAGGCCGCGGAGGGCGGAGAGGGCGGCGCGGACCTCGGTCGGGTGATGGGCGTAGTCGTCATATATGCGGACCCCGCCCCGCTCGCCCTTCACCTCGAGCCGGCGGCGGACGCCGCGGAAGTCGGCGAGCGCCTCGGCGCCCGCGTCGAGGTCGAACCCGGCGGCCCCGAGTGCGGCCAGCGCGGCGCGGGCGTTGAGGATGTTGTGTGCCCCCGGCACCGCCAGGTCGAGCTCCGCCGGTCCCGGCGCAAGCGCCGAGAACTCCACCGCCTCGTCCCGTGCGTTCGCACTTTCCCGTGCCGGTTCCGGTGAACTGCGAACAGGGTTGGCGATCTGGTCGCGGACCTCCTCGACGGCGCCGCCCTCGCGGCTCGGGGCGGGCAGGACCGCCACGCGTGCCTTGCCGGCGAAGCCGGCGAAGGCCTCGATCAGCGGCTCGAGCGAGCCCCATTTCGAGTGGTGGTCCATCTCCACGTTGGTGACCACGGCGATCTCGGGTTCGAGGCGGAGGAAACTGCCGTCCGACTCGTCGGCCTCGGCGACCACCCAGTCCCCCGTCCCCCAGCCGGCGTTCGCGGGGGCGCCCTCGGGACCGAGCCCGGGGACCTCGCCGCCGACGAAGAAGGCAGGATCCTCGCCCAGCCCGCGCAGCGCCCAGACCGCCATCGCGGTCGTGGTCGTCTTGCCGTGGGTCCCGGCGATCGCGATCAGCCGCTTCTCGGCGCAGAGCTCGGCGAGGAGCTCGCCACGATGGATCACGCTGAGGCCGCGCTCGCGGGCGAGCGCCAGCTCCGGGTTGTCGGCGGCGATCGCGGTGGAGACGACCACCTCGGCTCCCTGCGGCAGGTTGGCGGCGTCGTGGCCGATCGTCGGCTCGAGGCCGGCGGCCCGCAGTCGCTCCATATAAGAGGACTCGCTGCGGTCGCTGCCGGTGACCTCGGCGCCGAGCCCCGCGCAGACCACCGCGAGCCCACTCATCCCGGCCCCACCGATGCCGATGAAGTGCAGGCGACGCCCGCTCCAGTCCGCACCCGTCACCTGACCGCGGCCTCCAGGACCTGGTCGGCGATCGTGCGCGCCGCGTGCGGCCTCGCCAGCTCGCGCGCCGCGGCCGACATCTTCGCCAGGCGCGCCGGGTCGCCGAGGATCCCGCCCACCTCGACGAGCAGCGCCGCCGGGTCGAGGGCGTCGTCTTCGACGATCGTCGCCGCGCCGCCCGCCGCCATCCACCTGGCGTTGGCCCGTTGGTGGTCGGCGGTCGCGTAGGGATACGGGACCAGGACCGCCGGGCGGCCGGCAGCGGTGAACTCGAAGATCGAGCCGCCCGAGCGTCCCAGGACCAGGTCGCTCGCCGCCAGCACGTCGCCAAGATTCGGCTCGTACTCGATCAGCTCGTAGCCCTCCTTGTATGGAGCGCCGTCGAGGCGCTCGCGCAGATCCGCGTAATCGCGCGTCCCGGCCAGGTGCAGCACCCGGAAGTCGCGGCCCTCGCGCTCGGCGAACCCCTCCAGCGCGGCGAAGTTCACCGACTTCGCTCCCTGGCTGCCGCCGACCACCAGCGCCGTCCGCTCCTCGGCTCCGATCCCGAACCGCTGCCGCGCCGCGCCTCGATCCACCGCCAAGACCGCCTCCGGGACCGGGCGTCCCGTCACCAGGTACCCCTCCCCCTCACGCCCCTCGATCGGGAACGCCAGGCAGACCCGCCGGGCGCGTCCGGCCAGCAGCCGGTTGGCCAGGCCCAGGTGGCTGTCGGCCTCGGTCAACACCAATGGCGTCCGCGTCAGGGTCGCCGCCAGCCCCGCCGGGCCCGCCACGTAGCCGCCGCCCCCCAGCACCACATCGGCGCGCCGCCGGCGCAGCACCGCGCGGGCCGCCGCGACCGCGCCGACCGCCTCCGCCCCGGCCCATGCCGCCCGCAACGGGTTGCGGCGGTCGATCCCGCGCACCCGCAGGAAGTCGATCTCGTAGCCGGCGGCGGGCACCAGCTCCGCCTCCATCCGCTCGCGGGTGCCGATGAAGCTGACCTCGGCGCCGCTCTTACGTAGCTCGGCGGCGACCGCCATGGCGGGCACCACGTGCCCCGCGGTTCCCCCCGCCGCCACCACCACTCTTGGCCCGTCTGGCACCGCTCGACCCGCTCCTTTCACGCGCGGGCCGGTGCCCGCCTTCGACCACTCGTAGTTTCCCGGAGCGACTGGACGAGCCGCGGCCGCCGGTCGTGCGCGCCGCGCTCGCGGTGCCGCCACGGGCGACGTTGAGGATCAGGCCGACGGCGAAGAGGCACGACAGGAGCGCCGAGTTCCCGTAGGAGATGAAGGGCAGCGGTACGCCGGTCAGCGGCGCCAGCCCCATCACCGCGAAGAGGTTGATCATCGCGGTCACCAGCACCATCGAGGTCAACCCGGCGACGAGGATCTTGCCGTAGTTGTCCTTCGCCTTCTGGGCGATCCGCAGGCCGGCGAAGCCGAACATGCCGAAGAGGCCGACGACGCCGAGGATCCCGACCAGGCCGAGCTCCTCGCCGATCACCGCCGAGATCATGTCGGTGTGGGCCTCGGGCAGGTAGAAGGCCTTCTGCACCCCGTTGCCGATACCGACCCCGAAGAGGCCGCCGGAGCCGAGCGCGATCTTCGCCTGGGCGGCCTGGAAGCCCGCCCCTTCGGTGTCACCGCCCGGGTGCAGGAAGCTGGTCAGGCGGGCCATCCGGTAGGGCTCGACGATCGTCAGCAACAGCACGCAGACGCCGATCCCGAGGGCGATCTTGCCGAGGTCCCGCGGGGCGACGCCGGCGGCGATCAGAGTGGCGCCGACGGCGAAGGCGATCACCATCGTCGTCCCCATGTCCGGCTGCATCATGATCAGCAGCGCCGCCGCCCCGGTGACCAGCAGGATCGGCATGAAGCCCTGGATCGAGCGCACCCGCTTCGGTTCGCGGGCGAGCATGTCGGCGGCGTAGAGGACGAGCGCCACCTTGGCCAGCTCGGAAGGCTGGATCTGGAAGGAGCCGCTGCCGATCCAACGGGTCGCCCCGTTGACGCTCTGCCCGGCGCCGAGCACGACGACCAGCAGGAAGATCGAGCCGGCGAGCAGGATCGGCGTCGCGCGACGGATCGCGATCAGCCCGTGGCGGGCGGTGAAGTGCATGACCACGAGCCCGATCGCGCCGACGATCAGCGTGCGCTGCAGGTAGTAGGCGGAATCGGCCAGGCCGCCGTTCTGCAGGACCTGGGTGGTCGAGGAGGCGGAGAAGACCATCACCGCGCCGAAGGCGAGCAGGCAGAGCGTCGCGGTCAACAGCAGGCTGTACTCGGTCGAGACGGAGGCTGCCCGCGACTTCGACTTGCGCTTCTTCTTCGCCTTGGCGGGGCGCGCCCGACCGAGCGCGAGATCCAGGGCGCTCATCCGTTCTGCGCCTCGAGCTCGGCGACGACCTCGCGGAACCGCTCCCCGCGCGCTTCGAAGTTCGGGAAGGCGTCGAAGCTGGCGCAGGCGGGGCTGAGCAGGACGACCTCGCCCGGGGCCGCGGCGGCGCTCGCGGTGCGGACCGCGTCCTCGAGGTCGGCGACGCGGCGCAGCGGCACCCCGGCCTCGGCGAGCGGCGCCAGCTCGGCCTCCATCCGGTCCACGGTGTCGCCAAGCAGGTAGGCGGCGACGGCGTGCTCGCGCAGCGGCGCGACCAGCGCCCCGAACGGCTCGCCCTTGTCGCTGCCGCCAAGGATCGCGTGGACGCCCCGGTCGAAGCTTCCGATGCCGATCGCGGCGGAGGCGACGTTGGTCGCCTTCGAGTCGTTGACGAAGCGGACGCCGCCCGACTCGGCGACCGGCTCGAGTCGGTGCGGGACCCCGGCGAAGCTGCGCAGGCCGGCGCGGACGGCGTCGCGGTCGATGCCGAAGGCGAGCGCCGCCGCGGCCGCCGCCATCGCGTTCTCGACGTTGTGCTCGCCGGGGATGCCCAGCTCCTCCACCTCGATCAGCGGTTCGCCGTCCCAGGAGATCGTTCCTTCGGCCGCCGCCACCTCGCAGTCGGGCGAGGCGCCGCGGCAGAACTCGATCCGCCGCGCGCAGCCGCCGAGGTCGACCCCGGCCAGCTCCGGGTCGTCGCCGTTCCAGACCGCGACGTCGTCGTTGCCCTGGTTGGCGAAGACGCGCAGCTTCGCGTCGAGGTAGGCGGGGAGGTCGCCGTGGCGGTCGAGATGGTCGGGTGCCAGGTTGAGGAAGATCGCGCCCTCGGGGCTGAAGAGGCTGGTGTCCTCGAGTTGGAAGCTCGAGGCCTCGGCGACGACGGTCGCGTCGGGCTCGATCTCGCCCACCAGCCCGGCGAGCGGGACGCCGACGTTGCCGGCCACCGCGACCGGCTCGCCGGCGCCGCGGAAGATGTGGCCGAGCAGCTCCACCGTGGTCGTCTTGCCGTTGGTGCCGGTGACGGCGAGGAAGCGGTTGGGCAAGGCCCGCCAGGCGAGCTCGAGCTCACCGGTCACCTCGATACCCCGCTCCAGAGCGGCCGTGATCGCCGCCGCCTCCCGGGGAACTCCCGGGCTCTTGACGACCGTGCGCGTACCCTCGAGCTGAGCCAATCCATCCGTATCCAGGACAACTTCGACGCCCTGCCCGGAAAGCCTTTCCGCCCCTTCGGGATGTCCCGAATCCACCGCGCGGACCCGCTCGCCGCGGGCGGCGAGGAGGCGGGCGGCGGCCTGGCCGGAGCGGGCCAGGCCGACGATCAGGAACGGCCCGCGCGGCAGCGGCGGCCGCACTTTCTTGGCGGGGATCAAGGGCACAGTCGCATCTTCGCGACACCCGGCCGCGCACCTGCGGGCAAAGGTGGGCCACCGCCGGGCTCTCGCCATCCTTTTTCGAGAGCCCGACGGCGGCTGCTTGCCACCTTCGGATATGCGCTTTCGGCCCCCTTGCCTTGCGCGCTCCCCCTTGCGGGAGTACCGGCAACGTAGTTCGACAGGGCCGTACCGGTCAAGGACCCCTAATCGAAAGTCCTACGTAATTTTGGGGTCAGCGGCCGATCGATTGCTGGTAGAGCGTGAAGCCGATCCCCGAGCAGACCGCGGCGATGATCCAGAAGCGGAGCATGATCTTCGTCTCCGACCAGGCCATCATCTCGAAGTGGTGGTGCAGCGGCGCCATCAGGAAGATGCGCCGGCGGAAGGTGCGGAAGGAGAAGACCTGGAGCAGGACCGAGAGCGCCTCGATCACGAAGATGCCGCCGATGATGATCAGCAGGACCTCGGTCTGGGTCATCACCGCCATCGCCCCGATCGCCCCGCCGAGGCCCAACGATCCCGTGTCCCCCATGAAGATCGACGCCGGGAAGGCGTTGTACCAGAGGAATCCGATGCAGGCGCCGACCAGGCAGCAGCAGAGCAGCGCCAGGTCCTTCTGGCCGTTGGCGACGAAGGCGATCGCGGTGAAGGTGAGCAGGACGATCGCGCAGGAGCCGGCGGCGAGGCCGTCGAGGCCGTCGGTGAGGTTGACCCCGTTCGAGGTGCCGGCGATGACCAGGAAGACGAGCACGAAGTAGAGGATCGGGCCGAGGTAGATGCTGCCACCGCCGATGCGGATGTAGAGGCGCGGTTCGAGCCCTACCGAGTGGCGGGCGACCCACCAGAGTCCGAGCGCCAAGACCAGTTGCCCGAGCAGCTTGTAGCGACCGGAGAGGCCGAGCGAGCGGCGTTTGATGATCTTGATGTAGTCGTCGGCGAAGCCGAGCGCGGCACAGCCCATGGCGACGCCGAAGACCGCGAGGCTGGAGGCGTCCCGTTCGGAGAGCACCAGGTAAGGGACGCAGATCGCGGCGAAGATGATCAACCCGCCCATCGTCGGCGTGCCCGCCTTGGCGTGGTGCTCCTGCGGACCGTCCTCGCGGATGTGCTGGCCGAACTCGCGGACGCGCAGGTATTCGATGAATTTCGGCCCGAGGAAGATCGTGATCAGCATCGAGGCCATCCCGGCGATGAGGATTTCGCCCATGATTAAGCGGCGCCTCCTCTGCTCCGCCGAGGGGCAAGAGAATCAGAGATGGATTGCCCCTCGTCTCCGCGTCCGGGGGCGCCTTGGTCGGGCGCGCGGACGGCCCGCAATTCCCCAGCGATCGTCTCCATCCCGACCGCGCGCGAGCCCTTGATCAGGACCGCGTCGCCGGGTTCGAGGTGGGCGTCCAGCCACTCGGCCGCCTCGCCTGGGTCGGCGACGAGTTCGTCGGGGTCATATTCGCGGGCCGGCGCGCCGACGCCGACGACGACGTCGATCCCGGTCGTGCGGGCGTGGGCGCCGACGTCACGATGAAAGTCCGGCCCGTCGGGGCCGAGCTCGCCCATGTAGCCGAGCACCGCCACCGTGCGTGGCGCCTCCAGCGTCGCGAGATGGTCGAGCGCCGCGCGCATCGACACCGGGTTGGCGTTGTAACAATCGTTCACGAGGAGGATTCCGTCACCGAGTTGGACGCGCTCACCACGGAATCGGGAGAAGCCTATGTCCGCAGCGCGGACGGCCATCTCCTCGGGGTCGCCGCCGAGCGCGACGCCGCCCGCGATCGCCGCCAGGGCGTTGGCGAGGTTGTAGTCCTCGGCGAAGGGGAAGGCGTAACGCGCCGCGCCCGCCGGAGTGCGGACCAGGGCGTCGGTGACCCCGCCGGAGACCCGCACCTCGAGCGCCTCGACATCGCCGCCGGGGCCGAAGCGCAGGAGGCGCGGTGCCCGCTCCAGGTGCGGCTCGAGCTCCCCCGCCTCGACCGGGGCGATCGCGGTGCCGTCGCCGGGGAGGAAGTCGATCAGCGCCGCCTTCTCGGCGGCGATCGCGGCGATCGAGCCCATCTGCTCGACGTGGACCGGGCCGACGTTGGTGACGATCGCGGCGTCGGGCTCGGCGATCCTGGCCAGCTCGGCGATCTGGCCAGGGCCGCGCATCGCCATCTCCAAGACCAGGATCTCGGTGTCGTCGGGCGCCTCGAGCACGGTCAGCGGCATCCCGATCTCGGTGTTGAAGTTCTGCGCGTTGGCGTGGACGACGCCGGGGAGCAGCGTGCGGGCGATGTCCTTGACCGAG
>DATNAG010000066.1:0-8883 GCA_035572835.1 Solirubrobacterales bacterium
GCCTTTGTCGGTGTGCTGGCGCAGCGGGAAGGCGACGTTGTCGTAGATGTTCATCGAGCCGAAGAGCGCCCCGTCCTGGAACAGCAGGCCGAACTTTTTGCGCACCTCGAAGAGTTCGTCGTCGGTCATGTTCGGGATCGATTCGCCGTGCACGAGGACGTCGCCCGAGTCCGGGTAGAGCAGCCCGACGATGTGCTTGATCAGCACGCTCTTGCCGGTTCCCGAGGGGCCGAGCACCATCGAGACCTGATTCTCCGGCAGCCCCAGGTTCAGCCCGTTGAGGATGCGGGCGCGGCCGAACTGTTTGACCAGGTCGATGATCTCGATCGCGTCCTCGCCGCCGTGGTCGCGCTTGCGGCCGGTGTGGAAGCGGTAGGGGTCGTGCTCGCGCGGGTCGACGCCAGGGATGACGAAGTCACGCCCCATCAAGGCACCGTCCTCGCTCACGTACGGGCCCTCGTCGGTGGCGCTCTGCGGATGGCCCACGATTTCCGGGCCGGCGGCCGGAGCCTCGGATTCCACCGAGGCCAGCTCGGCGCTGGTCTCGGCCTCGGCCTCCCGCTGCTCCTCCTCGATCTCGTTGAAGCGCTCTTCCTCGTCGTTGCGCGTCACGTCATCCTCCTATTGGTGCCCTCGGGTTGGCCCCCCAGAAGACAAGGGTCCCAAGCATGCCGATGATGTGGACTAAGACGATGTTCAGGACCATCGACTTCGCCGTCGCGGTCCCCACCCCCACAGGTCCTCCTGAAGCCGTGTATCCGTAATAGCAGCCGACCAGCACGATCGCGGTCGCCATCACCATCCCCTTGATCAGGCTGAAGATCACGTCGGGGGGGTTCTGGAACTGCCAGAAGATCAACAGGTACCCGCCCGACGAAGCATCGCCGATCTGCTTCACCACGGCGACGTAGGAGGCCAGGTACATGATCCCGATCGCCACCAGGTACATGAACGGGAAGGCGATCCAGGCAGCCAGCAGGCGGGTCGCGCAGAGGAAGGTGACCGGCGGCACCCCCATCACCTCGAGCGCGTCGATCTCGTCGGAGATCCGCATCGCGCCGAGCTCGGCGACGATCCCGGTCCCGACCTTGGCCGCGAGCATGTAGCCGAAGGCGTAGGGAAGGATCTCGCGCAGGTCGCACCAGGCGGAGAAGACGCCCGCGTAGGCAGGGGCGCCGTTGGCGCGCAGGAGATAGGCGCCCTCGATCCCGCACTGGAGGCCGAGGACGAAGACCAGGCCCCAGATGACGAGGGCCGACCCGAGGATCAGGATCCCGGCCTGGCGCAGCGCCTCGCCGAAGAAGCGGAAGACGCGACCCGTGTAGACGAGCAGGGCGACGCGGCCGCCGAAGCGCGCGATCTCACCGAGCGAGTCGAGCCAGCCGCGGGGAACTTCGAGCCAGGCGTTCACCGGATCGTCTGCAGTTCCGGATTGGTCGCCAGCAACGTCTGGGTGAAGACGTAGTTGAAGGCGAAGAAGGCGAGGAAGGAGATCACCACGGCCTCGTTCACCGCGCGACCGACGCCGGCGGCGCCGCCGGTGGCGGTCATGCCTTTGTAACAGCAGACGATCGCGATGATCGCGCCGAAGAGCGTGCACTTCAGCACCGAGCCCCAGAGGTCGGTGACCGAGGCCTGCGAGAACAGCGTCGCGAAGAAGCCGCCGAGGCTCTGGTGGTAGAGCAGCTCGGTGAGGATGCCGCCGGAGAGGCCGGCGACGATGGCGAAGATGTCGAGCAGCCCGGTGATCAACATCAGGGCGAGGAAGCGGGGCACGACCAGGTTCTTGATCGGGTCGACGCCGAGCACCTGGAGGGCGTCGAGCTCCTCGCGGATCTTGCGGGCGCCGAGGTCGGCGGTGATCGCGGTGCCGGCGATCCCGGCCACGCAGACGCCGGTGACGAAGGGTCCGATTTCTCGGATCGCGGCGAGGACGAAGAAGCCGCCGAGCCGGTCGAGGGCACCGAAGAGGGTGAGGAAGTTGGCGGCCTGGAGCCCTGGAGCGCCGAAATTGATCGCCACGGTCGAGACCAACAGCGGGAACCAGCACAGCTGCAGGGCGAAGAGGAACTGGCCGATGAACTCCTCGCCATAGGGGTAGGGCGGGCGGACCGCGGACGCGATCGTCCGACCGGTCAGGAGCACGAGCTCACCGACCTGTTCGAACAAGGACTTGGCGGGCAGGAACGCCCTGTTCACTGCGGTTCCGACCATCTGCTCCTCCACCGGCCACGCCTTCCGGACGTGGCGACCCCACTCATCCGGCCGCAGTCTATGGGATCGGTCGGCCTGCTCCGTTAGCTCCGTATTGAGATCGCGCTAACCAGGCGGATGGCCCGAAAACGGCTCCATTGCGGGGATTCCCCGTGCTATGTTCGCGTCGCTTTGCGGGGGACCGGAACAGCACGCCGGGGTGCCCGCCTTCGAGCCGTCGCGGTGGGGTCCGCGGCCCTGGCCGTGGCGGCGTTGCTGGCTGCCTGCGGCGGGTCGTCCTCGGACTCCAACCAGCCCGCCGGGAACTACCAGGTCAAGGTGACCGGGGCGAGCTTTCCGGCCCGCCAGTTCGTCGGCCAGACCTCGCTGCTGAAGATCGACGTCGAAAACGCCGGCAAGAAGACGATCCCGGCACTGGTCGTGTCGGTGAAGATCGAGGGCAAGGAAGGCGAATCCGCCCAGATCCCCTTCTCGATCCACGAGCCCGATCCCGAACTGGCGAACGGCGACCGGCCGGTGTGGGTCCTCTCGGCGACCTATCCGCGGCTGGCCGGCTCCTCGGAACCGGGCGGCGCCGAAACCTCCTCCCGGGGCACCTACTCGTTCGGCGCGCTGAAGCCGGGCAAGTCGGTCGAGGCGGTCTGGAAGCTGAGCGCGGTGCGCCAAGGCAGATACACCCTCGCCTACCAGGTCGGGGCCGGGCTGAACGCCGAAGCGAAGGCGAAGACCTCCTCCGGTGCCGCGCCCCATGGCTCCTTCGTCACCGACATCTCGACCGAGCTGCCGGAAACCGAAGTGAACGCCGCCGGCGAAATCGTCAAGATCGAAGGCGGCAAGGACACGCCGTAAGCGTCGGCGAGGGTGTCGGCGGGTAGCGTGACGACATGCGCCCGCGCCTCTTGGCGGCACTCTCGATCCTCGCTCTGGGCGTCACCCTCGGCCTGGCCGCCTGCGGTGGTGCCGACGCCGCCGGCAAGCTCACGCTGAAGCGGATCGGCAAGTTCGAGAACCCGGTCTACGTCAGCGGCGCGCCCGGCTACCCGAGGCTGCTCTTCGTGGTCGAGCAGCCGGGGCGGATCGTCGTCCTGAAGCAGGGGAAGCGACAGGCGAAGCCGTTCCTCGACATCCGCGGGCGGGTCGACTACGAAGGCGAGCGCGGCCTCCTCTCGGTCGCCTTCCCGCCCGACTACAAGACGAGCGGCGACTTCTACGTCTACTTCGTGAACCGGGCGGGCTCGATCGAGATCGACGAATACCGGCGGGCGAGCCCGATCCGCGCGGCGGCGGGCTCGCGACGCCCCGTGATCACGATCCCCCATCCGGTCAACGCCAACCACAACGGCGGCCAGATGCAGTTCCTCGGCGACGACCTCTACTTCGGCACCGGCGACGGCGGCGCGGGCGGCGACCCTCCCGACAACGCCCAGAACAAGCAGGTGCTGCTGGGGAAGCTGCTGCGGATCGACCCACGGCCCGAGGGCGGCAAGCCCTACTCGGTGCCGTCCTCGAACCCGTTCGTCGGCGCCGCCGGCCGGGACGAGATCTACAGCTACGGCCTGCGCAACCCCTTCCGCTTCAGCTTCGACCTGGTCAGCGATCCGGCGGAGCCTCGGATCGCGATCGGCGACGTCGGCCAGAACCGCTTCGAGGAGATCGACTACACGACGGTCACCGCGGCTCGCGGCGCGAACTTCGGCTGGGACGCGATCGAGGGCTTCCACGTCTACGAAGAAGAAGACTCGGGCACCCCCGATCCGGGCGGGACGACGAAGCCGATCTTCGCCTACCCCCACTCGCGCGACGGCAGCTGCTCGGTGATCGGCGGCTACGTCGTCGGCGACCCGGCCCTCCCCACGCTCCACGGTCGCTATCTCTACGCCGACTACTGCGAGGGCCAACTACGCGCCCTCACGCCCCACCTCGGTCGCGCGACCGGCAACCACCGACTCGGCCTCGCGGTCCCCTCCCCCACCTCGTTCGGCGAAGACGACGCCCACCACCTCTACGTCACCTCCCAGGAGGGCCCGGTCTACCGCCTGATCGAGAAGTAAAGGGCGTCACACAATTGGCACTTTCTGCGCGCCACGTATGTGAACTTTCTGTCTACAGTGGCCTCATGGAGTCGAGCCGGCAAACATGGAACGACGCGCGGATGGACGAATTCGCGCAGCGCACCGAGGAGAACTTCAGGGAGGTACGGGCGAAGATCAAGTCAGAGACGCAGGGCCTGCGCACCGAGATGAACGAGCGCTTCGCGCTGCTCGAAGCAAAGCTCGACCGTCGCTTCGACATCCTCTTCGGCGCCTTGGCGACCGGGTTCATCGCCGCTCTGGTCCAGCACTTCGTCGGTTGAGCCGGCTCGGCAGTGATTTCTGACGTCGAGCGCCGACCCGGCTAACCTTGGCTGACCAGCCAAACGGGGACGGAGGAGTGGTGAGATGGAGAGCGGGACCGTGGGGACCAGCATCGAGAAGGCGGGATCGAATGGCGCGGAGACGGCCGCAGCGGAGACGCTGGAGGTCCTGAACCCGGCGACCGGGGAGACGATCGCCCAGCTGCCGATCGACTCGCCCGAGGCGGTCGCGAAGACCGTGGCGCGGGTCCGCGCCGCCCAGCCCGACTGGGAGGCGATGGGGATCGAGGGCCGCTATCACTGGCTCGGCAAGCTGCGTGACTGGCTGCTGGACAACAGCGACCGGGTGCTCGACACGATGCAGCGGGAGACCGGCAAGGTGCGCGCCGACGCCTCCAACGAGCCCACCTATCTGGCCGACACGATCAACTTCTACGGCAGCCAGGCGGCCAAGTTCATCGGCGAGGAGAGCGTCCGCCCACACTCCCCCCTGCTGGCGTCGAAGAAGCTGCGGGTGCAGTACCGGCCCCACCCCGTGGTCGGGATCATCAGCCCCTGGAACTTCCCCCTGATCCTCTCGGTCGGCGACGCGATCCCGGCCCTGATGGCGGGGGCCGCGGTGGTCATCAAGCCGTCCGAGTTCACCCCGCTCGGGCTGGCCGAGGTGGTCGACGCCTGGAAGCACGAGATCGGCGCCCCCGACGTCTTCGATGTGGTCCAGGGGATCGGCGAGACCGGCGGGGCGCTGGTCGACAACGTCGACTTCATCCAGTTCACCGGCTCCGACCGCACCGGCCGCAAGGTGATGGCCCGCGCCGCCGAGACGCTGACCCCGGTCAGCCTCGAGCTGGGCGGCAAGGATCCGATGATCGTCCTGCGCGACGCCGACCTCGACCGCGCCGCCAACGCCGCCGCCTGGGGCGGGATGTTCAACTCCGGGCAGGTCTGCATCTCGGTCGAGCGGATCTACGTCGAGGAGCCGGTCTACGACGAGTTCGTCGCCAAGCTGACGGCCGAGGTCGGCCGCATCCGCCAGGGGTCCGACGACGCCCGCGACCCGAAGGACGTCGGCGCGATGACGTCGCCCAACCAGACCGCGATCGTCGAGGGCCAGGTCGACGACGCGCTCGCCAACGGCGCCCGCGCGCTCACCGGCGGCAAGCGCGTCCCCGGCCCCGGCGACTACTTCGAACCGACCGTGCTGGTCGACGTCGACCACTCGATGAAGGTGATGCGCGACGAGACCTTCGGCCCGGTCGTCGGGGTGATGAAGGTGCGCGACTCCGAGGAGGCGCTGCGGTTCGCCAACGACACCCGCTACGGGCTCTCCGGCTCGGTCTTCGGCGCCCGTGAGAACGCCGAACGGATCGCCCGCCGGGTCGAGTGCGGCGCCGTCAACGTCAACGACGTGCTGGTCAACTACTTCGCCTCCGACGTGCCGATGGGCGGCTGGAAGGAGTCGGGGATCGGCTACCGGCACGGCGCCCAGGGGATCCGCAAGTTCTGCCGCACCGAGTCGCTGGTGATCACCCGCTTCGCGGGCAAGCGCGAACCGACCTGGTACCCGTACACCCGCGGCAAGCGCAGTCTGATCGCCCGCCTGACCCAGCTGCTCAACGCTCGCGACTGGAAACGGCGCCTCGGCCTGCGCGGCTGATCACAGCGCGCTTTGCGCGCTCGGTAGCCTTAGAAGTTCATGGCTGAGCGCGATTACATAGCAGCGGTGAAGGAGCGCGTCGTCGTCTTCGACGGCGGCATGGGCGCGACCCTGGAGCAGTTCGACCTGACCCAGGAGGACTACGGCGGCCTGCAGGGCAAATGCCACGAGGCGTTGATCCTCAACCGGCCCGACGTGATCGAAGGCGTCCACACCTCGATGCTCGAGGCAGGCGCGGAGGTGGTCGAGACCGACAGCTTCCAGGGCTCGCGCCTGAAGCTCGAGGAGTGGGGCCTCGGCGAGCACACGCTGGAGATCAACACGAAGGCGGCCGAAATCGCCCGCAAGGCGGCCGGCCCGGATCGCTTCGTCGCGGGCTCGATCGGCCCGACCGGCTTCCTGCCCGCGTCCACCGACCCGACCCTCGGCGACATCTCCTTCGGCCGTCTGGCCGAGGTCTTCGCCGAGCAGGCCACCGGCCTGGTCAACGGCGGTGCCGACCTGATCATCATCGAGACCGCCCAGGACATCCTCGAGGTGAAGGCGGCGATCTTCGGCGCCCGCCAGGCGTTCCGCGAGACCGGCCGCACGCTGCCGTTGCAGATCAGCGTCTCGCTGCTGCCGAACGGCGGCAAGATGCTGCTCGGCACCGACATCCAGTCGGTGCTGACCACGCTGACCGCGCTCGAGGTCGACGTGGTCGGCCTCAACTGCTCGACCGGCCCCGAGGACATGCGCGACGCGATCCGCTTCCTCGGCGAGACCTCGACCCTGCCGGTCCACTGCATCCCGAACGCGGGCCTGCCGCTGCAGGGCCCCGACGGCGAGACGATCTTCCCGGAAGAGCCGGAGCCGCTGGCGGCGACGCTGGGCGAGTTCGTCGAGCGCTACGGCGTCGGCGTGGTCGGTGGCTGCTGCGGCACCAACCCGGAACACATCCGGGCGATCCGCGAGCGGATCGGCGAGGGCCGCGCGACCTCCGCCCGCCCCGCCAAGGGCCCGATCGAGGTTTCCTCGATGATGACCTCGACCCCGCTGGTGCAGGAGCCGCGGCCGACCCTGGTCGGCGAGCGGGTCAACTCACAGGGCTCGAAAAAAGCCAAGGAACTGCTGCTGGCCGACGACTACGACGGCCTCGTCCAGGTCGCCGAAGATCAGGTCGAAGGCGGCGCCCACGTGCTCGACGTCTGCGTCGCGCTGACCGAGCGCCAGGACGAGGACGACCAGATGAGCGCGGTGGTGAAGCGGGTCTCGCTGACCCAGCCGGCGCCGATCCAGGTCGACTCGACCGAGCCGGAGGTGATCAAGGCGGCGCTGGAGACGATCCCCGGCCGGGCGATCGTCAACTCGATCAACCTCGAGGCGGGCCGCGACAAGGCGGACGTGGTCGTGCCGTTGGCGCGGGAACACGGCGCGGCGCTGATCGCGCTGACGATCGACGAGGTCGGGATGGCGAAGACCGCCGACCGCAAGGTCGAGATCGCCAAGCGGATCAAGGAGATCGCCTGCGACGAGCACGGGCTCGACCCCGAGTCGCTGATCTTCGACCTGCTCACCTTCACCCTGACCACCGGCGACGAGGAGTGGAAGCCCTCGGCGGTGGAGACGATCGAGGGGATCCGCCGGCTGAAGGCCGAGATGCCCGAGGTGAAGACCTCGCTCGGCGTCTCCAACGTCTCCTTCGGGGTCAGCCCGCGACCGCGGGCGGTGCTCAACTCCGTCTTCCTCCACCACTGCGTCGAGGCCGGCCTCGACCTGGCGATGGTCAACCCGAACCACATCACGCCCTACTCGGAGATCCCCGACGAGGAGCGCGAGCTGACCGACGACCTGGTCTTCAACCGCCGCGACGACGCGCTGGAGAAGTTCATCGCCCACTTCGAGTCGAAGGGCGAGGAGGCGGAGGCCGAGACGGCCGACCCGACCGCCGGGATGGAGCCCGAGGAAGCCCTCCACTGGCACATCCTGCGTCGCAAGAAGGACGGGGTCGAGGAATGGATCGACAAATCGGTGGAGAAGATCGGCGCCGTCCCGACGCTGAACCAGGTGCTGCTCCCGGCGATGAAGGAGGTCGGCGACAAATTCGGCGCCGGCGAACTGATCCTGCCCTTCGTCCTGCAATCGGCCGAAGTGATGAAGCGCGCGGTGGCGCAGCTGGAGAACTACCTCGACCGGATCGACGGCCACACCAAGGGCAAAGTCGTGATCGCGACCGTCTTCGGTGACGTCCACGACATCGGCAAGTCGCTCGTCAACACGATCCTCACCAACAACGGCTACACCGTGATCGACCTCGGCAAGCAGGTCCCGGTCGACGCGATCATCGAGGCGGCGGTGGAGAACGAAGCCGACGCGATCGGCCTCTCGGCGTTGCTCGTCTCGACCTCGAAGCAGATGCCGACCTGCATCGCCGAGCTGCACGAGCGCGGACATGAGTTCCCGGTGCTGATCGGTGGCGCCGCGATCAACCGCGACTTCGGCCGTCGCGTCCTCTACCCGAAGGGGCGCGCGTCCGACGAGGTCTACGAGCCCGGCGTCTTCTACTGCAAGGACGCCTTCCAGGGGCTCGACACGATGGACGCGCTGGTCGACGCCGACGCACGCGCGGCGTTGGTCGAGCGGATGAAGAGCGAGGCCAAGACCCTGCGCGAGAAGCCGG
>DATNAG010000067.1:0-4077 GCA_035572835.1 Solirubrobacterales bacterium
TACGTCGTCGGCACGCGACCCAATTTCGTCAAGACCGCGCCGGTGATCGCCGCGATGCGGGCCCGCCTGCCGGAGGGCCGCCACGTGATCGTCCACACCGGCCAGCACTACGACCGGGCGATGTCGGAGGTCTTCTTCGAGCAGCTCGGGGTGCCGGCGCCCGACCACCTGCTCGAGGTCGGCTCCGACACCCACGCCCAGCAGACCGCACGCACGATGGAGCGCCTCGAGCCGGTGATCGCGGATGAGCGCCCCGACCTCGTCGTCGTCCCCGGCGACGTCAACTCGACCCTGGCGGCGGTGCTGACCGCGGTGAAGATGGACGTGCCGGTCGCCCATATCGAGTCGGGCCTGCGCAGCTTCGACCTCTCGATGCCGGAGGAGGTCAACCGGATCGTCGCCGACCGCTTCGGCTCCCACCTTTTCCTCCACTCCGAGGAGGCGGTCGCCAACCTGCGCGCCGAAGGAATCGCCGCGGAACGGATGCACTTCGTCGGCAACACGATGATCGACACGCTGGTCGCGCTGGAGGACCGGATCGCGGCGGCGGGGTCGGCGGCGCGGCTCGACCTCACCCCCGGCTCCTACCTGCTCGTCACCCTGCACCGGCCGGCCCTGGTCGACGGGCCGCTGCTCGCCGAGACCGTCGCTCAGCTCTCCCGCCTGGCCGCGGAGATGCCGGTCGTCTTCCCGGTCCACCCGCGGACCCGCAAGATGATGGAGTCGCTCGACCTCGACCCGCCCACGGGCCTGCGCCTGATCGAGCCGCTCGGCTACCTCGACTTCCTCTCCCTGGTCACCGACGCGGGCGCCGTCCTCACCGACTCCGGCGGCATCCAGGAGGAGACGACCTACCTCGGCATCCCCTGCTTCACCCTGCGGGCGAACACCGAGCGGCCGGTGACGGTCGAGCTCGGCACCAACACCCTGCTCGGCCTCGACCCCGGAGCGATCGCCGAGATCCCGGCGACACTGGCGACGGCTCCCCCCACCCCGCCGGAGCCACCGCCCCTCTGGGACGGCCACGCCGCCGAGCGGATCGCCGACATCCTCGCGCCGCCGGACCCGGAACTGCTCAGCGCCTAGGCGCGCGCTTCAGGGTCAGCTTGGCGGTGGTCGCGGTGCCACCCTTGGGGGCCAGCCGCAGGGTGACGGTCGCCTGGGCGCGCTTCGCGAGCAGCTTCTTGCCCTTCCGATTCAGCTTGACCGGCACCGTCCCCTTGGCCCCGGCGGCGAGCTTGTAGCCGGCCGTCCCGTAGACGACCGCCTTCGGCTTCCCCTTCGTCGCCGACGCGCCGGCGGTCGGCGCCAGCAGCACCAGCCTTCCTTCACAGGCCGCGTTGCCCCCGCAGATCAGCCCGACCAGGGCGTTGCCTTCCTTCACCTGGGCCTTCCTGGCGCCGAGTCGCGGGGCGACCGGCGTGAGGGGCGGGGGTGGCGGGGGCGGCGCGGTGGTGCCGCCGCAGGTCACGTCGCCGGTCGCGCAGAAGGTCCAGCGGACCAGCAGTTCGAAACCCGGCACGCCTTCCTGGATTTCGTGCCGCCCGCCTTTTTCGTCGTTGGGGATCCGCCCCATCCGCGGGTAGAAGACGCCCGCCATCGGATCGCCGTTCGGGGTCGAGAGCACGTTGTGGGGGCCGACCTCCCGGATCGGCAGCGAGCCGCCATCGTTTTCGGCGCTCACCGAGACCAGGTCGTACGCGAGCACCCCTTCCTTGGCGTTGCGTTCGACCGGGAGGTCGAGCGGGATCGTGGTGACCGCGTTCGGGGTCAGCGGGAAGGGCCCGATGTCGCTGCGCCAGAAGCAACAGGCTTCGCCGACGCCGGGCTGACCCTGCTGGCGGATGATCGTGATCCAGATCGGCGAGGGGTTCGGGCCGGAAAGGATTTCGGCGGCGGTGATCCGGCCATCGGCGGGGACACTGCGGGCGCGCGGGTCACTGCCCGCGCCGAGCCCCCACACCCCGGCCTGGCTCCAGGTGCAGCCACCCGGTTCGTTATTGGCGAAGAAGCCGAGATTGCCGGAATAGTCATAGAGCGACGGCCTCACGTTGCAGCCGAAGGCTCCCGCCGGCCCGGGCGCCAGCGAGCTGCCGAACCGGGTCGCCGCCGCCCCGGCATGAGCGGGCGCGAGGAACAGCGCGCAGGCGAGGATCAGCGGCGCGAGGACGCGCAGTGGTCGGACGGACACGGGCCGATCTTGGACCCCGCCCGAGGCGATTGGAAGGCTGAAAAAAGGAGGGCGGGTAGAACCCACCCAGCGGGCGGCGGGAGCTAGCTCTCGGCGGGGGTGCCGTCGGCCGGGGCGGCCGTCGTGCCGTCGGCCTCGGCCGCGTCGGGGACGGTCGCCGCCCCCTCCTGCTCCAGCGCCCGCGCCTCTTTGCTCGGCGCCAGCAGCATGCTCATGTTGCGGCCTTCCTGCAGCGGGGCCGACTCGATCACGCCGAGCCCGCCGAGGTCCTCGAAGAGCTTCTGCAGCAGCGCCCGACCGCGCTCCGGATGGGCCTGCTCGCGGCCGCGGAACATGATCGTGACTTTGACCTTGTCGCCGTGCTTGAGGAACCGCTCGACGTGACCCTTCTTGGTGTCGTAGTCGTGCGTGGCGATCTTCGGCCGGAGCTTGATTTCGCGGATGTTGACCTGCTGCTGGTGCTTGCGCGCCTGCTTCTGCTTCTGCTCCTGCTCGTATTTGTACTTCGAGTAGTCGAGCATCCGGGTGACCGGCGGCTTCGAGTTCGGCGCCACCTCGACCAGGTCGAGATCGGCGTCCTGGGCGCGGCGCAGCGCCTCGGGGGTGTCGACGATGCCGAGCTGCTCGCCATCGGCGCCGATCAGGCGCACCTGGGGGACGCGGATCCGCTCGTTGATCCTCGTCGTGTCGCGCTCTGGTGGGCGCCGATCGAACCTACGCGGGACCGGCACTAGTGAGAGTGGAGTTGCTTCAAGAGGACGAGCGATCGGATAGCGGGCACGGGGCGCTCAGCGGCGACGGTCATTTGGGGTGCCCACAGTCAAGTCCGGTGAGTATAGACAGGTCAGGAGGTCTCTTGCTCGATTCGGGCGGCAAAGTCGGCGAACGTCATCTCGCCCACGTCGCCGTCGGCGTGTGAGCGCACCGCCACCCCGCCGTTCTCCTGCTCGCGGTCGCCGACCACCAGCATGTACGGATAGCGGCCGAGCGAGGCGTCGCGGATCTTCCGCCCGATCGACTCCGAGCGGTCGTCGATCGCGACGCGGACGCCGAGGTCACGCAGCTCGTCGTGGGCGCGCCGGCCGTACTCGTTGTGGCGGTCGGAGATCGGCAGGACGATCGCCTGCACCGGCGCCAGCCAGGTCGGGAAACGGCCCGCGTAGTGCTCGATCAGGATCCCGGCGAAGCGCTCCATCGAGCCGAGCAGCGCCCGGTGGATCATCACCGGTCGGTGCGCTTCGTCGTCGGCGCCGGTGTAGTAGAGGTCGAAGCGCTCCGGCATCTGGAAATCGAGCTGGCAGGTGCCGCACTGCCAGGAGCGGCCGAGGGCGTCGGTGATGTGGAAGTCGATCTTCGGTCCGTAGAAGGCTCCGTCGCCCGGGTTCAGCTCATACTCGCGACCTTGCGAATCGAGCGCCTCAGCGAGCGCCGCCTCCGCCCGCCCCCACTGCTCCTCGGTGCCCATCGACTTGTCGGGCCGGGTCGAGAGCTCGACTTTCACGTCCTCGAAGCCGAAGCGCCCGTAGAGCTCGTCGATCGCCTCGCAGATCGAGGCGACCTCGACGGTGATCTGGTCCTCGGTGCAGTAGACGTGGGCGTCGTCCTGGGTGAAGGCGCGGACGCGCAGCAGGCCGTGGAGGACGCCCTCGCGCTCGTTGCGGCTGACCCGGCCGAACTCGGCGAGCCGCAGCGGCAGCTCGCGATAGCTGTGTCGGTCGGAGCCGTAGACGAGGCAGGCGCCGGGACAGTTCATCGGCCGCAGCGCGTAGCGGCGGTCGTCGTCCTGCATGAAGTACATCTCGTCCTTGTAGTTGTCCCAGTGGCCGGAGCGGTGCCAGAGGCCCTCGTCGAGCACCTGCGGCGTCGCGATCTCCTTGTAGTCGCGC
>DATNAG010000068.1:0-36630 GCA_035572835.1 Solirubrobacterales bacterium
GAAGCCGATCCTCTACGTCGCCAACGTCGACGAAGAAACGACCGAGGTGCCGGAGGCGGTCGCCGCCCACGCCAACTCGGTCGACGCCGGGTCGGTCGCGGTGAGCGCCCGGATCGAGGGGGAGCTGGCCGAGCTCGACCCCGAGGAAGCGGCGGAGATGCGCGAGTCCTACGGGGTCGAGGGCTCCGGCCTGGCGCGCCTCGTCCGCGCCGCCTACGACCTGCTCGAGCTGATCACCTTCTTCACCGCCGGCGAGGGCAAGGAGGCGGTCGCCCGCCCGCTCCACCGCGGCGCCACCGCCCTGGAAGCCGCGGGCACGATCCACACCGAGATCATGGAAGCCTTCATCAAAGCCGAGGTCATCGGCTGGGCCGAGCTGGTCGAGCAGGGCGGCTACGTGGCGGCGCGCGACAAGGGCGTCCTCCGGGTCGAGGGTCGCGACTACGTCGTCCAGGACGGCGACGTGATCACGATCCGCGTTTAGGCCCCCGGACCACGCCGTCCCGGCCGCAGCGGCCCGGGCCGCGGTCCGGCCGCCTGGCAGCGCCGGTCACTCGGCGATCGTGATGACGCCGGTCGGGGCGTCGAGTGCCTTCAGCGTCCGTCGGGCCGCCTCGCCGATCTCGATCCGCGGCTGCTCCGGCGGGTCTTCCTCGTAATAGGTGCCGGGACCGTAGAACTGGCCGTAGCGGAGGACGACGCCGACACCGTGGAAGCCGAGCGTCAGCCGCTCGTGCTCCTGCAGGCGCGCGGCGAACTCCGGCGCCAGGTCCCAGGCGACGCTCTGGGCGAGGAAGCGGCTCGCGCCCGCGGCCCGCGACGCGTGGACGAGATTCTCCGTCCCCTCCTTGCGCATCCTCGCGTTCGCCTCGCGGCTCGCGGCGATCGCGGCCGCGTCATCGGGGAGGTCGGTCAACTGGTGCATCACCAGATCGGGGGCGAAGTCGCAGACCGCGTCGCGGAGCGCGCTCGCGTCGTAGACGTCGACCACCATCGGCTCGGCACCGAGCCCGCGCACGAGTCCCGCTCTGTCCTCCGAGCGGGTCGTGCCCGCCACCGTGTGGCCGTTCTCGACCAGGAGCGGCGTCAACTGCCGCCCGATCACTCCACTGGCGCCGGCGAGGAAGATCCGCATCGGTCGAGGCTAGCGCCGCGAACTCATCTGCCGACGACCTTTTCGAAGGTCATCCAGGTCGAGTAGCCGCCCAGGGCGACCTCGAGCTGTTCGCCGGTCGCCGTGGTGACGCCGCCGGTCCCGTAGAGCTTCGCTTCGATGATCCGCGGCGAGTAGCCGGTCTTCGCGATCACGACTTTCTTCAGTCGGCCCTCGAGCAGGCCGGAGAGCTTTTCGCTGATTTCCGGCCCACTTAGTTTCAGCGTCCATTCGTGCAGCGGGCAGAGGGAGTCGTAGGGGTCGGGGACGCCGACCAGGTAGGGGACTGCGGTGCCGAAGACGTTCTGGATGCTCTCGGTCTTGCCCCCCGAGCAAGCGGAGAACAGCGTCTCGGCGATTTCTCCTTCGTACATCAGCACCTGGCCGGTGGTCTGATCGGCGGCTTCGTCGGAGGTCGTGTACTCGGATTCGAGACCTTTGTAGACCTGGCTGCGCGTATCCGAGTAAAGGTCGTAACCGTCGCCTTCACGGCCGGCGGTGAGGGCGAAGGAGCGCGACGCGACCGCCTGGGCCTTCAGCTCGGCCATCGGCCAGGAGGGCGGAGACTCGTTCGGGATCACGCCTTTAACGTAGTTGTCGACGGAGAGCGCGTTGACGATGTTCAATTCGCCGCTTTCGTTGACCACCGTCTCCAGCGCGCCGCGGTAACGGCCGACCCCGGCGATGTCGATCACGCCCGCACCGGCCGCTCGCAGGGTCGCCCCGCACCGGGCCAGGGGCTTGCCGCCGGAGGAGCGGAGGACGATGGTGTTGCCGAGCCGGTGCGCCTCATAGGTGCGGGTCGGTTCGAGTTTGGTCTTGCAGGCGCTGGTCGCTTCGGAGAAGGTGACGTCGCCGGAGGTGGCGCCGAGCAGGACCCGGACGATGTTCGGGCCGGAGATCTGGCCCAGGCTGGTGCCCGGGTAGTAGTGGCCGAGGATGAACTTGTAGCCCTTGCCGTGGAGGGCGTAGCCATAGGCGCCGTAGGCACTCATCCCGACGCCGTGGCCGAACCCGTGGCCGTGGACGACCCAGTTGACCTGGGCGCGGGCACTTGCCGCCGTCACCCCGAGCGCGCAGGCGAGCGCCGCGGCGAGCGCGACCAGGCAGATGTGAAGGCGGGGGAGCACGGCTGCATCACATCAACATGCGCGGCGCCTGGGAGTCGCGGCGGCAGGCACGGGCGACGCCGCCCAGCTTCACCCGGGAGGGCGAGGTTACGAGTTGGCGCTCGACCCATCAACCTCAGGTTTGGTCGTGGGGGCGGGCCATCGCGCGGTGGTCGAGGGCCTCGTCGAGGGTCTCGACCGAGACGCCGTGCTCGAGGGCGACCTCGCGCAGCGGGCGGCCGGAGTCGGCGGCGTCCTTGACGATCGCCGCAGCGGCGTCGTAGCCGATATGGGGGTTGAGCGCGGTGGCCGTCGCCAGGGTGGCCTCGGCATGGCGCTCGGTCATCTCTTCGTTGGCCTCGAGGCCCTGCACGCATTTCTCGTCGAGCAGGCGCGACGCGCTCCCCAGCAGCTTGATCGAGCCGAGCAGGTTGCGGGCGATCAGCGGCACCCGCACGTTCAGCTCGAACTGGCCCTGCATGCCGCCGATCGTGATCGCCGCGTCGTTGCCGATCACCTGGCCGGCGACCTGGATCACGACCTCGGGGATCACCGGGTTGACCTTGCCCGGCATGATCGAGGAGCCCTTCTGCAGCTCCGGGAGGCGCAGCTCGGCGAGCCCCGCCCGCGGGCCGGAACCCATCAGCGCCAGGTCGTTGGCGATCTTGTTGAGCGAGACCGCGTAGACCTTCAGCGCGCCGGAAAGCTCGACCAGGGCGTCACGGTTGCCCTGCGCCTCGAACGGGTCGAGCGGCGCCGAGATCGCCAGGCCGGTGTCGGACGCGAGCTTCTCGCGCACCTTGGCGGCGAACTCCGGGTGGGTGTTCAGCCCGGTGCCGGTGGCGGTGCCGCCGAGCGGGATCTGGCCCACCCGCCGCAGGGTCGCCTCCACCCGCTGCACGGCGAGCCGCACCTGTGCGGCGTAGCCGGCGAACTCCTGGCCGAGGGTGACCGGGACCGCGTCCATCAGGTGGGTGCGGCCGGCCTTGACGACATCGGTGAACTGCTTCGCCTTCGCGTCGAGCGCGTCCTCCAGCGCCCCCATCGCCGGCAGCAGGTCGTGCGTCACCTCGTCGAGCGCCGCCAGATGCACCGCGCTGGGGAAGACGTCGTTCGAGGACTGGCCCATGTTGACGTGGTCGTTCGGGTGGGCGCCGTCGCCGGCGAGGTTGGCGATCACCTCGTTGGCGTTCATGTTCGAGGAGGTGCCGGAGCCGGTCTGGAAGACGTCGATCGGGAACTGGTCGTCGTGCTTGCCCTCGGCGACGGCGGTGCCGGCGGCGGCGATCCGCTCGGCGAGGTCGCCGTCGAGCTTGCCGAGCGCCCCGTTGGCCTCGGCGGCGGCGGACTTGATCCGGCCCAGCCAGCGCACCACCGGCACCGGCACGCGCTCGCCGGAGACGGGGAAGTTGTCGACTGCCTTGGTGGTCTCGCCACCCCAGAGCTGCTCGCTCGGAGTGGTCTCTGCGTCAACGCTCAAGTTCTGCCTCCGTGAAGTTCTGGTGGGAACCTGAAGCGTATTGCGCGGCGGCCGGCGACGGCCTGCTCAGCCGTGGTCGCGGCCGGCGGCGAAGCCCTTTTCGTAGGCGGCGAGGAAGCGCCCGGAGAGCGGTTCGGCCCGCGGGGCGAAGCGGGCGGCGACGGTGAGGCGACGGAGCAGCTCGGCGTGGACGCCTTCGGTCTCCTCGCTGCCGCGGGCGATCGCCCCGAGCAGATAGCCGAGCTGGAGCGCCGCCGGGCCGCCCGGTTCGGCCCGCGCCTGGGCGTTCAGCTTGGTCGCCGCGGCCAGGGCGCTTTCGCCGAGGTCGGCGAGTTCGCCCGCTTCGGCGGCGGGGACGAGGCAGCCGGAGATCGGCGTCTCGCCGGCGAGGATCACGGCGCCCGGCGCCTCCCGCAGGGCGCTCAGGTAGACCCCGACGCCTTCGCGGCAGGCGACCGGTTGGCGTTCGTCCTTGGTCGAGCTGCCGCCGCAACCGGCGAGGAGCGCCGCGCCGAGCACGACGAGAAGCAGCGCGAGCGTGGTCTGCCGGGCGCCCATCGACGCCACAGCCTAATTCGAATGGGTGCCGACGCCGCCGGTGGTGGTCTGGACGATGCCGCCCTTGGGGCCCTTCGGCACGGTCTTCTTGCGCGCCTTGCGGGCGGCGCCGGGGGCGACGGGGAAGACTTCGACCCATTCGGCGAGTTCGAACGGTTTCGCCGGGGCGTGGTTCCAGGAGAGGTGCAGGTGGTTGCCGCAGCCGTGGCCGGCGTCGCCTTCGTAACCGACCCAGCGGAACGGGGACACCGGTTTTTCCTGTTCCGGCTCGGCCCAGAGGGCGAGGGCCGTGATCGGGACCCAGTTCGCGTCGCAGGTGGTGGTGTCCACGGTCGGCACGAGGTCGACCGCGAGGCCGTTCAGATGGTCCGAGGCGGAGGCGTGACATTCGTCGCAGCCGATCTGCTCGCCGTCGGCGAGTGGGCCGGAGTAGCCGTCGGTGACGAAGATCGGGTAGCGGGCGGCGAGCCAGCGCAGGTCGGGGACGATGCGGCTGTCGACCATGTCGCCGGCTTCGTGCGGGATGGCGGCGGGGATCTCGACCAGGGTGCCGGGGGCATCGACCATCCGGGTCGGCCCGGGCGGCCCGGCATACGCTTCGGCGGCGAAGCCGACCAGGGTCGCGAGCCCGAAGAGGACCGCGCAGACGAGGGCGAGCCCGGCGACCCGACGGCCTACGGCGGCCTCGTCGTGGGCGGTGCGATCGTCGACCGCGTCGATCCAGAACGTCTCCTCGTTCACCCTCCTGAAATCGACACCGAAGGCTTTCTCCTTGACCCCAGGCCGCGGCTGCATGGCCCCGCCCAGGAAACCGCTACACCGATCCGTGTAGGATTCGCGCCGATGATCGCCCAGCGGAAATCCCTCCCCTAGCGGGTAGGCTGCCGCCGATGCCGACCGTTCGCGAGGCCACGTTCGACCTCTTCCGGGAGCAGGGGATGACGACGATCTTCGGCAACCCGGGCTCGACCGAGCTGCCGATGCTCGCCGACTATCCGGCGGACTTCCGCTACGTGCTCGGCCTGCAGGAGGCCGTCGTCGTCGGGATGGCCGACGGCTTCGCCCAGGCCTCCGGCCGCACCACCGTGGTCAACCTGCACACCGCGCCCGGGGTCGGCAACGCGATGGGGGCGATCTTCAACGCCCAGGCCAACCACTCGCCGCTCCTGATCACCGCGGGCCAACAGGCGCGCGCCCAGATGACCCTGCAGGCCAACCTGACCAACCGCGACGCGACCCGGATGCCCCACCCGCTGGTCAAGTGGAGCTACGAGCCGCCGCGCGCCGAGGACGTGCCGCTGGCGCTCGCCCACGGCGCCCACCTCGCCGGGCTGGCCCCGCGCGGGCCGGTATTCGTCTCGGTGCCGATGGACGACTGGGGGGTCGAGCTCGACGCGGCCGACGCCCGTCACGCGACCACCCGCAAGGTGACCGCTCGCGCCGTCGCCGATCCCGCCGCGATCGCGGCCCTGGCGCAGGAGCTGGACGCGGCGCGGAACCCGGTTCTCGTCGCCGGTCCCGACATCGACACCGCGGGCGGCTGGGACAACGCCGTCGCCCTCGCCGAGCGCCAGCGCCTCCCGGTCTGGGCCTCGCCCGCCACCGGCGGCGTGCGCCTCGGCTTCCCCGAGAACCACCCGAACTTCCGCGGCGTCCTGCCGCCGGCGATCGGCCCGGTCGGCCAGACGCTCGAGGGCCATGACCTGATCGTCGTGATCGGCTCCTCGGTCTTCCCGTACTACCCCTACATCCCCGGGCCGCTGCTGCCCGAGGGCGCGCGCCTGGTCGCGATCACCTCCGATCCCGACGAGGCGGTGCGGGCGCCGATGGGCGACGCGATCGTCGCCGACGTCGGCCTCACCCTGGCGGCGCTGGTCGAGGCGGTGCCCGAGTCGAGCCGCCCGGGGCCGGAGCCGAACCCCGGCCCGGGCGACCTGGAGATCACCGATCCGCTGAACGCCTCGACCGTCCACGGCGCTCTCCGCGAGGTGCTCCCCGAGGACGCGATCGTCGTCCTCGAGTCGCCCTCCTCGACCCTCGCCCTGCGCAACCAGCTGCGCCTCTCGCGCCCCGGCTCCTACTACTTCAGCGCCGGCGGCGGCCTCGGCTTCGGCCTCGCCGCCTCGATCGGCGTGCAGATGGCGGAGCCGAGCCGGCCGGTCGTCTGCGTGCTCGGCGAGGGCTCGGCCCAGTACGCGATCACCGCCTTCTGGAGCGCCGTCGCCTATGACGTCCCGGTCACCTTCCTCGTCCTGCGCAACGAGGAGTACGCGATCCTCAAGTGGTTCGCCGAAGTCGAGCAGATCACCGATGCGCCCGGGCTCGACCTGCCGAAGCTCGACGTCGCCGCCGTCGCCGAAGGTTACGGCGTCACCGCCCACCGGGCCGCCGATCGGGACGGGGTCGCGGAGGCTCTCGCCGCCGCGCTCGCCTCCTCGAAGCCGGAGCTGGTCGAAGTCCCGGTCGCGCCCGGGATGGCGCTCTTCTAGGCGATGGCCGCAGGCCTGCGCTCGTTCCTCGACCGCGGTCCCGCGGCGCTCATCCCGCCGCCCCGCGAGCCCTCGCCCGACCGCGCCCCCGACGCGCTCGCCGCCGGGATCGCCCAGCCGCTGCGCGGCGAACTGGAGCGGCTGCTCGGCGCCGACCGCGTCCTCTCGCGCCCGGGAGACCTCATCCGCTACGCCTCCGATGCGAGCCCCTACCGCCTCTTCCCCCAGGCGGTGGTGATGGCGAAGACCGTCGACGACGTCGCCAAGCTGCTCGCCTTCGGTCGTGAGCGCGACATCCCGGTCACCTTCCGCGCGGGCGGGACCAGCCTCAACGGCCAGGGGCAGACCGAAGGGATCCTGGTCGACGTCCGCAAGCACTTCCGCGGGCTGACCGTGGAGGAGGACGGCGCCGCCCTGCGGGTCGGCACCGGCACGATCCTCGGCCACGCCAACAAGGTCCTCGCCCCGCTCGGCCGTCGGCTCGGCCCCGACCCGGCGAGCACCGACGTCGCCACCGTCGGCGGCGTCGTCGCCAACAACTCGGGCGGGATGCGCTGTGGGGTGACCAAGGACTCCTACTCGACCCTGCGCTCGCTGACCTTCGTCCTCCCCTCGGGAACCCGGATCGACACCGCCGCGCCCGGTGCCGCGGCCGCCTTCGAGGCGGCCGAGCCGGAGCTCGCCGCGGGCCTGGCGGCGATCCGCGACGAGATCCGCGCCGACGCCGAGCTCGCCGCCCGGATCCGGCGTAAGTTCGAGATCAAGAACACGACCGGCTACCGGCTCTGCGCCTTCCTCGACGCCGACCAGCCGCTGGAGATCTTCCGCCGCCTCCTGGTCGGCTCGGAGGGGACGCTCGCCTACATCCCCGAGGTCGTCTTCGACACCGTGGCGCAGCCGCCGCTGACGACCACCACCTGGGTCCACTTCGCCGACATCGACCGCGCCGTCGCGCCGGTCGGCGAGCTGGTCGAAGCGGGGGCGCGCGCGGTCGAGCTGATGGTCGCCCCGGCGCTGATCACCGCCGGTTGGAACATGGTCGGCGCGCCGGCCGAGTTCAAGGAGCTCGACCCGGCGGGCGCCGCGCTGCTGATCGAGCTCGGCGGCGAGACGCCGGCGGAGCTCGACGAGAAGGCGGCCCGCGTCGAGGCGATCCTGGCCGGCTACGAGACGACCTCCGCGCCCGCCTTCACCCGTGACCTCGAGGAGATCGAGATGGCCTGGCGCGTGCGCGAGGGCCTCCACGGTCTGATCGGGAAGGTGCGGCTGCCGGGGACCTCGCTGATCATCGAGGACGTCTGCGTGCCCCCGGCGCGGCTCGCCGAGGCAGCCCGGGACCTGCGCGAGCTGCTCGGCGAGCACGGCTTCCTGCCCGGGGTGGCGGGCCACGCCTCGGCCGGGAACCTCCACTTCATGTTGACCCCGGACTTCTCCAAGCCGGAGGACCTGGAGCGCTACGAGGCGTTCATGGACGCGCTGGTCGAGCTGATCGTCGACCGCTACGACGGCTCGCTGAAGGCCGAGCACGGGACCGGGATCAACATGGCCCCTTATGTGGAGCGCGAGTGGGGCGAGCGGGCGACCGAGCTGATGTGGCGGGTGAAGGGGTTGGCCGATCCGGACGGGGTGCTCTCGCCCGGCGTCGTCCTGGGCCGCGATCCCGGTGCCCACCTGCGCAACCTGAAGACGCAGCCGCCGATCGAGGAGTCGGCGACCTCCTGCGTCGAGTGCGGCTTCTGCGAGCCGGTCTGCCCGAGCCGTGACCTGACCACGACGCCGCGCCAGCGGATCGTGCTGCGACGGGAGATCGCGCGCCAGCCAACCGGCTCGCCGGTGCAGGTGGCGCTGCTGGACGAGCTCGGCTACGAGGTGCTCGACACCTGCGCCGCCGACGGCTCCTGCCAGCTCGCCTGCCCGGTCGGGATCGACACCGGGAAGCTGGTCAAGGAAATGCGGGCCGCGCGCCACACCGGCCGCGCCGAGCGGGCGGCGCTGGCGACGGCGAAGCGGTGGGGGACGGTCGAGTCGGCCTCGCGGACGGCGCTGCGGCTCGGCGGTGGCGCGGCGCGGCGGACCCGCAAAGGGCGGGGGTTGCCGGGACCGGCGCAGGCGCGCCTGCCGGGTACGACCCGCGCGGGCGCCGCCGCCGTCTACGTCCCCTCATGCACCAACCGGATCTTCGGCGGCGGGCCGGTCGAGGCGCTGGTCGCGGTCTCGGCGCGGGCCGGCCTGCCGGTCTGGATCCCGGCCGACGTGGCAGGCAGCTGCTGCGGGTTGCCGTGGAGCTCGAAAGGCTACGGCGCGGCTCACCGCCACAAGGCGGGCGAGCTGGTCGAGCGCCTCTGGGAGTGGAGCGGCGAGGGCGCCCTGCCGGTCGTCGTCGACGCCGCCTCCTGCACCGGGCAGATCGTCGAGCCGGGGGAGGGGACGCTGAGCGAGGCGAATGCCGAGCGCCTGGCGAAGCTGACGATCCTCGACTCGGTCGCCTGGGCCCACGATCGGCTGTTGCCGGGCCTGGAGGTCACCAGCAAGGTCGAGGCCGCGGCGATCCACCCGACCTGCGCCACCAACCGCCAGGGCCATGCCGGACGGCTCGGTGCGCTCGCGGCAGCGCTCGCCGACGATGTCTACCTGCCGCCGACGGGGACCTGCTGCGGCTTCGCCGGCGACCGCGGCATCTCCCACCCGGAGCTGACCGCGTCGGCCACCCGCGCCGAGGCGAGAGAGGTCGCGGGTCGTGACTTCGACGCCTACCTGTCGAGCAACCGCACCTGCGAGATCGGCCTCTCACGCGCCACCGGCCGCGAGTACGAGTCCGTCATCAACGCCCTCGAGCGCGCCACCCGCCCCTCGTGTTGATGGGCCGAAAACTTGCCTATATGGCAAGTTTTCGGCCCATCAACACGGAGGGTGAAAGGGGCTCAGTCGGGCGCGTTGACGGGGCGCTCGGCGGGCTCGCCTGCTCGCCCGCGCGAGTCGATGTCCTTCATCAGCGCCTGGGTTTTCGCTTCGCGCTCCTGAAGTTTGTCGAGCACCGGGTTGATGATCCCGCGCAGAGCCGAGACGTAGCGCCACCACTTCGGCGCGAAGACCCGCGGGGCCCGCTCTTCGATCCCCCGCACGAACGCGGCCGCTGCCTCGTCGGGCTGGATCCGCTTGGTGAAGAAGGCGGGGGTGCCTTTGTTCAGCGTCTGGACGTCGGGTTGGGCGAAGGCATCCTGCACCAGCGTCGTGTCGACCCAGCCGAAGTAGGCGACGGTCGCCGAGGCACCGTGGTGGGCGAGCTCCACCCGCAGCGCGCGCCCGAGCGACTCGACCCCCGGCTTGGCGGCCGCGTAGGGGCTGTTGCCGACCCCGTTGGCGAAGGCGTAGACGGAGGAGACGAGGCCGATCTGACCGCGCCGCTCGACGATCTGCGGCATCGCCGCGCGCACCGTGCGGAAGACGCCGAGCAGATCGACCTCGAGGACCCGTTCCCACTCCTCGCCCGACATCGAGTAGACCGTCGCCATCTGCTTCTGGGCGATGCCGGCGTTGGCGACGACGCAGTCGAGCCCGCCGAACTCCTCCACCACCTGGGCGACGGCGGCCATCATCGCCCCCTGGTCGGTGACGTCGGCGCCGATCCCGATCGTCCGCGCGCCGATCCGCTCGGCCGCCTCGGCGGCCTGCTCGGGGTCGAGGTCGAGGACCGCGACCGAGGCGCCGCGCATCTGTATCTGGCGGGCGGTCTCGAAACCGATCCCGCGCGCCGCGCCGGTCACCAGCGCCACCTTGCCGTTCAGATCGAATGCAGGCATCGCGCAACCATACGGCCTCCCGAGCCGACTTGCTTCGGCGGGTACCGACCAGTACCGACCACACACCGCCAGCGCGGTCGTCCTTGAGCCCGGTAGCCGGACGATAGGACGACCGCGAGCGGGTGGGCCTGACGATCAGATCCTCCTGTGCAAGTTTGACCACACCATGGTGTGGTCAAAGTGCCGTCACGTATTTGCAACGCCTGAGAAAGCGTGTCGATCGCGACTAGAGTCCCGGCCGTGGGAGATGCAGCGGCGTCCCTCTCGTCCTTTGCCGCGGCGCACGGGCTCGAGCCCGTGCCGGTGCTGGCTGCCGGGCCGCTGACGCCGCTCCTGGTCGAGTCGGGGGCGGGGCGGATCGAGCCTGCGGCCCAGGGGCAGCTCGGCGACGGGGTGTCCGGGGCGCTCGGGCGGCTCGTCTACACCCGCAACAAGACCTTCCGCTTCGCCGTCGCCCTCACCGAGGTCCCCGCCTCGACCCCGTTCGTGCCGCGCCTCTTCTGCGTCCGCGCCGGCCGCCACACCCGCGACGACGAATTCTATGGATTCGAGGCCCGCTACTCGAGGCTATGGACCGAGAGCGTCGCCCTCAACGACCGCTACCGGATCGCGATCAGTCCCTACCAGGACGAGAACTGGTTGCGGCAGCTCTTCTCGCCTGCCTTCGTCGACTGGCTGGCGAGCGACGCTCCCGAGAGCTTCTCCTTCGAACTCGCCTACGGCGCGCTGCTCTGCTCGACCGAGGACGCGGACCCCGACGAGGCCGCGCTCGCCGGCTTGGCCGCCGCCACCGCCGCGGTCACCAGGCGCATCCGCCGGGAGTGCGAGGAGTAGCAGTGCAGATCAACCGCACCGGCATCGGCCTGATCGCCTTCTTCCTGATCTTCGGGGCGGCCTTCGCCGTCGTCCCGTTCCTGCTCGGCATCGACGGGGAGGCGACCGCGATCTTCGCCTCGATCGGACTGATCTGGGTCGTCGTCGCGATCGGCCTCGCCCTCTACGCCCGCCGCGCCCGCGACAAGGCCGCCCACCAGGACCAGGTCTTCCGCACCGGGATCAAAGGCACGGCGACGGTGCGCGACGCCGGTTCCCACGTCACCGTCAACGAGATGCCGCTGATGTCGCTGCAACTCGATCTCGACATCCCCGGCGTCGGCAGCCGACAGGTCAGCCACCGCGAAGTGATGCCCGTCTTCGCCGCCGATCGGATGGCGCCAGGACTCGTCCTCCCGGCTTACTTCAACCCTGCGGATCCGGGCGACTTCATCCTCGTCTGGTGATCGGAGGCACCCAAGCCGGGTGAGAACGGGCGGCCCAGGGGCCGCCCACTCCTAGAATCCGCCGCCATGCCCGGATTCGCTCCCGTCGACCCGAAGCAGTCCTTCCCCGCCCTCGAGGAGCGGGCACTCGAGCGCTGGCGCGAGCAGGATCTCTTCGCCCGCTCGCTCGCCGAGCGCGCCGACGCGCCGATCTGGTCCTTCTACGAGGGCCCGCCGACCGCCAACGGACGGCCCGGCTCCCACCACGTCCTCGCCCGCGTCTTCAAGGACATATATCCGCGCTACCGCACCATGTGCGGGTATCTGGTGCCGCGCAAAGCGGGCTGGGACTGCCACGGGCTGCCGGTCGAGCTGGAGGTCGAAAAACAGCTCGGCATCTCCTCCAAGCAGGAGATCGAGGAGTTCGGGATCGCCGAGTTCAACCAGCGCTGCCGCGAGTCGGTCTTCGAGTACGTCGAGGAGTGGAACCGGCTGACCGAGCGGATCGCCTTCTGGGTCGACCTCGACGACCCCTACGTGACGCTCGAGGATCGCTACATCGAGTCGGTCTGGTGGTCGCTGCGTCAGCTGTGGGACAAGGGCAAGCTCTACGAGGGCCACAAGGTCGTCCCCTACTGCCCCCGCGACGGCACGCCGCTCTCCTCGCACGAGGTGGCGCAGGGCTATCAGGACGTCATCGATGCCTCGATCTACGTGCGCCTGCCGCTGCTCGGCGCCGACGACGAGTACCTCCTGATCTGGACGACGACGCCGTGGACGCTCCCCGGCAACGCCGCGGTCGCGGTCAACCCGACGGTCACCTACGTGCGGGCGCGGCTCGGCGAAGAGACGCTGGTCGTCGCCAAGGACCTCGCCCCGAAGGTGCTCGGCGAGGAGGCCGAGGTGCTCGAGGAGTTGCCCGGCTCGGCGCTTGTCGGCCGCAGCTACGAGGGCCCCGTGTTCGACCTCGGCGACCGCGACCGCGGCGGCTTCCCGGTGATCGCCGGGGACTTCGTCACTACCGAGGACGGCACCGGCCTCGTCCACATCGCCCCGCCCTTCGGCGAGGACGACTATCGGGTCGGTGAAGAAAGCGGCCTCTTCGATCCGAAGATCGCGAGCACCCTCTACAACCCGGTCCGCCCCGACGGCACCTTCGACGACCGAGTCATCGGCTTCGCCGGCGAGTTCGTAAAAGGGAGTGAGACGACCCGCCGCCTCATCGACGACCTCGACCGTCGCGGGCTGCTCTTCCGCGAGCAGCCCTACGAGCACGCCTACCCGCACTGCTGGCGCTGCGGCACGCCGCTCCTCTACTACGCCACCAGCAGCTGGTACATCGGCACCTCGGCGGCCCGCGATCAGCTGCTCGCCAACAACGAGACGATCGGCTGGCATCCCGAGCACGTCAAGCACGGCCGCTTCGGCAAATGGCTGGAGAACAACGTCGACTGGGCCCTCTCGCGCAACCGCTACTGGGGCACTCCGCTGCCGATCTGGAGCTGCACGGGGGAGGGCTGCGAGGCGGTGACCTGCATCGGCTCGGTGGAGGAACTGAAGGCGCGCTCCGGCGGCGAGGCCCCCGAGGACCTCCACCGACCCTACATCGACGAAGTGACGATCCGCTGCGAGGACTGCGGTGGCGACATGCGGCGGGTCAGCTCGGTGATCGACACCTGGTACGACAGCGGCGCGATGCCCTTCGCCCAGTTCCATTACCCCTTCGAGGGCGTCGAGGAGTTCGAGTCGCGCTTCCCCGCCGACTACATCTGCGAGGCCCAGGACCAGACTCGCGGCTGGTTCTACACGTTGCTCGCCGAGTCGACCCTGCTCTTCGACCAGTCGAGCTTCAAGAACTGCGTCTGCCTCGGGCTGATCCTCGACCCCGAGGGGCAGAAGATGTCGAAGAGCCGCGGCAACGTGGTCGACCCCTGGGACGTGCTCGCGGCCCACGGCGCCGACGCCTTCCGCTGGTACTACCTGACCACCCAGCAGCCCTGGGCCGGGTACCGCTTCTCGCTGGAGACGGTCGGCGAGTCGGTCCGCCAGTTCATGCTGACGCTGTGGAACACCTACTCGTTCTGGGTGCTCTACGCGAATGCCGAGGGGCTGACGCCGGAGGATTCGGCGCCGCCCGCCGACCTCGCCGACCTCGACCGCTGGGCCCTGTCCCGTCTGCAGGCGACCGTCGCCACCGTGCGCGAGCGGATGGACGGCTTCGACTGCACCACCGCCGGGAGGGCGATCGCCGACTTCGTCGACGAGCTCTCCAACTGGTACGTGCGCCTCTCCCGCGGCCGCTTCTGGGAGGGCGACCGGGCCGCCTTCTGGACCCTGCGCGAGTGCCTCCTGGAGACGAGCAAGATGCTTGCCCCGTTCACCCCGTTCCTCGCCGACGAGATCTACCGCAACCTGGTCGGCGGCGCCGCGGGCGCCTTCGGCGAGGAGAAGGACTCGGTCCACCTGGCGTCGTTCCCGGAGGTCGACGAGGCGCTCCGCGACCCGGACCTGGAAGTGGCGATGACCGCGGTGCGGCGCACCGTCCGGCTCGGCAACGCCGCCCGTGGCGCGGCGAAAGTGAAAGTGCGCCAGCCCTTGCGCCGCGCCGTGGTGGTGGCGAACGAGGGCGAGCGGGCCTCGATCGAAGCGCTCTCTGACCTGGTCACCGCGGAGCTCAACGTGCACGAGCTCGACTTCGTCTCCGAGGAAGGCGAACTGGTCAAGTACACGGTGAAGCCGAACTATCGGGCGCTCGGCCCGCGCTTCGGCAAGCGGATGCCGCAGGTCGCGGCGGCGGTCGAGGCGCTCGACCCGGCGCGCGTGGCACGCACGGTGGCCGAGGGCGGCGAGGTCGGGGTCTCGATCGACGGCACCGACCACACGCTCGGCAGCGAGGATCTGATCCTGGCGCTGGCCCCGCTCGAGGGCTACGAGGTCGAGGCGGAGGCCGGCCACGCGGTGGCGCTGCAGCTGGAGATCGACGAGGAGCTGCGACGTGAGGGCCTCGCCCGGGAGATCGTCCGCGCCGTCCAGAACGCGCGCAAAGAGGCGGGGCTGGAGATCACCGACCGGATCGCCCTCGGCCTCGACGGCGAAGCGGAGCTGCTCGAGGTCGCCGGCGAGCACCAGTCCTACATCGCCGGCGAGACGCTGGCGCGGAGCGTCGCCCTCGGCGACGGTTCCGGCGACGCGGGGAGCGTCGCGAACATCGACGGCCACGAGCTACGTATCTCCGTCAGCCCGGTTTGATTCGCCGCCGTCCGTTCATCGCGCTCGCCGCGGCGCTCTGCGTTGCCCTTCTCTGCCCGGGCATCGCCTCCGCTGCCGGGGAGGAAAACGGCGGCGTGATCGGCCCCGGCCTGCGCCCACAGCTGCTGCTCATCCACGGCGGCTCCTTCCTCTTCGAAGACCCCGAATTCGAACCGCTGACCCGCGCCCCGGCGCTCGCCGCGGGATTCGTCCCGCATTACGTCTCCTATCCGCTCGACAACCTTCCGGCGGCTGTGGAAAAAGTGCGCGCAGAAGCGCGCAGACTGCGGCAGAAGTTCGGCGTCGACCGCGTCTACGCCTACGGGGCCTCGGCCGGGGGGACGCTGGCGGCGCTCCTCTCCGGCGACGAGCTGGTCAGCGCCGCGGTGGCCAAGGCGCCGGTCTCCGATCTCGTCACCTGGACCTGGCCGCTGGGACAGTACGGCCCGGCCTACTGGGAAAACCTCGGCGTCGACCAGGCCGACCTCGAAAGACTGTCGCCGATCCGCCGCCCACAGCGCGCCCCGCTGCTGCTGATCCAGGGCCGCGCCGACCAGGTTGTGCCACCATCGATGAACCAAACGTTCGCTGCGGCCTATCCCCGGGTAAGTCTCTGGTTGGTGGCCGGTGGGCACCTGACCGAGCGTGCCCGCCCGTTCCTCGTGACGCGGGCGATGGAATGGCTGGCGAGGATCGCCGCGCGCAAGCTCGAGCCGTCGCCCCCGCCGAAGGCGACCAAACAGACCGAATCCCCGCACTGAGCACCGAACAGCTTCCGAGCGCGCCCCCGCACACGGGCCGCCCACAAGCTTCTAAACTAAGTTGATCTATGAACTCAACAAAACACCCTGACGAAGCAGAGGCAGGTCGCCGCTTCCGCCCCGATATCGAGGGGCTGCGGGCGGTGGCGATCGTCGCCGTGCTCCTCTGCCACGCCGGGGTGCCGTTCCTGGCGGGCGGCTACGTCGGGGTCGACGTCTTCTTCGTCATCTCCGGCTTCCTGATCACCCGCCTGCTGGTGGGGGAGCTGGACCGCTCCGGGACGATCTCCCTGCGCGGCTTCTACGCCCGCCGCGCCAAGCGCCTGCTGCCGCTCTCGGCGGTGCTGCTGACGGTGGTCGGGATCCTCTCGATGATCCTGCTCTCGCCGCTGCGCGACACCGAAGTCGCCGGCGACATCACCGCCTCCGCCCTCTACGTCGCCAACTGGCACTTCGCCGCGCAGTCGGTCGACTACTTCGCCCAGGGCCTCGAACCGAGCCCGGTGCTCCACCTCTGGTCGCTGGCGATCGAGGAGCAGTTCTACCTCGTCTGGCCCGGTCTGATCCTGCTCGTGACCTGGATCTTCCGTCGCCGCGGGCGCTCGGTGCGGCCGGTGCTCTGGGTGGTGCTGGCGCTGATCCTCGCCGGCTCGCTCGTCTACGGCGTGATCCTCACCGGCGACAAACCGGCCTTCGCCTACTTCGACACCTTCGCCCGCGCCTGGGAGCTGGCGCTCGGCGCCGCGGTGGCTCTGGCGGCCACGGTGAAGCTGCCGCGCCTCGGCGCCGTCGCGCTCGGCTGGGCCGGGGTGGCGGCGATCGTCTACGCCAGCTTCGCCTTCACCGGCGAAACCGACTTCCCGGGGACGGCGGCGCTGGTGCCGACGCTCGGCGCCGCGGCGCTGATCCTCGCCGGCACGGCGCTCGCCACGACCGCCCGCGGGGTCACCGGGGGGTGGTTCGGGGCCGGCGCGATCCTCGCCCTGCGCCCGGTCCGCTACGTCGGCCGCATCTCCTACTCCTGGTACCTCTGGCACTGGCCCGCGATCGTCTTCGCCGCGGCGATCTGGGGGCCGCGCCTCTCGGTCGCCGCCGGGCTCGCCGCGATCGCCGCCTCCTGGATCCCGACCCAGCTGACCCACATGCTGATCGAGGACCCGGTCCGCCGCGCGCCGACGCTGGCGCGCCTGCCGAACCGGGCGATCGGCCTCGGCCTCGCCTGCACCGCGCTCGCGCTCGGGGTCGGGATCGGCCTCAAGGCCGCCCAGCCGACCCTGCACACGGCGCCGCTCAGTGAGGTCCGCGGCGCCGCCGCGCTGGTCGACGAAGCGGTGCCGCAGGAAACGGCGACGGCGCTGCGGCCGAACCCGTTGAAGGCGCGGGCCGACCGCGGCAGCAGCTACTACGAAGGCTGCATGGTCGGGATCCCCGGCACCAACTCCAACCGGTGCCTCTACGGCGATCGCCACGGGAGCAAAACCCTGGTCCTCTTCGGGGACTCCCACGCGATGCAGTACTTCCCCACGGTCGAGGAACTGGTCGCGGTGCGCCATTGGCGGTTGATCGTCCTGACCAAGGCCGAATGCCCGCCGGAGGAAGTCGAAGTGCAGAGCATGGTCGAAGACCGCGAGTACTCACAGTGCGACGAATGGCGCCAGGACGCACTCGAACGGATCGAAACCGGTGACGAGAACACGACCGTGATCATGAGCGGGGACACCGAATACACGCCCTATGCGGCGAACGGCGAAAAGCTGTCCGGCGACGCGGCGGCCGAAACGATGGAAGCCGGCTACATACGGACCCTGGAGCGCATCCAGGCGGCGGGCCCGCGCACGGTGGTGATCCGCGACAACCCGTCCTCGACCTCCGATGTGCCGAGCTGCGTCTCGGAAGACATCCAGCACCTCGACCGCTGCTCCTTCCCACGCGAACGCGAATGGGACCGCGAATACGACGTCCGCGCCGCCGAAGCGTCGCCGGGAACCCATCTCGTCTCCTTCATCGCCGACATCTGCCCGGGCGAAATCTGCCGCGCCGTGATCGGCAACGCCCTCACCTACCGCGACAAGGACCACCTCACCGCGACCTTCGCCCGCACGCTGGAGCCGATGCTCGAAGCCGACTTCCGCGAAGCGGGCCTGCTGTAGGGGGAGAGTCCGCGGTCCCCGCGCCCTTGGGTGTGGGTGAGGTTCAAACGCCACGCCAAGAACAGGTTGCGTCAGATCAAGGGAACCGCTCAAGAAGCGGAAGCCGTTGTGGCAAATAAGTCCGAAAAGGATTTCGACTGGAAGGGAAACCCGCGCTACCGTGGGTTCATCGCGGGAACGCGCTGCCGAGTAGTGGTGGCCCGCGAGGACCCTGACCTGATCATCACCATCCACTTCAGGAGGCGGCGATGAAAGCGTTCTATGACAGCGAGGGCGACGCGCTCCAGATCCATTTCACCGAGCCACCTCGGATCGGTTATGCGGAAGACGTGGACGGGGCCGCCTGCTTCGTCGAAATCGACGACGGCGACGAGAAGGTCGGTGTCGAGCTGCTCTGGACGACCAAGCACCTCGAGCTCCTCGACGCGGCGGCCGAGAAGTACGACCTGGACGCCCGTGCCCTCAAGGCCGTCGCGGCGGCCGCGATGGCCGCGCCGATGAGCTACGTGACGGTCGAGGTCGGTGAGCGGGTCGCCGACGAGGAAGCACAGGCCGCCTGAGCCGTGTCCGCCCGGCGCGGCTACTCGCCGGCGCCCGGGTTGATCAGGAAGTCGGTCCTCGCCGAGTCGGAGAACTTGATCCAGCAGTGGTCGGGGGTGACGCCGGCGACCTCGACCAGCGCCTGTTCGATCCGCTTGGCGATCTCGACCTTCTGGTCGTCGGAGCGGCCCTCGTACCAGTGGGCCTCGACGAACGGCATGGCGCGGAACGCTCGCCCCTAGGCGAGCGCCGGCTCCAGTTCGGCCTCGAGGCGACGCTTCGGCATCGCGCCGACGATTTTCTTCGTCATCTCGCCGCCTTTGAAGAGGATCATCGTCGGGATCGAGAGGACTTCGTACTGCGCCGCGGTCTGCTGGTTCTCGTCCACGTTGAGGCTGAGGATGGTGAGGTCGTCCCGTTCGGAGTCGATCTCCTCGAGGACCGGGTGGACGACGCGACAGGGGCCGCACCAAGGAGCCCAGAAATCCACCAGGACTGCGCCCTCGGCGTCGATGACGTCTGCTTTGAAGGTGGCGTCGGTTACGTCGGCCAGATTTCCACTCACGGTGATCGCCTTCCCAAGATCGGGGTCAGAAAGTCCAATACTTCAAAAAGTATAGCGCCCCTCTGCAAGGGGTAAAAAGGGAGGCTACCCGGGGGAGGGGGTCCTGACCCTCTCCCCTCTCAAACTCGCGGATGGAGGGCGTTCCGGACTGGCGAGGATCGGGGAGACCGCTCGTTACAAGCCGTTCGGAGAGGGTCAGGACCCCGTCTTCGAGCGCTTGCGCGCTTCGACGGTTGCTCGGGGGTGCTCGGGGCGCTCCAGGTTATTTGAGCCGAAGCGGAGGCGGGGGACCCGGACGATCGCCTCGGCGACGATCGCTCCATCCATCTTCGACTCCCCCGCGCGGCGGTCGCGGAAGACGATCGGCACCTCGACCACCTTGAATCCGAGCCGGATCGCGCGGTAGGTCATCTCGACCTGGAAGGCATAGCCGCGGACCTCGATCGAGTCGAGGTCGATCGCCTCCAGCACCTCGCGGCGGAAGCATTTGAAGCCGCCGGTCAGGTCATGCACCTCGACCCCGAGCACCAGCCGCGAGTACGCGCTGCCGCCGCGGCTGATCAGCTTTCGCACCGGCCCCCAGTCGCTGACCCCGCCGCCGGCGACGTAGCGCGAGCCGATCACCAGGTCCGCCCGCTTCGAGGCGTCGAGCAGGCGCGGCAGGTAGGCCGGGTCGTGGGAGAAGTCGGAGTCCATCTCCAGCACCAGGCCGGCCCCCGAGGCGAGTGCCCGGCGGAATCCGGCGATGTAGGCCGGCCCCAGCCCTTCCTTGGTCCGCCGGTGCAGCACGCTGACGTCGGCGTGGCGCTCCGCGAGCCGGTCGGCGCGCTCCCCGGTGCCGTCGGGCGAGCCGTCGTCGACGATCAGGATGCGCGCGTCGGCGGGCAGGTTCGATCGCACGGCGGCGACGAACGGTTCGATGTTGGCGGCCTCGTTGTAGGTGGGCAGGACCAGCCAGGCTGGGCCTCGTTGCGGCTCTGTCATGAGACTCGATCGTATTCGGGTCGGATTAAAGTCCGGGTGATGAACAATGCCGAGATCGCCGCCGCCCTGGAGGAACTCGGGGTTCTCTACGAGCTCGACGGGGCGGTCCGGTATCGCGTCCTCGCCTACTCGACCGCCGCCAAGGCGATCCGCGAAAGCCCGGTCTCGGTCGAGGAGCTGGCCCGCGCCGGCCGCGCCACCGAGATCCCCGGGGTCGGCAAGACGCTGGCCGAAAAGATCGACGCTCTGCTCGACACCGGCGAGATTCCGGCGGCGGCGAAGCTGAAGGCGAAATTCCCGCCGACCCTGGTCCAGGTGACGCGCGTTCCCGGGGTCGGGCCGAAAACGGCACGCCTCCTCTGGGACGAGCTCCAGATCGCCTCCCTCGAGGACCTCAAGCAGGCGGCGGAAGAGGAGAAGATCCGCGGCGTCAAAGGACTGGGCCCGAAAGCCGAGGAAAACGTGCTCGCCTCGCTGGAGCGCCTCGGCGAGCCGGGGGAGGGGCCGGGTCGCCTGCTGCTCTCGGCCGTGCGGCCGATCGCCGAGGAGCTGGCCGAGGCCCTGCGAGAACACCCCGGCGCCCACCGGGTCGAGGTCGCGGGCTCCGTCCGCCGTTGGGCCGACACCTGCAAGGACATCGACCTGATCGCCACCGCCGACGAGGGCATGGACCTCGCCCGGCACCTGGCCGACCACGCGCTGATCGCGGCCGCCGGCAAACCGGGCCCCAACGGCGTCCGCGCCCAGACCCATAACGGCATCTCCGTCGATCTGCGGATCGTCCCGCCGCAGGAGTTCGGCAACCTGCTGCAGCACTTCACCGGCTCCAAGGCCCACAACGTCCAGTTGCGCGAGGACGCGGTGAAGCGCGGCCTCTCGGTCTCCGAGCACGGCATCACCGACACCGATACCGACCAGGTCACCCTCTGCGAGACCGAGCACGAGGTCTACGAGCGGCTCGGCTATCAGTACATCGAGCCGGAGCTGCGCGAGGGCCGCGGCGAGCTGAAGGCCGCGCGCGAGGGGAAGCTGCCGAAGCTGGTCGAGCTGGGCGATATCCGCGGCGACCTGCACGCCCACACGACCCTCTCCGACGGCCGCAACTCCCTCGCCGAGATGGCGGCGGCGGGCCGCGACCGCGGTTACTCCTACATGGCGATCACCGACCACTCCGCGACCCATGGCTTCGGCGACGACGTGCAGCCCGACGCGCTGCGCCGGCGGATCGAGGAGGTCCGCGCCTGGAACGAGGAGCACGGCAGCCGCCGCTTCCGCCTCCTGGTCGGCTCGGAGATCAACATCGGCCTCGACGGCTCACTCGACTATCCCGACGACCTGGTCGCCGAACTGGATTGGGTCGTCGCCTCCGTCCACACTTCTTTCAACGTCTCCGCCAAGGACATGACCTCGCGCGTCGTCGCCGCGATCGAAGACCCCAACGTCGACTGCATCGGCCATCTGACCGGCCGGCTGATCAACCGCCGCGAGCCCTATGGGATCGACGTCGAGGCGGTCGCCGAGGCCGCCGCCCGCACCGGCACGATGATCGAGATCAACGGCAACCCCAACCGCCGCGACCTCTCCGACCGCCACGCCCGCCTCGCCGCCGACGCCGGCGTCCGCATCGTCCTCAACACCGATGCCCACGGCGTCGACACGCTCGGCAACATGGTCTACGCGGTGGCGACGGCGCGCCGCGCCTGGCTGACCAAGGCCGAAGTCGCCAACACCCGCCCCTGGTCGGAGTTCAAAAAGCTCCTGAGTTGACGCGGTCGCTGCGCAGGCCGGGGGTGCGGACCAGCTGGATCGGCTTGAGGGCCGAGTTGGGCACGACGAAGAAGCGGACGCCGTCGCGCACCTCGATCGCCTGCACCGCCGCCTCGCGGGTGTGCCAGGCGAGCGAGACGATCAGCGCGTAGCCGGTGCCGATGATCGCGACGCCGGGGAAGAAGAGGCCGAGGCCGCCGGCGACGATCGCGGTGAGGGCGATCGGCCAGAGGCGTTGGAGGGCGATCCGGCCCGGCGAGTCCGAAGGTAGCGAGGTCGCCGTCTTCGCCCGGGCGAGCGGCTCGCGCATGTCCTCGCGGGCGCGCTCCGGCCGACCCATCCAGAAGCCGAGGATGATCGCGATCGCCCACCAGGCGAGGGCGACGATCACGGTCGTCGCGCCCGGTTCGCCACCGACCGAGATCGCGCTGATCGCCCCGAGGACGGTGGCCTCGGCGCCGGTGATGAAGACGGTGGTGCGCAGCAGGTCGGTGTAGGGCACGGGTCAGGCGCTCATTCCGCCAGCCAGGTGAGGATCGCGAGCCAGCCGGCCGGGTCCTCGACGGTGATGTCGGCCTCCTCGGCGATCTCCGGTGGCCCCTCGGCGGAGAGGATGCCGACCCGGACCGCGGCGACCAGCTCGCCCGCGTCGCGCAGCTCGCCGAGCCGGCGGAAGGCATCGACGTCGGTGCGGTCGTCGCCCGCGTAGACAGCCCGGTCGACGCCGTCCTCGGCGAGCAGCGAGGCCACCGCGGCGTCCTTGCCACCACCACCGACCGGTCGGAGCTCCAGCACCTTGCGGCCCCAGCGCGGTTCGAGCCCGGCCCGGCCCGCCTCGACCGCGATCTCGCGGGCGACCAGCTCGGCACTGGCCTCGTCGGCGGCGCCGCGCCAGTGGAGCGCCTGGATCGGGCCCTTGTCTTCGGGTCGCAGCCCGACGGCCTCGAGCCGCGCCGGTGCGACCGCGGCGAGGAACTCGGCCGCCTCGTGCTCGCGCCCGGCGACCGAGGGATCGGGGCGCGGGTCCTCGTCGCCCGGCAGCAACAGCTCGAGCCCGTGGTTGCCGGCGTAATGGAGGCCGTCGACGTCGACCAGCCCGCGGACCTCGGCGGCACGGCGGCCGGAGACCGCGCCGACCAGGGCGTAGCGGTGGATCAGCCGCTCCAACACCTCGCGCGCCCCACCCGGCAGCGCCGCGTCCTCGGCGCGCTCGACGATCGGCGCGAGGGTGCCGTCGAAATCGGTGAGGATCGCGGTTCGCGCGGGCTCGGCGCGGAGCGGCTCGAGCAGCTCCTGCCAGGTGGCCCGCACCAGGTTGGGGGAATCTCCCGCCATTCCCGCTTAGTATCGCCGCATGCCCGATCCAAACGTGGCGGCCCGCCGAAACGAGCTGCTGCGACTGGCGGCGATCGGCACCGCCGCGGGCGCCTTCAGCGGCCTCTTCGGGGTGGGCGGCGGAACCGTGATCGTGCCGCTGCTGATCTTCTGGTTCGGCTTCGGCGAGCGACTCGCGACCGGCACCAGCCTCGCCGCGATCGTCATCGTCGGTACCCTCGGGGCGCTCGCCCAGGGCGGCATCTACGGCAACGTCCACGTCGTCACCGGTCTCCTGCTGGCGATCCCGGCGGTGCTCGGCGTCGTCGCGGGCACCGCGATCCAGCAGCGGATCCCGCAGCGCGCCGTCTCCTACCTCTTCGCCGTGCTGCTGGTCGCGGTGGCGGTCGACCTGGTGCTGAGATGAACGAGGTCCTGGCATGTCTCGTCTGCGTCGCGGGAGGCCTGGCCGGAGGGCTGGTCGGGGTCGGCGGCGGCATCCTCTTCGTCCCCGCGTTGACCGTCTTCATCGGCCTCGGCCAGGTCGAGGGCGAGGCGACCTCGCTGCTGATGATCGTGATCGTCGCCCTCGTCGGCACCGCCCGCCAGCGCGGCTACGGCAACGTGCGGATGCGCGAGGCGGCGATCATCGGGGCGCTCTCGCCGCTCGGCGTGCTGGCCGGCGTCGCCGCCTCGAACCTGTTGCCGGAGCGCGCTTTACAGCTCGCTTTCGCAGCTCTCGCGCTCTTCATGGCCGCCCATCTCGTTCGTCGAGCTCGCGCGCTCGGCTAGCCACGCAACCCATCCTCTACGCTGAACTCGTGGATTCATTGAGATGGGAAGGCGACCTGCCGAAGCTTCGCTCCCCGGTCATGGTCTGCGCTTTTCGCGGCTGGAACGATGCCGCCGCGGCCGCCTCGACCGCGCTGGCGGCGATCGGCAACTCGCTCGACTCCGAGCTGGTCGCCTCGATCGACCCGGAGGAGTACTTCGACTTCCAGTCGACCCGGCCGACGATCACGATGACGGCGGGGGAGACGCGGCGGATCGAGTGGCCGGAGAACAACTTCATCGTCGTCAGCGTGCCGACCGCCGATCGCGACCTGGTCCTGCTCGACGGGACCGAGCCGAACCTGAAATGGCGGACCTTCTCCGAGACGGTGGCGACCGCCGCCGACGCGCTCGAAGTCGAGCTGGTGATCACGCTCGGCTCGCTGATCGCCGAGGTCTCCCACACGCTGCCGGTGCCGATCACCGGCCTCGCCTCCTCGCCGGAGCTGGTCGACGAGCTCGACCTCGAGCGCTCCAACTACGAAGGGCCGACCGGGATCGTCGGCGTCGTCCACGACCTCTGCCGACAGACCGGGATCGACTCGGCCTCGCTCTGGGCGGCGGTACCCCACTACGTCGCCGCGGTGCCGAACCCGAAGGCGGCGCTGGCGCTGCTGCGCCGGCTGGAAGGGATGACCGGGATCGCGGTAGAGGCCTCCGAGCTGGAGGAGGAAACGACCGACTACGAGGAGCAGATCGGCCGCGCCGTCGCCGCCAATCCGGAGATCGAAGAGCTGGTCGAACGGATCGAGGCCGAACAGGTCGACATGCTGGCCGACGAGGCCGACGAACTGCCCTCGGCCGACTCGATCGCCCGCGAGTTCCAGCGCTTCCTGCGCCAGCGTGGCGGCGGCCCCGGCGAACAGGCCTGACGTTCAGGTTTCAGCGGCGGGGCAGATCAGGCGGTAGTCGCACCAGCTGCAGACGCTCGGCGAGGGGCGCGGCTCGAAGTCCTGCGACAGGACGCCCTCGCCGACGGTGACCACGGTGCGCTCGACCCGCTCGGCGTCGTCGGCCCTCATCGGCGCGGGAACTTTCTCCGCGTCGAGGACGTAGTCGTAGGAGGCGTAGGCGGCCTCGATGTCCCAGGCCTCGCGCGCCGCCAGCCGGTAGAGCGCCAACTGCAGGTCGGAGTCGAGGTCCTCCTCGCTCTTGCGCTCGCCGGTCTTGTAGTCGATCAGCTCGTAGTCGCCGTCGGGCAGCCGGTCGACCCGGTCGACCCGCCCCCGCACGTGATGGTCGGCGACCTTGAAGTCGAACTTCCGCTCCAGCCAGACCGGCTCCGATTCGGTGACCCGTTCGCGCTCCCAGTAGAGCCGCAGCGCCTCGCGGCCGCGGTCGCGGTACTGCATCTCGTCGTCGGAGCCGCCGAAGCCGCCGCGCCGCCAGCCGGACTCGAAGAGTCGGTTCAGGGTGCGCAACTCCTCGCCCGCCTCGGGCGGTTCCTTGTGGAACCGTTCGAGCACGTTGTGCATGAGGATCCCGAAGCGCTGGTTGATCGTCGGTTCCTGTGGGATCCCGAAGACGCGGGCGAACTTGTACTTCAGCGGGCAGGTCAGGTAGAGGGTCAGGTCGGACGCCGAGAGGCTGAGGCGACCGTCGCCGCGACGCGGCAGGAAGGCCTCCAGCGACGGCTCCTCGCGGGCGGAGATCATCTGCAGGCGTCGCCCCCGCTCGCTCTCGGAATCGAGCAGGTAGGAGTCCAGCGACGAGGCGTCGAGCTCGGCCTGCTGCTCCGGCGTGGCGACTTGGCGCAGCAGGCCGTTGACCGCGTCGATCGCCTCCGCCGTCCCCTCCTCGCCGGGCCGCTGGGCGAGCGCCGCCAGCTTCAGCAGCTCCAGGTAGCGGGCGATCGCCCGGTTGACGTCGATCGCGGTGTCGAGGCGCGGCTCCGAGAGCTCGCGGCCGGCCCGCCAGCTCGCCTCGAGCACCTGCTCGCGCAGCGTGCGGTAGGTGGCGTGGAGGCCCTCGGCGGGGCCGAAGAGCTCCTCCTCGTGCTCCTCCTCGGTCGCCTCGGGGGCGGCGGCCAGCGCTTCCGCGTAAGCCCGCGAGGGGCGCCCCGCGTCGCCGCCGTCGAGGCGCGAGAGCACCAGCTCGGTGCGCGCCGGCCAGCCGATCCGCGCCCACTCCGCCTCCGCCTCGAGCCCGAGCGCGAAGACGTGGTCGAAGCCGAGGCCCTTGACCGCGTCGAGGGCGAGCCCGACCACCGCGCCCGGGGCGGGCGGCTCCTCGCCGCCGGTGGGTTCGACCCCGGCTTCGGCGACGGCGGAGAGGTAGGCGACGAAGCCGCGGGTCGAGCCGTGTGGCTCGCGCCGCGTCCAGGCGGTCGCCAGCTCGGCCAGGCGGGAGAGGCCGAGGAGGCGCTCGGCGACCTCCGGCTGGGCGGCGAAGAGGCGCTGGCGGCGCAGGCCGACGGCCTCGATCAGGCGGCGGACGAAGACGTCGGCGCGGCGCTCCTCCATCACCGCCGCGGCGGCGCCGTAGAGCTTCAGGAAGGTCTGGATCCGCTCGCGCGCCTCGGGCTGGAACTGGGGGCTGTCGAGGGCGGCCTCGCAGCCGGCGACCATGTCGAGCTTGCGCCGGCGGGCGATCGTGGTGAGGCGGGCGAGGTCGCCGGGGCGCAGCTCGACCGGCGGCCGCGTGAGGGCGCGGGCGGCGGCGGCGGAGTCGTCGGGATCGGCGAGGACGCGCAGCCAGGCGATCGCGTCGCGCACCTCGGCGCGCTGGAAGAGGGCGGTCGGTCCGGCGAGGTGGAAGGGGATGCCGCGCTCCTCCATCGCCGCGGCGACCGCGCCGCCCTCGCGGGTCGGGTCGGCGAGGAGGACGGCGATCCCGTCGGCGGCGGCTCCGCCGGCGAGCAGGTGCTCGACCTCGCGCGCCGTCGCCTGCGCCTGGGCGCGCTCGCCGGCGCACTTCCAGAAGCGCACCCGCGGCTCGCGGAAGCGGCGTTCGAGGACGACCGCGTCGCCATCGGGGTGGAGGTCGCGGTACCAGCCCTCGAGCGGGGCGTCGCCCTCCACGGCGGCGCTCGGATCGAGCGCGAACAGCTGGTTCGGATTGTCGGCGGCGAGGCCCTCGAGCAACGCCCGCTGGGCCGGCGTCGACTCCTCCAGCTCGTCGACCATCAGCTGCGCGAAGCGCTCCGCGATCGCCGCGCGCACGTCGGGCCGCTCGACCAGCAGGACGTCGAGGGCGAGGAAGACATCGCCGCGGTCGAGGCTCCCCGACTCGGCGAGGATCTGGTCGTGGGCGGTGTAGAGCTCGGCGAACTCGAGCTCCCGCCGCGCCGTCTCGCGGTCGGCCTCGTCGGCGGCCTCCTCGGCCTGGCGCCCGGCCAGTTCGGCAAGCGTGGTCGGCCCGACCCGTTCCGCCTTCAGCGTGTCGATCCGCGCCAGCAGGCGGGCCAACAGGCCGGCTGGGTTGCCGCGGATCTCGTGCCGGCGCAGCGGCAGGGTGTCGAACCGGTCGAGCAGGACGGCCAGCCGCTCGGCCCGCCCGAGCACGTCGAAGAAGGGGTCGAGCCCGGCCGCCTCGCTGTGCTCGCGCAGCAATCGCTCGCCGATCTCGTCCCAGCAGCCGACCCAGAGCTCTTCATAGGGGCTGTCGAGGAGCGCCTCGCAGTGCTCGCGCAGGCGCCGCGCGGTGGCGCGCCGGGCGCCGATGACGAGCACCCGCTCGGGCGCCGTCCCGGCCGCGGCGAGGTCGGCGAGCCGCCGCGCCAGCAGCTCGCTCTTGCCCGTCCCGGCGGCGCCGAGGACGAGCAGGGGGCCATCGACGTGCTCGGCGGCGCGCCGCCGCCCGCCCGCCTCCCCCTCCGCGATCAGGTCGGTTTGACGCATCGTCCAAAGCTAGCGCTCCTGAGCGCCCGCCTGGAGATCCGTAGTCTCCGGGCTCATGGACGTTTTCTCCGCAGACTGGACGGCAATCTGCCGCCGCATCGTGAACGCTCAGCGGCGGATCTTCGACGCGGTCGTGACGAGCGAGGAACGCACGGTCTACGAGGGGGTCGGCGAGGGCGGCGACCACACCCTGGTGATCGACCGCGAATGCGAGGACGAGGTCTTCGCCGAGCTGGAGAAGCTGGCCGCCGAAGGGGCGTCGTTCGTCGCCGTCTCCGAGGAGCGCGGCGAGGTCGTCTTCGGCGAGGGTGGCACGGCGCGGGTGGTGATCGACCCGATCGACGGCTCGCTGAACGCGCGCCGCACGATCCCCTCGCACAGCCTCAGCATCGCGGTCGCGGCGGGCGACTCGATGGCCGACGTCCGTTACGGCTTCGTCCACGACTTCGGCGCCGACGACGAGTTCGTCGCGACCCTGGGACAGGGCGCGCAGGTGAACGAGGCCGCGGCACGGGTCGCCGCCGGCAACGGGCGGCTGGAAGTGGTCGGCCTCGAGTCGGCCGAGCCCGACTGGACCGTCCCCGCCCTCCGGTCGCTGGCCGGGAACGCCTACCGCCTGCGGGTGGTCGGCTCGATCGCGATCACCGCCGCCTACGTCGCCGCGGGCCGCTTCGACGCCTTCCTCAGCCTGCGGCCCTGCCGCTCGGTCGATGCCGCGGCGGCACAGCTGATCGTCCGCGAGGCGGGCGGCGCCGTGTCCTTCGGCGACGGCTCGCTCGCCGATGCCCCGCTCGACCTCGACGCCAGGTACCACATGGCCGCCGGTCGGGACGAGGACGCCCTCGCCGCCGCGCGCGCCGCCCAGGTCGCCTGAGACCCGCTCTCACGATTATCGGTGTAACCAGCGCCCCTAAATCGTTTAAGAACGTCTGTTCGAAGGAACGTATGTTCGCTAGACTCGGCGCCGCCCGAGCCAACAGACCAACTCAAGGGGTACGTCTTCAATGGCAGACAGCACCAGTAACGGAACCAGCAAATCCAAAACCCAGGCCAAACGCGCCACGACCGAAGCGAAAAAATCGGCCGCCAAAACCGCGAGCGCGACGAAGAAAGCCGCGACCAAGACCGCCGTCGCGGAGAAGAACCAGGCTCAGGTCATCATCGAGACCGCGGTCGACCTCCCGGTCGGCGCCGTCCTCTCGGTGAGCGATCGGATCGGCGACATCGTCGAGCCGTGGACCAGCCGCACGAAGGCCGAGAAAGAGCTGAAGTCCTTCCGCCGCCAGATCGAGAAAGCGGCCAAGCGGACCGAAAAGCGCGGCACCACCGCCCGCAAACGCGCCACCACCGAGGCCCGCAAAACCCGTAAACGGGTCGAGCGCGAAGCCCGCAAACGTCAGAAGGCCGTCACCTCGACCGCGACCTCGACGATCAAGAGCAGCCGCACCGAGGTCGAGCGCCGGGTCAAGCAGGTCTCCGAGCAGCTGACCGCGCTGCGCTAGGTCCTTCGGACCAGACGCATCTCCAAGGCCGCCCCGGGATTCCCGGGGCGGCCTTTTTTTTACCCCGTCACCGCGAGCGGGCGCGAGGTCGCGGGCGCGAAGGGCCAGTCGCCGGTCGCCGGGACGAAGGCGCGGAAGAGGAAGCGGACCCCGGCGCTGTCGTCGTCGCTGAACGAATACGGATACCGGAAGCGGCCGAAGCCATCGCTCTGGACGGTGCGGAACTCGGTCCAGGGCATGCCGGGCAGGTGAAACTCGAGCTGGACCGGCAGGCCGGTCGCCGGGATCGGCGCGTCGGGGTGGGCGATACGCCCGCTGAAGACGACCGGCCGGCCGCCGACCCGGACCCGCGCGGTGGAGACACGGAGGTGGACCGCGGCGCGGACACGGAGGTGGATCCGACGACCGGTGGCGCGGGTGAGGCGGCCGGTGCCGGCGAACTCGGCGGTCACCTCGCGACTCGGCCCCGCCACCAGCCCGATGCTGAATCGGCCGTCGGCGTCGGTGGTCAGGGCAGTGCGGCGGTCCCCTTCGCGGGCGCCGGCGGCGAAGGTCTCGACCACTTCGACCGTCTGCCCGCCCAGCGGCTCGCCACCCGCGTCGATCAGACGCCCGCCGACCACGGCGACGTGACAGCAAGGGACGGTGCGCCCCGGTGGACGGCGGGCGAAGGGGCGTACCACGGTGCGATGGCAACGCCGGCTGCCGTCGGCGCGCGAGCAGCGCTGGAAGACCAGCCGGCCGGCACCGAAGCCGAAGGCGAGGCGGGCCTCCCGCTTCACCGGGTTGCGGAGGACGAAGGCGGCGCCGTGTTCGCCGGCGGTGGTCGTCGTCGCGTTGCCCGCCGTGTCGAAGCCGGTCGCCCGGAATTCGTAAGGACCGTGGGGAAAGTCGTCGGAGTTCCAGCGGGCGACGAGGCGTCCGCGGTGGGTGTCGGTGGGCAGTGGCTGGAAGCGAGCCGAGCTGCCGACGCGGCGGAACGCGATCGATCCCCGGTCCGGATCGGGGCCGGAGAGCGCGTCGGCGACGCTCGCTTCGATCCTCTCCGGATCGGTGGGGTCGCCGGCGAGCAAGCGCACGACCGGATCCGTTTCGTCGATCCGTACCCGCGCCGTCCCCGGCTTGTCGAAGGGGTCGCTCCCATCGCCGGCGTTGCCGACCGCGTCGCGCCCCCAATAGACGATTTCGTGGACGCCTTGGCCGGAGACGATCGCGCTCGCGGTCGAGCCGTTGGCAAGGGCCGGGCCGGCGCCGTCCACGGCGATCGCGGTCACCGGGCCGCCCGCCCCGGCGTCGGTGGTGCCCGAGAGCGGATCGGTGGCGAACGCGATCAGCCGCACGGGCCCGTCCACCCAGCCCGCCGGCGCCCCTTCGAGTCGGACCAGGGGTGGCGTCCCGTCGACCCCGATCGACCGAGTCGTGGTGGGCGACCTCATACCTGACCATGAGACCGCGCCGGCGTGGATGTAGGCGACGCCTTCGGGCGGCGCCCGAAGGGTGGTGGCGTCGTCCTTGATGCCGCCGGGCAGGTCGATCTCCGTGACGACGCAGCGGTCCAGTGCGGCGCACGGCGACCCCGCGGCGGCCTGGTCGATCGAGATCGCATACCCATGGATCCCGGAGATCGGCAGGGGACCGGCAGGTGCGGAGAGGCGGACCGGGATGGCGGTCCCCGGCGCGATCCAGGTCGGCGCCTCGATCGCGACCGGGCCGGGGCGTGCGTTGTCGAAGTAGAGCGGCACCGTCACTCCCGGCCCGACCGTGGGAGTGCCCCAGTCGTGGGCTTCGAACAGGTAGACGCCGGGAACCGGCGGTACCTGAACGGTGATCCCGCCATAGTTCTCTGGGTCTTCCCCGAAGATCGGTGAGTCGAGCGGCCTGCCGTCGGCGTTGCGGACGAGCCAGTGGACGACGCTCTGCGATTCCTCCGGATTCGGGTCCCAGTGGACGTAGAAGCGGTTGGACGCGTGCCAGGCGGCCCCATCTTCGGCATGGAGTCCGGTCAGGTTGTAGCCGTCCGTGGCCGAGGCGAGCGGCGGCCGCGCGACAGCCGCCAAGGCGATCGCGATCGCCGCGAAGAGGAGCCGGCATCTCCTCACGGGCCGAACTCCCCGGCGGCGGTCCCGCTCGATGCCGGCGGTGAGCCGGCCGCGCTCGAGGCCGAGCTCGCCGCGGTCGAGGCCGTGCCCGAGCTGGTCGATTCGGCCGGAGGCGGTTCCGTGTATTCGGTGCCGCCGCTTTCGCTCGGCGGGGTGGAGGCGGCCACCCCTTCGGTTGCCTGCGGCTCTTCGTGTCGCGGGTTCTTCTGGTGCCGATCCGCCTGTTCTTGGCGTTCCTGCGGGGCCGATTCCGCTTCGGCTTCGGTCGTCGGTTCGGTTTCGTAGTCGACGGTCGGTGGCGTCGCTTCGTCGTCGGCCAACTGTCGCGGGTGGTGGGACACCTTCGCCGCGGGCCTGTGGTGATGATCGGGGGTGCCGAGCAGGGGCGCCGGGACAACTCCCGTCGCCACGCATGCGGCGGCGCCACCGACCGTGCCGGCACAGATCGCCAGCACCTTGGCCAGCGCGGCCATCCCGGCGCCGCGCCCGCCGCCCGCCGCGGCGAGCCCGCCGAGGGTCGAGTCGGAGGCCCCCGACCCGCCGCCGACCCGGGTCGCGATCGCCGCGTAGGCGTCATGGAGGCGGTCGCCGAGCGAACTGCGCAGCGGCGGCAGCATCGGGGCCAGCGCCGCCGCGGCCCGCGGCGCGGCCCGGTAGGCGCGCAGGGTGGCCCGGCAGTAGGGGCAGGAGCGCAGGTGCTCGCGCAACATCGGAACCTCGGCCTCTCCCGCCTCGCCGTCGGCGAAGGCGGAGAGGAGCGGCGCCAGCTCGCTGCAGCGGGCGCCGCCCTCCCGGTGGGCAAGGAAGCGACGGAACCGCTCCCGGCCCTCGGCGAGTGCCCGGTTCACTTTCGTCGCGGAGTAGCCGGTGATCTGGCCGATCTCGCGGTACGAGTAGCCCTCGGCGAGCAGGGTGAGTGCGCGCAGCTCGGCCGGCTTCAGCGTCGCCAGCGCCTCGCGGCTGCGCTCGATCGCCTCGTGGCGCTCGGCCCGCTCGGCCGGGCCGTCGGCTTCGGTGGGCAGCATCGCGATCCAGTCCTCGCGATCGGGTTCGGCGGCCGCGGCGGGGCCGGCGAGGATCCGCTCGCGCTCCGCGCGCACCGCGAGGGCCTCGTGCTTGACCACCGTCTGGGTCCAGCGGACGAGATCGCGCGGGTCCTCGGTGGGGGCCTTCTGGAGGAGGATCTCGAGTCCGCGCTGAAGCGCTTCGTCGGCGTCGTCGGCGCAGATCGAATAGCGCAGCGCCGTCCGCCGCAGGCTCGACTCGGCGCGGGCAAACGTCTCCACCGCGGCTCGATTGCGCGCCGCTGCCTCGATCGGGCCACCGCTCGGCCCTCCGACACCCTGATCTCGCTCGACGTCCAGCGCGGCACCATCGTGCCCCGCGCCCCCGCTCGGACTCACTGTTCGACTCTCCCCGTCCGGTCTATCTCGCCACACCAAACACTGGCAAGAGAAGGGCCGGGGTGAGCCTGGTTCTCCCCCCAATGTCATCCGCCCGCCGCAGAAAATTCGTGCAATTTAGGAAGATCGGTGGCGTGGCGAAAATGCGCTGCCGACCGGGCGAGGGTCGTCGGCGGCAAGCCGATAGCATCGCCGGGATGACGACCTGTGTGGTCACCGGCGGCGCCGGCTTCCTTGGTTCCCACCTCTGCGAGCATCTGCTCGGCAAGGGGCACCGGGTGATCTGCCTGGACAACCTGGAGACCGGTTCGCTCGAGAACATCGCCCACATCCGGGACGAGAAGTTCGACTTCCGCCACACCGACATCACCGAGTACGTCGACGTGCCCGAGGACGTGGATTTCGTCTACCACCTCGCCTCGCCGGCCAGCCCGATCGACTACCTGCGGCTGCCGCTGCACACGCTGAAGGTGGGCTCGCTCGGCACCAACCACATCCTCGGCCTGGCGAAGTGGAAGCGCGCCCGCTTCCTGATCGCCTCGACCAGCGAGGTCTACGGCGACCCCAAGGTCCACCCGCAGCGGGAGGACTACTGGGGCCACGTCAACCCGATCGGCCCGCGCGGCGTCTACGACGAGGCGAAGCGCTACGCCGAGGCGCTGACGATGGCCTACCACCGCCAGCAGGGCGTCGATACGGCGATCGTCCGCATCTTCAACACCTACGGGCCCCGCATGCGGCCCCACGACGGCCGCGCGATCCCGACCTTCCTGCGCCAGGCGCTGCAGGACCGGCCGCTCACCGTCTTCGGTGAGGGGAGCCAGACGCGCAGCTTCTGTTACGTCGACGACCTGATCCGCGGCATCGTCTCGCTGGCCGAGTCCGACGTGCACACGCCGGTCAACATCGGCAACCCGGACGAGTTCACGCTGCTCGAACTCGCCAAGACGGTGATCGAGGTGACCGACTCCCGCTCGGAGATCGTCTACGAGGCGCTGCCCACCGACGATCCGCAGCAGCGCCGCCCCGACATCGGTCGCGCCCGCGACCTGCTCGGCTGGGAACCGGCGATCAAGCTCGACGAGGGCCTGCGTCGGACGATCGACCAGTCCGGCGTCGAGCGCCTCGTCGGCGCCGGCGACTAGCGGCCAGGCGCCTACGAAAAAGGGCGGCCCGGAGGCCGCCCTTTCCCATGCCTTCTGGCGTTCGGACTATTCGCCCGTCGCGGTGAAGGAGAACGTGCCGAGCGGTTCGCCGGCTTTGATGTGGTCGTTCGCCACTTTGGCTTCGGCCGCTTTGGCGCCCAGTTCGAGCGCTTCTTTTTCGGTTTTGCCTTCTTCGACGAGTTTTTTCGCCACGACCTGGGTGTAATAGCCCTGGTAGACCTTGACGAAGCCCTCGATCACTTCGGCGGCAACCGCCTGGATCGTGCCCGAGGCGCCGACCGTGACGGTGCGGGTCGCCGGGCTCGGGGTGACGCTGCCGATCACCAGATCGGCGATCGAGCTGCGGCCCAGATTGCCGACGTTCAGCGGTTTTTTGCCTTCCGATTCCGCGTTGGATTCGCCGATGACTTCCACCGACGCGGTTTTCGCGGAGAGGTCGACGCCGATCGAACCAAGGGTGATTTTGGTCGTGATCGCGGTGGTCGCGCTGGTCGGAAGGACCTGGGTCAGGACCAGTCCGCCGGCACTGTTGACCGTGCCGCTGGTACCGAGCGGCGAGATCGTGCCGCCGCTGAGCGGCGAGGTGAACACGTTGGCGGCCGCCGTCGTCGGCGGGATCACTACGAGTTTGGTTTCGACGTCGTTGAGCTTGGTCAGCAGCGTCGGGTCACCGGTGAACACCATGTTCCCGGTCGGCAGGACGTTGACCGTCTGCGGTTCGACTTCCGAGACGGAGGAGCCGAGGAGCATGTTGGCCTTGAACGGCGGCTTGGTCTTGACGGTCTTGACGATCGTCTTGCCGTGCTTCTTCACCTTGGTCTTGGTCGGAGCCGGGGTGAGCTTCGAGTTCAGCGCCTTGGCGCCGGCCGAGGTCAGCTTCACCTTCTTGGCGCTGACCGAGGCACCGAAGCCGAGGCGGGCGGTCGAGGTGCCGGCGAGGCTGGCCACCTTGATGGTCTTGCCGCCGACTTTGGCGCTGAGCGACTTCTTCTTGGTGTCGATCGTGAAGCTCTTCAGCGTCACCGACTTCTTGCCCCAGGTGATCTTCAGACCACCGCTGTGAGCGATCGAGCCGGAGCCGGTGGTCGGTTCGATTTCACCGCCGGTGACCGAGAAGGTCGCCTTCGTGCCTTTGATCTTGCTCGGCTTGACAGCCTTGATCTTGATGCCGGCCTTCTTGGCCTTCTTGTTGAGACCGCTGTTGATGGTCAGCGTGGTGGTGCCGCTCTTGATCGGATCTGATGCAGCGGACGCCAGCGGTGCGATGGCGAGCATCGCGACCAGCGCCGCGGACAAGATCGCGACCGGCAGCATCTTCCCCCTGGCCCTGCCGAGCCGGGTTGAATCAGTCATGTATTCCTCCATTGCAGTTTGCCGCCCCCTGCGGTGCCCTGCGGCGACTTACGGCAAGTCGATTGATGGCAGCCTATTGATGGCTCCAGATCACCTCAACCCAACCGCGGGCCGCTGGTTGCGGTCTCTCAATATCCTTCCTGACCATGGCGACTACCCCTGATAGCTCCTCGGCAAGCGAGTCCCACCTGACGATCGCCCCCTTGGTCGGCCCCGACGACGAGCGGGTCTTCACCGATTCCGGGATCGAGATCGACCCCCTGTACGACGAGAGCGACGTCGCCCCCGGCCTCGAGGAGCGCCTCGGCGAGCCCGGCTCGCCGCCCTTCACCCGCGGGATCCACGAGGGGATGTACCGGGACCGGCTCTGGACCATGCGCCAGTACGCGGGCTTCGCCTCCCCCGAGGACACCAACGAGCGCTACCGCTACCTGATCGAGAACGGCTCGACCGGCCTTTCGATGGCCTTCGACCTGCCGACCCAGCTCGGCCGCGACTCCGACGACCCGCTCTGCTTCGGCGAGGTGGGGCGGACCGGGGTGCCGATCGACACGATCGAGGACATGCGGATCTGCTTCGACCAGATCCCGCTCGACGGCGTCTCCACCTCGATGACGATCAACGCCCCCGCCGCGGTCCTGCTGCTGCTCTACGAGCTGGTCGGCGAGGAGCAGGGCGTGCCGTCCCAGAAACTGCGCGGGACGGTGCAGAACGACGTGCTGAAGGAGTACATGGCGCGCGGCAACTACATCTTCCCGCCGGGGCCGACGATGCGCCTGACCACCGACATCTTCGAGTACTGCGCCGAGAACGTGCCGAAATGGAACACGATTTCGATCTCCGGCTACCACATCCGCGAGAAGGGCTGCTCGGCCGTGCAGGAGGTCGCCTTCACGCTCTCCAACGCGATCGCCTACGTCGAAGCGGCGCTCGAGCGCGGGCTCAAGATCGATGATTTCGCGCCTCGCCTCGCCTTCTTCTTCAACTGCCACAACAACGTGTTCCAGGAGATCGCCAAGTTCCGCGCCGTGCGCCGGATGTGGGCCAAAATCGTCAAAGAGCGGTTCGGCGCCGAGGACCCGAAATCGATGCAGATCCGCTTCCACACGCAGACCGGCGGGGTGACGCTGCAGGCGCAGCAGCCCGAGGTCAACATCGTGCGGGTGGCGCTGCAGGGCTTCGCCGCCGTCGCCGGCGGCACCCAGTCGCTGCACACCAACGGCTTCGACGAGGCGCTGGCGCTGCCGACCGAGCGCTCC
>DATNAG010000069.1:0-20190 GCA_035572835.1 Solirubrobacterales bacterium
CGGGATCATCTCGGTGACGGCGAAAGACAAAGGCACCGGGACCGAGCAGAAGATCGAGATCAAATCCGGCTCCGGGCTCTCCGACGAGGAAATCCAGAGCATGGTGTCCGACGCCGAGTCGCACGCCGAGGAGGACCGCAAACAGCGCGAGCTGGCCGAGGCCAGGAACCTCGCCGAGAACGCCGCCTACCAGGCGGAGAAAACCGTCGCCGACGCGGGCGACAAACTCGACCAGGGCACCAAGGACCAGATCGACGCGGCCGTGAAGGACGTGCGGGCGACGCTCGAGTCCGGCTCGCTGGAGGAGGTCAAAGGCAAGACCGAGGCGCTGACCGCGGTGATGACCACGGCCTCCGAGGCGCTCTACGCCCAGGCCCAGTCCGAGGCCCCCGCCGACGGTGGGAGCCCCGAGAACGGCGGTTCGGCCGACGACGAGGAAGTCGTCGACGCCGAAGTGGTCGACGAGGAGAAATAAGTGAACGACCGACCCGAGACCCAGACCGGTGCGCCCCAGGGCGCGCCGGTCGAGCCGGAGGCCCAGGAGCGGGAGGCGCAGGAGGTCGAGCAGGACCTCGCGCAGCTCCTGGCCGAGGCCGAGGCGAAACGAGACGAGTACCTCGACATCGCCCGCCGCGCCCAGGCCGACTTCGAGAACTACCGCAAGCGGATGGCGGCGGAGGTACAGGCCGCGGCGCTGCGCGGGAAGGCCGAGGTGGCCCGGGGCGTGGTCCCGGTCCTCGACGACCTGGAGCGGGCGTTGCAGGCCGCCGGACTGGACCCGGAGGGCGACAGCGATGACCCCTTGGCCCACGGTGTGCTCCTGGTCTTCCGCAACCTGCGGGAGACGCTGGGACGCAGCGGGATCGAAGTCGTCGATCCGAAGGGCGAGAAGTTCGACCCGAACTTCGCCGAAGCGCTCTCGACCGTGCAGGTCGAGGGGACCGAGGCGGGCGTGGTGGTCGAGGTGATGCAGAAGGGCTACCGCTTCGACGGACACCTGATCCGCCCCGCGATGGTCGTGGTGGCCGCTTAACACCGCCCGATCAACAGGGCGGCAATCGACAGGACGAGCAGCGAAGAAGAGACGGAAGAGAAGAGAGAAGTGGCAGACGAGCTCTACAAGACCCTCGGCGTCAAGAAGGACGCGAGCGAGGACGAGATCAAGAAGGCGTACCGGAAACTGGCACGCAAATACCACCCTGATCGCAACCCCGGCGACAAAGAGGCCGAGGAAAAGTTCAAGGAGGTCTCGGCCGCGCACGACGTCCTCTCCGACCCCGAGAAACGCAAGGAGTACGACGCGGGGCCGGCCTTCGGCGGGTTCGGCGGCGCGGGCGGCAATCCGTTTGGCGGCGCCGGCAACCCCTTCGGTGGGGGCGGCGCCCAGGCGGGCAGCTTCGGCGGCGACTTCGGCGACATCCTCTCCGGCATCTTCAGCCGCGGTGGCGGCGCCGGCCGCGCACGCCCGCAGCAGGTCCGCGGCCGCGACCTGGAGACCGAGGTCCAACTGAGCTTCGACGAAGCGATCAACGGCACCCAGATCAGCGTCACCGTGCCGAAGGCCGAACGCTGCCCGACCTGCCACGGCTCGGGCGCCAAACCCGGCACCTCGCCGGTCACCTGCCCGCGCTGCGAAGGCCGCGGCATCGACCCGCAGAACCAAGGCTTCTTCTCGATCAGCCAGCCCTGCCCGCAGTGCGGCGGCGCCGGCGAGATCATCGAGGACCCCTGCCCCACCTGTGGCGGCTCCGGCCTCACCCAGCAGAACAAGCGGATCCGGGCGAACATCCCCGCCGGGGTCAAGGACGGCAGCCGCATCCGGCTCGCCGGCAAAGGCGAGGCGGGCCCGCGCGGCGGGCCGAACGGCGACCTCTACGTGACCACGCGGGTGACTGCCTCACCGGTCTTCCGCCGGCTCGACGACGGCAACCTCGAGGTGACGGTGCCGATCACGATTCCCGAGGCGGTCCGCGGCGGCACGATCGAGGTGCCGACCCTGGCCGGGACGAAAAAGATCAAAGTCGCGCCGGGGACCAGACACGGGGCGATCCAGCGCCTCCGCGGCGAGGGCGCCCCGAAGGGCAAAGGCAAGGGCCGCGGCGACATCCGCTACCGGCTCGAGATCGAGGTCCCCAAAGAACTGAACGAGGAGCAGCAGAAGGCCGTCGACGAGCTGGCCGAGGCGCTGAACGGCCACGACCCGCGCGCCGACCTGCTGCGCAAGGCGGGGGTCTAGTGGCGACCTACCGCAGGCAGGTGACGAACGTGAAAGCGACCTTCGACGACGAGCAAGGGGTCTTCATGATCTCGGTCGCCGCCCAACTCGCCGAGATGCATCCGCAGACCCTGCGGATCTACGAGACGCGCGGCCTGATCACCCCCAAGCGCTCGCCCAAAAACACGCGGCTCTACAGCCGCCGCGACGTCGAACGGCTGCGCCGCATCCAGGAGATGACCCAGCAGGGCCTCAACCTGGTCGGCGTCGAGACGGTGCTGGCGCTGGAAGAGCAGGTGAAAAAGCTGGAAGAGAGAGTGCGGGAACTGGAAGGAAGGAAAGAGGTCTGATGCAGCCGGACAAGTTCACCCAGAAATCGCAGGAAGCGATCGCGGCGACGCTGGAGCTGGCGCGCAGCCATCGCAACCCCGAGGCCGCCCCGGCCCACCTGCTGGTGTCGCTGCTCGAACAGACCGAGGGCCTGGTCGTGCCGATCCTGCAACGGGTCGGCGCCGACACCGCGACGATCGCCGCGCGCGCCAACGAGGCCGTCGCGCAGCTGCCGAAACTCGGCGGCGAGGGCGAGGAACCGCGCCTGTCGAGTGGGCTGGCCGCGACCCTGCGCATCGCCGAGCGTGAAATGGGGCGCGACGGATCGAGCCTGATCTCGACCGACCATCTGCTGCGGGCGCTGACCGAGGACCCGACCGTCGGTGCCATCCTCCCCGGCCGCGAGGAGCTCGACGCTGCCGTGGCCGAGGTGCGCCCCAACCCGGTGACGACCCCGAACCCGGAGTCGACCGCCCAGGCGCTGGAGAAATTCGGTCGCGACCTGACCGCCGACGCGCGCGCGGGCAAGCTCGACCCGGTGATCGGGCGCGACGAGGAGATCCGCCGCGTGATCCAGGTCCTCTCCCGCCGGACGAAGAACAACCCGGTGCTGATCGGCGACCCCGGCGTCGGCAAGACGGCGATCGTCGAGGGCCTCGCCCAGCGGATCGTCGACGGCGACGTCCCGGAGAGCCTGCGCGACCGGCGGGTGATCGCGCTCGACATCGGCTCGCTGCTGGCGGGCTCGAAATACCGCGGTGAGTTCGAGGAGCGGCTGAAAGCCGTGCTGAACGAGGTGCAGGAGGCGGAGGGCCAGATCGTCCTCTTCCTCGACGAGCTTCACACCATCGTCGGGGCCGGCGCCGCCGAAGGCGCGGTCGACGCGGCGAACCTCTTGAAGCCGATGCTGGCCCGCGGCGAGCTGCGCGCGGTCGGCGCGACGACGTTGGACGAGTACCGCAAGCACATCGAGAAAGACGCGGCGCTGGAGCGGCGCTTCCAGCCGGTCCTCGTCGGCGAGCCCGACATGCAGGACACGATCGCGATCCTGCGCGGACTGAAGGGGCGCTACGAACAACACCACGGCGTCCGCATCACCGACTCGGCGATCGTCGCCGCGGCGACGCTCTCGGAGCGCTACATCGCCGACCGGTTCCTCCCCGACAAGGCGATCGACCTGATCGACGAGGCCGCCTCGCGGCTGAAGATCGAGATCGACTCGGTGCCGACCGAGATCGACGAGGTCGCCCGCCGGATCCAGCAGCTGGAGATCGAGGAGATGGCGCTCGCCAAGGAGACCGACGAGGCCTCGAGGGCGCGCCTGGAGGCCTTGCGCGAGGACCTCGCCAACCTGCGCGAGCAGGAGACCGAGCTGCGCGCCCGTTGGCAGAACGAGAAAGAGCCGATCGAGGAGATGAAGGCGGCGAAGGCCGAACTCGAGGAAGCGCGGGTCCAGGTCGACCAGGCGAACCGCGAGACCGACCTGCAGCGCGCCGCCGAACTCCAGTACGGGCTGATCCCGGAACTCGAGTCCAAGGTCAAAGACGCCGAAGCGCGGCTCGCCGAGCTGCACTCCGGCGACGGCGGCACGATGCTCGCCGACGAGGTGACCGAGGAGGACGTCGCCGAGGTGGTGGCGAAATGGACCGGGATCCCGGTCAGCCGCCTGATGGAGGGCGAGGTGGAAAAGCTGATCCAGATGGAGGACCGCCTCCACGACCGGGTGATCGGCCAGCAGGAGGCGATCTCGGCGGTGGCGAACGCGCTGCGGCGCTCGCGCGCCGGGCTGTCGGATCCGAACCGGCCGATCGGCTCGTTCCTCTTCCTCGGCCCGACCGGGGTCGGCAAGACCGAGCTGGCGAAGGCGCTGGCCGAGTTCATGTTCGACTCCGAGCAGGCGATCGTCCGCCTCGACATGTCCGAGTACATGGAGAAGCACACCGTCTCGCGGCTGGTCGGCGCGCCCCCCGGCTACGTCGGCTACGAGGAGGGCGGCCAGCTGACCGAGGCGGTCCGCCGCCGGCCGTACGCGGTGGTCCTCCTCGACGAGATCGAGAAGGCGCACCCGGACGTCTTCAACACCCTCCTGCAGATCATGGACGACGGCCGGCTCACCGACGGCCAGGGCCGCACGGTCAGCTTCACCAACACGGTGCTGATCATGACCTCGAACGTCGGCTCCGACCGGATCGTCGGCGACCAGGTCGACGAGGGGATCCGCGCGGCGATCGAAGAGGTGCTGGCGTCCACCTTCAAGCCCGAGTTCCTCAACCGGATCGACGACACGGTGATCTTCCACCGGCTCTCGAAGGAGGACATCGGCCGCATCGTCGAGCTCCAGGTGGACCAGCTTGTCGGCCGGGTGGCGGAGCGGGGAATCCAGGTCGAGCTGACGGCCGATGCACGGACCCTGCTCGGCAACCTCGGTTACGACCCCGTATACGGGGCACGACCGCTGCGCCGGGTGATCCAGAAGCAGCTGGTCGACAAGCTGGCGCTGAAGATCCTCGAGGGCGAGTTCGGCGAGGGCGACACCGTCCGCGTCGACGCCACCGAGGGCGAGCTGACGTTTGAGCGCGTCGCGGTAGCGAGCCCGACCGCCGCGTAGGAGCCGGCGCAGGGACGGCGAGGGACCCCGGGCGTCCCTTTGGGCCGCTATAGGGGACCAAAAGTCGCGCAGGCGACTTTGACCTTGCTATGGCAGGGTCAAAGTCGACTGCGCGTTTCCAACTCCTGAAGAGTCGTGGAGTTCCGCCCGTCCCGGCGACGAACGCTCCGTCTTTGTGACGGCTCCCCGCGCGCTTCCCGCACCCCCGGCCGTCTCGGCCACGGCCACAGCCTGCCCGGGCCGTGGCCGAGACGGCCGCGTCCCTTTCCCGTCCCTTCTCACCCCAGTTCTGACGTTACAAATACGTAAAAGTGTGGATGGGGACGGGAATCGGGCCTCGGGACTTAGGAAACCCCGCCCTGATGCCGAAGCTCTTCCCGGAACGTGCGCTTACACTCTGAGAAGAACATGGACGAGCGCGATCGAGACCGGCAGGCGATCGACGCACTCCCCGAGGGCACCGGGCGCCTGCGGGCCGGCGTCGATTTGGCTCATGCGAGCGCCGATCGCGTGCGCGGTGCCGGCGACCGGTTTCGCGACGCCGGCGAGGACGCCGCCTGGTTCCTGCGCGAGCGGATCGTCTGGCCGGCGCAGGATGGGCTCGACTCCCTCGGCCCCCGCGGCCAGATCGGAGTATTCGGCGGTGGCGGGATCGCCGTCGCCGGTGTCGTCGCGGCACTGCTGATCGCCGGCGGCGGCTCGGGTTCCGGCGGCGGGACCACCGAGGCCTTCGTCGTCCCCGAGCGCACCCCGACGCCTGCCGCGCTCGCCCCGGCGCCGGAGCCGAAGAAGCAGAAGCCGGCGAAACCGACCGGGCCGACCCTGCACGGAGCTCCGCCCGACTTCTCCGCCGCCCAGGATGTGCGCTCGAAGGTCGGTGACGGCAAGGCCGTCGGCAAGGAAGCGGTGGATGGCGAGCCCGGTGGCGTGGTGGCCGAGCGGGGCGCCGGCAACACGGCGTCCGACGGCGGGCAGGCGAAGGCGAGCGCAAACGAGGCGCCTGCCGCCACCGCGAAGATCGGCTCGACCCCGGAGGCCACGGCGTCGGCTGCGGCACAGGCCGAGAGCCTGTCGAACGACGAAGCGTCCGGCGCGGCCCAGGGCAACTCGGCAGACGGCGCCGAAGACGGATCGGAACTGAGCGGCCCGCCCGCGCCGAAAGCCGCCAAGCGGGTGGCCCGCCACTTCGCCGAAGCCTTCGTCGTCTACGAGACCGGTGGCGTCGACGCCAAGGTCCGCAACGGCTTCCGCCGGACGACCACCAAACAGCTCGCCAGGGCACTGCTCCAGCGGCCGCCGCGCCAGCCCGCCGCGGTCAAGGTGCCGCGGGCGAAGGTGGTGACCGTCGTCGCCGGGCCGTCCCAGGACTCCGTCTACGAGGTCAGCGTCTCGCTGCTGCGGGTCGGCGTGACCTCCGAGCTGCGCCTGCAGATGGAACAAGGTCCCGGCAAGAAGTGGCAAGTCACCAACGTCCTCGGCTGATTCGATGAGCTCCCGCTCCCGCAAGCTCCGCGCTCTCGCGGCCGCCCTCGTGGCCACCGCCGCCCTGGCGCTGCCGATCGGCGCGGCCGCCGCCACGGAAGCTCCCGTGCAGGGCGAATCGCTCGCGCCCCCGAGCGAAGCAGGCGTCACCGAAAACGCGCCGCTGACCCCGGAAGTCGTCCGTCACCCGACGATCCCCCCGGCCTCGGGCGGCACCACCGCCGAACCCGGCACCGGCGAACAGCCCACCAAAGGCGAAGAAGAAGTGGCCGCAGCGGAAACCGAACTGGAAGCCGACGAAGCGGCCGAACGGGCGGGCGAAGAAGCAGGGGTCAACCCGGCCGCGCCCGCGTTCCAGATCCCGGCCCTCTCGGCCTCGACCTGCGCCGCCACCGCGGTGCCGCCGGTGCTGATCCCGATCTATCAGCGCGCCTCGGCCCAGTACGGGCTCGGCCCACAGGGCCCGGCGATCCTGGCCGGCATCAACGCGATCGAGACCGGCTTCGGCACCAACCTCGGTCCCTCCTCGGCCGGCGCCGAGGGCTGGATGCAGTTCATGCCCTCGACCTGGGCGACCTACGGGGTCGACGCCGACGGCGACGGGATCGCCGATCCGAACGACCCCGAAGACGCGATCTTCGCCGCCGCCCGCTACCTCTCCGCCGCCGGGATGCCCGCCGACACCTACGGCGCGATCTTCGCCTACAACCACGCCGACTGGTACGTCTCCGAGGTCCTCGCCGACGCCGGTTGCTACGCCACCGAAGTCGGCGACGCGGCCTTCACCCAGGCCGGCCTGACGCCGCAGATCGAAGTCCTGCGCTGCGACCCGGCCGCCGAATGGAAGAAGCAGATTCCGGCCGAATACCTGGAAGCCTTCGAGGACGCCGCCGCCCGCTACGAACTCGGGCATCGGGGCGTCTGGGCGCTGGCCGCGATCTCCCGGCTGGAGTCGAACTTCGGCCGCGGGATGACCGAGAAGGAGCTCGAAGGCGTCGGGCCACTCGGGCTCGAAACGAGCGAGTGGGGGCGCTACCGGGTCGACGGCGACGGCGACGGGCACATCGAACACGGCGACATCTTCGACTCGGCGGCCACGCTGGCACGCGAGATCTGGTCGAAGGGCTCGCTCGAAGCCGGCGTCTTCGCCCACAACCAGGCCGAGTGGTACGTGCAGGAGGTGATCCAGGAGGCCGAACAGATCGAAGGCGGCTGCAAGGTCTCGACGATCCAGTGGCGGGTCGCCCCGCTCGCCGCCGAAACGACGGTGCAGGGCGCCGAAGCCGTGCTGCAGCCGAACGGGCTCGCCGCCGCGCCCGCCGCCGCGCCGCCCGCGGTGAAGGCGGCGATCGCCGCCGCCAACTCGATCGCCACCACCCCCTATGTCTGGGGCGGCGGCCACGCCTCCTTCTACTCCTACGGCTACGACTGCTCCGGCGCGGTCAGCTTCGCCCTCTACGGCGCCGGGCTGCTCGACACGCCGCTCACCTCCGGTTCGCTGGAGAGCTACGGCGAACCTGGCCCCGGCAAGTGGATCACGATCTACGCCAACGCCACCACACCTACGTGGTGATCGCCGGGCTGCGCTGGGACACCGTCGGCGACGCCCACGGCACCGGCCCCCGCTGGCACGCCGAACCGCCCTACCCGGAAGGGTTCGTGGTCCGGCACCCCGTCGGGTATTAGCATTGGGACCGAGGAGGAGCCGATGCCGACCTATTTGATGCTGACCAACCTGACCGCCGAGGGCCTGCGGACCCTCAAGAACAACCCGACCCGGGTGACCGAGGTGAACCAGGAGGTCGAACAGATGGGTGGCAAGGTCGTCACCCAGTACGCGACGCTCGGCGACTACGACTTCGTCACCGTGATCGAGGCGCCCGACGAGCAGACGATGGCGAAGATCTCGGTCGAGCTCGGCTCGCGCGGGACGATGAGCAGCCGGACGCTGACCGCGATGCCCGTCGCGGACCTTTCCGATTGAGAGCGCTCGTAGTCGGCAGCGGCGGCCGCGAGCACGCGATCGTGCGGGCGCTGGCCCGCTCGGCGACGGCACCGGAGATCCTCTGCGCACCCGGTAACGCCGGGATCGCCGCCGACGCCGAGGTCTTCCCCGAAATCGCCGCCGACGACGTCGAGGCGATCGTCGCGCTGGCCACCGCGCGCCAGGTCGACCTGGCGGTGATCGGCCCCGAGGCGGCGCTGGTGGTCGGCATCGTCGACGCGCTCGAGGCGGCCGGGGTGCCCGCCTTCGGCCCGACCCGGGCGGCCGCCGAGCTGGAGGGCTCGAAGGCGTTCGCGAAGGAGCTGATGGCGGCCGCCGGGGTGCCGACCGCGTCCCACGTCCTCCTCCACTCCCGCGAGGAGGCGATCGCCGCGCTGGCCCGGACGAGCTACCCGACCGTGCTGAAGGCCGACGGGCTCGCCGCCGGCAAGGGGGTGATCCTCTGTGCCGACGAGCCCGAGGCGCGGAGCGCCCTCGACGTCTACTTCACCGAACAGCGCTTCGGCGCCACCGCGGTGGTGATGGAGGAGTTCCTCGAGGGCGAAGAGCTCTCGCTGCTGGCGCTCTGCGACGGCGAGAACGTGGTGCCCCTCTCCCCCGCCCAGGACTACAAGCGGATCTTCGACGGCGACCAGGGCCCGAACACCGGCGGCATGGGCAGCTACTCGCCGGTGCCGGGGTTCGGTGCGGCGGCGGTGGAGGAGATCGTCGATCGCGTCCATCGGCCGGTGGTCGCGGCGATGGCCGAGCGCGGCACCCCCTTCCACGGGGTGCTCTACGCGGGGCTGATGATCTGCGCCGACGGCCCCAAGGTGATCGAGTTCAACGCCCGCTTCGGCGACCCCGAGACGCAGGCGGTGCTGCCACGACTGCGCTCCGACCTGGTGGGCCTTTTCCGCGCCGCGCGCGAGCCGGGCGGGCTGGCCGGGATGGGCGCCGAGTTCGACGACGACTGGGCGGTGACCGTGGTGCTCGCCTCGGCCGGCTACCCGGAGGGCTCGTCGAAGGGCCACGTGATCCACGGGTTGGTGGACGCGGCGGACCTCGCCGAAGTGACCCACGCCGGCACCGCCGAGCGCGACGGCGAGATCGTCACCGCCGGTGGCCGCGTGCTCAACGTCACCGGGCTCGGCCCCGACCCGGCCGCGGCGCGCGATCGTGCGTACGATGCGGCGAGGCGGATCTCCTTCGACGGGATGCAGATCCGCACCGACATCGCGGCCCGCGCCGTCGATCGAGTTTCCAGTACCTGACCCCACCCCTGAGAGGATCAAATGAGCGACATCACCCCGGAGACGCAGACCGAGGTCCAGGCCGAGGCTCAGATCGAGCAGATCGAGGAGGACTTCGAGGCGTCAGGCCCGTTGGTCGGGATCATCATGGGGTCGAAAAACGACATGGAGAAGATGCTCCCGGCGGAGAAATATCTCTCCGAACAGGGGATCAAATCCGAGGTGCACGTGATGAGCGCGCACCGTGATCCGGAGAAGGTGCGCGAGTACTGCCAGAACGCGCGGATGAACGGGCTGAAGGTGATCATCGCCGGCGCCGGGATGAGCGCCGCCCTGCCCGGGGTCGCGGCGGCCCACACCGACCTGCCGGTGATCGGCGTGCCGATCCTCGGCAAGAGCCTCGGCGGGCTCGACGCGCTGCTCTCGGCGGTGCAGATGCCGCCGGGGATCCCGGTCGCCTGCGTGGCGATCGACGGGGCGAAAAACGCCGGCGTGCTGGCGGCGCGGATAATCAACGCGTGATCCCGCGCTACACCCGCCCGGAGATCGGGGCAGTCTGGACCCAGCAGGCGAAGCTGGAGACCTGGCTCCAAGTCGAGCTCGCCGCCACCGATGCGTGGGCGGAGGAGGGCGTCGTCCCGGCCGAGGTCGCCGCCGCGGCGCGCAACCGCGCCACCTTCACGGTCGAGGCGGTCGACGAGCGGGAGAAGATCACCGACCACGACGTCGCCGCCTTCGTCGACGTGGTCGCCGCCTCGGTCGGCGACGAGGGGGCCCGCTGGATCCACTACGGCCTGACCTCCTCCGACGTGCTCGACACGGCACTGGCGCTGCAGCTGCAGGCGGCGGGCGAGATCCTCGTCACCGGGGCGAGGGCCTACCGCGACGCGCTGGTGGCACGGGCGCTGGAGGAGCGCGACACGCTCTGCGTCGGTCGCACCCACGGCGTCCATGCCGAGCCGACCACCTTCGGGCTGCGCCTGGCGGGCTTCGCCTTCGAGGCCGACCGCAACCTGAAGCGGCTGGAGGCGGCTTTCGCGCAGCTGGCCTACGGCAAGCTCTCCGGCGCGGTCGGCACCTACGCCTCGGTGCCGCCGGCGGTCGAGGCGCGGGTGATGGAGAAGCTGGGGCTGGGACGCGAGGACGTCGCCACCCAGGTGATCCCGCGCGACCGCCACGCCGAGCTGACCGCGGCGATCGCCCTCGCCGGGACGGGCCTCGAGCGCTTCGCCACCGAGGTCCGCAACCTGCAGAAAACCGAGGTGCGCGAGGTCGAGGAGCCGTTCCGGGAGGGCCAGAAGGGCTCCTCGGCGATGCCTCACAAGCGCAACCCGATCCGCACCGAGCGGATCACCGGGCTGGCCCGTGTCCTGCGGGGCTATGCCCAGACCGGCTTCGAGGACGTCGCCCTCTGGCACGAGCGCGACATCTCCCACTCCGGCGCCGAGCGGGTGATCCTGCCTGACTCGACGATCCTGCTCGACTACATGCAGGGCCTGGCGACCGGGGTCGCCGCGGGCATGACCCTGCACCGCGAGCGGATGCTCGCCAACCTGAACATCACTCACGGGGCGCTCTTCAGCCAGCGGGCATTGACCGCCCTGGTCGAGTCGGGGATGACCCGCGACGACGCCTACCGGGTGGTCCAACAGAACGCCCAGGAGGCGTGGGACACGGGGACCGAGTTCCGTGACCTGCTCGGCGTGGCGGCGCCGCAGCTCGACCTCGACGCGGTCTTCGACTACGGCGCCTACCTGACGCACCTGCCGCAGATCTTCGAGCGGCTCGAAGCGCTGCAGTCCTAGCTTTTCGCCGGCGCGGCCAGTGCGCGGGGGAGCGATTTATCCCCGCCGTACATAGAACCTGACGACGCTCTGTGTATTCGGACGTCCGTATGGACAACGGGACAAACGAGGTGGCCCGGACCCTGGCCGGCGGGCCTTACTGAAGCCCTCCGGCGCTACCTAGGTTCCGGTGCCTTGCGGGCGACTTCGGCTGCCCGCGCTGTGCCACATACCCACCCGGAACAGACGGAGACACGCTTGATCCCCTCATCCTCGTTACGCAAACTTCTGCCGCTCCTCGCGGCGACGGTGGTGCTGCTCGCGGTGGTGTTCACCGCCGCGGCCGGCGGCGCACCCGCAGCCGGCCCGCTGAAACACGAAGAACTTCCCGACCCCCTGGCCGAAGGTCAGTACGCGGTCGATCGGGTCGACCCGATCGTGCTCGGGACTTACAGCTACGACGAACCGAGCACCAGCGGCGGCGCCCCGACCGGCGCCAACGAACCGCTGACCGACGCCCAGATCCGCGGCGTCCTCTACGCGCCGGAAGGGAAGCCCGGCAAATCGCCGCTGATCTTCTTCGTGCACGGCAACCACGGCAGCTGCGACACCGGCACCGGTCCCGCCTGCACGATCTACAAACGCAACGACGAGGGCTACGCCTACATGGGCGAAAACCTGGCCAGCTGGGGCTACACGGTGTTCTCGCTCGACCAGGACGAACTGATGGCGCGCCAGGACAGCCTCGGCAAGGGCATGCACGCCCGTCGCCTGCTGATCATGGAGGCACTCGACAGCCTCAAGGCGGCCAGCGAAGGCACGGTTCCGCCCGGTGCCGACGCCGATGTCGCCACCCTGCTCGGCGGCAAGCTCGACATGACCCGGATCGGCCTGATGGGGCACTCGCGCGGCGGCGACGCCGTCTCCAGCTTCGTCACCTATGACCAGACGCGCCCCGCCGGCGAACGGTTCCCGCTCCGCGCCGTGGTCTCGATCGCCCCGGTCGACTACGAACGGCATGCCCCCTACGGCGTCCCGTACATGACCATGGTCGGGACCTGCGACGGTGACGTCTCCAACCTCCAGGGTGCGCGTCTCTACGAACGCAGCCAGTACCAGGGCAACGATCCGTATCCGCGGTTCCAGGTGCTCCAGGTCGGCGGCAACCATGACGCCTACAACACCGTCTGGCAGGCAGATGGCGATGACGCCAGTCAGGCCGACGCGGCCTGCGGTCCGGACGTCAAGGAAGGCAAGGCCTACCTCAACACCACCGGCCCCGACACCGGTGAACCGGTCGATCCGCACAGCATCCGTCTGAGCGGCGAAGCCGGGCCCAATTTCGAAGTCATCACGAAAAACCAGGACGGCACCGCGAACGGCGCCACCCACCCCTACAAAATCGAAAACACCGACAAGCTCGACCCGACCCAGAACACCCGGATCTCCGGTGACCCCGCGCTGATGGGTGACCAGGAGAAGATGGGGCTGGCCACGGTGGCCGCCTTCTTCCGGCGCTTCGTCGGCGGAGAGGGCGCGTTCGAACCGTATCTGACCGGTGAACTGGCGGCCGAAGAAGCGCCGTCGCTGCCGGAATCGGCCTGCCCGACCAGCGAAGCCGGGAAACGGATCCCCTGCCTCGACCGGGTCGCCGACAGCTACACGGCGGCTCCTGGCGAACGGCTGGACGTGCTCCGTCCCGACACCGAACACCCGACCACGGTCGACGCGCTCGGCACGAAGATCACGGCCAGGGGCTTCACCAACCCCTACCAGCAGGGCGGCGGCGTGCAGCCGGTCCCGGCCGAAACCGCGAACGGGATCGCCTGGTGCGACCCCGACCCGCAGCAGGCCGAACCGTCGCGCCTCGGCGAAGGGTCGTTCCCGACCGCGGCCAAGTGGTGCCCGCAGCCCGCCCAGGGAACCCTCGGCGGACAGGGGACCTACACCCCGCCGGCGTCGGACACCGAATCGGCCGCGGCGGCGCCGCGCGAACAGGCGCCGGTCAACGGCTCCTACGGCCGCCAGCTCTCACTCGCCTGGGAAGGCGAAGCGGAGATGGGCATGTCGATCCCGGCCACCGACGGCGACGTCAGCGGTTACCGGGCGCTGTACATGGCGACCGCGGTCAACTTCTTCGACACGCGGAATCCCTCGCGTGGCGCGGAAGGGCTGTGGAACCCCGAGGCCGCGCCGCAGAACTTCACCATCGCGGTGACCGATGCGGAAGGCAACGAAGCAAGCGTGGAAGCGGACGATCCCCGCTACGGCACGGCCACGCAGCAGACCCTGGGGTCGACCTCCGACCGTGTCCACGTGATGCTCCGAGATCTGCGGGTCCCGCTCGCGGACTTCGAAGAACAGGGCGTGAACCTGACGGAGCTGCGCAAGCTGGAACTTCGCTTCGGCGAAAAACGGATGCCGCAGAGCGGCTCGATCCAGCTGGCCGACATCCGGTTCCAGCAGCCGGCCTCCGGCTTCTCGAACATCCTCCTCGACTCGACCTCGGCGATCCCGACCGGTCCCGGCGAAGGTCCTCCGACCTCCGGCCCCGATCCGGTCGCCGAATTCGCCCAGGGCGTCTACAAGCGCGCCGACGGCGGCTACGAGATCCCCAACGTGACCAAGGTCGCCGGGGCGAACGTGTGGACCGTCGACGACGACAAGGCCCAGTGTCCGAACGCCCAGTTCGCGCACATCCAGGAAGCGGTCGAATTCGCCAGCCCGTGGGACACGATCGTCGTCTGCCCGGGTGTCTACGAAGAATCGTCGACCCCGATCAACAGTTCACTCAACCCGGTCCAGACCGGGGCGGTGAACGGCCTGACGATCAAAAAGCCGGTGAAGATCATCGGCGCCGGAGCCGGTGAGGTGACGATCAAGCCGGCGGCCTCCTTGACCACGCTGGCGAGTCCCGTCGCCCGCCTTCGGGACGGTGGCGGCAACGTGGTCACGGTGTCGCGTCAGTCGCTCGGCTCGAGCGAATACGACGAGGAGTACGTCGACATCTCCGGCGTCACGATCGAATCCGGATCGACCACTGCTGAAGCGGGCGTCGCCTTCTTCAACAGCTCGGGCCGGATCGCGGACTCGGTGGTCGGTCCGATCGCCGCCTCCGCCGGCAACGGTTGGGGGGTGGTCGAGACCAACTCGATGCAGGCCGCCGGCGAAGGAGCGCCGGAACGGCAGGTGACGATCGAAAACACCACGATCACCGGCTTTGGCTCCGGCGGTGTGCTGTTCGACGGTTCCAAAGGCGGGGTCGACGGCGCCGCCACCAACACCGAAAAATCGGGGATGAACCAGGTGGGTTACATCTTCGACTCGATCATCGAAGGGTCCGGCGGCAGCTCGGCCGTGGCCCAGACCGGGGTCGCGTACCGATCCGGCGCCCATGGTGAGATCACCGGCAGCGCCATCCAGGGCAACCACGGGACGACCGGGACCTCCTACGGCATCCTCGCCGCGGAATCCGGTGCCCTGGCCCTGGAAGGCAGCGTGATCGCCGGCAACGGCGGCAGTGGCTACGGCCTCTACAACGGCAACGCCACCGCCTCCGACGTCAGCAGTGGTGCCACGGTCGCCGCGACCGGCAACTACTGGGGCACCGGTGGCACCCCGATCACCGGCGAAACCATCCTCGGTCCACCGGACCAGGAGGGCGTCGCCGGCCCCGCCGTCACCGCCCCGGTGGCGACGTCCGCCGCCTCGGTGCCGCCGGTCCTGACGGTCCTGCCCGACGCGGCGCCCGGCGGCGGAATCGTCAACCCGGCGGGCGGCGAAGCCGTCGAAGTCGGGGTGGCGATCGAACCGGTGGTGCTCGCCGAAGACGACTACGGAGTCAAGTCCGTGTCGCTGACGGCGGACGGGGTCCCGGTCGGGACCGTCGGGGAAGCCCCGTACGCGTTCGCGTGGCGGCCGACCCGGGCGGAGATGGGCTCGTCGGTGGAGCTCGAGGCGACGATCACCGACAGCTCCGGCCAGGTCAGCACGAGCACCGTCAGCGTCCCCGTGGTGAAGGCGGCGAAGCCGGAGGGCGAAGCCGTCGAAGAACGGGAAGCGCGCACGGAAGCGGAAGCGGTCGGCGCCGAAAAAGTGGCTGCCGCGGAAGCGGCGCTGAAGGAAGCCGAAGCTGCCAAGAAGGCGGCGGAAGGTTCGACCAAGGCGGCCGAAGCGAAGGCGGAAGCCGAACTGAAGGCCGCCGAAGCGAAGCTCGCGAAGGCCGAAAAGGAACTGAAGGAAGCCGAAGACAAGGCGGCCTCGGTGAAGTTCGGCAAGGTCACGAAGAACACCAGGAAGGGCACCGTCCGCCTCGGCGTCAAGGTTCCGACGCCGGGCAAGCTGACGGTCGGCGGGCCCGACATCAAGAAGGTGTCGGGACAGGCGACCGGGCCAGGAGAAGTCCAGGTCCTGATCGCCGCCACCGGTGACGCCCTGAAGACCCTGAACAAGAAGGGCAAGGTCGAGGTGACGGTGGAGGTGAAGCTCTCCGGCCCCGCGGGGGTGGAGGAAGCCACCACCGAGGTCACCCTGATCAAGAAGTAGTCAACGCGATAGCCGGCCGACGGTCTGACGGCTAGGGTGCGAGGCATGATCCTCTACACCTGTGGCCAGAAGACCGTCGGCCCCGGCTTCGCCCATCCTTGCGCGAAAGCGGGCAAGGCCCTGGACGCGGCCGGTTACGAATACGAGATCAAGACCGTCGGCGGGTATCGCCTCGCCATCTGGACCTGGGGCAGCCGCAAGAAGGACCGCGCCGAGGTGCGGAAACTGAGCGGCACCGACGAGGTCCCGATCCTTGTCCTCGACGACGGCAAGGTCGTCTCCGGCTCCGGCGCGATCGCCAACTGGGCGAAGGAGCATCCCGCCGCGCGCGCGAACTCCGCAGCCTGACCCAGACCGGTCTGTTCCACGGCCGTCAGTTGACGGTGGCGAGCACCGTCACCAGCGCGATGATCAGCGTCGAGATCAGCCCGGCGCAGACCTGGACGAAGATCCGCTGCATCGACTCGACTCGACCCTCCATGCGGTCGGACCGGGCATCCATGCCGTCGAATCGTTCCGCGAACCTCTTTTCCATCTGCTCGAAGCGTTCGGCGGATCGCGCTTCCACCTGCTCGAAACGTTCCGCCGATCTCGCTTCCACTTGCTCGAAACGTTCGGCCGATCTCGCTTCCATCTGTTCGAAGCGTTCGGCGGATCTCGCCTCCACTTGTTCGAAACGCTCGTCGACGCGCTTGAAGTTCTCTTCGGTGCGGGCGAAGCCCACGTCGATCTTCGTGTCGAGGCGGGCGAAACCCGCGTCGATTTTCTTCTCCAGGGTGGCCAGTTGTCCGTCGGTCTCCGTCATCGTCTCCATGGGTACCAACGTAGACAACTAGTTTCAATAGATGACGCGTCAAAAGTTACTTTTGCGTGCCGGTTTTGAAGCAGTTGTCAGGCGAGGACCGGCTCGCGCGCGACGCGGCGGGACTCGACCACGACCGGGGTGCCGGCACGGGGCGAGAAGGTGATGTTGCGGCGGCCGGTGCGCTCGGGCCGCGGGTCGACCTTGCGCAGCTCGCAGCGGGTGAGGACCTCACGCAGGACGATCCGCATCTCGAACTCGGCGAAGGCGGCACCGAGGCAGCGGCGGACACCGCCGCCGTAGGGGATCCAGGCGTAGGTCTCCGGCGCGGTCTCGAGGAAGCGCTCGGGGCGGAAGGCGAAGGGCTCCGGGTAGATGTCGGGCCGGGTGTGGGTGAGCCAGATCGAGGCGGTGACGTCGGTCCCGGCGGGCAGGTGGAGGTCGTCGGTGACGAGGTCCTCGGCGAGCCGCCGGCCGGCCAGCGGGATCACCGGCCGCAGCCGCAGCGCCTCGGCGATCGTCGCCTTCAGGTAGGCGTCTTCGCCCGCCTCGAGCGACCCGCGCAGGCGGCCCAACTCGACCGGGTGGCGGAGCAGCAGGTCGAAGGTCCAGGCGAGCGCCGTCGCCGTCGTCTCATGCCCGGCGAGCAGCAGGGTCATCAGCTGGTCGCGCAGCTCTTTGTCGTCCATCGAGGTGCCGTCCTCGAAGGTCGCCGTCATCAGCATCGAGAGGATGTCGTCGCGCTCCTCCAGATCGGGGCGCAGGCGGTGCTCGGCGATCTCGGCGAAGAGCGCCTCGTCGACCTCCGCCAACTTCGGGCGCACCGCGGCGAAGGGGTCGCGGCCGCGGCGCCGGGCCAGCAGCGCCCGCGCCATCATCCGCGGCGATCCGGTCTCGACCAACAGGTCGCGCAGCTGCCCGCGCAGGCGGTCGAGTCGCGGGCCCTCGCTGACCCCGAAGACGGCGCGCAGGATCACCTCCAGCGTCACCGCCTGCATCCGCGCGTGGATCGGGAACTCGCGGCCGAGCGGCCAGGAATCGATCTCGGCGGTGACGATCTCCCCCACCACGCCCTCGTAGGAGCGCATCCGCTCGCCGTGGAAGGGCGGCAGCATCAGCCGGCGTCGGGCGATGTGCTCCTCGCCCTCGAGCAGCAGCACCGAGCGGTGGCCGAGGATCGGTTCGAGCTGGAAGCTTCGCCCCGGCGGCAGGCCGTTGCGGCGCTCCGTATATAGGGCCTTGACCGCCTCCGGGTCGGAGATCAGGACCATCGGCCGCTCGAAGCCGACGAACCGGACGCTGAACGCGTCGCCGATCCGCTCGCGGTTGCGGGCCATGAAGGCGAGCGGCCGGAAGCCCCAGGCCAGGGTCTGCATCAACGGACTTTGCGGCGGTTCGGACGGTAGCGGCATGGGCCGATCATCTCATCGTTTGGCTAGAGTCAAAAACATGCCACCCGTAAGCGATCTGAAGCTCCTCTCCTCCGGCAAGGTCCGCGAGATCTACGAATGGGACGACGACCTGCTGATGGTCGCCTCCGACCGCATCTCCACCTACGACGTGGTGATGCCGACGGCGATCCCCGACAAGGGCAAGGTGCTGAACCGGATGTCGGTGTTCTGGTTCGGGCTGACCGAGGACATCGTCCCCAACCACTTCATCTCCGAGGACGTGCCCGAGGACGTCGCCGAACGGGCGATGCGGGTGAAACGGCTGGAGATGTACCCGGTCGAGTGCATCGTGCGCGGCTACCTCACCGGCTCGGGGTGGAAGGAATACAAGGAAGGCGGCGCGGTCTGCGGGATCGAGCTGCCGCCCGACCTGCTCGAGTCCGACCAGCTGCCGGAGCCGATCTTCACCCCCTCGACCAAGGCCGAGATCGGCGACCACGACGAGAACGTCGATTTCGACCGCGCCGCCGAGATCATCGGCGACCGGGCGCTGCTGGAGGAGCTCGCCCGGGTGTCGATCGAGGTCTACAAGCGCGGCGCCGAGCAGGCCGCGAAGCACGGGATCCTCCTCGCCGACACCAAGTTCGAGTTCGGCAAGGACGGCGGTGCCCAGATCGTCCTCGGCGACGAGGTGCTGACCCCGGATTCCTCGCGCTTCTGGCCCGCCGACAGCTGGGAGCCCGGCAAGACCCCGCCCTCCTTCGACAAGCAGTACGTGCGCGACTGGGCGACCGGCCAGGGCTGGGACAAAAAGCCGCCCGCTCCGGAGCTGCCGCCGGACGTGGTCGAGCAGACGCGGGCGAAATACGTCGAGGCCTACGAGCGGATCACGGGGCAGAGCTTCTGAAGGCCCGGGTCCTGATCCGGCCCAAGGAGGGGATCCTCGACCCGCAGGGCAAGGCGGTCGAGCGGGCGCTGCCGGCGCTCGGCTTCGAGGGCATCGGGCACGTCCACGTGGGACGGATGGTGGAGCTCGAGGCCGACGACCTGGAGCAGTTGGACGAGCTCTGCGAGAAGCTGCTCGCCAATCCCCTGATCGAGGACTACGAGATCCAGCCCCTGTGATCTGGGGCGTCCTGCAATTTCCTGGCTCCTGTGATGAGCGCGATGCGCTGCACGCCTGCGAAGTGGTCGGCGGCGCCGAGCCGAGGCTGATCTGGCACGAAGACCGCGACCTCGGCGGCGTCGACGGGGTCGTCGTCCCCGGCGGCTTCTCCTACGGTGATTACCTGCGCGCCGGGGCGATCGCCCGCTTCTCCCCCGCGATGGAGGCGGTCGCCGAGCTGGCCGCGGCGGGCGGCCCGGTGCTGGGGATCTGCAACGGCTTCCAGGTGCTCTGCGAGGCGGGCCTCCTCCCCGGCGCCCTGCTGCGCAACGCCGAGCTGCGCTTCATCTGCAAGCAGGTCGACCTCCTCGCGGTTGATGGGCCGAAAACTCAAGCAGGGGTGGAGTTTTCGGCCCATCAACAGGTGCTGTCGATACCGATCAAGCATGGGGAAGGGCGGTATTACGCGCCGGAGGGGATGCTCGATGAGCTCGAAGCCCGCGGGCAGGTCGCCTACCGCTACGCCGACGGGCACAACGCCAACGGCTCCGTCCGTGACATCGCCGGGGTGCGCAACGAGCGGGGCAACGTGGTCGGGCTGATGCCGCATCCCGAGCACGCGGTCGATCCGCTGACCGGCTCGACCGACGGGCGCCGGGTCTTCGAAGCGCTGGAAGGGTTCGCGGCGTGA
>DATNAG010000070.1:0-18102 GCA_035572835.1 Solirubrobacterales bacterium
CGTGCCGGATCCGTCACCGATGTCCGGCCTCGTCACGAAGACGCCGGGAACGTGACTCTTCCTCCCGTCTTCTTCAGACGTTACGAACACGTGACCCGGGTTTGACCCTCCTATAGGAGGGTCAAAGTCGACAGCGCGTCCTCGGGGCCCCGATCCCGGCCTCCAGAGGGCCGGAAAGCGTGACGTTCCCGGCGTCTTCGTCCACGATCGGTTCTCCGGGGCGGCTCTTCCGCACGAACCCTTCACCGAAGCGTGGACCCCGTCACGACCTGTGACCTCTCCCCCACGGACCCCTCACGTCCCGGGCGTCTCGTGGCGGCCACAGCCTGCCCGGGCCGCCACGAGACGCCCGGGACGCATCTCGGACGGCCGCCAGGGCCGCGCCCCCGAACCCCGCCGTCCCTTCCGCGGCTCGACCATCTACTAGCGCGGTTCCTTACTTCGTCTATTCCGAAGAAAGGAACCGCGGAAAGGTCTGCACGTGTGAGGTGAGCGCGCCGTCGCGCAGCGCGTGGATCGCGAATCCGGGCGGGTCGGGAGCCATCTCGATCGCCGCCGGCGCGAATTCGAGCTTCGCCTGCAGGTAGGTGCTGGGGATCGAGAGGACGGCGCGCCCGGCTAGTTCGGCGGCGATTACCCGATGCACGTGCCCGGCGATGATCCGGGTCACCTGCGGGTGACGTGCCAGCACCTCGCCGAGCGCCGCCCGCCACTCGGGCGCCAGCCCGATCGCGTCGAAGCTGGGGATCGCGGTGCTCAGCGGCGGGTGGTGCATCGCCAGCACGGTCGGCTTCTCGCGCTCCTCGCCTAGCGCCGCGTCGAGCCACTCGATCCGCCCTTCGTCGAGCGCCCCGGCTTCGGCGCCGGGGATCGTCGAGTCGAGGCAGACGAGCCGCAGCGGGCCGAGGTCGACCGCATGCGAAGCGTGCTCCGCGCCCTCGCCCGGCAGTCCGAACGCCTCCCGCATCGGCCCGCGCAGGTCATGGTTGCCGGGCAGCACGTGCGGCTCGAGGTCGAGCGGTGCCAGCAGTTCGCGCACCCGCTGGTATTCCTCCGGCGTGCCGTTCTGGGTGAGGTCACCGGAGACGACCAGCGCGTCGGGGCGCTGGGACAGATCGAGGACCGCCTCGACCGCGCGCAGCAGACACTCGTCCGGATCGAGGCCGTGCCAATCCGCCCCGAGATGGGTGTCGGAGAGCTGCAGAAGGAGAAATGGCACGGCGGTCATGGGCTGAGGTCACGCAGCTTACGCGCGATCAGCCGATGCTCCGCCTCGTCGTCGATCAGCTCGAGCGCCCGCGCGAAGGCGACGCGCGCCTCCTCGGTCCGCCCGAGCCGCGCCAGCAGCTCGCCCCGGGCGGAGTGCAGGTAGCGGTAGGAGTCGAGCCCGTCGATCCGCTCGATCAGCGCCAGCCCCGACGCCGGCCCGGTGGCCTCACCGATCGCCACCGCCCGGTTCAGCTCGACCACCGGCGAGTCCGTCAGCCGGGCGAGCTCCGCGTAGAGGGCGGCGATCTGCTCCCAGTCACGTGGCTCCTCGGCGTGCAGGGAGGCGATCGCCGCCTGCACCACGTAGGGACCGCGTCCGCGCAGGGCGAGCGCCCGGTCGAGCGCCGCCCGCCCGCTCGCGACCGCGGCGGCGTCGTAGAGCTCCCGGTCCTGGTCGGCGAGCAGGACGATCTCACCGTCGGGAGACCGCCGCGCCGCCCGCCGCGCCTCCAGCAGCAGCATCAGCGCCAGCAGGCCCTGCGCTTCGGGCTCGTCGGGCATCAGCTCGGCTAGCGCGCCGCCGAGCCGGATCGCCTCGGCGGCCAGCTCGCCGCGGCCACCGTAGCCCTCGTTGAAGATCAGGTAGATCGTCGCCGTCACCGCCGCCAACCGGTCGGGCAGGAGGTGGTCGGGAGGGACCCGGAAGGGGATCCCGGCGGCCTTGATCTTCGCCTTCGCCCGGACCAGTCGCTGCGCCATCGTCGGCTCGCCGACGAGGAAGGAACGGGCGATCTCCCCGGTCGAGAGGCCGCCCAGCGTGCGCAGGGTCAGCGCCACCTGGGCCTCGGTCGACAGCGCCGGATGGCAGCAGGTGAAGAGCAGCTCCAGGCGTTCGTCGGGGATCGCGCGGTCTTCGTCCATCTCGGTCGTCTCCTCGGCTTCCGCCTCCAGCAGGCGCGTCTTCGCCTCCAGGGTGCGGCGCCGGCGCAGCGTGTCGATCGCGCGATTGCGCCCCGTCGTCACCAGCCAGTTGGCCGGGTTCGACGGGACGCCCTCGCGCGGCCAGCGCTCGGCGGCGGTCGCGAACGCCTCCTGGGCGGCCTCCTCGGCGAGCTCGAAGTCGCCGAGGATGCCGATCAGGGCGGCGAGGACGCGACCCCACTCCTCGCGGAACGCCTCTGCGGCGTTCGTCACCACTCTTGGATCGGCCGCACCTCGACCCAGCCGCCGAGCCGCGCCGCCGGCACCCGAGCCGCCAGCTCGATCGCCGCGTCGAGGTCGTCGGCCTCGTAGATGAAGAAGCCGCCGAGCGCCTCCTTCGTCTCCACGAACGGGCCATCGGTGGTCAGCGTGCGGCCGTCCTCGACCCGCACCGTGGTCGAGGTCTCCGGCAGCTGCAGGCCGATGCCCGGCTGGACCCCGGGCGTCTGGTTGATCGCCTGGTAGTCGGCGGCGATCTGCGCCTGTTCGTCGGCCGGCACCTCGGCCCACAGCTCCGGTCGGAGCGGGGTGGGGGTGTCGCCCTGGTGGATCAGCATCGCGTACTTCATTCGGTTCCTCCTTTTGGGGATGGTCCCGGATTAGACGAACGGCGGCGACCTGAATCGACCGGGGAAGCCACTCAAATGTATTTGCGCCGGTGGCCGCTTACCTAGTAGTACTTTTATTGGACAGCGGTGAGGTTTTGTTTCAAGCGGGGGTTCATGATTGTGGACGGAGCTAGGTGGGAAGAAGCAGATGCGTGATTACCGGCCCGTGATCGCGTCAAAGGAAATCCGGAGTTGAGCCCTTCAGCGGTCGATGACCAGGGGACGGCGCGTCCGACGCTCACCGAGATCTCGAACGCCGCGGTCGCCCTGCACCGTGAGCACTTCGGGCGCGGGCCGGGGGCGGCGAAGACCCACATCTCCGACAATCTCGTCGTCTGCGTCCTCACCGATGTGTTCACCCCGGTCGAGCGGACGCTGATCGACGCGGGACAGGAGGACCGCGTGCGCGAGACCCGCGCAGTCCACCGGGCGGCCACCGACGCGATCTACAAAGAGCGCATGGAAGCCGTGCTGGGACGGCCGGTCGAAGCCCACCTGAGCTCGATCAACGTCGACCCCGATGTGGCAGTCGACGTCTTCGTCCTGAGGGCCTAGGACTCCGCCTTGGTCTTGACGATCTCGGTAGCCGCGGCGTAGATCGCCTCGGCGTCGATCTCGGCGGCGCGCAGCAGCTCGGCCGGCGTCGCCGAGGAGGGCATGTCCTCGACCGCGAGGACGCGGACCGCGGCGCTCGCGCCGTGCTCGGCCAGGGCGGCGAGCACCGCCTCGCCGATCCCGCCCTCTTTCCAGTGGTCCTCGACGGTGACGATCGCGCCCGTCTCCTGGGCCGCCTTGACCAGCGTCTCGTGGTCGATCGGCTTCACCGAGTAGAGGTCGATGACCCGCGCCGAGATCCCCTCGCCGGCGAGTCGCTCGGCTGCGGCGAGGGCCTCGTGCAGGGTGATCCCGGCGCCGACCAGGGTGACGTCGTCGCCGTCGAGCACCGTCTTCGAGCCGCCCGCCTGGAATTCCTCGCCCGCGTCGTAGATCACCGGCGTGGCCGCGCGGGTGGTGCGCATGTAGGAGATGCCTTTGGTGTCGGCCATGATCTCGACCAGGGCCGCGGTCGAGGTCGCGTCGCTCGGGTAGAGCACGGTCGAGCCGTGCACCGCGCGCAGGCTGGCGAGGTCCTCCAGCGCCATCTGCGAGGGCCCGTCCTCGCCGATCGAGACGCCGGCGTGGGAGCCACAGAGACGGATGTCGGCGCGGCTGATCGCCGCCATGCGGACGAAGTCGTAGGCGCGGCTGAGGAACGCCGCGAAGGTCGAGGCGAACGGGGTCCAGTGGCGCCGCACCTGGAAGCCGACCGCCGCGGCGACCATCTGCTGCTCGGCGATGTAGACCTCGACGAAGCGGTCCGGGAAGGCGTCTTTGAATTCTTCCGAGTAGGTCGAGTTGCCGACCTCGCCGTCGAGCGCGACGATGTCATCGCGGCGGGCGCCGAGCGCGGTGAGGGCCACGCCGTACGCCTTCCGGGTCGCCACTTCCTCGCCCTTCTCCCAGGTCGGCATCTCGCCGCCGGGGGTGTCGAAGCGGTGGATCGTCGCGTCGCCCTCGGGCTTCGCGACGTCGACCTGGAGGTCGCGTTCGCCGCCCAGTTCCTCGATCGCGGTCGCCGGGTCCGACAGCGGTTTGCCGTGCTTGCCGGGCAGGTCCTCGACCTCTTTCGCGCCCTTGCCCTTCTTCGTCCGGGCGACGATCATCGTCGGCCGGTCGCTTGCTTCGGCGTTGGCGTAGGCGTCCTCGATCTCCTGCACGTCGTGGCCGTCGATCTCGAGCGTGTTCCAACCGGCCGCCGCGGCGCGGCCAGCGTAGGAACTGAGGTCCCAGCCGTGCATCGTTTCGCCGGTCTGGCCGAGCCGGTTGACGTCGATCAGCGCGGTGAGGTTGGCGAGGCTCTGCTTGCCGGCGTGCTCGACCGCCTCCCAGATCGAGCCCTCGGCCATCTCGGAGTCGCCGCAGAGGATCCAGACACGCGAGGGCATCTGCTCCATCCGCGCCGCGGTGGCGACGCCGACGCCGATCGGCAGGCCCTGGCCGAGCGAGCCGGTGGCGACGTCGACCCACGGCAGGACCGGGGTGGGGTGGCCTTCCAGTCGCGAGCCGAGCTTGCGGAAGGTGAGGAGCTCGTCGTCCTCGATCGCCCCGACCGCTTTCAGCACCGAGTAGTAGAGCGGCGACGCGTGGCCCTTGGAGAAGATCAGGTGGTCGTTGCGCGGGTCCGTGGGCTGGTCGAAGTCGAGCTTCAGGTGCCCGCCGATCAGGACCGCCAGGAGGTCTGCCGCCGACATCGACGACGTCGGGTGCCCCGACCCCGCGGCATCGGAGGAGCGGATCGAATCGACCCGCAGCTGTTGACCAAGTTCGCGTCGAAAATCCGTGTCTCCACTCATGTGGGGGAAGCTAGCGAAAGCGAGCGCCGGCCGTCTGCGATCCTCCGCTGGTGGACCGCGAGCTCTATCGGCGCCGGCAGCGGCGCCGGGCGATCATCGCCTGGTCGGTCGCCGGTCTGGTGATCGCGGCGATCGCCCTGGGGGCGATCTTCGGTGGCACCGACGACTCGACCACGTCGACTCTCGGGCGGCCGTTCCCGCTCTTCTCCTCGGAAATGACCTCGGAACAGTACGAGGCGATCCACAAGGGCGAAAGCGAGAGCAAGGTGCTGCTCCGCCTGCGCAGCGTCGGGTTGCGGGAAGACCAGGTCGAAAGCTCCCAACTGCCCGGCCTCTTCCCGACCCGGCCGCCGCACTCGACCTGCAGCTACTGGACCTTGAGCGACGCCCCCGGCCACCTGGTGCGCCTCTGCTTCAGCGATCCACCCGGTGTCCTGCTGCAGAAGTCGGTGATCGCCTCCGGCGACGCCCAGGCGCCGAAGACGCTGGCCTGAGAAAAGGACGGGGAGGGATGGTGCCGTTTCGGCGGGACGGCTAAGGGACGCGGCCATCTCGGAGGCGACCCGGGCAGGCTGAGGCCGCCTCCGAGATGGCCGGGTCTGTGGGGGTGGTGAGGGTGCGGGTCCCCTGCAGGTGTCAGGAGAGACGTGAGGGGGCACGTGACGCTTTCGTGACGCCCCCCGGACGCCGGTGCAGTTGTGCCGCCTATGGGCGGCTTAAAAGCACCGGCGTCCGATGACGCCCGGCGGGCGTCATCGATCTGTGACGACTTCCAGGAGATCGTGCGGTCCCTGTGACGGCTCTCTCCCGAAAACCTCCCGTCCCGGGCCGCAGGGGCCTGGACCCGTTCCCGTCCCCGGCCGCAGGGGTCCGGACCCTCACCCGTCCCCGCCTACGCCGCCGGGACTTGCTGGGTGATGCAGTGGATGTTGCCGCCGCCGAGGAGGATCTCGCGGGCGGGGACGCCGACCACCTCGCGTTCGGGGAAGGTGGCGGCGAGGATCCGGCGCGCCTCGTCGTCGCGGGTCGGGTCGAGCAGCGGGAAGACCACGCGCGAGTTGCCGAGATAGAAGTTGACGTAGCTGGCCGCCATGCGGTCGCCGGCGCGGCGCGGCTGCGTCCCGGCGACCGCCTCGACCCCGGCCGCCTCATCGGCCTCGATCCGCAGCGGGCCGGGCGCCGGCAGCTTCACCACCTCGAACGGGCGCCCCTGGGCATCGGTCGCCGCCTCCAGCCGCTCGAGCGCGTCGCGGGAGATCGCGTGCTGGGGATCGGCCGGGTCCTCGACCCAGGTGAGGAGCACCACCCCCGGCCGGGCGAAGGCGGCGAGGTTGTCGACGTGGCCGTCGGTCTCATCTTCGTAGACGCCCGCGCCGAGCCAGACCACCTTCTCGGTGCCGAGATAGCCATGGAGCGCGGCCTCGATCGCCGCCCGGTCGAGCTCCGGGTTGCGGTTCGGGTTCAGCAGGCACTGCTCGGTGGTCAGCACGGTACCCTCGCCGTCGACGTGGACGGCCCCGCCCTCGAGCACGATCGGCGCCCGGTAGCGGAGATCCCCTTCGACCTCGAGCACCTTGGCGGCGACCCGGTCGTCGCGGTCCCACGGCGAGTAGAGGCCGCCGTCATGGCCGCCCCAGGCGTTGAAGCGCCAGTCGACGCCGCGCCGGCCACCCGCCCCGTCGACGACGAAGGTGGGGCCGGTGTCACGCAGCCAGGCGTCGTCGGTCGACACCTCGACCACCCGGATCTCGTCGGGGAGCGCCGCCCTCGCCGCCTCGAACCGGCGGTCCGACACCGCCATCGTCACCGGCTCGGAAGCGGCGATCGCGCTCGCCACCGCGGCGTAGGCCTCCTGGGCCGGGCCGGCCCCGGCGCGCCAGTTGTCGGGGCGCTCGGGCCAGGCCATCCAGCAGCCCGCATGGGGCTCCCACTCGGCGGGCATATGGAAGCCGTCGGCGGCGGGGGTCGAGTCGAGTGGGCGTGGCATGAGGGGATTGTCGCCGACCCACCCGACCGCCTACAGTCGGGTGGATGGGTGAGCTGCGGCTGATCGAGAAGACCGGGGTCGAGGACTCTCCGGCGCGCAAGCGGGCGCCGGGCCGGGAGCCGCTTCGGATCGGCGCCGTGCAGCAGGCCTGGCACCCCGATCCCGACCAGCACCGCGAGGGGCTCGCCGCCGGGATCCGGATGGCCGCCGCGGAGGGCGCGCGCCTCGTCTGCCTGCAGGAGCTGACCCTCTCGCCCTACTTCGCGGTCGATCCCGCCGGGCCGCAAGGGGTCGGGGTCGAGCCGGAGGAGCTCCCCGGTGGCCCGACCCACCAGTTCGCCGCCTCGATGGCGGCGGAGACCGGCATCCACGTCCACGCCTCCCTCTACGAGAAGGCCGAGGACGACGGGCTCGGATTCAACACGGCGATCGTCGTCGCTCCCGACGGCACCCTGGTCGGCAAGACCCGCAAGCTCCACATCCCGGTCACTGCGGGCTACCACGAGGACCGCTACTTCCGCCCGGGCCCCGCGGAGGAGGCGCCGTTCCCGCTGGTCGCGCTCGGCGGCGCCCAGCTCGGCCTGCCGACCTGCTGGGACCAATGGTTCCCGGAGCTCGCCCGCGCCTACAGCCTGGCCGGCGCCGACGTGCTGATCTACCCGACCGCGATCGGCTCCGAGCCCGACCACCCCGAGTTCGATACGCAGCCGCTCTGGGAGCGCGTGATCGTCGCCAACGGGATCGCCAACGGCACCTTCATGGTGGCTGTGAACCGGACCGGGGAGGAGGGGCCGCTGCGCTTCTACGGCTCCTCCTTCATCTCCGATCCCTACGGCCGGGTGCTGGTCCAGGCGCCCCGCGACGAACCGGCGGTCCTCGTGGCGGACCTCGACCTCGACCAACGCGGCGACTGGCTCGAGCTCTTCCCCTTCCTCACCACCCGGCGGCCCGACGCCTATGCCAGCCTGACCGAAGAGAGGGCGGAGCGATGAACGAGGTGACGATGACCTGTCCGAAATGCGGGGGCGAGATGCACACGGTCGCCCGCAACGGGGTGACCATCGAGCAGTGCCGCAAGTGCCACGGCATCTTCCTCGACCGCGGCGAGTTCGAGCAGTTGCTGGCCCGCGAAACCTCCTACCTCGGCAACGGCGAGAGCCTGCCGGGACTGACCGTCGATGGCGCCGGAAGGGCCAGGTGGCGACGTTGGCGGCGCTGATCGAGTTCCCCGCCGACGACCCCGAGCGGGCGCTGCGCTTCTGGCGCGAACTGCTGGCGGTCGACCTCGCCCCGCGCCGCGAAGGCGAGGGGGCCGGCTGGGTCGCCGAGTCCGACGGCGTCCGCATCGGCCTCCATGAGCGCGGTCGCGGCCCCGGCGACACCGCCTCGCTGCCCTACTTCCCGGTCGCCGACATCACCAGCGCGATGCGCAAGGTCGAGGACCTCGGCGGTCAGATCGTCCACCCGGGCGAGCGCTGGGCGATCTGCCGGGATTCCGAGGGCACCCCGTTCGCCCTCGAGCAGCGTTAGCGCCCGCTCGCCCTCGCTTCGGCGCCGAGGCCGGTCTCGTCGGTCGAGTCGACCACCGCGGCTTCGATGAAGTCCCGCTCGGCGATCGTGGTCCCGGCGGGCAGGTCCTTGTAGCTGCGCGATGCCGCCGGATCGACGAGCACGCCGCGGTTGGCGAGCAGGTCGGAGGTCTCGGGGTCGAAGAGGTATTCGCGGCGGACACCTTCTTCGGGGGCGAACCTGATCGCGTCGCCCTGGCGCCCGAGCGAGTCGGTCGCTTCGGTCACCTCGATCCCCGGCACTTCGGCGAGGGCGTTGAAGATCGTGGCCTGAAGCCGCGGTGACGGGTTCCCTTCGAAGAGGACGTTGATCAGCTCTTCGATCGTCTGCTCGGCGTCGAGATGCTTCGCCTTCGGATACATCAGGTTGAAGCCGCTCACCTCGATCGCGTTGGCTTCCACCTGGTGCCGCAGCGCTTCCGGCTCGGTCGGCAGCTTCGACGTGTCGGGGAAGCGGTAGTTGCCGAAGCCATCCGCCCGCGTGTCGACCACGCCGGGACCGAGCTCGAGCGCGTCCGGATAGGCGGTGGCCTTGAAGCGGTCCTGGTATTCGGTGTTGAACGGTGGTGGCAGGGGGGACCCGGCCGCCTGCCAGCGGGCCTCTTCGCCGGCGCCGAGGATCTGTGGGGTGCCGGCGACTTCGCGTCGGCGGCCACTGCCGTCCGGGCCGGTCCACGACTGCGCCGTGGTCGGCATCAGCGCGTTGAACACATCCGGGCCCTGCATCGTCCCGCCCGTGGTCATCAGCGGTCGGTTCCCTTCCTCGGCCGGCAGCGGATAGCGCCATCCCTCGACCGAGAGCCGCTGTTCCTTGCGGTAGAGGAACTGGCCGGGCCCGGGGATCAAGGTCGCCGGGGCATCGGTCACCACCGCCGAGGCGGCTGCTTCGTGGAGGATTTCCGCCGCCGAGGCGGGCTGGGTGGTCGGGCCGGAATCGAGGACGAGCGCCGCGGCGACGACCGCGGCAGCGGTCACCGTGCCGGCGAAGGCGAGCAGCCGGCGGCGCCGCGAGAAGAGACCTGGGCGCCCGAGCCCGGGGCGGGTGCCCGCCGGACGAGGCGGCGAGGCGAGCTCGGCAGCGGCATCCATCCGCCCCTCGAGCGCCCGCCCGATCGACTCGCGGGCCACGCGGGTCTCGGTGGGGTCGGCGTCACGCTCGGCACGGAAGCTCTGCATCACGGTCAGGTCGTCCATCTGGGTCACCTCCGGGTCGGACTCAGGTCCGCGGTCGATTGGTCATGGTCGGGCAGATCGAGAGCGCTTCGCACCCGGCCGCGGGCGCGCGAGAGCCGGGACTTGACGGTCCCCAGCGGGATCCCGAGCGCGGCAGCGATCTCGGGCTGATCGAGTTCGGCCCAGACGAGCAGGTAGAGGACGTCGGACTCCTCGGCCGGCAGCTCGGCGAGGCAGCGGGCGAGGGTTCCCCGCATCCGCTCGGCGTCGAGCCGGGCCTCGCTGCCGTCCGCGTCGCTCGCCCGCTCGACGCCGAGCGCCGCCGTCGCCCGCAGCTCGCGGATCTCGTGCCGGCGATGGCGGCCCGCGACGTTGGTCGCGATGCCGAAGATCCAGGGCCGGGCGCTCGGTTGCCGTGGGTCGAAGCGCCCACGCCCGTCGAAGGCGAGGAAGAAGGTCTGGGCAGTCGCTTCCTCGGCACGCTGGGCGCCGAGGCGACGGCGCAGGTAGCGGTGGATCGGCTCGAAGTGGCGTTCGAAGACGACGCCGAATGCCTTTGGTTCGGAGAGCGAGGCGGCGATCGCCTCAGAGTCGGTCTGTTTGGCGCTCACACCCCTACTTGCCCGCTCGCGCGGAAACGGTTCGCGGGAGCTTGCTCAGCGGCGGCCGGCGCCGCTCAGCGGTTCGATCCGGAACGCCGAGCGTTTCGGGTTCGACGGCTTGTAGAAGGTCGCCGTCTGGTTGAGCACCCGCCACGGGGCGGGCAGGGCGCCGCCGGCGCCGAGGAATCGGGTGAAGAGGACCGAGGCGCGGTTGCAGCTGATCCCCGAGCCCGCGGGCAGGTAGATGAGGAAGGCGCCCCTGGTGAAGCGCAGCGGCCCGACCACGGTGGTCGAGTTGACGGTGAAGGTGCCGGGGCAGAGTTTGCCGAGGTCCGGGCTGGTCCCGCCTTCGCCTTTGCTCCTCGCCGTCAGTTCGACCAGGAAGCCGGGGGTCGTGCGGTCGCCGGACGCGCGCAGGAAGGAGGCCTTGCCGGGCCCTTCGTTCGAGACGACCCACGGTTTCGGCAGGACGCCGTCGTAGTCCTCGAGGAAGCGGGCGAAGAGGGCGGCGCTCGACCTGCAGTCGAGGCTCGTGTCCTGCAGCGTCAGCGTGTAGGAGCCGGCCGGGAAGGTGGCGGCGCCGATGCGGTCGTCGTGCAGGACCCGGAAGCCGGGGCAGGTGGTCGGATTGGCGGCGCCGGCGGGTCGGGCGACGAGCGCCAGGGTCATCGCGGCGAGCAATCCGACCAGGGCGAGGACCGTGATGCGGCCTCGGCGCGGTTCGGATCGGGAAAGGACCTGCATCGGGCGGGCAAACTATCAGCCTCGCCCGTCCGTACCATGCACGGGTCCGATGCCCGAACCGATCACGCGCGGCGAGCGCTACATGCCAGGGCTGGACGGCCTGCGCGCGATCGCGGTCCTGGCGGTCATCTGCTTCCACCTCGGCTTCGGCTGGGCGCCCGGCGGCCTGCTCGGGGTCGGCATCTTCTTCACCCTCTCCGGCTACCTGATCACCGACATCCTGCTCGGCCAGTGGGGCCGCCGCGGGATGATCCACCTCGGGCGCTTCTGGCTCGGTCGCGCCCGGCGCCTGCTGCCGGCGCTCTTCCTGATGCTGCTGATCGTGATCGCCTGGGTGACGATCTTCGGCCCGGCCCAGCCGGACCAGTTCCGCAAGTCGGTCGTCTCGGCGATCTTCTACGTGAACAACTGGCAGCAGATCGCCGCCAACGTGTCGTACTTCGCCCGCTTCGCGCCGGAACAGCCGCTGAACCATCTCTGGTCGCTGTCGGTCGAGGAGCAGTTCTACATCTTCTGGCCCTTCCTGCTGCTGATCGGGCTGAAGGTCTTCCGCGACCGGCAGGGCAACGGCCTGCGGCCCCACCTCGCGCTCGCGACCCTCGTCCTGGCGATCTTCTCCTCGATCCTGATGGCGGTGCTGTACCACCCGAGCCTCGACCCCTCGCGGGTCTACTACGGCACCGACACGCGCGCCGCCGGGCTCCTCTTCGGCGCCGCCCTGGCGATGGTCTGGCCCAGCCGCCGGCTCTCCCGACGGATCACCCCGCAGGCGCGCAACACGCTCGACGGGCTCGGGGTGCTCGGCCTGCTGATCATCGCGCTGATGATCTGGCGGACCGGCGAGTTCTCCCAGTTCCTCTACCGCGGCGGCTTCGTCGTCCTCTCGCTGGCGACGGTGATGGTGCTGATGCCGCTCGCCCACCCGGCCTGCCGGCTCGGCACGGTGCTGGGCGCCAGACCGCTGCGCTGGATCGGGGTCCGCTCCTACGGCATCTACCTCTGGCAGACGCCGGTGATCGTCCTCACCTCGCCCCAGCACCCGTTCCAACACACGCTGGTCCGCGACGTGCTGCAGGTCGCGGCGATCTTCGTCATCGCCGCGCTCTCCTGGAGATTCGTCGAGGAGCCGATCCGCCACGGGGCGATCGGGAGGCTGCTCGCGCGCCGCCGTCGGGTCGGCTGGAGCTGGGCGACCTTCTCGCCCGAGGGCCGGATCGTCCTGGTCAGCGTCGGCGTCCTCCTCATTGTCGCGATCGCCGGTATGGCGGGGCTGAACGCGGCGCAGGCGGAAGGCGAACAGATCCGGGTCAAGGAAGCCGTCGCCGCCGGGACCAAAGGGCCGGTGCCGTTGACCAAGGCGCAGGCCGCCGACTCGACCAAGACCGCCTGCAAAGACGTCGTCCACATCGGCGACTCGACCTCGGAGGGGCTCGACTCGGCCGAATATCTGCCCAGCCCGAAAGAGCGGATCGAAAACCGTTACGCGGAAGTGGGAGTGAAAGAAACCCACATGGAGGTGCAGGGGGCGCGCTCGATCGAAGAGCGCTTCGAAGGCGAACCGAACGCCCAGGAAGTCGCCGAGGCGTGGAAGGCCGAAGGCTACAAAGGGTGCTGGGTGCTGGCCCTGGGGACGAACGAGGCGGCCGACGTCGCCGCCGGCTCCAACGTCGGCCTGGGCGAACGGATCGAAAAAATGATGAACATCATCGGCGACGAACCGGTCCTCTGGGTCAACGTCAAAACCCTCCCCGAGGCGACTGAATTCTACGCCGAGGAAGGGATGAGGAAATGGGACGAAGAACTCGAAACCGCCTGCCTTCGGTATCCCAACATGCGCATCTACAACTGGGCCGGTGACGTCAAAGACGCCTGGTACATCTCTGACGGGATCCACTTCACCTCGCCCGGCTATGCCGCCCGCGCGGCCCTGATCGCGCAGGCCCTCGCGCATGCCTTCCCCGCCCAGGGCACCTCGCCGGGCGGCGCCAGATGCGTCGTCAGTTGAGCATCGGGTAGGTGCACCCTCGTCCAGCAATGCGAGGAGGCACGATGCCTGACCCGAATCAGCGCGATGCGAAGCTGATCCAGTACATGAGCGAGGCCTATGGCAAAGAGCGCGAGCTCGAGGTGGCCCTGCAGACCGATATCGCGATGACCACCAAGCAGCCCTACAAGAAACGGCTGCAGGAGCACCTGCGGGAGACCAAAGCGCACGCCAAAGCACTCGACCGCCGGATCAAGAAACTCGGCGGCGGCACCCAGACCGTGCAGAGCCTGGTCGGCAAAGCGACCGCGCTGGCGAAAGGCCCCCTGCACCTGATCCGCGGCGCCGGTGAGCAGGAGAAATTGCTGAAGAACGCCAAGACCCAGTTCACCGCCGAGCAGGAGGAGATCTCCACCTACCTGGCGCTAGAGGTCTTCGCGACCAAAGTCGGCGACTCCGAGACGGCGAAACTCGCCCGCGACATCCGCAAAGACGAGGAGCGGATGGCGAGATTCCTCGAGACCCAGATCCGCCGGCTGGCGGGCGCGGCCGCGCTCGAGGAGGTCCCGGCCGGACAGCGTCGCAAAGCGTCGACGAAAAAACGCCCGACGAAAAAACGCTCCGCCGCGAAACCGAAAAAAGCCGCCCCGAAAAAACGTTCCGCCAAAAAATCGGCGACGAAAAAACGCGCCCCGAAAAAACTCAAAGCCTGATGTTGATGGGCCGAAAAGCGCTGATATAGAGCGCTTTTCGGCCCATCAACATCGAGGGTTGGCTCAGGACTCGATCTCGACTGGCTGCAGCTCGTCGGCGGGATCGAAGCCGAGGATCTTGCCGTAGAAGTAGAGCTCGGCTTCGAGGCAGCGGATCTCGGTCTCCGCCTTGCGGAAACCGTGCTGCTCGCCCTCGAAGGCGAGGTAGGCGTGGGGGATGCCGTTGGCGGCCATGGCGGCGATCATCGCTTCCGCCTGGTTGGGCGGGACGATCGCGTCCTCGAGCCCCTGGAAGAGGATCACCGGGGCGCTCAGCCGCTCGACGTAGTGGATCGGCGAGCGTTCCCGGTAGAGCTCGGCCTGCTCCGGATAGGGGCCGATCAGGCCGTCGAGGTAGCGCGCCTCGAACTTGTGGGTGTCGCGGGCCAGCGTCTCGGTGTCGGCGACGCCGTAGTAGCTGGCCCCGGCGGCGAACTCGTCGTGGAAGACCAGCGCGCAGAGGGTCGCGTAGCCGCCCGCCGAGCCGCCGCGGATCACCAGCCGCCTGCCGTCGACCTCGCCGGTCTCGGCGAGGTAGGTCGCCGCGCCGACGCAGTCCTCGGTGTCGACGATGCCCCAGGTCCCTTTCAGCTTGTCCCGGTAGGCACGCCCGTAGCCGCTCGAGCCGCGGTAGTTGACGTCGACGACACCGAAGCCGCGGCTGGTCCAGAAGAGGAACTCGCGGTCGAGGGCGGGGGTCTCGTGGGCGGTCGGGCCGCCGTGGCTGACCACGATCAGCGGCGGCCGTTCGTCCTCCGGCCCGACGAAGTCGGCATTCGTGGGCGGGTAGTAGAAGGCGTGCGCGGTGTCCCCGTCGCCCATCGGCGTCGGGAACTCGATCGCGCGCGGCTTCGAGACGAGGCCCGGCTCGACCGTCTCCTCGGCGGCGGCGCGGACGGTGTCGATCGCTCCGCTCGCCAGGTCGTGGACGACGATCTCCGGCTCGCTCGCCGGCGAGGCGGCCGCGAAGGCGACCTTGCCACCGCGGGTCGAGAGCGACGGCGACCCGAACGAGGTGAAGGGAAGGCCGAGGTCGCGCAGCGCGCCGCCGCCGGCGTCGAGCGCGTAGAGCTGTTCGGTGGCCGCCTCGGTGCGGATCACGACGATCGTCCCGTCCTCGAGCTCGGCGTGGGTCTGCATCCCGAAGACCCACTGCGGATGGCCGAGGTCGGCGTGCTCGGCGCTCAGCTGCTCGACCGCCGGCAGGTCCCGGTCGGCGTCCGGGGCGCCGAGGTCGGCGACCGTGCGGTAGAGGTTCCACCAGCCGTCGCGGTCGGAGACGAAGCGCAGCCGATCCTGCGAGTCCCAGGCCGGGGCGAAGACGGACTCGCCCTTCCCGGCTGCCAACGGCCGCGCCGGTCCTGGCTCGTGCGCCGGGGTGACCCACAGCTCGGTCTCGTCCCAGGGCATGGCCGGGTGGTCCCAGCAGGTGAAGGCGAGCCACAGCCCGTCCGGCGAGACCCGCGGGTAGGAGTAGAAATCGCGGCCCGCCTCGACCGCCTGGGGCGGCTTCGAGCCGTCGAGCGGCAGCATCACGATCTGATTCTCCGGTTCCGGCCCGCTGTCGTGCACCTCACGCACACAGAAGAGCGTCTTGCCGTCGGGGGTGAGCTCGAAGTCGGCGTAGCGGAGACCCGCCGGCGCGTCGGGCTCGGGCGTGATCGCGACCGGCTCGCCGCCGAGCTCCAGCCGGTACACCCGCTGGTCGGCGAAATCGACGTAGACGACCAGTTCCGGGCCGAGCAGTTTCCAGGCGCCGCCGCCGTACTCGTGCACGCGGGTGCGGACGTTGGCGCCCGCCGGCGTCACCTCCTGCGGCTCGCCGCCCTCCGGTCGTCGCATCAGCGCGCTGCGGCCGCCCTCCTCGGGCCGGCCCTCGGCCCACCAGACGGCGCCGTCGGCGGCCAGCTTCGCGCCGCCCAACCGCCGTCCGCCGCGGGCGACCGTCGCGGGGGCGATCGGCGAGCGCCAGGATCCGTAGGGCGCGACCTCGGCCACGCTCAGTCGCGCTCCGACTCGGGACCGGCGCCCGGCTCCTCGGCGGTGACCTCGCGCAGCGCGTGGGTGTCGACGTCATAGACGAAGCCGCGCACCGAGTCGCGGTGGGGGAGGAAGCCCGAGCGGCGCACGCGCAGGATCGACTGCCGCACGTCGGCCTCGACGTCGGTGAAGGACTCGATCGCGAACGAGGGGGTGACCCCGGAGGCTTCCTGCAGCTCGGAGCGGAAGCCGTCCTCGGTGATCTTCTGCAGGCCGCAGTCGTCGTGGTGGATCAGCATCACCTCACGCGTCCCGAGCTTGCGCTGGGAGAGGGCCAGCGAGCGGATCACGTCGTCGGTGATCACCCCGCCCGCGTTGCGCAGCACGTGGGCCTCGCCGTCGCCGAGCCCGAGCGCGGCGAAGACGTCGAGCCGCGAGTCCATGCAGGTGACGATCGCCAGATGGCGGCTCGGTTCGACCGGCAGGTGGGCCTCCTCGACCCGCGCCGCGAAGGCTTCGTTGTTGGCGAGCAGCTCGTCGATCACGCCCATCGGGCAACGACCCTACCGACCGCGCCGGCATGATCGATCGATGCCGGAGCCGCGCCAGCGGCTGGCGCCGGAGGTCTTCCGGCTGCCGGTCGAGAAAATCCGCGACGCCTACTACTCGGACACCTACTTCGCCCTGACCAAGGAGCTGCTCGAGGCCGAGGGGCGGAGGCCGCGGGTGACGATGCAGGTCTTCGCCAAGCGCCAGGGGCTGCTGGGCGGGATCGACGAGGCGCTCGCGGTCCTGCGCCTCTGCTCCGGGCGGCGCCGCCCGGACGGCTTCTGGGAGGACGGCTGGCCGCAGCTGACCGTCCACGCCCTCCATGAGGGCGACCCGATCGCGCCTTGGGAGACGGTGTTGACGATCGCCGGCGACTACAGCCTCTTCGCCCACCTGGAGACGGTCTACCTGGGGACGCTGGCGCGGCGCTCGCTGGTGATGAGCAACGTGCGCCGCGTCGTCGACGCCGCCGACGGTAAGTCGGTCCTCTTCTTCCCCGCCCGCCACGATCACTGGCTGGTCCAGACCGGCGACGGCTACGCCGCCCACGTGGCGGGGGCGATCGGCGTCTCCACCGACGCCAACGCGTCCTGGTGGGGCGGTCGCGGCACCGGCACGATCCCCCATGCGCTGATCGCCGTCTACGGCGGCGACACGGTGGCGGCGGCGCGCGACTACGCCGCCAGATACGCGGGGCACTCCAACATCATCTGCCTGGTCGACTTCCACAACGACTCGGTGGGGGAGGCGGTGAAGGTCGCCGACGCGCTCGGCGGCGACCTCTGGGGGGTGCGCCTCGACACCTCCGAGACCCTGGTCGACCTGGCGCTCGCCGACCGCCCTGACGCCGCGGATCTGCACGGCGTCACCCCGGAGCTGGCGCGGGCGGTCCGCGACAGCCTCGACGCCGCCGGCCACGAGCGGGTGAAGATCGTCGTCTCCGGTGGCTTCGACGCGGCGAAGATCGAACGCTTCGAGGCGACCGGCGCGCCGGTGGACTCATATGGCGTCGGCTCCTCCTTAATCCGCGGCAACTTCGACTTCACCGCCGACGTGGTCGAGCTGGAGGGCCGCCCGGCGGCCAAGGTCGGCCGGGAGCTGCGCCCGAATCCGCGGCTGGAGCTGGTCACCTAGATTGCCCCGATGCCCGACGCGCCCGCCCTCGACATCCGCCCCGCCACCGAAGCCGACGCGCAGCTGGTCTTCGACCTGATCTGCGAGCTCGCCACCTACGAGAAGCTGCGCGACGCGGTGGTCGGGACGCCGGAGATCCTCCGCGCCTCGCTCTTCGACCGCGGCGACGCCGAGGCGCTGATCGTCGAAGTGGGCGGCGAGCCGGTCGGCTACGCGATCTTCTACACCACGTTCTCGACCTTCGAGTGCCGCTCCGGCATCTGGATGGAGGACGTCTACGTGAAGCCGGAGAGCCGCCGCGGCGGCATCGGTCTGCAGATCCTCGAACACCTCGCCGCCCTCGCCCTCGAGCGCGGCCACGTTCGCCTCGAGTGGTGCGCGCTGACCTGGAACGAACCGGCGCTGAACTTCTACGCCAAGCTCGGCGCCCGCCGGCTC
>DATNAG010000071.1:0-123383 GCA_035572835.1 Solirubrobacterales bacterium
CGTGCCGGATCCGTCACCGATGTCCGGCCTCGTCACGAAGACGCCGGGAACGTGACTCTTCCTCCCGTCTTCTTCAGACGTTACGAACACGTGACCCGGGTTTGACCCTCCTATAGGAGGGTCAAAGTCGACAGCGCGTCCCGGGGCCTCGATCCCGGGCCTCGGACGGCCGGAAAGCGTGACGTTCTCGGCATCTCCGTCCACGATCGGGGCTCCGGGGCGGCTCTTCCGCACGGACCCTTCACCGAAGCGTGGACTTCGTCACGACCCGTGACCTCTCCCCCACGGACCCCTCACGTCCCGGGCGTCTCGTGGCGGCCACAGCCTGCCCGGGCCGCCACGAGACGCCCGGGACGCATCTCGGACGGCCGCCAGGGCCCCGAACCCCGCCGTCCCTTCCGCGGGCTCGACCCCCTAGGCGTCGTCGCGCGGCAACGCTTCGATCGCGGTCAGCCAGCCGGGGATTTCGCCGGCGCCGTCGACGAAGAGCTCGGCGCCGCTGACGTAGCGGGCGCGCGGGTCGGCGAGCAAGACGCAGGCGCCGGCGACGTCCTCGGGGCGCGCGAACCGTCCCATCCCGATCTGCGCGGAGGAGGCGGCGAAGGCCGCCTCGCCACCGTAGTGGCGGGCCGAGCCCGCGGTCTCGACCGGGCCCGGGGACACCTGGACGACGCGCACCTTTGGCGCCCACTCCAGCGCCAGCGCCCGGGTCAACCCATGGAGGCCGGACTTGGCGGCGGCGTAGAGGGCGGTGCCAGGAGCGGGCCGGCGCTCGGCGGTGCTGCCGATGTTGATGATCGTGCCGCCGTCGGGCTGCTCCTGCATCGCCGCGTTGGCGCGCTGGGCGAGGAAGAACGGGGCGAGCAGGTTGAGGGTGACCACGGCGGTCGCCGAGTCCGCCGACATCTCGGCGGCCGGCCCGGGCGGGGTGCCGCCGGCGTTGTTGACCAGGAGGTCGAGCCGGCCGTGGCGCTCGAGCACGGTCTCGATCGTGGCGACCGCGGAGGAGGCGTCGCGCACGTCGGCCTGGACGAACTCGACGGTGCGGCCGGCGGCGCTCGGCGGCTGGTCCGGCTCGCGCCGCCCGCAGACGACCACCGTGTCGCCCTCGGCGAGGAAGGCGGTCGCGATCGCGGCGCCGATCCCCCGGCTCCCACCGGTGACGAGGACGATGCGGGGCTCGCTCATCCGAGGATCCCGGCCCGCTCGCCGACCAGCCGGCGGACGCCGCGGTAGCCGCCCGCGAGCAGCTCGTTCGCTTTCGCCCGCTTCAGGTACATGTGCGCGTCATGCTCCCAGGTGAACCCGATCCCGCCGTGCATCTGGATCGCCTCGGCGGCGACGTGCAGCAGCGCGGCACCGGCGACCGCCTCGGCCAACGGGGCGACGACCGCCAGCTCCTCGGGCGCGCCGTCGACGGCCCAGGTCGCGTAATAGGCGGTCGAGCGGGCTGCCTCGAGCTCGGTGGCGAGGTCGGCGCAGCGGTGCTTCAGCGCCTGGAAGGAGCCGATCGGCCTGCCGAACTGGACCCGCTCCTTGAGGTAGGCGACGGTTTCGTCGAGGGCGCGGGCGGCGGCCCCGACCGACTCGACCGCGATCGCCACGGAGCGCAGGTCGCGGGCGCGGGCGACGGCGTCGAGGCCGGCCGCGAGGACGGTCGCCGGCGCGCCGTCGAGGCGGACGCGCGCCTGGCGGCGGGTCTGGTCGAGGGTGGCGAGCGGCTCGATCGAGACGCCGGGGGCACCCGCCTCGAACGCGACCAACGCGGGCTCCTCATCGCGGCGCGCCGCAAGCACGAGGATCTCCGCGGTCCCGGCGTCGACCACGAAGGCCTCGCCGTCGACCGTGACCGCGTCGCCGGCCTCCCCTATATGGAGCACGTCCGCGGCCGGCGGCCGGTCGCCGCCGAGCGGCGCGCCCCCGTCGCCAAGCTCCACCGCGGCCGCCGCGCCGCCCGCGATCCGCTCGAGCAGCGGTCCGGCCTCGGCGTCCTCACCGACATGCGTGAGCACCGCCGCGGCGGTCACCGTCGACAGATACGGCACCGGCAGGAGCGTGCGGCCGATCTCCTCGATCGCGATCCCTACCTCGACGAAGCTCGCCCCCGCCCCGCCCCGGTCGGGGTCCACGGCCAGGCCGGTCAGTTCCATCTCTCCCGTCAGCCGACCCCACTGCTCGGCCGCGAAGCCATCGCCCTCCGCGGCCTCGCGGACCGCCTGCGAGGTGGCGTGGCGCTCGAGGAAGGCAGCGACGATCGCCCGCAGCTCCCGCTGGTCTTCGTTGAACGAGAAGTCCATGCTCACCCCCGCGGCAGCCCGAGCATCCGCTCGCTGATGATGTTGCGCTGGATCTCATCGGAGCCCGCGTAGATCGTGTCGGCGCGGGTGTAGAGGAAGAGGGCCTGGTCGCCGTCGAGCGTGTAGGGAGCCTCGACCCGGGTCGCGTCGGCGCCGCGCACGTCGATCGCCAACTCACCGAGCCGACGGTGCCACGGGCCCCAGAGCAGCTTCGACATCGAGGCCGAGACGGGCTGGCCGTCGCTGAGCGAGCGCAGCGCCTGGTAGCGCATCGTCCGCAGCTCGATCCAGGCGTCGACCAGGCGCGCGGCGATCTCCGGGTCCTCGACCGCGCCGGTCTCACGCGCCGTCGCGATCACCGCCTCCAGCTCCCGCCCGAAGCCGATCTGCTGCGCCAGGGTGGCGACGCCGCGCTCGAAGCCGAGCGTCCCCATCGCCAGCTTCCAACCTTCGCCCGGCTCGCCGACCACGTTGGCGGCGTCGGTGGTCGCATCCTCGAAGAAGACCTCGCTGAACTCGGAGGTGCCGGTGATCTGGACGATCGGCCGGATCTCGATCCCCGGCTGTTTCATCGGCACGAGCAGGTAGGAGAGCCCGCGGTGGCGCTCGGAGCCGGGCTCCGAGCGGACGACCGCGAAGCACCAGTCGGCGTGCATCGCGAGCGAGGTCCACACCTTCTGCCCGTCGATCCGCCACACCTCGCCGTCGAGGCGTGCGCGGGTGCGGACCGCGGCGAGGTCGGAGCCGGCGCCGGGCTCCGAGTACCCCTGGCACCACAGCTCCTCGCCGCGCAGGATCGGCGGCAGGAAGCGCTCCCGCTGGGCATCGGTGCCGAAGTGGGCGATCGTCGGCGCGAGCAGGTGCTCGCCCATGTGGTTGACCCGGGCGGGGGCGCCGGCGCGGGCGTACTCCTCGGCCCAGATCACCTGACGGTCGAGGCCGGCGCCGCGGCCACCGTGCTCGGGCGCCAGGTCGAGGCCGATCCAGCCACCCTTCCCCAGCTCCTGTTCCCAGGCCAGCCGCACCTCGAAGCCCTCGTGCTCGCGGCCCGGGCCACCGGCGCCGCCGAGCTCGGCGAACTCGCCCCGCAGGTGCTCGCCCAGCCACTCGCGAACCTCTTGGCGGAACGTTTCGTCGGCGGCGGTCGGGCGCAGGTCCACGATCAGAACATACCAAGCGCTTGCTTGGGAAGCCAGCTAAGATCACGGGCGTGACGGAGGAGGAAAAGGCGATCCCGTTCCACCCGCCCGAGGACGTCGCACGCTACCGCGCCGAAGGCGAGTGGGGGACGGAGACGCTGAGCGACCTGGTCGCGGGGAACGCTGCGCAGCGGGGCGAGGAGCCGGCGTTGATCGGCGACCGCGGGTCGCTCACCTGGCGGCGCTACGACGAGCTGGGGACCGAGCTTGCCGGGCTGCTGGCCGGGGCGGGCTTCGCGCCGGGCGTGCCGCTCGCGGTCCTGCTGCCGGACGGGCCCAGCGTCCACGTCGCCTACCTCGCCTGCGAGCGGGCCGGCCACCCGATCGTCGCCATCGCCGCGCGCTCCGGGATCCGCGAGATCGCCCACGTGCTGCGCCGCACCGAGGCGGCGGCGGTGATCACCCACGATGCCTTCGGCCGTCGCCCCGTCGCCGAGCTCCACGCGGGGCTGCGCGCCGACGGCCTCGACGCGCTCCGCGCCCTGGTCCTCCCCGACCTCGCCGTCGACGGGCTCGCGGGCGCGACCCTCGATGGCGTCGCGCCGCCTCCACCAGCCGAGCCAACGGCGCCGCTCGGCCCCGACGGCCTCTACCTGATCAACTCGACCTCGGGGACGACCGGGCTGCCGAAGTGCGTGGTCCACAACCAGAACCGCTGGTTCAGCTTCGCCCGGATGGCGATCCGGGCGGGCGAGTTCGAGGCCGACGAGGTGGTCCTCTCCGCGGTGCCCAGCCCCTACGGCTTCGGCCTCTGGAGCGCCCACTTCGTGCCTGCCCTGCTGGGCTGCCCCGTCGTCCTGATGGAGCGTTTCGAGGTCGGGCGGATGCTGGAGCTGATCGAGGAGCACGGCGTCACCTTCCTCGCCTGCGTGACCACCCAGATGATGATGATGCTCGGCTCGCCGTCCTTCCCCGAGCGGGACCTCGCGCGGCTGCGCACGGTCTTCACCGGCGGCGAGGCGGTCTCGGCCGAGGCGGCGGCGCGCTTCGAGGCGGCCACCGGCGCCCACGTCCTGCAGTTCTACGGCTCGAACGAGAACGGGGCGATCAGCGTCACCAGCCACCGGGACGCCGACGACCAGCGCCTCGGCACCGCAGGCCGCCCAATCGAGTCGATGAACGTGCGCCTCTACGACGGCGAGCGGGACGTGACCGCGAGCGGCGGGCCCGGCCAGGTCGCCACCCGCGGCCCGACCGGTTGCCTCGGCTATCACGGCGACGAGGAGGCCAACGGCCAGCTCCTCAACGACGACGGCTGGATGCTGAGCGGCGACCTGGCGACGATCGGCGCCGACGGCTTCCTCCGGCTCACCGGCCGCGCCTCGGACCTGATCATCCGCGGCGGCAAGAACATCAGCGCCGTGGCGGTCGAGTCCGAGGCGTCCACCCACCCCGCGATCGCCCTGGCGGCGGCGGTCCCCGCCCCCGATCCGGTATTCGGCGAGAAAGTCTGCCTCTGCGTCGAGCTGGTCCCCGGCGCCGCGCTCACGCTCGAGCAGCTCGGCGAGCACATGCGCGCCAACGGCGTCTCCCGCGAGTGGCTCCCCGAGCGCCTGATCGTCGTCGACGCGATGCCCCGCTCGGCGGGTGAAAAGGTCGACAAGCAGGCGCTGAAGAAGCTCGCCGCGCGCGCCTAGACCGCTCGCCTCAGCGATCCGGGATCTTCGCGCCGAGGCCGATCAGCCGCGCGCCGCGACCGCGGGTGATGAAGCTCCCGATCCAGCGCAGCAGCACCAACAGCCGGTTCTGGAAGCCGATCAGGTAGTAGATGTGGACGAGCAGCCAGGTGAGCCACGCGGGCAGCCCCCAGAGGTGGAGGCCATGGATGTCGGCGACCGCCTTCGAGCGCCCGATCGTCGCCAGGTTGCCCTTGTCGAGGTAGTGGAACGGGCGCGGCCGACGGCCCTGCAGGCGAGCGACGATCGCCTTCGACACGTAGCGGCCCTGCTGGATCGCCACCGGCGCCAGCCCCGGCAGCGCCAGCGGTCGACCGTCGGCGTCGCGGACGCTCACCATGTCGCCGAGGGCGATCACCTCCGGATGCCCGGCGAGGGTCAGGTCGGGCCCGACCGCGACCCGGCCGGCTTTGTCGATCTCCGCTCCGGAAGCCTCGGCGAGCAGCTCCGACAGTCGTGAGGCGGTCACCCCGGCCGCCCAGACCACCGTCCGGGTCGGCAGGCGGGTCCGCTCGCCGCCTTGCTCTTCCCAGGTGACCGACTCGGCATCGACATCGACCACCGTCCGGCCGGGAAGCGGCTCCACCCCGAGGGCCTCGAGCGCGCGGGCGGCATGGCCGGAGAGCCCCTGCGGGAACGCCGGCAGGACGCGGTCGGCGCCGTCGAGCAGCACGATCCGCGCGTTCTCGGGCGCCGAGGCGCGGAAGTTGCCGCGCAGCGTGTCACGCGCCAGCTCGGCGATCTGTCCCGCCATCTCCACCCCGGTCGGCCCGGCACCGACGACGGCGAAGGTCAGCCAGGCGCGGCGCCGCTCCGGGTCGGCCTCGAGCTCGGCCGCCTCGAAGGCGGAGAGCAGGCTCGTGCGGATCTTCAGCGCGCCGCCGATCGACTTCAGCTCCGGCGCGAACTCCCGCCAGTCGTCGTGGCCGAAGTAGGAGTAGTGGGAGCCGCCGGCGACGACCAGCGTGTCGTAGGGAAGGCGCCGCTCCGCCTCGCCGTCGAGAAGGTCGCCGAGCACGACCTCGCGACGGCCGAGATCGAACCCTTCCGCGTTCGCCAGCAGCACGCGGGCGTTCGCCTGGCGCTTCAGCACCGCCCGCAGGGGGGCCGCGACTTCGGCGCTCGCCAGCGCCCCGGTCGCCACCTGGTAGACGAGAGGCTGGAAGAGGTGGAAGTTCTGCCGGTCGACCAGCGTCACCTCGACCGGGGCCTCGCGCAGGCCGCGCACCGCGTTCAGGCCACCGAAGCCACCTCCGATGACGACGACCCTGTGCGCTGCGCTCGCGCCCATACCCAGTTCTACCAGCGCACGAGGCACCCCGACAAGGCCAGCGTGGCCGGCGGCCGCAACATCCCGAGCGGGCTGTAGGTCATCCCCAGCCGGCGTTGGTCGACCTCGGCGTGGGCCTCGATCTCGAACTCCTCGCCGACCGGGTGGACCGTCGCGGCGACGTCGAGGGGGACGCTCTCGCCCGCCGCGCCCAGCACTCCCTTTATATGGAGCGCCTCGCCGTCCAGGGCGACCGACTCGGACTCGAAGCGCACCTCGGGATGCTGCTCGGCATCGAAGAATGCGGCCGAGCGCAGGTGCTTGTCGCGCCTGGCGTTGCCGGTGTCGACGCTGTCGGCGACCACCGCCAGTTCGATCGCCGGGCGCGCCGCCACGTCGAGGGTGCCGCGGAAACGCTCGAAGCCGCCCTTCACGGTCCCGATCCTGCCGTAGAGAAGGGGGACGCGGAACTCGAGGCGCGAGCGCTCCGGATCGAGGATCCAGGTGCCGCTCGCCAGGCTGGTGGCCGGGTCGGTTTTGGTGGTCTCGAAGTACATGGCCTGTGCCGTCCTTTCGCTTGCCTGTCACATCGCCCGCGCGCGGCGGGTCTGTTGGAATGACACGACGCGAAAGGGGAACGTGACCGATGACTGAAGGCGACCCGATCGTCGACGCATTCGAGGAGCAGCGACCGCACCTGCGCGCGGTGGCCTACCGGATGCTCGGCTCGACCGGCGAGGCGGACGATGCCGTCCAGGAGGCCTGGCTGCGGTTGAGCCGCAATGACCCGGAGGAGATCGAGAACCTCGGCGGCTGGCTGACCACGGTGGTGGCGCGCATCTGCCTCAACATGCTGCGCTCGCGGAACTCACGGCGCGAGCAGTCCTTGGACGACCTGCACATGCCCGACCCGATCGTCGATCCGCTCGACGGCACCGACCCCGAGCACGAGGCGCTGCTCGGCGACTCGATCGGCATCGCGATGCTGATGGTGCTGGAGACGCTGAACCCGGCGGAGCGGCTCGCCTTCGTCCTGCACGACATGTTCGGCGTGCCGTTCGAGGAGATCGCCCCGATCGTCGACCGCAGCCCCGACGCCACCCGCCAGCTCGCCAGCCGCGGGCGCCGCCGGTTGCGGGCGGCCGACCCGGTCCCCGACGCCGATCTCGACCAGCAGCGCCAGGTGGTGGAAGCGTTCATCGCCGCGGCGCGCGAGGGCGACTTCGACCGCCTCGTCAACGTCCTCCACCCCGACGTGGTGCTGCGTGCCGACTATGGCCCGGATGCCGAAGCGGTCGAGGTGCGCGGCGCCGAGGCGGTGATCGCGCGGGCGCGCAGCTTCGCGACCATCGGCGCGGAAGGCCACATGGTGCGGGTCAACGGCGGCATCGGCACGGTCGCCTTCCTCGACGGCAAGCCGATCTCGGTCGGCGCGGTGCAGATCCGCGCGGGCCGGATCGTCGCGATCGACTTCCTCGCCGACCCGGCCCGGCTGGCGCAGCTCGACCTCGGCCGGCTCGCGGGCTGACCGGCGCCGGTCACAAAACGACGGGCCGGATTGTCAGATCTGCGAGCAACCGAGACAGATCAGGAGAGCCCTATGCCCCAAGTCGCAGCCCATCCCTTTTCCGGCACCTTCCGCGCCGAGCCGGTGCCCTCGACCTTCGCCTTCGCCGTCCGCCACTCCGACACCTTCACGTTCCGCGGGGTCCTGCCGGACGTCACGGCGACGCTGCGCGCCGACGGCGACGCCCTGGCCCTCGAAGGCTCGGCGCGCGTCGACTCGATCTCCGTGGTCGAGCCGGAGGCGCTGCGGGCCAGCCTCCTCGGCCCGGAGTTCTTCGACACCGACCACCATCCGGAGGTCACCTTCCGCTCGACCGAGATCCGCCTCGCCGACGACGGCCGGGCCGAGGTCGAGGGCGAGCTGACGATGCGGGGCACGACGCGCCCGGTCGTCGCCACCGGCCGCTACTCCGCCCCCCGGCAGGCCCCCTTCGGCGAGATCGCCGGGTTCCGGCTGGCGACGACGATCGACCGTCGCGAGTTCGGCTTGGACTGGCAGATGGAGATGCCGGCCGGCGGCGTCGCGGTCGGCTGGGACGTCGAGCTCGAGGTCGACCTGCTGCTTATGCGCGAGGACCCGGCCGGCGAAGGCTGAGGCGCCCCCGCCGGCCGCCAATCCCTCCTAGGAGTGCACCGGGAAGCCGAGGTCGACGCCCCGGTCGGCCGGGTCGGGCCAGCGCCGGGTCACGACCTTGCCGCGCGTGTAGAAGCGGATGCCGTCCGGGCCGTGGACGTGGAGGTCGCCGAACAGCGAGTCCTTCCAGCCGCCGAAGGAGTGGTAGGCCATCGGCACCGGGATCGGCACGTTGATCCCGACCATCCCGGCCTGGACGTCCTGCTCGAAGGCGCGGGCGGCGCCGCCGTCGTTGGTGAAGATCGCGGCCCCGTTGCCGAAGGGGTTGGCGTTGACCAGCGAGAGTGCCTCGGTGTAGCTCGCGGCGCGGGTGACGAGGAGGACCGGGCCGAAGATCTCCTCGTCGTAGATCTTCATCCCGGGCACCACGCGGTCGAACAGGGTCGGGCCGATGAAGTGGCCGTCCTCGCGTCCGGAGACGGTCAGGTCGCGGCCGTCGGCCACCAGCTCCGCGCCCTCGGCGACCCCGGCGTCGACGTAGCCGCGGACGCGCTCGAGGTGTCGGGCGCTGACCAGCGGGCCCATGTCGGAGCCGGGGTCGCGGCCGTCGCCGACGGTGAGCTTGCCGATCCGATCGCGGATCCGCTCGATCAGCGGGTCGGCGACGTCGCCGACCGCGACGGCGACCGAGACCGCCATGCAGCGCTGTCCGGCCGAGCCGTAGCCCGCCGAGACCAGCCCGTCGGCGGCGAGCTCGAGGTCGGCGTCGGGAAGGACGACGGCATGGTTCTTGGCGCCGCCGAGCGCCTGCACGCGCTTGCCCAGCCGCGTCCCGTTCTCGTAGATGTAGCGCGCGATCGGGGTGGACCCGACGAAGCTGAGCGCCGCCACCCGCGGGTCCTCGATCAGCGCGTCGACCGCCTCCTTGTCGCCGTTGACGACGGTGAAGACTCCCTCGGGCAGCCCCGCCTTCGCCCACAGCTCCCCCATCAGCAGGGCCGCCGAAGGGTCCTGCTCGGAGGGCTTCAGCACGAAGGCGTTGCCACAGGCGATCGCCATCGGCGCCATCCACATCGGCACCATCACCGGGAAGTTGAAGGGGGTGATCCCGGCGACGACGCCGAGCGGCCGGCGCAGCGAGTAGGAGTCGACGCCGCGCGAGACCTGCGGCGAGAACTCGCCCTTCAGGAGCTGTGGGAGCCCGCAGGCGAACTCGACCACCTCGAGCCCCCGCTGCACCTCGCCCGCGGCGTCGGAGAGGACCTTGCCATGCTCGCGGGTGACGATCGCCGCCATCCGGTCCTTCTCGCCCTCGACCAATTCGCGGAAGCGGAAGAGGATCTTGGCGCGGGTGCTGAGCGAAGCGTCCCCCCACGACACCGCCGCCTCCGCCGCGGCCCCCACCGCCTCACCGACCTCTGCCGCGGACGCGAACGGGACCCGCGCGCAGACCTCGCCGGTGGCGGAGTCGGTGACCTCGCCGAAGCGATCCCCGGATCCCGCCGCCGAGCGGCCGCCGATCCAGTGGCTGAGGCTCTCGATGGTTCTTGGTTCGGACATCGCGGTTTCGCTCCCTTCGGTCGTTGTCGTCAGTGTGACGGGCGGCGACCGCGGGGCGGGCGGCGACCGAGGCACCGGGGCGCCGGCGATCCTTCAGATCGACAGGCCGCCGTCGACCGAGACCGTGGTGCCGGTGACGGCGGCGCCGCCGGGGCCGCATAGCCAGGCGATCATCGCCGCCACCTCGGCCGGGTCGATCAGCCGCTCGATCGGCTGCTGGGCGGCGAAGTCGGAGGCGCCGTCGAGCTCGTAGAGCCTGGCGCTCTCGGCGAGGATCGGGGTGTCGGTCGAGCCCGGGGCGACGGCGCTCGCGGTGACGCCGGTGCCGCGCAGGTCGGCCGCGATGGCGCGGACGAAGCCGGAGACCCCGGCCTTCGCGGCGCAATAGGCGGCGAGGCCGGGGAGGCCACGCAGGGCGGCGGTGGAGGCCGTGGCGACGAAGCGTCCGCGGCGCGGCTCAGGGCGGCGCAGGAGCGCCGGGATGCCGACGCGCGCGGCGACCATCACCCCGCGGAGGCAGACCTCGACCACCGCGTCCTCCTCCTCCTGGGGCAGCTCCCACGCCGGCACGCCGCCGGCGATCACTCCGGCGTTCGCGACGATCGCCTCGACCTCGCCCCACTCCTCCGCCCGCTCGACCACCGCGCCCATCGCGACGGCGTCGGTGGCATCCGCGACCTCGGCGCGCGCCCGCTCCTCGCCCGCCGCGGCGTCGGCGGCGGCGACGACGTCCTCGAGCTCCGCGACGCCGCCGAGGGCGTAGGGCAGCCGGGGGTCGTCGCTCCCGCGGTCGACGGCGACCACGCGCCATCCGTCGGCGGCCAGGCCGGCGACGGTGGCGGCGCCGATACCGCGGGCGGCGCCGGTGACGATCGCGACCCGACTCATCCTGCCGCTCCCGGCCCCCACCAGGACTCCATCCTCGCGCGCAGATCGTCGGCCGCCGAGGCGAACAACTCGCCGCCCTCCTCCTTCGACGCGTCGGTCGGGTCGCCCAGCACCCCGTTCGGCGCCAGCGGCCGCACCCCGCCGACCCGCAGGTCGTCGATCAGGTCGGGCAGCGCCGCCCGATTGCCCGGATCGCGCCCTGCGCGGACCGACCCCGGTGCCAGCGCCAGCATCAACGAGGTCTCGGTGCGTCCGGCGTGGAGGTCGCCGCCGAACCGCGGCGCCCAGGCGCGGACGTCGCGACCCTCGTCGCGGAGTCGGGCGACGGCGGCCGCGAGCGGCGCGGCGTTGCCGCCGTGGGCGCTGAGGAAGAGGACCGCGGCGAACGTCTCCGTCGCCGAGCGACCGAGCTCGACCAGGACCAGCTCGGTCGCCGCGGCGCCGATCGAGAGGGTCCCGGCGAAGGCCTGGTGCTCGCCGCTCGATCCATAGGCCAAGGGCGGGGCGACCCTCACCCAGGGCAGGTCCGCGGCGGTCTCCGCCAGGGCGACCGCGATCGCCGTGTCGGTGCCGAGCGGCAGGTGGGGCCCGTGCTGCTCGGTGGCGCCCAAGGGCACGACGAGGACGGCAGGACCCGCGGAGGTATCGGCGTCGAGCTCAGGCCAGGTCGCCGAATCGAGCCGCGACCGGGTCACCGGCGGGTGAAGTCGGGCGGCATCAGGATGTCCTCGGGCACCAGGTCGTCGATCGACTCGCGCCCGAGCGCGTTCAGGGTCTCCTCGATCCCGGCGCGGAAGATCTCCAGCACGTTGGCGACCCCGGCCTCGCCGTTCGCCGCCAGGCCCCAGAGGTAGGCGCGCCCGATCATCGCCGCGCGGGCGCCGAGCGCCAGCGCCTTGACCACGTCGGAGCCGCGGCGCAGGCCGCCGTCGATCACGACCTCGATCTGATCGCCGACCGCCTCGACCACGGCGGGCAGGTTGCGGATCGTCGCCGGGGTGCCGTCGAGGTTGTTGCCGCCGTGGTTGGAGACCGAGATCGCGGTGGCGCCGATCGCGGCCGCGCGGCGGGCGTCGTCGGGGTGGGTGACGCCCTTCAGCATGAACGGCCCGCCCCACCTCTCGCGCAGCCAGGCGAGGTCCTCCCAGGTCGGCGGCGGGGTCATCATCCATTCGCCGTAGGCGCCGAAGAAGGTCGGCGCCGCGCCACCCTGCTCCTCCAGGTTGGGCGCGGTCAGGTCGGGCAGCGCACCGGCCTTCAGGTAGGAGGCGAGCCAGCGTGGCCGCACCAGCACCTGGGGGGCCAGGGACGCCATCGCCTTCAGGTCGAGCTGCTCCGGGATCGCCGGGCTCCCCCAGTCGCGGCGGTGGGCGAAATTCCAGTCGACGGTCGCGATCAGGCCGGTGACCCCCGCGTCCTGCGCCCGGTCCAGCACGCCTTCGATCCGTTCCCGCGAGCCGAGCCAGTAGACCTGGAAGAAGGTCTTGCGATTCGCCGCGACGACCTTCTCGAGCGGCTTCGAGGCGAAGGAGCTCAGGCCGATCGCGGTGCCCGCCTCATGCGCCGCGCGGGCCACGGCCAGCTCGCCTTCGGGATGGACGGCCTGCACTCCGGTCGGCGAGATCATCACCGGCAGCGCGATCTCCTGCCCCATCACCGAAGTCGCCAGCGACCGCGATCCGCTCTTGCCGGTGGCGATCCGCGGGATCAGTCCCAGCTCGCGGAAGGCGCCGACGTTGTCGGCCAGCGTCGTGCCCGACTCGGCGCCGGCGCGCAGCGCCGAGAACACCGAGGACGGCAACCGACGCCTGGCCCGGCGGCGCGCCTCCTCGACCGACTCGAACCACTCGCTGCTCGACGCCATCGGTCAGGCCCCGGCGATGAAGTCGGCGAGCGGGTTCTCGTCGCAGGCGCGCGACGGCGGCCGCCGGCGCGAGTGGTCGACCGCCGGGGACGGGATCTCGAGACCGCTGCCGCGCCGCGCCAGCAGCTCCTCGCCGTGGCCGAGCGCGCACTCCGGGTCGGGACCGTCGAGCGGCAGGCCGGTGAAGAACTTCGCCGCCATGCAGCCGCCCCGGCAGGCGTCGTAGTGCCCGCACGATTCGCAGGCGCCGCCGGACTGCGGCCGGCGCAGCTCGGTGAAGAGGTCGGAGTCGCGCCAGACGCCCTCGAACCCGCGCGGCTCGCGCACGTTGCCGGCGAGGAACTCGTCATGGATCGCGAACGGGCAGGCGTAGACGTCGCCGACCGGGTCGATCAGGCAGACGACCCGGCCCGCCCCGCAGAGGTTCAGCCCGGGCAGCGCCTCGCCGTAGGCGGAGAGGTGGAAGAAGGAGTCGCCGGTGAGCACCTCCTCGCCGTGCTCCAACAGCCACGTATATAGAGAGCGCTGCTGGGCGGCGGTCGGGTGGAGCTCGTCCCAGACGTCGGCGCCGCGGCCCGACGGCCGCAGCCGGGTGATCCGCAACTGGGCGCCGTAGCGGTCGGCGATCGCCTTGAAGTCGTCGAGCTGGCCCGCGTTGTGACGGGTGACGACGACCGAGATCTTCGGCTGGACGAAGCCCGCCGCGGCGAGCCGCTCCAGCGCGGCGAGCGCGGTGTCGAAGGAGCCCGGCCCACGCACCGCGTCGTTGACCGCGGCGGTGGCGCCGTCGATCGAGACCTGGACGTCGACGTAGTCGGAGGCCGCCAGCCGCGCCGCCGCGGCGTCGTCGATACGGCTGCCGTTGGTCGAGAACTTGACCCCGAGCCGGTGCTCGGCGGCGTGGTCGAGCAGCTCCCAGAAGTCCTTGCGCACGGTCGGCTCGCCGCCGCCGATGTTCACGTAGAAGACCTGCATCCGCTCGAGCTCCTCGATCACGCCCTTCGCCTCGGCGGTGGTCAGCTCGCGCGGATCGCGCCGGCCGCTGGAGGAGAGGCAGTGGACGCAGGCCAGGTTGCAGGCGTAGGTCAGCTCCCAGGTGATGCAGATCGGCGCGTCGAGGCCGAGCTCGAACTCCTCGATCAGCTTCATGCGGCGGCCTCGGCGGGGACGATCATCCCGGTCTCGGCGAGGGTGGCCAGGGCGCGCCGGTAGCTCGGCAGCTCCGCCTCCTCGACCCCGGCCGCGCGGCAGGCGGCGAGCGGGTCGGGGGCCGCCTCCAGCTTCCGCACCACCTCCAGCAACCTGCGGCTCTTCAGAAACGACAGGCGGCGGGTGCCGAAGTGGTAGGCGAGGGCGCCGAAGCGCTCCGGTCGGAGGGCGACCTGGGGGTCCAACCGCCAGCGGCCGTCGAGCGGGATGTCGGCGCTCATCGAGGTGGCCTAATAGACGCCGCACATGCCGTCGATCGAGACGTCCTCGACCAGGAGGTCGGTCTCGACCAGCGGCTCGGGGGTCTCCTCGACGGGCTCGGCGTCGGGCGCGGGCGCGGGTTTCGGCTGCGACATGAGAACCTCCCTGGTCCTTGGTCAGATGACGGTGCGGCACATTACCGCACCGAGTGTCAAATTACGAGAGAAAGAATGGCTTCGAGCGCCGGCAGGCCCCCCAGCACCACCCGCGAGGAGATCGAACGCGTCGCCCTCGCCCTCTTCGCCGAGCGCGGCTTCGAGGCCACCACCGTCGACGACATCGCCGCCGCGGTGGGGGTCGGCCGCCGCACCCTGTTCCGCTACTTCGAGTCGAAGAACGACATCGCCTGGGGGGACTTCGACTGGGTGATGGGGCGGCTGCGGGAGGCGCTCGCGGAGGGTGACGGCCGGCCGCTGATGGAGGCGCTGCGCCATGGCGTCGTCGAGTCGAACCGCTACCCGCCCGACCAGGAGGACGGCTTGCGGACGCGGATGACCCTGATCACCGGAACCGCGGCGCTGCAGGCGCACTCGGCACTGCGTTACGCCGAGTGGCGTGCGGTGGTCGCCGAGTGGGCGGCGGCGAGGCGCGGCGAGGCGCCCGACGACCTGACCCCGCGGGTGATCGGCTACGCGGCGCTCGGCTCGGCGATGGCCTCCTTCGAACGCTGGGTGGCGAGCGAGGACGAGGATCTGATCGGGCTGCTCGACGCCGCCTTCGTCGCCCTCGCCTCGGGTTTCGCCGGCGCCGCGGATCGATGAGCGAGGGTCCGCGGTTCGCGCTCGACGCGGCGGTTCGCCGCCGCTCCGGTGGCCGCCTCCTGGTCGGCGGGACGCCGCCGCGCCTGCTGCGGCTGAGCGAGGCGGGCGGGCGGGCGCTCGACGCGATCCTCGCCGGAGACAGGGATCCCGACACCGCCGCGATGGCCCTGGCCCACCGGCTCGAGCGCCACGGAATCCTCCACCCGCTGCCGGGGGACGGCAGCGACGATCCCGAGGTGACGGCGATCGTCCCGGTCCTGGACGGCGGCGACCGGCTTCTCGCCCTGGTCGCCACGCTGGCCGCCGAAGGCCCGGTCATCGTCGTCGACGACGGTTCCCGCGACGGCTCGGGGGCGGTCGCCGAGCGGGCCGGGGCACGGGTCCTCCGCCACGACCTGCCCCGCGGGCCCGCCGCCGCGCGCAACGCCGGGCTTGCCGCCGCGACGACGGAGCTGGTGGTCTTCCTCGATGCCGACTGCGAGGTTGAGCCGGGCTGGCGCCGCGGCCTGGCGCGCCTCTTCGCCCGCGACCGGGACCTGACGCTGGTCGGGCCGCGCGTCCGCAGCGCGCCGGGCGACTCACCGCTCGCCCGCTACGAGCAGGCGGGGTCGCCCCTCGACCTCGGCCCCCACGCGAGCCTGGTCGGACCCGAGCGCCGGGTCGCCTACCTACCCGCTGCGGCCCTGCTCGGCCGGCGCGACCATCTGGTCGAGGTGGGCGGGTTCGACGAGTCGATGCGCTTCGGCGAGGATGTGGATCTCGTCTGGCGCCTCCTCGCGACCGGGCGGCGGGTCCGCTACGAGCCGAGCCGCGAGGTCTCACATCGACCCCGCGCCACCGTGGTCGCGTTCGCCCGCCAGCGGGCCGGCTACGGCAGTTCGGCGCCGGGCCTGGTGCGGCGTCACGGCGCGTCGGCCGCACCGCTCAGGGTGGGGCGTCACACGGCGGTGATCGGGGTCGCCACCGCCCTGCTCGGGCCGCGGGCCTTGATCCCCGCGCTCGCCGCGTCGACGGCGATCGTGGCTCGACGCGGAGTGGATCGTCCCTCCCGCGAGGCTTTGGCCCAGGTCAGCCTGCGCGGCCAGGCCGACGCGGCGGCCCGCCTCGCGCGCGCGCTGTGCCGAGAGTGGTTGCCGCTCGCCCTCGCCGCCGCGCCGTTCAGCCGCCGCGCGCGCCGCGCCCTCGCCGTCGCGGTAGCCATCGACGCGTTGCCAGCCTGGTCGAGATGCAGGACCCCGGAGGACCTCCTCCGCACCACGGCCCTTCACGCCCTCGACCGCTCCGCCTACGCGGCGGGGATGTGGCGAGAGCTGATCCGGTCAGGGGAGCCCCAGGCCCTGATGCCGCGGCGATCCCCTCCCTAGAGTTTCGAGACTGCCCGCATATCCGAGGCACATCGCCGCATATCCCCCTACCGCAAGCTAGACTTCCCCTCCGGACCCACCCGATCCGACCCAGGTTTCACCTGCAAATCGGGCATTTCGGGGCTATAGCTCAGCTGGCAGAGCGCCTGGATCGCACCCAGGAGGTCGGCGGTTCGAATCCGCCTAGCTCCACTATTTCCGCCCGGGTCGAAACAGGGCCAGAATCAGGATCAGCCGTATCGGCCAGTTCGGGATCAGGCGTATTAGCCAGTTCTCGAAGCCGCGCAGCCAAGCCGTCTCGCGTGACGGCTTCGTATTCGGGAGTCAGCACGGCCCCCGTGACCCCCTGTCGACCGATGAAAACCTTGAGGAAGTACGCCTGGTTGATCTGGCGACGGAACAGCGGCTTTGCGTTGCGGTAGGCAGAGGGGAGCGCGGTAAGCAGCCGACTGGCGCGCTGCATTCCCTGCTCACCAGTCTCAACGTCGCCCATTGCGCTCGCAAGCTGGGCGTCGGCCGCTTTCAGTTCCTCGGCTAGGTCGGCCTGCTTGACCTCAAGCAGATCAAGCGGGATGGCGCGGGGGTTCGCAAGGTGGCTCTCGACCAGCTGCTTTTGCTTCGCCCGGATCGCGTCAATGATCTTCTGAATGGCCTCAACATCAACCTGCCGCGATTGGGCGACTCGCTTGTACTGCTCGATGAGATTCGGCATCAGCGCCGCTACTCGCTCCGCATCGACTGAAACCTGGCTCTCGTAGTACCCCACAACGAAGTCCTCGACGCGGTCAACAGGTTGGTAAGGCAGATCGCAGGCTTTGTCCTTCTTGTGCCGCCCAGGGCATACGAGGTAATCGAACTTGGAGCCGTTGCGGCCGGTGCAGCGCGTGAACATGAGCCGCCTTCCGCATTGGTCGCAGTAGACCGAGCCGACGAGATAGTGGCCATGCTTTTTCCGGGTCCGATCACCGGCCCTCTCCTGAGAGTCGAGGACCTGCTGAACCTTGTCGAATAGCTCCTGGGAGATGAAACGCGGGTGAGTGCCCTCGTACTGCACGCCCTTGAATTCGACAACACCGACGTAATAGGGGTTTCTCAACGTCTCCCAAAGGGTCGTCGTCGAGACCTTCCCAGCGGGCCGTTTCCGAGTAGGGCGAGAACGGAGGCCGCGCCGGTAAAGCTCTTTCTCAAGTGCCGAGATCGGCCACTCGCCGGTCGAGTACGCCGCGAACGCCCATTGAATGAGAGGAGCGCGCTTCTCGTCTACCTCCACGTAGCGAATGTCGTTTGCTCCGTCCCAAGTTCGTTTGTTGAGGTAGCCCAGCGGAGCCCTCCCTGGGGTACCGCCGAGTTTGGCCTTCGTAACTCGGCCGTCCGTGATTTTCACCGCGAGGTCGCGCGAGTAGTACGCGTTGATGACAGCAAGGAAACCGTGCATCATCATCCCTTGCGGGGTGCTGTCAATCGGCTCGGTAACGGATACCAGCTCCGCGCCGGAGTTTCGTATCTCTGCGTAGGCGGCGAAGTCAGTCAGCTCGTCCCGTGCGAATCGCTCCAACTTGTAGACGATCACGTAGTCAATGTCGCGGCGAACCTTGAGGGCATCAATCAGTTCCGTAAGGGTCTTGTAGAACCCGCGACTGGCCGACTCGGCCGGGGCGATGAATTCTTGGGCGACGACTGCGCCCAAGCTTTCGGCTTTCTGGCGGCAGCGTTCGCGCTGGCCCTCGATCGAATAGCCCTCCTCAGAACCGGCGCGCCGCGTTTGCCCATCCGAGGAAACGCGAAGCAATACGAATGCCTGCTTCGTGGCTTGTTCCGTTGCGGTCGGATTCATCGCACCGCCTCCGGCTCAAGTAGTCCGAGCTGGTCGAAGCGGTAGCGCATGGCCGGGGCGCTGACACGGAAGCGGCGGGCGAGGACTTGGGGGTCGCGGAACCCTTCGTCATAGAAACAGCGCTTAAGCCAGGCGCGCGGCATCGTCAGGCAGGCGGCGAAGTAGTCGGCTGCGCGTTCGGCGGCTTGCTCTGCCGTGCCGAACCGCGAGTCCTTGTAGATCACTTCCCGCATCGGGTAGTCGATCAAGTGCTTGAGTTCGTGGGCGAGCGAGAAGACCTGGCGTCCTCGGCTGTCATTGCTGTTGATGAGGATGCGCCACTTCCCGCGTTTCCAGCGGATCGCGCCGGAGAGGTGGCGGGCCGGGACGTAGTGGACTTCGACTCGCGGCAGCGCGGCGACGGCTTCGACGGGAAAGGGCGGCTCGGTGATCCGCAGCTGGGAAATCAGTCGGTGCGCTTGGCGTTCCGCAATGGACTTTGACTCCCACGGCTGTAGCGCCCGGTGCGGGCAGATCAAGCGGCATTCGGCAATCGGGCTTTTCACTTTTTCCCCTTCCGTTTCTTCGACCGCGCTTCCACAGTGTCGAGCTGGTCCAGTAGCCGCTTCGCTTCTGCCAGCTTCGGATTGCGGTCGGAGACGTGGGGATAGCGCGCTCGGAGCAGCGGCTCGGTGTCGGCGGTCGCGGGTCCGTATCCAGCAACCACGACGAGACTTTCGTAGCTGGTCTGTAAGACACGGGCCAGCTTTTCCAGAGACGCCAACTTCGGTAGTCCCTCGCCGTCTTCCCACCACTTCACCGTCGATGAACTGAACCCCGTTTCCTTCGCAACCGTGTACATGGAGATACCGAGTTCCTTACGGCGCTTGGTGATGTAGGCGGCAAATTTGGGGTGCTTGTTACTCATTTGGCATTCGATTCTTCGAACTAATTTTCTCGCTGATTTGAAGCGGTTGCAAGAAGCCAAGCAGGGAGAAGCGGGGCGACCTGAACGTGATTAGTGTGTGTCCAGGTCGCCCGCATGACTACGCTTTGAGCGCCTCGATCTTGGCTTCGATGTCGGCTTTGCGGTCGGGAGCGCTGGCCTTCAATGCGTCGTGCTCGGCCCTGGCCTCCTCGGCCCGCTCTTTCGCCGCGTCTACCTCGTCGTCGATCGCATCGCGAGCTTTCTCCAACGTTGCGATGGCTTGATCCACCGCTCCGTCGGGGGTCGTCTCCTGAACGCGGGTCCGGGTGATCCCAAGCTCCTTGCGGGCCTGGTATTCCGCTCCGCGTATTGAACTCGGCTTCATGTCGAACTCTTTGCCGACGATCACCTGGGCGTCTTTCTTGGTGACGCCTTGCTCCTTTACGACCGCTTCGACGCGCTCGTAGATTTCCTGGTTCTTGCTCTTGTCGCTCACCAGAAACCTCCTTACGTAGTGGATGGCTATGGCGGCGGGCAGAAAGGCGTGCACTCCCTTCCGTCCGCCGTGGAGCCGTCCACCGCCGCCTGCTTTTCAAGGTCCGCATCCCGCCCTCCGCAGTCGCCGCCGGGCAAGACGGGCAAAGGCGGGGCTCAGTTCGATACCGAGCCAGTCACGGCGATGGCGCGCGGCGACCAGGCCGACGGTGCCGGTACCGAAAAAGGGATCGAGGACGACACCAGGGCGAGCGGGCGCGAAGCAGTCGCAGCGGCGAAGCTCCCCGGTCTTTCTGACCTGGATTACGCCTTCATTGGTGCGGCGGCGAATGATCCGCGTCGGACGGGTCCAAGGGCGGTCACATTGCACGCAGATCCGCTCCGGGCAGGCCGCGAGGATCGGTCGCTCGATCAGGCGCTCGGGGAAGGTGGCCTGATGGCCGAGCCGGTCGACGGCGGTTGCCATCGTCCAAACGTCGCCGGGGTTCTTGCCGTTGGGGTTGCCGACCTCGCCCGCTGCGCGGAGCTTGCCGAGCCCGTCGTTGTGTCCCTGGTAGAGACGTCCGAGGCTGGCCGGTGAAGCCTGGCCGATCCGGCTGACCGAGCGGTGCGGTACGCGGATCGCGTCGAGGTCGAAGAAGTAGCGCGGCTGCTTCGTCGCGAAGATGATCGTTTCGTAGGTCGGACTGAAGCGATCCCGCGCGCTCTGCGGCATGGGGTTACTCTTTTTCCAGATCACTATTGACCTGACGATCCAGCCATCCTCGGCGAGCGCCAGCGCGACCCGCTGCGGGGCGAGGAGCAGACCTTTAGCTGGTGCGCCCTGGCGGGGATTGCGGGAGTGAGCATCGCCCAAGTTCAGCCACAGCGAGCCGGTCGGTTTGAGGAGCCGGTGAACCTGGCGCATGATCGCCCGCAGGTTCTCGACGTACTCGGTCACGGTCGGTTCCTGGCCGAGTTGACCGGCGCGGCCGTAGTCGCGGAGCGCCGCGACATAGGGCGGGCTGGTGATGCAGGTGTCCACCGACTCGGGCAGCAGGCCCGCCAGAACCCGCCGAGCGTTCCCCGTGATGATCCTGTTGCGGGGGAGCGTCTTCACGATCCGTCCCCGATCAGCGCGTCCGTAAGTTCGTCTGCCAGTACCACTTGCCAGAGCGGCCAGGTCTCCTCGGGCTGCTCCGCGAAGAGATCGACGAGGACCGATTTGCGCTCCTCGGTCGGGACCGCGAAGACGACGCGGGGGAAATATCCCCGGCGCTCCTGCTCGCGGCCGGTCTCCCAATACTGGCGATAGGCGCGGAGCTTCACGGTCAGCGTCGAACGCGACTCCGTGTCCCGGTCAATCTCCACGAAGGCGGCGCGTTCGACCTTGCCGATGCCGAGCCGAGCGAAGCTGTCCGGCTTGAGATAGGCGGTGCCGCCGTGGGCGCTGACGAACCGCCGCCAGCACAACGGCTCGGCGTCGAAGTCGAGGATCTCCACCGCCCCAGCCCGCTCGCGTTCACAGAGACCCGCGAAGACCTCAGAGACGGCGAGCCGATGCGCGAGGAATGAGAGCGAGGGCGTCCAGGGCCGCCGCCGATGGATGCCGCCGGCAGGGCCGCAGGAGGACGCGAGCCGCTGGCCCGCCGTGTCCAGGGACCACACCGCCGCCCGGGAGCCAGCGCGGACGCCGCCGACCTGGCGCTCCAGCTTGACGACGACCTGGCGGGCGGCGAGCGAGGCTAGGAGCGAGGGAGCCTGGCGAGCTGCGGACCTCGGCGTCAGGTCTTGGAAGTGGATGCGGCGAAGCTGCTCGGTGGTGGCGACCCTGAGCCGATCCAGCGTGTCGATGATGGCCCGCTCCCTGGGCGTCAGGGTCCGCTCGAGGTGGGCGATCCGCTTCTTGGTGGCATAGCGCCGCGTCACGGATTCCTCCTCGTTTGGGGTGGGATAGTCGTTGCGCGATCCCGCCCACGCTTGGCAGCGGGGCTTGCGATGCGGCGGTGCTTCGCAGACGCGAAATGAAGGCCGAGCCGAATCATGCGGCCCTCCGTCGCTCGCCGACCGGAGCGTTCCTGCGGCTGTCTTTGGTGCGCTTCTTGATCGCGGCGTCAACGGCAGCGGGGCTCTTGCCGTAGCGCCGTCGGGAAGCGGCGCGGACCTTCTCGGCCGAGCCGAGCGGATCGGGTGCCGGACGGGTTCGGACGCTGGCCGGTGGCGCGACGGCCGAGCCGGTGGAGACCGCCGCGTAGCCCTCCCACGGTCCGAGCCCTTGAAGGTCGGCCGCTTTGAGATAGGGGGCGAACTCGCGGGCGAAGGTGAAGGCATCGGTGGCGGTCGTTTGCAGGACGAGCCGCGAGCGGCAGTTGGCGAGGACCGCCTGGCGGGTGTCGGGGTCAAGCTGGCCGAGGTGCTGATGCGCCAGCACCCAGCCGACCTTGTAGCCCCGGCTCTGCGCGACCGCTTCGGCGAAGACCGGCGAGAGCGCGGCGAGGTCTTGGAACTCGTCGCAGAGCACCGTGGCGGGGCGGCGCTCGGCTGACTTGAGGGCGGCGCGGGCCTGGATCGCGGTCCAGAGCCGCGAGACCATCGCCGCGCCGATCAGGGCGGCGGCGTCCTTGCCGAGCAGACCCTTGGCGAGCGAGATAACGACGATCTTTCCGTCTTCCAGGGCCGCGCCCAAGTCGAGGCCATCGGCCTGCCCGATCACGGCGCGGACGCGGCGGCGCATCGTGAAGCTCCGCAACTTGTTCGACAACGGTGCGACCGCCTCGGCCTGTGCTGCGGGCGACAATGAGCCGTACCAACTCCAAAAGCCCTCCAAGACCGGTTCGTCCAGACCGCCGACGAGCTTTTGGCGGAAGGCCGGGTTCGTCAGCAACGGCTCGACCTCGCAGAGCGTGTAGCCGCCCTTGGCGGTGAGCGTGGTCAGGCAGGCCCGCAGAATGTCCTCGGATCGCGGGCCGAGTCCAGCCGCGCCGTAGCGGTGGCGAAGCTCAGAGACAACGTGATCCACCACAAGGTCAGACTCGCCGGAGCCGCCAATCAGGTTGAAGCCGACCGGCTCTGAGTCGGCCGGGTCGAAGACGATCACGTCGCGGCGGCGCTCGGCCGGGATGCGGTCGAGCAGGTCCGCGGCCGTGTCGCCCTTGGAGTCGATCACGATCAGGCCGGGGCGAGACTTCGCCGCCATCAGCTGCGCCGCCAGGTTGACGCAGACCGTGGACTTGCCCGCGCCGGTCGGGGCAACGCACAAGACCCCCCGGCGCGCCTCGGCCTGGGTGACGGCAACAGGGCGGGATCGTCTGGCCACGGTGGAGTCGCCGAGGACCAGGCCGCGCCGGGGCACGTTGGAGGCGGGCGGAAGCTCGCGGCTGTTTGCGAGGGTCAGGCCGGGAAGCTCGGGAGCCTCCACCGGGACCGCCCAGACCGCCGCCAGTTCGTCGGCGCCGAGGATCGAGCGGCCGGGCGCCATGCTTTCGATCCGGCCCGCGACTACCGGGCTCGGCAGCAGCCGCCGCACCAGGCGAGCCTCGGGACCGTTGAGGGCGTGGAAGGAGCCGAGCAGCCGCGCGATCAACTGGCGGGAGCGAGGAGCGGAGGGAGCCGCGACGGCTGCCCGGATTGCGACGGCAAACCTGGGCTCGATCGGCTCGGGCTCGGGTTCGACTCCACGCCAGGACGCGATCCACCGGCCTGCCGTCCTGGTGAGCGGATTAGTCGACGTCGGCGCGATGACGTACTGGATAAGGGCGCGCTCGTCAGCGTCGAGCGGTTGGAGGTTCGCCAAGATCCCCGCGTTGCTGCTCGCGGTGGTGTCAGTGCGGAGCTCGCCATCCCGCGTTGCCTGTAGCTCGCGGGCGAGAGTCAGGCTGCCCGCTGGTGACGCCGGTTCGTCGTCAACCCGGAGTCCGGGGATCGCCGCCCGGAGCGAGCCGGTGACGTACTCGGCGCGACCGGCCGGGACAGTCAAGACGTGCTGGACACCTTCGGCGGTCGCCCGCAATTCCAGGGTCACGGACGAAGCCGGATCAAGCTGCCACCACGGCGGACGCAAGCCCGCCAGCGACCGGGCGGCGGTGAGCGCGTGATCCGCCGTCACCGTCCGGGGGAAGGTCAGCCGAACCGTGACGACCTCGCGTGCGGCGGTCGGGAGGAGCGCGGCCGCGATGATGCCGACCACGACCAGGGCGATCACGACCTCAAGCACGGCTCTCCCTCTCGCGTTCTTCTTCGGCCTCAGCCAGGGCCATCGCGATCACGACCGCTACGAGCTTGTCCCAATCGGGTTCGTCGCGATGCTCGGCCCGCATCACGACCGGTGCGTCGGCGGTAGGTGAGGGGGTGCGGGATCGGTGCTGCTGCTGCTTACTCATCGTTCGATTTTTCGAATGCGTAACCAGCGTCGCTCGATTTTTCGAACGAGTCCAGCAAGCAGCAGCCGGATTGCGGAAATCTGTGCGTGTTCATGCCTCCAACGTCAGCAGCGCCAGCAAGCAAGCGTCTATAAATCCGCCACGTTCAGGCACAGAACGGGGAGAATCGGGGGATGGCGAGACGGAGTACCGAGCGGCGACGGAAGGCCATCGCCGACCAAGCCGAGCGGGTGATCCGCTCCCACTACTCCGAGTGCGACCTAAGCCTCGACGACGTGGCAGCGGAGGTCGGCACGTCGCCCCGGCAGTTGCAGCGGGCGCTCAGGGAGGCCGCGGATACTGGCTTTCAAGCCCTCCTGCTTCGGGTCCGCATGGAAACGGCGCGAAGGCTTCTCAGCCGAGAGCGGAACGGGCTGACGGTGAAGGCCACCGCGAGGGCGGTCGGGTATAGCGGGCACTCCGGCCTGGTGGCAGCCTGCAAGCGCTTCTACGGCAAGCCGCCCTCTGCCTTCCAGCCTGCGGGCACCGAATATCTCGGCGACTTCGAGGAGCCCGAGGTCGCGCCGCCGATTACCTACCTGTAGCTACAGGGTGACTTTCGCCCGGGCGGCCTGGCAGACCACGCCGCCGAATCGCTTCTTCGGCGCGATCACTTCAAACCACGCCAGCGGTTCACCAGAGCTGAGGACAACGTCAAAGCGCCCTTGCCCGTCAGTCGTGGTGAAGTCACCCCGAAACGTCTTGCCCGCGTTCGCGCTCCCGGCCTTGTACCCCACAGCTTCTTCGAGGTCCCGTTTGGATCGGCAGACCGCCTTGGGGGAACTGACCCGGCCGAAGACGTGGATGCAGTATTCGCAATAGGTCTGCGAGTCGGGTTTGGCGTGGAGGGTGACGCTGACCCTTCGCGCTGATCGGCGCGGCGGCGGCAGCCGCCGGCAGCAGCACGAAGGCGAAGACTGCGGCCACCGCCGCGAATCCCGCTCGGGTGATCTGTGCGTGTCGTTGTCTTGCCATCTCGTCGCCTCCCGGTACGTCTTGAGTTCTATAGGCCGGGGTACTTTAGTCCGTGGTAACAAAGGCAGCAACCAGCGAGGCTCGCCGCGATGGCTCTCTCGCGCCCCCAAGCCTTCGGCACAGCGCTCAAGGCACTCCGCGAAAAGCGCGGCCTAAGCCAGGAAGCGGCGGCGATGGCTTGCGGGATCGACCGCAGCTACTTCGGCAAATTGGAGAGGGCCGAGAAGGTGCCGACGTTGACGACGATCTGGAAAATCGCCGACGCGCTCGACACCAGCCCGTCCGACCTCATGGCGCGAACCGAGCGCCTACTACGGTCCTGACGCACCACGCACGAAAAAGCTCCGAGAAACGTGGCGGTGGTATTGCCTGGTTTCACGGAGCGGTACCGGACATTAAGTTCGGGCAGCGAGCGGAGGCCGAGACGGTGGAGTTGTCAGTTACCGACCCGGGCACTCCGCAGGCCGCCGACTCGACGCTCGATCTTTCACTCGGCCCTCGGCACTAGGCCGCTGGAAATAGGACGGGTGAAAGAGGATCACTGAGGACGCGGACTATCCCTCTAGCGAAGTAGCCGCGTCTGCACTGGATGCCTGTGGCAACCAGTACGGTGAAACGCTCGCGTCGAAGGTGTGAAAGTCCGGTAGTCCAGCATCCGCCGGTTTCGCCGTGCCGTCAATAGACGCTGGAAAGGTGGCAATTCGGAGCGCAGAGCGCTAGGATTCGTAACCTTTCGCGTTTAGAAAGGACGAAGCCCCGGCATCTCACTGGAAATGGTTGCCAGGGCCTCGTAAACCACATATCCGCCGGATTCCTGCTCCACCAAGGGCGAAACCGAAATACGGACGCGACTGCGAAAAATATCAAAGTTGTCCGTCTTTGTGTATAGGTTTCCGCTCTGGGAGAAGGGGTTCGGCAACCCCGAAAGGAGTTGTCCATGGAAACCCTTACTCCCTGGCAGCAGCCGGAACTACGGCCCACCCCTGCGCTTGAGCACCAGCTAGAGCGGCAGATCCTCGCCCCGGCCCGCAGCGTCGGCGAGGACCTGTCCCTGGTAGCCATCACCGAGCCGCCGCCGCCAGTCTCGATCATGCACCCGCCCCAGGGCGGAACGTGGATCGCGGCGCGCCATGACCGCGACCCGGTGGCGGCGGCGCGGGGCGCGCTCCACGCCCCCGAGGCCGAAATCGAGCGGCTGAGGAGGTTGCACGAAGCCGGAATGAGGCCGGACGTGATCCTGGTCGGGCATCAGCTCCCCGGCCGCTGGCAACCTGGCGATCCGGTTCCGCCCGCCTATCTGCCGGGGGAGGCGGCAACCGTGAACCGAGTCCTGGCGGCGCAGTCGTCAGCCGTGGCATTTGGGCTCGGGCTCGTCCAGGCGGCGGCGGGGATCGGGGGCGGTCTGGGCCAGGCTGCCGCCGGAGGGGTGGCCCGCCTTGGGGAGACCGTCGCTGCGCTTGATCCCGTCATCTTGGGCGGGACGCGGGAGCCAGAGACCGGCCTCATCGGCTGGGTGTTCTTGGGGGGCTGGGATGAGCAACCTTCCCGCTGAACACGACGACGAATCCGCCTTTGGCGACTTCCTCTCGCGGTTGCGGCCGTACCCGGTGCCGCCCGGGTTCCGGGTCGCGCTGCTCTACGCCGCCGGAGGGTCGATCCTGCTGCTGCTGGCCGGACTCGCCGCCTCGGCCCTGCCGACCGGCCGGGAGCTTTCGGGGCACGTGGCGATTGGCGCAGAGCAGGTCGGCTTGCTCCTCGAGGTGTTCAGCGCACCGGCTGCCGTCTTCGCCTTCTTCGGGCTGGCGGGGCTGACGGTGACGGCGGTGATCGGCCTGCGCCGTCGCGTCGACGAAGGTGCCGGCGGCGTTCTCACGGCGTTGACCGTGTTCGGGATCGTGGCTGGGATATGGGCCGCGCTCGGGTGGGTGATCGTCGCCATCGCCTTCCTGACGACCATCGTCCTGTACGGGTTCGTCGTCGCCCTGATCCTGGGCGCTGGCTTCGCCGCGATGCGAGCCGAGTGGGGGATGGCGATCGGCATGGTGGTGGTCGCGGTGCTGCTCTCATCGTGGCTGCAGAACGCCACCGGCAACGACCCGCCGCAGACCGCGGACCCGTCGCCTTCCTCTCCTCCAGCAACGGAACAGAGCGTGATCGCGCCGCCGGTTGTCGAACCGACCGAACAGCACAAGCCGCCGCCGCCTGGCCTGGTGCGACAGCGGATCGCGTTGGAAGCGCGCATGACCAGCGAGTACGAAGCCTGGCACGAAGTGCCCTACGTCTCGCCCTGCGATCACACGGTCCGCACCGCCGAGCTCGCATCGCTTCGGGACGTGATGGCGCAGATGAGGCAGCGGCTTTGGGAAGCGGCGCGGAACCGCGAACCGGGTGCCTTCCGCCAAGTCGCCGCCGACCTGGAACGCGCTGATCGCGAACGGACGCGGACGATCATCGACCCCCACGGCGCCTACGAGCAATTCAGCCGTTGCCCGTCCGCCGTGGGGGTGATGGCGTTCCGATGGTGAGACAGCTACCTCCCGAACTTTTCAACAAACTCGCGATCTTCCTCTAGGCGTTTCGCGAGCCGTTCCTTGAATTCTTTGTCAGAGCGGCGGGAGACGATGAACTCCTCCAGCGCTTCCCGCATCAACTCCGACATTGGTAAATCATTTGCCCGGGCGATGGCCTTCAGTTCGTCCGTCATGCCATCCGGAAGCCGAAGGGACACCGCTTTACTCTCCATCAGAGTCCTCCTAGCCCGAGAGCGGCACGCCCCCAAGGCACCTGGTCAACAAGGGACGTCGCCTCGTAGAAATGCTCGACCGCCCCTCGTCGCTGCTCTTCGGCGACCATCTCGACCGCGCCATGCTCGGCGAGGACGCGAACGTGGTACCCGACGTTGGAGAGGTGCTGGTTCACCGGCACCGCCAGTTCCTTGGGGCTGCGCATTTCCTTCGCCTCGACGTAGAGCCGCAGCAGCCGTTTCCGCAACGGATGCTGGAGGAGAAAGTGCAGCGCGTCCTCCGGGCCCGTTGGTTTCTTCCTACCGCGCATCGGCTCCTCCTCTCTGGATGGCGAAACTGCCCAGCCGCGAGGGGGCAGGAACGATCCACTCGATCCCCGCCACCAACTCCTCGACTCCTACCGCCAGCGCCGAGGCGAGTTTGATCAGCGTGTCCGCTCGCGGGAGACGCTGTCCAATCTCGATGAAGCCGACGTGGGTCCGGTGGACGGAGGCGAGTGCGCCGAGTTCTTCCTGCGAGAACCCGGCGCGACGGCGGGCCGTGAACACGTTGCGGCCTAGCCGCCTGGCGGTCTCCTCGTTTCTGAATCTGCCGTCCATCAGATTTCTCCGAGGGAGTAGAAGTGAACGGCGGTCCTCGTCGGGAAGACAAGATCCTCCCTCCGGTGAACGAGGCCCCCGACGGTCAGTTCGCGGACTGCCCGCTCGATCGCGTCCCGGTGGCCGAATCGGCTAGGGCAGGCCGCCAGCTCGCGGATCAGCTCCTCCAGCGTGAACATGCCGGGGTGGTAATTCAGGACTTCTCGAAGGACCCGCTGTTCTTCTCGGGTGTCTTCGTCGTCGGTGGTCATGGCGGCCGGATCGCCGACGCCACTAGGCTGGTCATGCATGGGAAAGACTCCTTTCCTGTGCCAGCCCCGGGGGCGTTCCACCGCCGCCCGGGGCATTGAATTGTCTGGATCGCGGCCACCGTAGAGCGAGCCTGGACGCAGTTGCAATTAGCGATTTTCTGAATTGCGGGGTCAGGGATACGTTGACGAAAAGTCAGCGAGCTTCCACCGGGGATCGCCTGAGTATTTGAGGACGTATCTTTCCCGCCTATGGCTAAGACCCTCTGGCCTCTCGACGACCACACGCGGGCAAAGCATCGGATTCTGCGCGCCTATCTAGATGCGTGGATACCCGTCATGGGCCGTACCGCAAAAAGTAGGTCCCGCACGGAGAACCCCCGACTTCTCCTAGTCGATGGCTTTGCAGGACCCGGTCGCTACGAGACGGGTGAGGACGGCTCTCCGCTGATCATGTTGAAGGCTCTGCTTGAGCATTCCGATTTCGAAAATCTCACTTCGGTCGAGTTCATTTACCTCTTCATCGAGTCGGACAAGGCGCGGGTCGAACACCTGAAAGAGGAGTTGGATGCCATCGAGACACCGGACAACGTGACTTGCCACGTCGAGGAAGGAACGTTTGAAGACAAGTTTGGGGAGATCGTCGATGAGATCCACGAAGAAGATTCATCACTGATCCCGACGTTCGCCTTCGTTGATCCATTCGGCTATTCGTTTACGCCCATGTCCCTGGCGGGAAAGTTCCTCGACTTCCCGCGTTGCGAGGCGTTGTTCTTCTTGCCGATGGTGGACATAGTGCGCTTCGTAGGCCGAGAGAAGCAGGACGACGCTATGAACTCTCTGTTTGGGACCGACCGATGGAAGGAGGCCATTGATCTTGAGGGAGACGAGAGGCGTGCTTTCCTGCTTTCGCTCTTTGAAGATCAACTCCGCGAGGGTGACCGTGTCGACCACGTTCGCTCGTTCGAGATAAGGACCGACAGAGGACGCGAATACCGTCTCGTCTTCGCCTCTGAACACGAGAAGGGCCTTGGTCTGATGAAGCGCGCGATGTGGTCGGTCGATCCTTCAACGGGAGTCAGATACATCGCGGCGCGGAAGAAAGACGGGCAAGAGGTCCTCTTCACCTCTGACCCCCAGACCGCGGATACCGGTCCGCTTCTTGACCATCTCCGCGAGCACTTCGGAACCGATTGGTTCACGATCGAGGAAGCAGAAAAGACCACGCTTCTCGATACGTCATTCCTCCATGACGGGCATCTGAAAAACCGGACCCTGCTACCGGCCCGGAAGGACGAACTCATCGACGTGGATAACTCGGGCCGCAGAGGCTTCCCTGCGGGAACCAAGCTTCGCTTCTTCGACTAAGCCCCAGCCAAAGCGAGCCGGGCGGGCATCGCATCGTAAGTGCGGCCATCCAACTCCCGGCCACCAGCCTTGGGAGTGCGACCGCCCCATTGCTTGAAGAAGAAGGCGACGTTTTCCGCGTCGCATTGATCCCGAAGGTCGGTGATCCAAGTCCCGCTGACCGGCCGGTGATACGGGCCGGACTCCCCACCGGCGATCAGCCAGTCGATTCCCTCAAGGCTCAAACCGTCTAGCGGTCCAAGAAGCGGCTCGGCCGATATGAACCGGACATTCGCCGGTACATCGCGCAGGAAGTCGGCCCTATGCACGAAGCGTCTGTTCTCTATCGAGACTCCCATCCAGACGTTCGGAGGCCAAGGCAGGGAATCGCTCAACTCAAGAAGCCGCTCATGGCGCTTGGTCAGAACCTGGAAGACATGCCAGTCCGCCTTCTCCATCACGGCGAAGACCTCGCTTATGAAGCTGTCGGGAATGTCCTCATGGAAGAGATCGCTCATCGAGTTGACGAAGATCGTTCGCGGACGGCGCCAGCGAAGAGGCTGGTCAAGCCGCTCCGGCCAAATTCTCAAGGCAAACCCCTGCTCGTAGGGGTGCCCGGGAATGCCACGCCATCGTTCGGCGAAGGTCTTGGCATAGCAATGAGCGCAGCCAGGCGAGACCTGATCGCACCCCGTTACGGGGTTCCAGGTGGCCTCCGTCCACTCGATTGCGCTTCCATCCGCCATCCTGCTTCTCCGTTCGTCGTCAACAGCCCTATTCCCCCTTGTAGCGCTGCGTTCACCACCAAGTCAACCTAGCCTGGTCTTCTTAATCGACTTAGCTAATTACGGTCTCGGCGAAGCAGCGGCTCGGTAGCCGGGCGATATACGAGCGGCGTCCTTTGATCCGCGAACACGACCAGGAGCCACGGCCGGAACGCTAGGTAGCTGTCCGGGGCGAACGCCATCACGTCGCGGACTTCATGCGGCAGGTTGGGATTGGTTGAGTCCGCGATCAAGCGGTGCTGCCGGGCAGCTTCGACTGCCTCCTCGGGGGTGTATTCGCCGGCTCCAACGCGGCGGTCAATCTCCTGCCAGAGCGCTTTGTATTCGGCCCACGTCATTGATCGATGCGACGGCGCAGGCAGCGAAGCGCGGCCTCAATGCTTTCAAGCAGGACGCCATAGTCGGGACTGCGCGCTAACTCCGCACGCAGCACGTCGTTGAGAAAGTGGTCGTCAAGCTGCCCTTGGCGCATATGGCGAATCGCCGCCATGAGGCCCCCGCGATCCTCCTCGAGTAGGCCGATCCGCTCGCGGAGGCGGTCCCTGTCGAATTGATGTTGGTTCAGGTCGATCATGGGCAGGATCGACCTTAAGAAAGCTCCCCAAGCGTGGGCAATGAGCGACTTACCGTGCTGGGCGGGGAGGGGGGAGCAGACTCCGTTTCCCTCCGCGAAACCATGACAAAGGGCTTTGGAGCCCAGAGCATCGAGCGTAGAATCGACCTAGTGGTTATGGCATCAGCACCAAGGACGGACTTCGAGATCGGCACGGACCGATTCGAGGATCTAGTGGTGAACCCGACTGGGAGCGAGGGATTCCATTACTTCTATGACAAGCGGCGACGCTCACTCATAAAGCGCTTCCTTCTTGGGGAATCGGCTCAACGGAAGATCAAGGTCTTCTGCGAAGTGACGTTGATCCAGAAGGGTGATCGCTTTACCCCCCGCCTGATCTTTTCGCGACGCACGCCGGACGACGAAATCGCAAAGGAGGGCGCCTCGACCGGCTCAGGGATCAAAGGTCGCGTGGACGTCTCCGACTATCACGAGAACTTCTGGAAGCTCATCAACTGGATTGGCACCTGCAAGAACGTGGAGGTGCCGGGGGAGTCATTTTCGCTCGTTAAAGCCAACGACGCCGCGCTGATCGAGGAGGCCCGCGACAGGGACCCAGCGACCAAGGCAGCCATCGTCAAAGCGCTGGCCGGTGAAGTTTCCTTCTCGCAGAACGAGATCAATCAGATGCTTGACCGCAAAGGCAAGCTGGAGGAGTTCGGCAGGGGGCTGACGGATCACGCCGATGATGAGGGCTGGTGGCAGAAGTTCCTCAACGAGAACAAATGGATTTTCGGCTACGGGCTGAACTACCAAATCCTCAACATCGCGCAGGCGCAACCGAATTACGGCGGCACCCGAGCCGACGGTCGAGGCGGCCAGCGCGGCGACTATCTTGGAGCAACCCAAGGGGACCTCAGCTTCACTCGGTTAGTTGAGATCAAGACCCCCGCCACCGCCCTTGTTCAAGGGAGTGGGGAAATCCGAAGCGGTGCTTGGAGCCTTGGCAAGGAAATGCTTGACGGACTGGCCCAGCTTCAAGCGAATTGCGATACCTGGGAGAAAGACGGCTCACGAACCGACGAGAACCGGGATCGTTTCGACGCTGCGGGGGTCCATACCGTCGAGCCGAAAGGGATTTTGGTCGTTGGCAGTCTCGACCAGCTCAAGGAGCCCCGGAGCAAATACCAGACGTTCCAGCGGTTCCGGGAGGGGCTGCACGGGGTCGAGATTCTGACCTTCGATGAGCTGCACAAGCGGGCCAGCTTCATTGTCGGCCAGGACGAAGAAGGCCCGCCCGACGAGGCGGGCCCGGATGCTAAAGGTCGTCCAGCGTCTTAAGCAAGCTCTCGATCCTGGCCAGGAACTCGGGTTTCGAGAACCAGCCGACTAACTCCATCGCCTCGAACCTCCTGCAAACGGGCACATTCGCCTTCGTCACGCCCGTTTAAACCATCCCCCCGGTTCACACCAATTTTGGGCAGTAGTGCCCAAAATCCCGCGGATATGCGGCGATAGGTGGGGAATCCGGGCCGATTCCGACTTGACTCATAGCGCGGCGCGGCGCTACGGACTCAACGGTGCGGCACCTCATGGACCCGGTGCTACACTCGATCCATGCCGACCACGAAACCTCGCTATACGGTCACCGACACCGGGGACCTCAGCGATCAACTCGATCAGGCCCAGCGACGCTGGCCAGAGATCAACGATCGCAAGGAGTTGCTGCTGAAACTGGCGGCGGCGGGTCGTGACGCGATCGAGGAAAAGGCAACCGATCGAGCCCGCGCAGTGGAAGAAACCGCGGGAGCTCTCAGCGGTGTCTACGAGCCCGGCGAACTGGAGCGGCTGCGCGAAGACTGGCCCGAGTGATCGTCCTCGATGCCAGCGTCCTGATCGCCCACCTCGACGAGCGCGACACCCATCACGAGCGAGCGAGTCGCCTGCTCGCGGAAACCGGCGCCGAGCCCTTGGGCGCCAGCACGATCACCTTGGCCGAGACGCTCGTGGCCCCCGCCCGACGAGGCCGCCTAGACGACGTGATCGCGGCCCTCGATGGACTCGGCGTCACGGAGTTGCCTCTAGCCGACGGGGTATCAGCCGAACTCGCGCGTCTCCGCGCCGGGACGGGCTGCAAGCTGCCCGACTGTTGCGTACTGCTGGCGGCCCAAGAGCACGGCGGTACGGTCGCCAGTTTCGACTCGGCACTGGTCGACGCGGCGAACGAGCTGGGTCTCTCGATCCGTCGCTAGTCGCGATTCACTCAAGGTCGACCTTGCGTCGACGCCCGATAGTCGGGGAATTACGTCAACCCCTCCCCCGTCCTTCGCGACATCGCGACCTGCCGCCACCAGGTCACTGCGTCGCGGTCGCAGTAACGGAGGTCACCCCCAAAGGGTTCCGTCCACTCAGGAGATCATCCTCGAAAGATGGACGATGCCGAGAAGCCGCGTCGAAGCCCGGACGAGGAGCGCAGGGAAATCGAAGAGGTTGTGGGCGAAGCAAACTTGCAACCGTCGCTCAGCGAGGAACTGGTCCGGCTCGAGCAGAGAGACTCAGACGCGCTGGCCGAGCGCGCCCGGCGTGAAACGGTTACCGAACGTGAACGCGGCGAGCGGCTGGTGCGGGAAGAAGCCGAGACCGAGGCCGAAAGGCCGATGTTGCACGCGAGACAGCGGCGCGTTCAGGCGGCCTGGTCGAGCCTGCGCTCCGAGGACAGCTGGACGAGGCGGCAGGCCTCCTGAAGCTGATCCACGGCCTTTGAGATCAGATCGAGGGTGTAGCTGGGGAAATCCTCGATCGGATCGGCGGTGCCCGAAGCGGTCGCGACCAAGGCCCGGACCAGGTCGACGCGGTTGATCGAGGTCACGTTTTCGGCACATCGGCCGGGCTCGACGCGACTCGTGACGACGAAGGGCAGCGCGGAGGAGACCCGCTCATCGAGCAGCTCATAGAGGCGGAGAAGATCCCGGCTGCTCGCGCTTTCGCGCATCGCCAGGGCGGTCGTGACCGGAAAGCTGCGAACGGGCCGGTCGAGGTCATCGATCACCAGTAGTGGAACGTGCGCGAGTTTTGCGAGTTTCTCTTCGACCGCGCCTTCGCCCCTCACCGCACCGAGCCAACGCAGGTGGGCGAGCAGATCCCCGAGATGCTCGACGGCGACCTTGCCGGCAGGGAAGAGCCTCTGTCCCAGGTAGGCACAGAGCGCCGACTTGCTCTGCCCTTCGTCGCCGACGAGCCAAAGGCTGTGACCTCCTTCGCCTGCGAGGACTGCGCCACAGAGCCGCTCGATGTCAGCGGCTACCCCGGAAGGCACCTGGGCCAACGGTGGCGCCGCGAAACTGAGCGAACTCCCCCGCCACCAGTCACCCGCGCGGAGACGGTTCCGTGCCCGGCCCTCCGCGCGACGGCGTCGGCAATCGCATGGCACCTGCGAGCCGTCCGGCGCCTCGACCCAGAGATCACCTTCACAACGGTCGCATGATTCGGCTTTCCGCTGACGAGCGCGCCATCCACGCGCCGGACCTGTCGGGACCCGGCCGGGCTGATCGCTGAAGACCCGGTCGACAACCGGGCTGGGTCGGTTGCCTAAGTAGACATCGATCTCCGCCCTTTCGGACTCGCGATCAACGGTCTCCTCGAAAGGCATACAGGTAGTTAACGATCCGCACCGGACGCGCGCCCCGGCTGCAGGCCATCAGGGACGACGGGCAGCCGCGGACCTCGCATCGATGAGCAGGGGTCGACGCGGATCAGGGCGGTCGCGGGACCCTTCCCCGCCACCCTCGTTCCCTCTCCCTCGACCTCTTGGAGGCCGACTAGGAGGCCAGATGAGGATCGCTTCCGGAAATCACGTTAAGCACTGTGATCCTTCAGGCGCTCGACGCTTCCGAGGAACGTGCATAGCGATCGGGCCAATGGCCCATCCTCAAGCGGAAAGAAGCGATCGCGTTTCCCAACCCGTACGCGACGCAATAGCCCGAGAGCTTCAAGCGATTCTATGTCCGGGGGCGCAGCGCTCCGGCCGTAGCCCGCGAGGCTCGCGAGCTGTGCAGCGCTGAGGCCCCTCGCCGGGACTTCTGCACGAACACTCTTGGGACCAAACAGGCTCGTCAGCAACTGGCGGCGAGGCGCGTACCCAAAGAGCCAATCCCGATGCGACGTGGGCTTCGGACCGCCGGCGGCGGAGCCCTTCCGTTCTGGTTTAGCGTCGGGAACCAAATGTAGTGTCTAACCCTACATTTATGTCTGACCTCTTGCTGACGCGCACGACTTTCCTCGGCCTCCTCCTCGCCGAGTCGAAGCTGCCAAGAATCCCTGCGGAGCCGTGGCCGCTGGAGGGGGCAGTCGAGGCCCTCGCGGGTAATCCGCGAGGAGGTCGCCTCGCTCAGGCGGCGACAAAGTGGCTCGCGCCAGAACCTTCCGCGAATGGACGGGTTCAGGGCGTAGCGCGCTGGGCCCGGGATGCTTCAACCGCTGGGCTGTTGAGCCCAGAGGGGGAAGGTTGGGCCGCTGGATACCGACCAGTCGGAGACTGGGTTGAACGCACCGGTGCTATTCGTGAACAGTTAGGCGAAGACGAGTTGGGTGCGCTGATCGATGCTGCTCAACGCTTGGTAGCGATGGCAAGCATGCTCTCGAAAAAGCTCGCCGCCTGAGGGTCGGATAGAGAGCTGACGATGGCGTCGGGTCGCTCAGATATCCGCCTCCACGTTGTGACTTGCTGCCGTCCGACTAGCGACCAAGCATTTTTCCGTTGCGTCGCCTCGACGGAGAACCGCCGATCTGGACGGTGAACGGTCGCCCCCTCCCAGCGCCGACGGTCGGGCTCGGAGGAAACCTCGACCCAGTCGATGTACGGGACGTTCGCCAGTGCATCCGACATGGTTTTGGCGGAAGTAAACCGCCGAGCGGGATCGCACTGGATCGCCTTGTTGATCACTCGCCGCAGGCGCGACGGCACCCAAGGCTCAGCACGAAGATGGACCGGCCGCACCGCACGGCGACCCTGGGAAAGGCGCTCGGCCATCGCCTCGATTTCGTAGGTTGGGTCGGCATAGGGGAATGGACCAGAGGTCAGCTCATGCAGGATGAGCCCCATCTGGAAGAGATCAGAGCGACGATCGCACCGGCGGGTGATTAGGGACTCGGGCGCCGAGTAGAGCTGCACGAAGGGAAGTGCCTCTCCACCTCCTTCCTCGTCCATCAATATCGCGGCGCCCAGATCGCCGACAAGCAGACGCCCCTCGTCGCTAAGGAAGAGGTTGGGGGACTTCATGTCGCGATGAATCACCCCGAAGCAATCGTGGATCTCCGCCAAGCCCAGGAGGGCGCCGCACATCAACGATATGGCTGTTCCTACGGTAAAACGCTCACCACGCTCGAAAGCGTCGGTGAGACTGCCACGCTCGTAGAAAGGCATGATCAGCTCGACGGTGGACAAAATCGGGTCGTACCCCGATGGCGTCACAACGTCCTCTACCGGGACCACGTGCGAGTGACGGATCTGCTTCAGCAGCTTTCCCTCGTTGACGGCGACCGTCGACTCGAGACCAAGCTTTGAGTACCGCTTCCCGATCTGGTGCTGACCGATCAGTTCGTTGCGATAGAGCCGTACCTCTGAAGATCCCTCATGCAGGGTTCGAATCGACTCGTAGGGCAGGGTGAGAGTGGTGAGGAACTTCCGCTCGGCCCCCATCAGCTACTCCCGAGCGCGAGATGCGCGGCGACCAGAAAGGCGACTGCCCGGTCGTTCCAGTGAGGCGTCTGCTCCATGCCGAGCCGTTTGGGAAGAGCCTCCGAGAGGCGCGGGATCGGGACCTCGACCGATTTAGCAGCCTCCTCCTGAGTTATGAGCCGGCACTCGAGGCCCTCCTGCTCAGCCGCGATCATCGCCACCGCCTCGAGCCCAAACCGGGTGCTGGCATTGGCCATGGTCCAGTTGCCGTACTTACGAGTCCGCGCGATGCCAACTACTCGCGGTTGAAGGCGGCGCAGCTCCTGCCCTAGTCGAGCACGAAAATCCTCGAAGCGAGCAGCGTGGTCGAGCTGGGCGTTCGGTCGGATCCGGTCCGCTCCGTCGTCGACCAGGGGCTCCGTTCCACGCATGACACCGATGTACGTCGTACCCGAGGCGACGTTGATTCCCACGTGGACGAGTTTGTCGGAGTTGGACATATGGCTCGCAAGATCGTCTCATAAAACGGTGCATATGTTGACGCCCGCAGGTTTGCGGGTTCGCATACGGCCATCAGGCTCCGAAGGCGAGGCCTCCCAGGCCTTGCTACAGGCACTTGTCGCCAGGAGTGCCCGAAACGCCAGGAATCGACCGACAATCGCCTGGTATCCACGCCTATCCGGTTGCGCCCGCTGGGCTCTGGGCACGGAGCCCTCCGAAGCGCTCGACAATCTGGTCGTCGTAGTCGTCAGCTCCTTTGGCGATCGCCTCGACAGTGGCGCGAAGCTCACCCGGATCCAGGGTGTCCCCAATGATCGTGTGGCTGAAGATGATGTCGTTGTCGGAATGCAGCGCGAAGGCGCCGAACTCCTCGTCGGCATTCAGCCGCAGTAGGTACTCATAGAGTTCCGGCGTCGGGCGGATCTCGGTGACGACCACTTCCCACGGTGCCATCACGCCAGGATGAAACAGCGACGGTGGCGACGGCCGATCCTTCTCGCAAGACGAAGTAGGGAGAGTCTGGAGAAGCCCAGGTCCGGTCGACAAAAATCTCGCGGAGATATCCCCGAACGCGTTCGTAACAAGACTGCTGCTCATGCGTGTCGAACTTCACCATGCTCCCCTTGGGTACGTCCGTGGCAGGGATCGACGGCAGCGTAGCCGGATATCGGGACTCGCGGGAAGATTCCTGAGCGAATAAAAGACGCCTTGCAAGCTAACGCCTACAACGCCAAACCTGCGCGTGTTCTAGGTGGACGGGGATCCCGTCGGGCTGCGACCGATCCTAAGCGGAACGGAGCAGTTGCCCGTGCGCTTCACCTGCAGCGACGACCTCCTTTCGGAGAGCTCGATAGCGCGGGAAGACGCTCGTCACGACCAGCCTAGTCTGTCGATCCCACTTCCAGACGCCGACCACGTGACCATTGGCGATAATCGCCGGACGTGCCTCACCGATCCTGTTGTAGAGGCGGTTGTAGTTAGCTTCGTCGACATAACGGAGCCGGGTCTCGAAGTACGCCTTCAGAATCGGGTCCTCATGCCCAAGGAAGGTATATCTGCGCTCCATCTCCAAATCCGCGGCAGGCTCCCGTTGAGTCTCTGCGCCATGGATGGGCATGCCAAACAGGGGGGCCTTGGTCCAGGGAGCCATAAATCGGAAGTACCGATCCTCCCTTGCCTCTAGATGACGCAAAACCACGCCCCGACTTAGTCCGGACCACCAGGCCGCATCATGGACTGATGCCGGTCCATATCGTCGGAAGTAATGGCCGAGAAGCCGTTCTTGGGCGTCCTCGGCGTCCAACGCCGCGAATTCATGACGCAGCTCGGCATCCGTACCAATAACCCGCCTTTCAGCGTCCCAGGCCGAGGGAGACCGCCAAACGAAAAGATCTCCGGCCTCCCAACCTAACTTCAGAATCTGAGCTCCCAGGCGAGGGTCTCCCAGGCGAGACCTCCTGGCCAGCTCGCCGGCCAGCTCACGAGGTGGCCGTGGCCCGCTGTCGCCGACGATCTTGACGGCAAGATTGACCGCGGCGGTGTATCTGCGAACACTCAGACCATGCACCACCAACGGACGAATGGCATCTCGCACGCGGTAGCGTCGAGTTGCGGTGTGGGCGACAGATGCAAGCCCGCGAGGAAGGATGTGAAGGGTCTTGCGCATGCAGCGAACGCGAATTAACTGGCTGTTCGGAGCAAAATCGAGTACTGAAAGTGCTCGAGAGAAGTCGTTCGTGCGTGCCGCCACGATCGGCACCGGTGAGACAACCCGCGCGGCATGGACCCCTACGAGCTGTTCAGCGATAACAGCCGGGGTGGCACTCTTCAGGTCTACAAGTTGATCGCAAATCTGCTCCGCGAACGACCTCGCCGGAGGCATCAGCTCAGCCGCGGTACTAGCCATCACTCGGGAGCTGCATCAGGCCAACGCTCGGAGACGTAGGCAGCAAGCTCCAAATAGGCTGACTCAAGGTCACTGAACTCCTTGGGCCCTCCCCACCATTGCCGGTGGTTGTGGTGAATGTGAAACTTGCTCCAGTCTCCATCCCAGTCGGGCGCGTAATGGGTTCCATGGATGTCATAGTCCTTCCATCGTTCGTAAACCTCCGTTCCAGGAAGCGGCACGAACCGAAAGAGCGATAGCCGGTCGATCCGGCCCTCGAGAGTATCTAGCAACCGAATCGTTTCGCGGGTCGTGGTCGCCGACTCACCTGGGAACCCGTGGATCAGGAACGCCTTTACGCCTATGCCTACCGCGGACGCCCATCGCACGGCATTCGTTATCTGCTCTTTGGTCGTTCGCTTTCCCATCGCCCGCAGCAGCGGCTCTGACCCTGACTCGATACCGAACTTCAACTCTATGCAGCCGGAGTCGGCAAGAATACCCAGCAGATCCCGACGAACGGTATCGACGCGCGAGAGCGCCGACCAACGTAGGCCGAGCGGCTCGATCTCCCGAGCGATGTCGGCAACCCGGTGACGGTTGACGATGAAGTTATCGTCGACAATGGCGAATCCATCGATCGCCGTGCGCCGTGAGAGATCGACGAGCTCCTCTCGGGCTCGTGCACCAGACTGATAGTGGATTTGGCTACCGGCAACGGCGCAGTATTTGCACTTGAAGGGGCATCCCCGACTGAACAGGACATGGGCCATCCGAAGGTCGGTGCCAGCCAGTCGATCCGTCATGACGACCCGGTCGTCGGATAGCAGGTGTCTGGCAGGGAACGGCAACTCCGCCATCGATGCCTCCCCTGCAGGCTGACCAGCGTGATATCGGCCAGCTGAATCAAGATGCGCAACGTTGGGCAGGGCCGCGAGCTGGCGCCTATCCTGCGCCGCCTGAATGGTGCCCTCGAGCGACTTCTCGAAGGGCCCAACCCCCGCAAACGCCGCTGGAAATTCTCGAAGAGATTGCTCCGGGTAGAGGTTGACATGAACTCCGCCGATCAATACTGCGGCCCGATCTTGATAGGTGGACCGGCGATGAATGCGACTCAGCAGTGAGAAGGTCGCCGATGACGCGACGCTGTAGCCGACAAAGTCGCTAGCAGTCAAATCGAGGCTCTTCGTATCCTCTCGGACAGGAATAAGCTCGACCGTGTGGCCGTATTCCTCCGCGACGGCGGCCAAGTAGAGAACGCCGAAGGGTGGAAACTCTTTACGTCCTGAGCCAAGACGGCCCAGATCCGGAACCTCTGGATATACAAACGTAACGTTCATGTCTGGCAATTGCCAAGCAATCCCTGAGCCTTCAGCATTGTCGCGATCCGCTTCGCGACATCAGTGGGTGTCAACGAACCCACGTCGAACTCGGCAATCCGCCACCCTTTCCGCGCCAAGAATCGGGCGCTCTCGACCAGCCGGCTTTGCTCGGGAGATGCCGAGATCATCGCCTCCCGTTCGTACAAATCGCGATCCTCTCGATCGCGGAGTCGAGCCTCAGTGACTTTCGCGTCGGCTAACAGGAGGATTGAGAGGTTTGGTTGTGGCAATCGCGACGACAATGCGTAACTAAAGTCGTACGGCAGACCACTCAGCGCATTGAGCGCCAGGGAAGACAGCACCCACCTGTCTGCTATGACCACACCGCCCACATGTAGAGCGGGAAGTACCGTGTTCTGCGCAACCAGGGCCCGATCAGCTGCCGCCGTGAGGGCTACTGCTTCAAACGCCTGCTGCTCCAGAAGTTCGCGAGCCAACTTCCCTAACGCTCCGTCGGAAGGCAACTTCACCGAGAGCGGTGTAGCTGCGCCTTCAAGCGCGACCTTGAGCTCCGCAACAAGGGTCGTCTTCCCGACTCCGCTGCAGCCCTCGACCGCCAACAGGACGCCCGTCGTGACGCTTTCATTTGGCGGTGCGGCAGACATCTCCATACCGAGAGCGTACCGTCGCGTCCAGCGACTCACGTCGCTCCCTCGCGGCGCCCTGCCGGTCGCTTCATTGCGCCCGAGCGAGGCGACGGTTAGTGCGGAGTAGCCGACGACGCCGGCCTGTTCCTCATCGACGGCTACGTATGTCCGAACCGACGCCTCGCGCTCGGCGGGTGCTCGTTCAGCCAGGTGTCTAGGGAGACGACGCCGCAACAGAAGCCGACGTAGATGTCGTTACGCTCCAGCATCTTGGACCGCAAAGCGTCGCCACGCGGACCTACGGATTTGAGGGACGCGAAAAGAGCTTCGCGAGCTTCGGATTCGGCTTCGTTTTCCGATCCATGGTCGCGACCAATTCGTCCCAGGCATCCGGTGGAAGCTGGAAGCGCGTGCGATCGGCGAGTAGACGCTCGGCTCGCTCGCTCGTTGTCTCGTCGTTGACGCGCGTCATGCGATCAATGTAGACGCGTTGTCTGTCGCTGGTCAGGTCGCGGTTTAAACCGCCCCCGACAAATTGGGCACTAAAGCGTTTGAGTGCCCAAATCCCCACATATCGGCGCATATCCACGGCTATCCGCGATTCCAGGAGCCCTCCTGAGTAGGGCGACACACCGCATCAGCAAGCCAAATCCCCAAGGGAGAGGGAGTCCAGAACGCCTGTATCGCACCCAAGAGGTCGGCGGTTCGAATCCGCCTAGCTCCATCGCAGGAGAAGCCCTGCAAATCTGGGGTTCGGCCTCCGGCACATCAGTTCGAACGGACCGCCTGATTCCCCCTGTTTTTGGGCACCGGTGCCCCTTGACAAGGGTGCGTCCAGCGGCACCGATTTAGAAGTGCGGCACCTTGCATATCCGGTGCTACACTCATCTTATGCCGACCACCAAGCCGCGCTACACGGTCACCGACACCGGCGAGCTAAGCGATCAGCTCGATCAGGCTCAGCGGCGTTGGCCAGAGATCAAAGACCGCAAGGCCCTTCTGCTGAAACTGACGGCGGCGGGACGCGACGCGATCGAGGGAGAAGCGAGCGATCGAGCCCGCGCGGTGGAAGAAACCGCCGGGGCCCTGAGCGGTGTCTACGAGCCCGGCGAACTGGAGCGGCTGCGCGAAGACTGGCCCGAGTGATCGTCCTCGACGCCGGCGTCCTGATCGCCCACCTCGATGAGCGCGATGCCCATCACCAGCGGGCGACTCGCTTGCTCGCGGACACCGGCGCCGGAACCCTGGGCGCCAGCACGATCACCCTGGCCGAGACGCTCGTGGCTCCCACTCGAGCTGGCCGCCTCGAAGACGTGGTCGCGGCCCTCGGTCGGCTCAGGGTCACCGAGCTACCACTGGGCGATGGGGCACCTGCACGCCTCGCCCGGCTTCGCGCCGAGGTCGGTTGCAAGCTGCCCGACTGCTGCGTCCTTCTAGCAGCCGAGGAAAGTGACGGAAGAATCGCCAGCTTCGATTCCGAGCTGATCGGAGCGGCCGAAAGGCTCGACCTTCCGACCGTCGGGTGATCTCCCACTCTGCCCGATAACGAACAGCGGCCTGCATTCCTCGACCGGCGCCGCACGGGCGACCCGCGCCCTCGTACCCACCGACATCTCGAGCGACGCGGAGACCCATGGGTCAGGCGGGCGTCCTTGCCCGCCTGACCCGCCCTTCTCGGAATCAGCCCATCAGCACCCCTTGGTCGAGCGAGGCCCAACCGCCCGCGTAGTAGGCCTCGACAAGGTGGCCGTCAGCGCCGTTCATGAAGATCGACATGAATCCGTTCGGATCGGTCGTGTTGGCTCTGATGGCACTGGGGCTGGTGGCGGCCTTCATCTGGACAGCGAGTTCCAGGTTCGCCCAACCGGTTCCGGCGAAGTAGGTCTCCGCCAGACGGCCGTTGCCACCATTGGTGAAGACGGCCATGTAGCCGTTGGAGCCGGTGGTCGGAGCACGGACGGCGCTGGGTGAGCTTCCCGGCGCCATCTGCGCACCGAGGTCCAGGTTCGCCCAACCGGTTCCCGCGTAGTAGGTCTCCGCAAGATGGCCGTTGGCGCCGTTGGTGAAGACCGCCATGAACCCGTTGGGGTCGGTGGTCGGAGCACGGACGACACTCGGCGACGTACCCGGCGCCATCTGCGCACCGAGTTCCAGGTTCCCCCAACCGGTTCCCGCGTAGTAGGTCTCCGCCAGACGGCCGTTGGCGCCGTTGGTGAAGACCCAGATGCGGTCGTTCGGGTCGGTGCTCGGCGAGCGGACGGCAACCGGCGAGGTGCCGGGCGCCATCTGCGCACCGAGTTCCAGGTTCGCCCAACCGGTTCCCGCGTAGTAGGTCTCCGCCAGACGGCCGTTGGCGCCGTTGGTGAAGACCCAGATGCGGTCGTTCGGGTCGGTGCTCGGAGACCGCACCACCGAGGGACTGGTTTCCGGGGCCATAGCCACATTCAGGTCTTTGACCAGCCAGCTGCCACCCACGTAGTAGGTCTCCGCCAGATGGCCGGCGCTGTTGCGGTAGAAGACCCAGATCGAATCGTTGGCGTTTTCGGTCGGCAGGCGGACTACGGCGGGAGTCGTCCCCGGGGCCACCTGGCCGCCGAGTTCTTTGGTCGCCCAGGCTGATCCGGTGTAGTAGCGCTCGGTCAGCTGGCCGTTGGGAGCCCTGTAGAAGGCCCACTGCTGACTATTGGGATCGGAGGAGGTCGTCCGGGCGGTCCAGTTGCTTGCTTGTTGATCGGGCAGGGTCTGGAAGACCTGGTCCGAACTGTAGGCGGTGCCACCCCTGTTGGCGGCGACGAGCCGGTAGTGGTACGTCGTGCTTGGCAATAGGGAGCTTACGGCGACGCTCACCGGTAGCGCAGCGAACCCGCTTCCCGCGTCTTGCCCAGGCGGTGCGGGAATCGAGCTGCCGTAGGCGGGCGACTGGCCGTATTCGAAGTAGTAGTGAGTATCACCGCCGTTCGGGGTCACGCGGCCGTTGAATATCGCCTGCGTGGGCTGCAACCCCGACACCGGATCGGAGCTCACAGTCGGTGGAGGCGGCGGTTGGATTTCGACGATGGTGCTCAGCACCGCATCTTCCGGGCTGGCACCGGCCGGCCTGACCCAGACCGCAACCCGATTGCCGACGTCGCTCTCGGCCGGGATCCAGCTGCTTGCAGAGGCTCCGGGGTACGAGATGCAGTCATCCGCACTCACTTCGACCCGACACCATTCATAGACATAGCCGTTTGGTGCAGAGACCCAGGATCCTGGGTCTACGGTCAGGACATATCCCGGCCGTGCCGTTCCCGAGACGGTCGGAGGCGAGAGGTTTTCGAAGTCTTCACTATCACCAGCTCTATGCACGCGACTGTCCGTCATAAACAACACGTACCCATCACTATGCGTCTTGCTGCCGTCACATTGCGTAATTTCATAGGTGTTTCCCCACCAGACCAGACTTCGAGTGGTATATGGGTATACGTGCCACGCTTCTTCCCGTCCTGAATCGAAGCTGTCCGAGATGTGGCCCGCCAACCCCGCCACATGGTCGCATCCGTGGCCCGTGATCACCTTGTCGTGGTGGGCGTCTCCCACGGTGTAGCGGCTGCTGCCGCTGACGGTTTCGAACAGTCTGACGTGATACCGATTGAACGCTGCGAGCCGTGAGGCTCTCTCGTACTTTTCCCTTGAACACGTCCCATTGGTCGACCAGACCGCCTGACGGTCGGCGCCTCCCAACATGCCGACTACGTCGTGCAAATCATCATGACCCCAGCCGTGTTCCCTGAGGGCAGCCGCGACATTCGAGGCGGAGCCGGACCACACCACATTGATGGGATCGACGGGGCTCGTATGAGAGCTGCAGTCGTGGTACGTGTACAGAAATTTCACGCCGACCTGTTCGGGGGTGAGAGCAGCGGCTCTTGCTGGGAGAGCAGCGAAGCACGTGGCCATCACAACCGTCGCAAGCACCGCAAATAGCGACCACCGTAAGCTACTCGCAGGGTGACTGGGGCTAGACACTATCTTTCTCCTTTGATCTTTTGCTGTCGGTATCGGCAGGTTGTGGCATCGCCCGGTAGGCGAACTTTGGTCTGAAGGTCCGCTGCCGAACTGGGCGCCGCCTCTCTGGTGACTTTTGCCGCTAGCGCAGAGACAGCGGCATCAGCCAGGTGTCGGTTTACGGAGAACACGACGATGGTCGTGTCACCGGCGTAGATCTCCTGGCGCCTACCTGCTTCGAAACTTCGCGCCGGGAGCCACGTTGCGCCAGGGATGATCAGGGGTTCGCTCAAGAGGACGTGCCTGTCGCCCCGACGTTCCCCCGGAGTAGGCGCGTTGCCGTACGAAGCCGGATTGCGGGCGCACTCTGGCCAACTTTGGACGTTCAGTGGCGGAAAGCAGCCTGCATCAGAGATTCGGCGACAAGATCCGTAAACCACCGATCGGTATCCGACGGGTACCGAGGGACCGCTGTCGACAGCGATGCCGTGGGGTGGCGGGGGAACGCACAGGTCCTTCTGGGATGTGCGAGGGAGTCCGGCGAAGGCCGATCCGAGATCGTAGGTAGAGGCCGGGATCGGTGCGCCCGGGGGGCACACCGCGGCGAAATCGCGGGGGCGTGCCTGAGTCGCGGGTCTCTGATCGCCCTGCGTGGTCGACGCCTTTGTACTGGCATACACCACTAGGCCGAGAACGATGATTCCGACCAATCCTAGGATCAGGAGCCGCCCCGTCTTATGCGGCACCAACTGCTTCACGGCCGGGCGACCGAAGTCTCTATCCGTCGATGCCCGCGGAGCGGGATGCGGACCGGGTCGGGGTGGCTGAATCCGACCGAAGAAGGGAGATCAGAGATAAGGAGATCGGCCGGGCAACGGCGATCCCTTCGACTGACCCGAAGACGCGTAGTGAGCTCCACCCTTCCTCCCCCCGATCCAGACCGGACAAGCGAATGGAAGAACCCTATATCGATTTGAGGTCGCGCGTCTACATTAAATAGATGGGGCGTATAAATGGCTATCCACGCCCGATCACTCAATATTGATCTTTCTAAGGGGTCATTCGGCTCAACGAGCAGGTGGAGGCGTGGACGGGCCTGATCGGCGTAAGTGGGCGGGTCTGAAACGACTCATGGCTGTTCTAGGCCCCCTCGCAGTGCCTGGGCGGCCTCGATCATGGCCGCCGCCGCGCCGGCGCTGACCGCGGTCTGGTTGGCGAAGGCGTGGATCAGGCTCTCCTGCCGACGCAGGACGACCGGGACCCCTGCCTCGCGCATCCGCAGCGCGTAGGCCTCGCCCTCGTCGCGAAGCGGATCGAAACCGGCGGTCGCCACGTAGGTTGGCGGCAGCCCACGAAGGTCGGGCGCCCGCAGGATCGAGACCCGCGGGTCGGCGCGGTCGGTTCCCGGCGGCAGGTAGTGCCCCTCGCAGGCGTCGAGGTCGGCCCTCGTCAACAGGAACCCGTCGGCGAAGAGATCGCGCGAGCGCTGGCCACCGACCGCGTCGGTGGCGGGGTAGAGCAGGAGCTGCATCGCCGGCCTCGCCCCGCCGGCATCGCGGGCGAGGATGCTGACCGCGGCCGCCAAGTTCCCACCGGCGCTGTCGCCGCCGATCGCGATCCGGACCGGATCGGCGCCGAGCGTGGCGGCGTTGGCGGCGGTCCAGCGGTACGCGGCGAAGGCGTCTTCGACCGCCGCCGGGAAGGGATGCTCCGGCGCCCGCCGGTAGGCGACGGAGAGGACGGCGACGCCGCCGGCGGCGGCGAGCAGGCGGCAGACACCGTCGTGGGTGTCGAGATTACCGACCACCCAGCCGCCGCCATGGAGGAAGACGAGCAGGGGCGCCTCGCCGCCGAGGCCCGCGGGCGTGTAGTAGCGCGCCGGCAGCGGCGAGGCCGCCCCCGGTACCTCGATCCGCTCGACCCGCGCCATCTGGATCGGCGGGCGGGCCGCAGCCGCGGCGGCCCGGCGTCGGGTGGCCTTGCGCGCCTCCTCCACGGTCATCCCCGCGACGAGGGTGGTGTCGCCCGCGATGCGCGCCAGTCCGATCAAGGCGTGGGCGTCGCCCGCCAGCACCTGGCCGTCGAGCCTCGGCGGCGCGCCGAAGATGCGGCGACGGGCTCGCGGCCCGAGACCGCACGCAGTTTTCAGGATCCTGTGCTCGGTCCGGGGCGAGAGACGCGCTAACGACACCATCGGCAAGTCCTCCGTTCGGGTTCGACTCCAAGAGAGAGGACGACGCAACCCACCGCGAATGTGACATCGGCGGCCCGACCTCATACTCGACCCGTCAGGTTGGACCCTGGTCGTACCTAATCGCCCAAGACCTGAGGTCTATGGGATTTCGACGTCCGCTTTGCTCGGAGCGGTCAGTTCTGCCGCGATCAACAGCTGGGCCAACCGTCCGATCTCGCTCGGTGCGGGAGTCGTCGTCAGCTCGTCCAACATGGTGCTCCACATCTCTTCCAACGTCAGGAATCCAAAAGTGCACCCGGGCAGGTTCGCCTTGATCCGCGGCTCGTCTTTCCAGGCGTCTCCATCTCCACGGAGGTGGGTCACGGCGATTCGGTAGGAGAATTTCCTGGAGCCGGTCAGTTCCTCGACGGCGTCGATGAAGGCGTGGCTCCACTTCGGATTCCACAGCTCCCGGAAGCGACGCCAGGTTGCCCGTTTCGGATTTTTCTTTTCCCCGCGAAGCTCGGCGAGCTTGGCGTCGGCGCTGAAGCCCCCCTGCCAAGCCTTGCAACTGACCACCATCACCCGATCGGTCCCACGCTTGCGAGGGTGATACGCGACGACGTCGACGTCGGAATGGACAGAGTCCTGCTGCGATTCGTAGCCAGGGCTTTTTGGATCGGGGCGAAAGCGGACGTTGTGCGTCGTGAAATAGCCCCGAAAGTTCAGATAATCATCGACGATCTGCTCGAGGACATCCTCCTTCACCGTGCCGAGTTTTAGCAGCAGCGACGGGGGCCGAGAGGGGCCACGCCACGTCCGGCGTCAGAGCTAGCTTCCGCTGCTCATGGGCACATCCGTAGCCAAAGACGAGCTTGCTCCCGCCACGGAGGAAGAGGCTCCCCCGGCCGATCCCGCCGCCGAGCAGGCGGCTTCCGGCTATCTCACCGACTACGTCTCGTCGGTCCGCGTACGAGCCACCCCCGAGGAGGTGGACGCGGTCCAGGTGTTCTCCCGGCGACTGGTCGAGGACTACGGGTATCCGAAAGATCACCTGCAGACGCGACCGCAGTTCCGCGTCCGGATGCGGCCGTCCGATGAGCGCAAGTCCTACCCGGTGGACATCGCAGTCTTCGGCTCGGCGGCGCGCACGGAGAGCGAACTCGAGATCGTCGTCGAGTGCAAGAAGAAGAACCGCAAGGACGGACTCGACCAGCTGCGCCTCTACCTCGATATGTCGCCGGCGAGTCTCGGCGCATGGTTCAACGGCGACGAGCACCTCTACCTGCAGAAGGTCCATCACCCCAACGGGACCCGCACGTACCGCGAACTGCCGAACCTCCCCCGCTTCGGCCAACGGATCGAGGACATCGGGCTCTACAGGCGCCGCGACCTCGTTCCGCCATCCAACCTCCGCGCCGTATTCAGGGACCTCCGCAACCACCTCGCCGGGATGACCACCGGCGTCACCCGGGACGAGGCCCTCGCGCGCGAGATCATCAACATTCTCTTCTGCAAGATCTACGACGAGCAGGAATGCCACCCCGACGAGATGGTCTCGTTCCGAGCCGGTGTCGACGAGTCCCCGGAGACCGTGCACAAACGCATCTCTGAACTCTTCGAGAAAGTGAAGACCGTCGGGTTCGGCGACGTGTTCAACCCCAACGACGCGATCGGACTCGATGCGGCGAGCCTTACGTACGTCGTCGGTGAACTTCAGAACTATGAGGTGATGGCCGCGAGCAGAGATGCCATCGGCGACGGGTTCGAGACGTTCATCGGCCCGGCGTTGCGGGGCGCCGAGGGACAGTTCTTCACTCCCCGCAACGTCGTGAAGATGGTGGTGGACTTCGTCGACCCGAAGCCGGGCGACCGGATCATCGACCCTGCCTGTGGAAGCGGTGGGTTCCTGATCGACGCCCTGAACCATGTCTGGGTTCAGCTGCGCGAGGAGGCGGCGGAGCGCGGCTGGAACGAGCGAGAGCTTGCCCGGCGTGAGCAACGGGCGGCCGACGGCTTCCGGGGGGTCGACAAGGACGCCTTCCTCGCCCAGGTCACGAAGGCCTATATGGCACTCGTCGGCGATGGCAGAGGCGGGATCTTCTGCGCCAACTCCCTCGATCGACCATCCGTCTGGACCGAGGCGATGCGCGAAAAGGTCGAGCCCGGAACGTTCGACGTCGTCATCACGAACCCACCTTTCGGCAAGAAAATCGTCGTCAAAGGCGACAAATTGCTCTCCCAGTATGAGCTGGGACGGCGCTGGAAACAGGACAAAGCCGGCGAGTGGGAGCAGACGGACAAACTTCATGACCGGCAGCCTCCCCAGATCCTGTTCTTGGAGCGCTGCCTGCAGCTGCTGAAACCCGGCGGCCGCCTCGGGATCGTCCTGCCGGAGTCGCTGCTGGGAATGCCCACGCACGGCTACGTCGTCACCTGGTTGCAGTCCCGGGCGAAGATCCGCGCGATCGTGTCGATGCCCGAGGAGCTGTTCAAGACCAGCGGCAAGGGCGGCACCCACGCCAAGGTCTGCGTCCTCCTGGTCGAGAAGACGGAGCCCGCGCCGGGCGAAGAGTGGCCGATCTTCATGGCGGAGGCAAAATGGTGCGGTCACGATTCGCGCGGCAAGCCGACCTTCCGGGCCGGTCCGGATGGTCGACTGGAACTGCTCGACGACGTGCCGAAGGTCGCCGACCGGTTCCGTGAGACGTTCGGCGACCCGGAGAAGTTCTGGACCTCATGACCGCGACGATGAGGCTCGGCTTCACCAAGCCGAGCACGTCCCTCGTCAACAACATCTACCTACCCAGGTACTACGACCCGCAGCTCGGCGAGCGGCTCGAGCGTCTCGGCGAGACGCACAGGCTGGAGACGCTCGGATCGCTGATCGACGCGGGCCACGTGACCGTCCACTATGGCCACGACATCGGGAAGCACACCTATGGGCAGGGACGCATCCCCTACGTGCGGACCTCCGACATCGCGACCTGGGAGATCGTGTCGGCGCCCAAGCAGACCGTCGGGGTCGATACGTATGAGATCTATGCCGCGAAACAAGACGTCAGAGCCGGTGACATCTTCTTCATCCGCGACGGTCTCTACCTGATCGGCCGCGTGGCGATGGTCACCGAGGCCGACCTCCCGCTGATCCACCAATCACATCTGATCCGTCTGCGCGTGGCCGACTCGAGTCCCGTGCCGCGGGGTGCGTTGCTCGCGGCGTTGAGCACCCCCGTCGTGCTGCGCCAGGTCCGCGGCAAGCAGTTCACGGCGGGGATCATCGACAAGATCGAGAACCGCTATCGCGAGCTCGTGCTGCCCCTGCCACGAACGGATGCCGAGGTCACGGATCTCGCCGACCGGGTCGAGGGGCTGGTCCACCGGCGCGTCGAGCTGCGCGAGCGACTGAAGACGCTGCCCCCCAAGGCCCAGGGTCTGAACGATGAGGTGACGCGGGAGGCCGCGGCGCCCGCCCTGGAGTCGGCTCGCCTCGGCTACACGCTGCGCTCGACCGAGGTGCTCTCGAAGATCTTCATCCCCAAGTACTACAACCCGGGAATTCGCGAGACGCTCGAAAAGATGGCCGGCGAGTACGAGATGCGAACGATCGGGGAGCTCGAGGAGCGCGGCGTCCTCAGCCTTTCCACCGGCATCGAGGTCGGCAAATTGGCATATGGCACCGGCGACGTTCCGTTCGTGCGAACCTCGGATCTCGCCAACTGGGAACTTGCCGGGCAACCGAAGCAGCGCGTCTCGCTCGAGCTTTACGAGAGCTTCCGCAAACGTGTCGATCTGAGCCCGGACGACATCCTGCTCGTCCGCGACGGGACCTACCTGATCGGGACCTCGGCGATCCTCACCAAGGCCGACGCCCAAGCCCTGTACGCGGGAGGCATCTACCGCATCCGTTCACTCAAGCCGGAGGAGCTCGACCCCTACCTCCTGCTCGTCCTGCTCAACACCGCGATCGTGAACCAACAGATCCGGGCGAAGCAGTTCACCCGCGACATCATCGACACCCTCGGCCGACGGCTGCTGGAGGTCGTCCTACCGATCCCGAGGTCGCCGGCGCTCGCGACCGCCCTCGCCGAGGAAGCGCGTCGCACCGTCGAGGAGCGGATCCACCTGCGCGACCAGGCGAAGGAACTGGTTCTCGACCTCGAGGGCCCGATTCCACCCGCAGACGAAGAAGAGCTCGAGCTGACCGCCCAGCTTGCCGTCTAACGCCGGCGCCTCCGGGGCACCACGGCGGGCTCGCGGACGACGCCGCGAGCCCGCCGTGGCGTCAATCAGCCGATGCCGTAGATGCCGAACTGTTCTTCCGGCAGCTGAAGGATGCCGGAGTCGATCAGCCAGCCTTCTTCGCCGTCGACTTTGCCGGTGCCTTCCTGGGCGAAATTGAAGTTCCGGATCGCACTCGGTTCTTCGAGCGTCAAGGTGACTTCGGGAAAGCTCGACTCGACTTCCTGTATCGGACACGCTTCGTCGAACGAGTAGGCGACGGCGAATTCGTGCGCGGTCAGATCTTCGGAATTGACGGTCACTGCCCAGGGCAGGTTTTCCGGCGTCGCCGCGGTGACTTCGCAGCCGCTGAATTCACCGAGCAGGCCTTCACAGGTGCCCAATTCGATGCTGTAGGCCGTGATCTGGGCCGTGCTTCCGCCCGACGTGGCCATCGTGGCGTCGGCATTGCAGAGGAACGCTCCGGCCGGGACCTGGATCACTTCTCCGCCGTGCAGCGAGAGTTCCACGGATTCGCTCAGCGGTTTGCCGTTCTTCTGCCAGACCGCCGCGGATGCCGAGGCCGACCCCACCATCGCGGCTATCGCGACGACGGCGACCGCAGCGGCCGCCAACGTGCTCCTAGACTTCCTCATCACGCCTCCCTGATTGTTGTGAGGATTGCCTGCGAATCTTAAGCAGTAATCAGATTTATTTGGAGCGGAGGCATACGTACGTCCAGGTCGCCCGGCCCGACGCTGGTTCGCTTCCGCGGCCCCTGGGTACGGGCGAATCTCGAAGGGTCGGACGTGGACCGACTGGGGACGGGCACACCGGCGCTCGGGAGTACTTCCAAATCACGAATGACGGTGGGTGCATCCATGAAGAAGCTGTCCCCAGGCTGGTTCGCTGCCCTTCTTGCGGGCGTTGCGTTCCTGCTGATCCCGACGGTCTCCGCCGATGCGGCGACCTCCACGAAGATTCAGGGCAAGGCCGCGGCGGCCGTGCCCGCGAACGAAGCAAGCCCGACCCCATCGGGGGAACTGATCGAATTCGACGTCGGCATCGAACTGAAGGACCTTGCCGGCGCCGAAGCGTTCGCCAGGGAAGCGACCGATCCGACCAGCCCCAGGTACCGCAGGTACCTGACCCCGCGGCAGTGGGAGAGCCGCTTCTCGCCGAGCGTCAGGGCGGACAGGGAAGTCGTGGCGTCGCTGCGTCGGGCCGGGATCAAGATCACGAAGGTGGCTCCCGACCGGATGACGATCGTGGCCGAAGGGACCGCCGAACAGATCGAAGCGTACTTCGGGACGACGCTGGCGAATTACGAAGTCGGCGAAGAAACGGTGCGCCTCGCTTCGTCGTCACTGAGCGCCCCGACGAACGTGGCCCCGCTGATCACGGGCGTGCGCGGCGTCAACGAGGTCCGCGCGAGGCCGGCGAACCTCACCGGCGCGGAAGATGGGGACCACGGCCCGTCCGGATGGCACGGGCACGGATGGCCCGGTCACGGTCACGGTCGGCCGCCGGAATCCGAAGAAGAAGAAATCGCCCAGCCCCTCGGCTTCCGCGTCGGGACTCCCTGCTCGGCCTATTACGGGCAGCAACTCGCCGCCACCCTGCCGAACTTCGGCGGCGGCTTCCCGGACCCGCTGCCGTACGCGGTGTGCGGCTACAAGCCCGCGCAGCTGCAGGGCGCCTACAACCTGACCGGCGCGATCGCCAAAGGCGTGACTGGCTCGGGCGTGACGGTCGCGGTCGTCGACGCCTACGTGTCGCCGACGCTCTACAGCGATTCGGTCGAATACGCGAGGAGGAACCAGAGCTCGCAGCAGTGGCGACCGGGCCAGTTCAAGGAGATGATCCAGCGTCCGTTCACCAAGACCGAAGAGTGTGAAGCGTCCGGCTGGTCGGGCGAGCAGACTCTCGACGTCGAGGCCGTGCATGCGATGGCGCCCGGGGCGAAGGTCCTCTACGTCGGCGGGCGGAACTGCACCGTGTCCCTGTACAACGCGGTCGAGGAAGTGGTCGACGGCCACCTGGCGAACATCGTGACCAACTCCTGGAGCAACGGTCCCGAAGAAGAAGAAGCCGAAACCGCCGAATCGAGGGAAGCGTTCAACCACGTGCTGCTGATGGCAGCAGGCACCGGGGTGGGCGTGCAGTTCTCGTCCGGCGACGAAGGCGACAACTTCATCGTCTCCGGCGCCCAGCAGCCGTCGTTCCCGGGGACGAGTCCCTACGCGACCGCGATCGGCGGCACCAGCGTCGAGATCGGCGCGCAGGACAACCGCCTCGGCGAGGTCGGCTGGTCGACCGGGATCAGCACCCTCTGCACCGCGGAACTGGTGACCCTCGGCGGGTGCGAACCCTCCGAGGTCGGCCGCTGGCTGCCGGAAGCACCCGGTGAATACGACTACGGCGGCGGTGGCGGGACCACCAACCAGTACCTCGAGCCCTGGTATCAGGAACCGGTGGTGCCGGCGGAGATCGCCGCGAGGACCGGGACGGGCGAGCTGAACCGCGTCGTGCCGGACATCTCGATGGAGGGGGATCCCTCGACCGGCATGCTCGTCGGCGAGACGCAGGAATTCGCCGACGGCACCTACTACGACGAGTACCGCATCGGCGGCACGAGCCTGTCGTCCCCGCTGTTCGCCGGGCTGATGGCGGACGTCGACCAGGCGGCCCGGGGCTCGCTCGGATTCGTGAATCCGCTGCTGTACCACCTGGATTCCGGCGGGCAGAGCTCGCAGGCGTTCTTCGACGTCCTCGCGGCCGGCAAGCAGGCGGTCGTCCGCAACGACTACCTCAACGGCGAAAACGCGGAAGCGGGCATCCTCACCACGGCGAGGATCCTCGGCCTGGAAGGGGCGACCGAGTATTTCTGCCCCCAGGAAAACGAAGAAACCGGCGAATGCGAAGTGGCACTCGAGGAAGCGCCCGAGTCGCTGTCCGCGGCCCCAGGGTTCGACTCGATGACCGGCATCGGATCCCCTGGCGATCAGTTCATCGAGGAACTGGCCAGGCGCTGACGGCTCCGGGAACGGATGGATGCGGTGAGCCTCACGAGCTCGCCGCATCCTTCCTCGCCGTAGACGGCGCCGAGCTCCCCGAACTGGTCGATCCGGCACAGGAGGGTCGCTAAAGTCGCAGCGGGGAGAAGATGGAAGCCGCTACCCGCTACGCGAACTCCGACGGAGTGAGCATCGCCTATCAGGTGCATGGAGAGGGGCCGCTGGACCTGGTCTTCGTGCCCGGATTCGTCTCCCACGTCGAGCTGTATTGGGAGGAGCCGTCGGTGGCGCGCTTCTTCCGCCGCCTCGCCTCGTTCTCGCGTCTGGTGCTCTTCGACAAGCGGGGCCAGGGTCTCTCCGACCGGCCGGGGCGGCCGCCGACCCTGGAGGAGTCGATGGACGACCTCGGGGCGGTGATGGACGCCGCCGGGTGCGAGCGACCGGCGATCTTCGGGATCTCGGAGGGGGGCCCGATGTCGGCGCTGTTCGCGGCCAGCCACCCCGAGCGCGTGTCTTCGATGGTCCTCTACGGGACCTTTCCTCGAATCGTGAAGGCGCCCGATTTCGCTCAAGGCGTGCGGGGGGCAGCGCTCGACGATCTGTACGAGTCGCTGAAGCGGGAATGGGGCGGGCCGGTGGCGATCGACCTCTGGGCGCCGAGCGTCACGGACGACCCGGAGTTCCGACGGTGGTGGTCGAGGTTGCTGCGCCAGGGCACCAGTCCGGCGGGGGCGATCGCCCTGATCGAGCTTTATCGCGAAATCGACGTGCGTGAGGTGCTGTCCGCGATCGACGTACCGGCCCTCGTCCTGCATCGGCGCGACGACCGGGTGGTGCCCGTGCGCCAGGGCGAATACCTGGCCGAGAAGATCCCCGGCGCCCGCTACGTCGAGCTGCGCGGCGCCGACCATCTGGCGATGATCGGCGACCAGGACGAACTACTCGACGAGGTGGAGGAGTTCCTGCTCGGGAGCCGGCGCGCGCACGAGCCGGAGCGAGCCTTGGCCACGGTCCTCTTCACCGACATCGTCGCGTCCACCGAGCGGGCGGGCGAGCTCGGCGACCGTCGCTGGCGCGACCTGCTGGAACGTCACGATGCCGTGGTCCGGCGCCAGCTCGGGCTCTATCGCGGCCGCGAGGTGAAGACGATGGGTGACGGGTTCCTCGCGACCTTCGACGGGCCGACCCGGGCGATCCGCTGTGCTTGCGCGATCCGCGATGAGCTGGCGCGGATCGGGATCGAGGTGCGCGCCGGCATCCACACCGGCGAGGTCGAGCTGATCGGCGACGACGTCGGCGGCATGGCGGTCAATATCGGCGCTCGGATCGGCGCCCTCGCCGACGCCGGCGAGGTCCGCGTCTCCGGCACGGTCAAGGAGCTGGTGGTCGGCTCGGGCCTCGAGTTCGCGCCGCGCGGCACGCACACGCTCAAGGGTGCTCCTGGCGAGTGGGATCTCTTCGCGGTCGAGACCTGAACCTCAATCGCCGCAGGGCCAGCGCCTGGGCCTCGGCGAGGGGCGTCGAGCCGTGGCGGTCGGCCGCCTCGAGGATCTGGCGCACCGTGGAGCCGATGCCGTCGACGAGGCCGGCGACCGACTGGTGGTCGAGGCGGTGGAGCTCGGCGTAGACGTTGATCAGGCCACCCGCGTTGGCGATGAAGTCGGGGGCGTAGACGATGTCGCGGCTCGCGAGGGAGGTCGCCAGGCGGTCGTCGGTGAGGACGTTGTTGGCCGCGCCGCAGACGACCCCGCAGCGGAGGCGGTCGACGGTGGTGGGATCGATCACGCCACCGAGGGCGCAGGGGGCGAGCACGTCGCAGTCGGCCAGGATCGCGCCGGCCGGGTCGATCCAGGCCGCCCCGAGGTGCTCGGCAAGGACACGACGGCCGGGGTCGACGTCGGAGATGGTGACCTCGGCGCCGCCTTCGGCGAGGAGGGTCGCCAGGCGCCCGCCGACGTGTCCCGCCCCCACCACGCAGACGCGGACACCCGCCAGGGACGGGTCGCCGAAGCGGTGTCCGAGGCAGGCTCGGAGCGCGGCGAGGACGCCGCGGGCGGTCACCGGGCTCGGATCGCCGCTGCCGCCGCGCTCGTCCGGCAGGCCGACCACGTGGGCGGTGTGCTCGGCGATCACCGCCATGTCGGCGGCACCGGTCCCGACGTCCTCGGCGGTCACGTAGCGGCCGCCGAGCGACTCGACCGCGTCGCCGAAGTCGAGCAGGATCGCGCGGCGCAGATCGCGCTCGGGGCGGGCGGGCGTCGGCGCGCAGATGACTCCCTTGCCGCCGCCGAGGGGGAGGCCCGCCGCGGCCGCCTTGTAGGTCATCGCCCGCGCCAGCCGCCTGGCGTCGGCGACGCCGTCCTCGGGCGAGGGGTAGTGCCAGAGTCGCGCCCCGCCGAGCGCCGGCCCGAGGACGGTCGAGTGGACCGCGATCGCCATCGTGACGCCGCTGCGCGGGCCGCTGAAGAGCCGCACGTCCTCGAAGTCGCCCGCCGGGTCGGCCGAGGGCACCTTCGGGTTCACCGCGGCATGCGTACTCACGCTTCCCACCTCCCCCGCTCCAGCAACTCCCTCAACTCGCCGAGGAAGCGCGCCGCCTCGGCACCGTCGAGCGCACGGTGGTCCCACGACATGCAGAGGTAGGACATCGGGTGGATCACGATCGAGTCCTCGCCGTCGCGCTCGACCACGATCGGGCGCTTGACCACCGCCTCCAGGTCGAGGATCGCGACCTGCGGCGAGTTGATGATCGGCGTCGCCAGCACGGCGCCGAACCGGCCCGGGTTGGTGATCGTGAAGGTGCCACCCTGGACCTCGTCCGGGTGCAGCCGCTTCTCGCGGGCGCGGGTCGCGAGATCGCCGATCGCCGCCGCCATCCCCTCGAGGCTGAGTCGCTGCGCCCGCCGGATCACCGGCACGATCAGCCCGTCGTCGAGGGCGACGGCGATGCCGAGGTTGACGTCCTCGTGGTGCACGATCTCCTCGCCCTCGACCGAGGCGTTGAGGATCGGATGGTGCTCCAGCGCCGACACCGTCGCGCGGGCGACGAAGGCGAGGTAGGTGAGGGCGACGCCGCGACGGGCCATCGGCTCGCGCAGCTCGCCGCGGCGCGCGGCTACCCCGGCGAAGTCGACCTCGACCACGGTCGTGCAGTGGGCCGCGCTGCGGCGGCTCTCGACCATGTGCGCCGCGATCTGCCGGCGCATCGGCGACATCGGCTCGCGATCGGTGGGGCCGAGGAGGTCCTCCGCCGTAGTCGCGGCCGCGACCGGTGACCGCGGGCGGCCGGTCGCCGGCTCCGGCACGTACGGCGACTCGCTGTGCAGCGGGCGTTCCTCCCTGCCCTCCTCCAGGAAGGCGACGAGATCCGCCTTGCGCACCCGACCACCGACCCCGTGCCCCTCGACCTGCTCCAGGTCGACGTGGTGGTCGGCCGCCATCCGTCGCACCACAGGCGAGTAGACACGGGAGCGATCGGCGTCCCCGGACGGCGACCCGACCGGCCTCTCACCCGACTCCTCCGGATGGGCCTCCCCCGGCTTCGCCGCCACGTCGAGCTCGGCGAGCAACGCGCCGACCGCGACAGTCTCGCCGGCCTCGACCACGATCCGTCCGAGGCGCCCCGCCGCTGGCGAGGGGATCTCGACGTCGACCTTGTCGGTGCTGACGTCGCAGACCGGCTCGTCGGCGTCGACCCAGTCGCCGGGCCGCTTGCGCCACTCGACGATCGTCCCCTCGGCGACCGAGATCCCCATCTGCGGCATCTCGATCTGGACGAGGGCCGTGGTCTCAGTAGGAGAGGAGCTCACGGCAGGCCTCCTTCATGTCGTCGAGCTGGGGCAGGACGGCCGCCTCCAGCGGTGGGCTGAACGGGATCGGCAGGTCCGGCGCGGTGAGCCGGCGGATCGGGCCGTCGAGATCCTCGAACGCCTCGGCGGCGATCAGCGCGGCGACCTCGGCGCCGACGCCGCATGCCTGCGTCGCCTCGTGGGCGATCAGCACCTTGCCGGTCTTGTGGACGCTGCCGAGGATCGAGTCGCGGTCGAGCGGGCAGAGGGTGCGCAGGTCGAGCACCTCGATGTCCTCGCCCAGCTGCTCCGCCGCCTCGAGCGCCGGCGCCACCGCGGAGCCGTAGGCGACCACGGTCAGCTCGCCCCCCTCGCGGGCGACCCGCGCCTCCCCGATCGGCACCGTGTACTCCCCTTCCGGCACCTCACCTCGCACATGGCGGTACAGGCCCTTGTGCTCGAGGAAGCAGACCGGGTTGGGGTCGCGGATCGCGCTCGTCAGCAGGCCCTTGGCGTCGGCCGCAGTCGCCGGCGCCACCACCTTCAGCCCCGGCACCTGCAGGAACCAGGCCTCCGGGTTCTGCGAGTGGAAGGGGCCGCCGGAGAAGCCGCCGCCGGAGGGGAGCCGCACGACGATCGGCACGCTCTGTCCCTGCCGGTAGTGGAGCTTCGCGGCGACGTTGACGAGCTGGTCGAAGCCGCAGGCGATGAAGTCGGCGAACTGCATCTCGCAGACCGGCCGCATGCCCTCGATCGCCGCCCCGGTCGCGGCGCCGATGATCGCGTTCTCCGCCAGCGGCATGTCGAGCACCCGTTCGGCGCCGAACTCCGCGGCGAAGCCATCGGTCACCTTGAAGGCGCCGCCGAAGGCGCCGATGTCCTCGCCCAGGCAGAAGACCGATTCGTCGCGCCGCATCTCCGTCCGCAGCCCGTCGGAGATCGCCTCGAGATAGGTCAGCTCCGCCATCAGGCCGCCCTCCTGGCAAGCGTGGGGTCGACCCTCCGATCGGCGCTCGGGCCGGCCCAACCCGACCACGGCGCGGCGCCATCGCCGAGCGGCTCCCAGTGCTCGGCGAAGAGGCCCTCCTCGGCGACCGCCGGGTCCGGCATCGCCGAGGCGAGCGCCCGCTCGGCGCACTCGTCGATGTAGGCGCGGACCTCCTCACGGATCGCCTCGACCTCCCGCGCCGCGAAACCGAGCTCGCCCACGAGCCGGTTCGCGTACCGCTCGACCGGGTCGCGCGCCTCCCACTCGGCGAGCATCTCGGCGGGCACGTAGCTCATGTCGTCGTGGGCGCCGTGCCCGTGCATGCGCATCGTCTGGCACTCGATCAGGGTCGGCCCGCCGCCCTCGCGGGCGCGCTCGACCGCCGCGTGTGCCGCGGCGAACACCGCCTCGACGTCGTTGCCGTCGACCCCCACCCCGGGGAAGCCGTAGCCCTCGGCCCGCCGCACCGGGTCGACCGCGAACTCGAGCTCGTTCGGCGTCGAGTAGGCGAAGCGGTTGTTCTCGAGCAGGAAGACGACCGGCAGCCGCTGGACGCCGGCGAAGTTCATCGCCTCGTGCCACTGACCGTTCGCGGTCGAGCCCTCGCCGAAGAACGTCATCGCCACCCGGTCCTCGCCGCGCATCTTCATCGCCAGCGCCATCCCGTCGGCGACCAGAGCCATGTCGGGCAGCATCGAGACCATCCCCACGCAGCCGAGCTCACGGTCGCCGAAATGCATGTTGCCGTCCTTGCCGCCGGTCACCCCGTCGGCCCGCCCCATGTAGTTGGCCAGATAGCGGTCCGGGGTCACGCCGCGCACGAAGTGCGCGCCGAGGTCCCGGTGCAGGATGCAGACCCGGTCCCGCGGGGCGAGCGCGAACGACGCCCCCACCGAGATCGCCTCCTGCCCGCGGCCGTCGTAGAACGAGCCGGGGACCTTGCCCTGCTTGTAGAGCGACAGGGCCCGTTCCTCGGCGGACCGCATCATCGCCATGTACCTCAGTAGCCGCGCCCGGTCGTCATGGGTCAGCAGCCGATCGATCGGAACGGCGGCATCGATCACCGCGCTCGCATCGCTGAGCGTCATATCTCGCCTCTCGGTTCTGGCCTGGCATCGGGATCGCCTCCGCCCTGGCCGGTTGTCGCGGCTCCGGGATCACCGGGGCACCGCGCCTACGGCGAGGGAGTCGAGGGATCCCCTCTCCTCCCCTATGTGTGCTTTGTATCTTACGCCTTGCGGCGGCCGCCGGCGACCAAGGCGCCACCGGCGACGGCGGCCTGGGATGCTCGGTCGCTGGAGTGGAGGCTCTAGGAGCGGCTCGACCGCGTCACGAGGCGCTCGAGGCTGCCGAGCACACGGTAGTAGTGGGTCGGGGTGACCCGCGTCAGCAGGTCGAAGATGTAGGCGTCCGGGCCGATCAGGATGCGCGCCTTGCCGGCGTCCAATCCCCTGTGGATCACCTCGGCGGCGCGCTCCGGGGTGGTGCGGACGAAGGCCTCGAATTCGTCGGCGATCTCGTCCTTGGTGCGGCCGAGCCCTTTCGGGTCGCTGTGCAGCCGGCCGTTGCGGGCGATGTTGGTCTTGACGCCGCCGGGATGGATGGTCACGGCGCGCAAGCCGCTGCCGACCAGCTCGTGGCGGAGGCTCTCGGTGAAGCCACGGACGGCGAACTTGGAGGCGCAGTAGGCGCTCTGGCCGGGGATGCCGGCGAGGCCGAAGACGCTCGAGGTGTTGACGATCGCACCGGAGCCCTGGGCGCGGAGGATCGGCAGGTAAGCGTGGGTGCCGTGGATGACGCCCTCGAGGTTGATCCGCCGCAGCCATTCCTCGTCCTCGGTCGAGGACTCCTCGACCGTCGCGGCGAGCGCGACCCCGGCGTTGTTGAAGACGGCGCCGAGCGGGGCCGGTGCCCAGTCGGCGACTTCCGCGGCGAAGGCGAGCTGCTCACCGCGGTCGGAGACGTCGAGTCGGCGCGCGAGGACCGGCGTGGAGACGAGGGAGACGGTCTCCTCGAGACCCGCCTCGTCGACGTCGATCAAGGCCAGCGGACAGCCGAAGCTCGACAGCCTGACCGCGAGGGCCCTGCCGATCCCCGAGGCGGCGCCGCTGATCACCGCGGTGCGGCCGGCGAGCGGTGTGGGGGCGGGTGACATGGTGTGATCGGGGAGGGTCTGCGCTAAGGTCCGGTGCGGACGGTACTCATAAGTACCGGGCAACCTACCAACTGTCGCCGAGGAGAGTCGATGAACAGCACCGGGGTCATGGCCAGGGCGGAGATCGAAGACGTCATCGACGTCGGTGGCGGGATGGAGATCTGCTTCCGCAGCGCCGGTGATCCGGCCGATCCGACGGTGCTCCTGATCGCCGGCCTCGGCCAGCAACTGGGCGTCTGGCCGACCGAGCTGGTCGACGGCCTGCTCGCCCGCGGCCTCCACGTGGTCCGCTTCGACAACCGCGACGTCGGGCGCTCGGGGCGGGCCGGCTGCCGGCCACCGAGCGGCGTCCAGTTCCTGACCAGGCGGTTCTCCCCCGCCCAGTACACCCTCGGCGCGATGAGCTGCGACGCCGCCGGCCTGCTCGACCGGCTCGGGATCGGACCGGCCCACCTCGTGGGGATGTCGATGGGCGGGATGATCGCCCAGACGCTTGCCGCCCGCGAGCCCGAGCGGGTGCTCTCGCTGACCTCGATCATGTCGACGACCGGGGCGTCGCGACTCGGGCGTCCCGCCCTCTCCACCTGGCTGCGCCTCGCCCAGCCCCCGGCCAAGACCCGGGAGATCAGCGCCGAGCGCACCGTGGCGATGATGCGACACATCGGCTCGCGCGGTTATCCCTTCGACGCCGACCGGGTCCGGGCCGGGGCGCTCGAGGACTGGGATCGGGCGGGCGGCTCGCAGGCCGCGGGCGTCGCCCGTCAGCTCGCGGCGATCTTCAAGTCCGGCGACCGCAGCGCGGAGGTCGCGCGGATCTCGGTACCGACCCTGGTCATCCACGGCGACCGTGACCCGATGGTCCATCCGAGCGGCGGCGGCGCCACCGCCAAGGCGATCGCCGGCGCCCGGCATCGGACGATCGCGGGCATGGGTCACGACCTCCCCGCCGGCGCCTGCCCGCTGCTGGTCGATGAGATCGCCGCGCACGTCGAGGGCGCCGTCGCCTCGGCGGCCTAGAGGATGGGCGGGGAGGGCGACCCGGGGGCGGCGAGGCCAAGCCGGCTCGGTCGGCTGACGATCGCCCTCTCCCAGCCTTTCACCCGCCGCGGCATCTACCTCGGCCGTCGCTCGGCCCGGGCGCACGTCGCGATCTACCGGGCCGGCGGCGGGCGCCTCGGCGCCCACGTCCCCGGTTGGCCGGCGGCCCGGATCGCGCTGGTCCACCACGTCGGCGCCCGCACCGGCAAGCACCGCGTCTCCCCACTCGTATACCTGGAGGACGGCGACGCGATCGCGATCGTCGCCTCCAAGGCGGGGCAGCCGACCAACCCCGCCTGGTTCCACAACCTGCGCGCCCATCCCGAGACGGAGGTCGAGATCGGCGCGGAGCGGCGTGCGGTGCGGGCCCGGCCCGCCGATCGCGCGGAGCGCAAGAGCCTCTGGCCGCGCTTCGACGCCGCCTACCCCGAATACGCCAATTACCGTGAGCAGGCGGCGCCGCGAGAGATCCCGATCCTGCTCCTCGAGCCGCGCGCCGGCCCCGGCCACCCGCCCGACGCGGTCGACCGGTCCTAGCTCCGTAGTCTGCCGCGTCCATGCTCGGTGACGCGATCCTCGGTGGAGTCATCGCCTTCGCCCTCGCGGTGTTGACGACCCCGGTCGGCGTCTCCGGCGCGGTGTTCCTGATCCCGGTCCAGATCAGCATCCTCCACACCCCGAGCCCGTCGCTGACCCCGACGAACCTCCTCTACAACGTCCTCGCCACGCCGGGGGCGCTGTGGCGCTACTCGCGGCGGGCGCCGATCCGCGCCCCGCTGACCGGCACGCTGGTCCTCGGCACCCTTCCCGGCGTCGTCGCCGGCGCCGTGCTCCGGGTCGAGGTCCTCTCCGGCCCGACCGCCTTCTACTTCGTCATCGCCGCCGTCCTCGTGCCGCTCGGCGCCTGGCTCGCCTTCGGCCGCGCCCCGACCTCGCGGCGCACGCCTCCGTCGGCACGCAGCCCACTCCTGGTCGGCCTGGCGCTCCTGGTCGGGGTGATCGGCGGCGTCTATGGGATCGGCGGCGGCTCGCTCCTGGCGCCGCTCCTGGTCGCCGCCGGCTTCACGCTCGCCGAGGTCGCCCCGGCGGCGCTGGCCTCGACCTTCCTCACCTCGATCGTCGGCGTCGCCGCCTACGCCGTCCTCAGCATCCGCCACGGCGGCTCGATCGCGCCGGTGTGGGTGGTCGGCCTGGCGATGGGCGCCGGCGGGCTGCTCGGCGGGTACGTCGGTTCAGGCCTCCAGCCGCGGCTGCCCGAGCCGCTCCTGCGCCGCGGCCTCGGCCTTCTCGCCTTGGCGCTGGGGGCCCGCTACGTCGTCGCCGGCCTCACCTGACAGGCGAGCGATCCGGGGCGGATAGGAAACACGGTCGGCCCGTGTGGCGGCCCCCTCCCCGCGCGGACATCATCGTGCGGGCACCGTTTCAGACATCGACGTTATCCGGCCGGGGACAGGTTCGCGCCGTTGACGAGGTGGGGATTCAGCACCTGTTCGGCGCTGCTTTTGAGCAGTTCCCATTCGCCGGGGCAGGCGGCCAGACGTTCTTCGGGAAGGATCTCGTTTTCGAGGAAGGCTTCGAGGATGCCTTCGTCGGACCCGGCGACCCAACAGAGGATGTTGTCGGCGCGCTGGCGGTCGAAGGAGTGGTTGTCGGCGTATTCGGCCAGGTCCGGCGGATCCTGACGGCCGGAGAAGGCGGCCCAGAATTCGGCCGCGTCGATCGCGTACAACGCGCCTTCTTCGGCTTTCAGGAGGACCACCGTCGAGATCCCGTCGGCGGCGTCCTCTTCGCGGCCGAGGACAGGCAGTTCGAAGTTGTGGATCAAGGCGTGGGCGAACTCGTGGGCGAGGATGAAGCTGTTGACGGCGCCCGCGGCTTCGCCCCATTCGGTCGGCGTGCCTTGCGGATTCGACTGGGTGATGACGCCGAAGACGACCGCCGGGAATTCGTACGGGAGGGTGATCGAGTTGTCTTCCGGGTCGTAGAACGGCCCGCCGCCGAAACCGTTCACGCCCTTGATCAGCAACGGGTTCGGCAGTTCGAAGGCGGTCGCCAGCGACTTGGCCAGCGACCGCGTTTCACTGGCTTTCAACAGTTCGTAACCGACCACGTTTTCTTCGCCGTGGGGCTGCTGCCATACGGCTTCGACGGTGCCGGGCGCAACCGCCTTTCCCTGCGCCTCTCCATCCGTCGTCTCCGTTTCGCCGGCTGCGACCGCCCGGTCGCCACCCGAACTGGCGCTGCCGGCGTCCGAGGTCCCGCCCCCACCGCAACCGGCGACGAGCAGGCCGAGCAAGATCGCGGCGAGGAGGAGACGCGAGATGGACGAGTTCAGGACCTTCGATCGGGCGCTCACATGTGGGTAGTCGGCAGATCGGCGGAAATTCGAGAGGGGAATCTCGACTGAACGCGATCTTGCCCGTCAGCGTCTGGGCCGCTGGTGGATCGAGTCGACGATCCCCGAGCCGAGGTAGGCGGCATCGCGCAGCACCGTCCCGGCGGGGATGCCCTTGACCCAGGGGCGCTCGCTCGGGTCGACAAGGATTTCGCGTTTGCCGAGGATCGCCGAGGTCTCCGGGTCGAAGATGTATTCGGTGCGGATACCGCCCTGCTGGTAGAGGCTCGCCTTGTCGCTCGCGTAGGAGAGGGCGTAGCCGGGACGGTCGACCAGGTCCTCGGCGGTGCGGTCGAGGCCGATCCTCGGCTCTTCGGCGAGCGCGTTGAAGACCGCGGCACGGAGGGCGGGGCTGGTGTTCGCTTTTTCGAGGATGTCCCAGAGTTCGGCGATCACCTGGCCGTCGTCGACCTTCCCCTCGCCCGCCTGCTTGCGTTCGAGCGTGTGCCGCAGCGCCCGCGGCGCGGTCGGCAGCTTGGCGAACCGGCCGTAGCCGGGGCCGTCGAGGACTTCGACGTCCCGCACCCCACGACGGATCTCGATCACGTGTTCTTCCGGGGAAGGCGCCGCTTCGCCGTCGAACGGGATCGGCAGCGGCGCGCCCGCCGCCTTCCAGCGCTGCCGTTCGGCGGCCGAGAGGAAGCTCAGCTTGTCCAGCACGATGCGCTGGCGGCCGCGCCTTTTGGTGCTCATCCACGCTTCTTCGGTGGACCGCACGTAACCGCCGTACGACGTCACCGGCTTGGTCGTGATGACGCCGCCGTAGCTGGCGGTGTATTTGCCCGGCACCCATTCCTCCAGCTCCTGCCGCACGGTCTTCCGGAAGATCAGCTGGTGGGGATCCGGGAAGAGGCCGGGGCCGCTTTCCGCCGCCGCGATGGTCGCCGTCTGCCGCAGGACCTCGGCGGCGGCGGCCGGCTGCGCGGTCGGGCCGGAGCTGAAGACGAGGACGCCGGCGAGGACCGCGGCGAGCGCGGTAGCCGCGGCGAAGGAGAGCAGGCGGCGGCGTTGGATCACGGTCTGGTGGCGAACCTTCGGCGCATCCTGCACCAGGAAGCCGGCGGTGGTCGCCGCCTCGAACCGCGCCTCGAGCGCCCGCCGGGCCAACGCGCGGGCGGTCGGGTTCGGGCGCGCGCGCTCGGCGCGGAAGCTCCGCATCAGGGTCAGCTCGTCCATCTCCTACCTCCAGCCGAAGTCGCGTTGTCGCCGACCGAGTCGGCGTCGGGTTGAAGTCCGAGCGCGTCCCGCAGTCGTCCGCGGGCGCGGGAGAGCCGGGACTTGACGGTGCCGAGCGGGATCGCCAACGCGTCGGCGACCTCCCCCTGGCTCAGTTCGGCCCAGACCAGCAGGCAGAGGACGTCGGCCTCCTCGGTCGGCAGGTCGGCGAGCGCCCGGGCCAATGGCCCGCGCAGCCGCTCCGCGTCGACCCGCGCCTCGACCCCATCGACCGCAGCCTCCGCTTCCGGCCGCATCGCCGCCATCGCCCGCAGTTCGACCAGCTCGTGCCGGCGATGGTTGTGGGCGAGGTTGGTGGCGATGCCGAAGAGCCAAGGCCGCGCGTCGCCGCGGCTGCGGTCGAAGCGCGAGCGCCCGTCGAAGGCGACCAGGAACGTCTGCGAGGCGATCTCGTCCGCCCGCGCGTCATCGAGCCGCCGCCGCAGATAGCCGTGGACGGCGTCGTAGTGGCGCTCGAAGATCGCCCCGAACGCCCCCGGGTCCAAGAGGGAGGCGGCGATCGCGCTGCTGTCGCTCTGGCTCGCGCTCATCTACTCCTATTTGTAGGAGCTCGGGTAAGCGGTTCGCGACTGCGGGGCTAGCCGCGGGCGGTGCAGTTGCGGCTCAGAGTCGACGCCATCGTCGGCCCGGCTTCGAAACCGAAGGAGATCCGCGCCAGCGAGAAGGTGGCGCCGGGGAAGCCCTTGGGGGCCGGGCAGCCGGCGCTCAGGTAGCTGTGGTGTTTGCCTGCCGCGGTGTAGTTACGGCCTAGTTTCAGCTCGATCCCGGTGAGGTTGCCCCAGCTGCGCAAGCTCGCAGGGAGCGTCGCGGTCAGCGCGGTCCCGAACTGGCCCTTCATCTGCTTGATCGAGAAGATGATCACGAAGGAGGTGGCGAACGGTCGCGGAGCATAGATCTGGCCGTACAGCACCGGCTTCCCTCCTTTGAGGCCGTTGAAGGCGAGCATCGTGCCGTTGATCGCGTACGGTGCCTGCCCCGCGAGGGTGATTTCGGCGCTGAAACTGCCCTGTCCGACCAGCGACGAGCGGCAGGCACTGAAGGCGCGTGAGGAAGAGGCGGGCTGGATCGATCCGTACGGGCAGACCGGCAGGCCGGTGGTTTCGATCCGCCCGTAGCGGTTCAGTTCGATCTTCAACGTCTTCAGTTTCGGCAGCGCGCTTCCGTCGGTGGTCTTCACGTCACCGCCGACCGAGACCGAGATCGGCGCCGCGCCCGAACGCGGCAGGGTCTTCGGCGAGATCGATCCCGAGACGGTGACCCGCAGGTCCCCCTTCTGGGTCACCTCGGCGGCCGCGATCGAACCTCCGATCAAGGCGGAGAGGCAGACCAACAGCGCGATCCAGGCCGCGCGCGGTCTGTTCATCGACGCCTACCGTCCGCCCGATGCGTCCGCGCCGGCCGACGGTGATGCTTCGACGCCCGCTTGCGGGCAGCGGGCGTCGGCGAGGTCACGGTCGAGGCGGCCGGGCCGGCCGTCGCCGGAACCGCAGCTGCCACCGTCGGGGACGTGACCACCGGCGCCGACGCGGCGGCCGCCGCCGTAGCCGGGCCGCTGGGTCCGGCGCTCACCGCCGCCAAGCTCGGTGGCAGCGGCACGCTGTTCGGCGTCGCCGCGTGCGCGCGGTAGGCGTAGATCGAACCGCGGATCGTATTGCCCGAGGTGACGTACACGCGACCCTGGCTCGCGGTGCCGGAGTTGTCGACGGCGAGGCCGACCGGCAGCGAGTTGGAGACCGAGTACTTCAGCCGACCCTCATACGCGCCGCCGGAGGTGAAGACCCAGACGACCGTTTCGGCGCGCTCCGAGAATTCAGGTTCCACCATGTCGGTGACGTAGATCTCCCCGGTCGAGTTGTCGATCGCGATCGAGGCATTGCGGAGCGAGATGAAGTGACCGTTCGGGGTGCCCGACCCGTCGATCGTCGCGATCGGGCTGGTCGCCCCCAGCGTCGGGGGATACACCTTGATCGTGTTGGTGGCGGCATCGGGCACGTAGACGTCACCAATGGTGCCGGCAAATCCTGAGACCGCCACCCCGTAGCCGTCGAGGAGGCTGCCGTTGCCGATCTGCCCCAGTTCGACGCCGCTCGGACTGTAGACGGTCACCTGGGTGCGATCGTCCACGTACACGTCGTTCGACCCGGTATCCACCGCGACCCCGGTCGGATGAGCCGAATCGATCACCGTCCCCACCCCGCCGGTGTACCGGGTGACGTCACGATGAAAGTCGTTCACGTACAGGTTCCCGAAGGCGTCGAGCGCGAGGCCACATGGCCCGTCGAGTGGATCGATGCCGGTGCTCTGGCTCAGGTAGGTCGCTCCGTTGTTCTCCGGGCGGGAGATATCAACGATCGGGTGATAAAGGTCGATCGCGTGGTGGTAGTAGTCGGAGACGTAGAAGTTGCCGCCGCCATCGACGGCGAGCCCGCAGGGGCCTTCGAGGTTGCCGACGGGCGGCGGGACCGGGCCTTCGACCGGCGGTTTCGCCGGCTGGTTCGGCGTCGCGACGAAAAGCGGATCCTCGAAGGCGATCGCGGCATGGGCCGCGGGGGCCACCGCGGCCGCGAGGACGAAGGTGGCGCTCAGCGCCAAACAAATGTGTCTCAACCTCGCCAGCCTCACTTTGCGCCACCCTTCCCGGCGGGCGTCTTCTTCCCCTTGCACTGACCGCGGAGGGTCGAGGTGAAGACGGCACCGAGGTTGTTCTGCCCGAGGGCCCTCACCGCCGCCACCGGCGGCGTCTTGCAGATGTTCGCCGAGTTGACCAGCAACCCGCGCTTGCCGCCGTTCAGCGTCATCACGAAGCGGCTGATCGGCGCGTCCGGAAGGTTGTCGAAGAGGACGCGGATCCCCTGCCGCGCCGGTCCGATCTTGCCCTCGACGACGATCCGGATCGCGCCGCTGCGCAGCGAGGCGACCAGGTCGGGAAGGCGATGACTGGAGGAGCGCAGGTAGACGTTACCGCTCAGCGGCTCGTCGAAGAGCGGCGTGTAGGCGACGGCCTTCCCGTAGACGGAGCTCGCCGGGCAGAGTTCGGCTTCGAACTGGAGGCGGGTGCAGATCGTCTTGATGTGCTGCTGGGCGAGGAACTCCGAATGCGGCATCGTCACCTCGATCCGCTTCAGGTTCGAATCCTGCGGCCCGCGGGCGGCGAAGACGGCGCGCAACTGCGGGAACGCTCCCCGCTTCGAACCACCGCGGAGGCGGATCCCGAGCTTCGGCTTGAACCCGAGCGTAAGGCAGTTGAGCAGCTGGAAATGCTTGGCGACGGTCGCGCTCGAGTCGTCGGCGGCGCTTTCGAATGACGCCCCGGCGCCGGTCAAGGTCGAGACCAGCTGCGACGGTTCACAGCTGGACGGGTTATGGGTGAATTCTGGCCGGTCGATGTAAATGCGCACATCGCGCAGGTGGAGGGGGATGCCATCGAGGATGTGGGGAATCGGATCGGAGGCACGCGAGTCGATCTCCAGCTGGGCGGTCAAGGGATTCACCTGGAAGGCCGAGCGGATCACGATCGTGCCGAGGTCGAAGGGGCCGATCGTGGCCGAGTTGATCGTGACGAGCGAGAGCGGCGCGCCGTGGTACGGGCCGGCGAGATAGATCCGTCCGGGCGCATAGGTGAGGGCGGCGCCGACGCCGTAACCGGTCAGCGTGTGGCCGACCAGGCTGGCGCCCGGACAAGAGGGAGCTTCGTTCTCCGCGGTCCCGGTTCGGTGCCGGGCGGCCTCGATCGCCGCATCGGAGCAGAACGGGATGCCGGCGATTTTTCCGGTCACCCCCTTCGGCAGGACCAGGGAGTAGGAGGTGATCTCCTGTTCGGTGTCCTGGCGGACGAGGTGGACGAAGTAGGGCGTATACGAATTGACGTTCGAGTTCACCGCTCCGGTGATCGCTTCCGGATGGTACGGCGGGCTTCCGGACGGGCACGGGCCGCCGCCGATGCCCGTTTCGATCGGCGAGCCGGTCACCAGGCTGGTCGGCGGCACCGCGTCGGCCCAGGCGTTCAGATCCGCCCTCGAGTTTGCCGCGCCGCACGTGGGCGGCGTCACCAGGAACGCCCGCTGGCCGGCGCGGAAGTTGAGGTCGAGGTGGGTATACGGCAGCTGGGGAAGCCCTTCGAAGGTGGCGACGAGATCGCCGGTTTTCGGGTTCGGCGCGATCACGCCGGCGACCTTGACCTGGACCCCGCGCGCCGGCAGCTTCGCCACCAGGTAGACGGCCACGAGGGCGTCGAAGGGGTTCGCCCCGCCGGCCGGGGTCCCGGCCGCCTGCGGCGTGGCGAGGAAGATCGAGCCCTGCAGTTCTTCGGAGAAGATCCGCGCGGCGACGGAGAATTCGCCGATCCGAGAATCGTTCGGGCAGCCGGCGCCGGGCGGCGAGAACACGGTCTCGGCGGCAAACTGGGCCTCCGAGCAAGAACCGAGGCCGGCGCCGACCGACGAGTTCACGGTGGTCCCGGGCGGCAGCGTCACTACCAGCCGGCGAGTCGACGGCGGTGCCGTCTGCGTCGGCTGGGTGAGGCCGGGGCTGTTGTCCTCGAGTCGGAACACGTAACCGCTCGCGGACGAGGCCTTGGTGTCGGTGAGATGCCCGGTCGCGAGCGGGTTGTAATGGAGTTTCGGGCAACCGCCCATCGAGGCGACTTCGCCCCCGGGAGTCCGGTTCACGGCGCTGGCGCCGACGGTCGCCGGCTGCTGCCAGGAGCTGACCGCGACAGCGGCTTCGAGCTGGCCAGAGCACACGGCAGGCAGCGTCAGGTAGGAGGCGGGGACGACGCTAGACGGGGGTCCGGCAGAGCATTTGGCCCAGGGGAAGATCGCCTGCGCCTCGTTCAGGCAACTACCGCGTTCACCGTCATGGGAGGCGGCCCACGGCGTGCCCCAGATCTGCAGCGAGAGCGAGTCGAGATCGAGCGTCTGCGGCACGTTGCGAGCGTGAAGGCCGATCGAGTAGGACCCGTTCGGGTGGGCATCGACGGAGACGTCGAGGACGACCGGCGCGCCGTACGGCGCGAATCCCAGTTGCGCCGCGCTTCCCGCGGAGGGAGTCAAGTTGAACAGACCGAACCTCCGCGTTTCGCCGCCGTTCCGGGCGGTCGCGACCTCCACCGTGCCGACCTGCGTCTGGTCCGGGCAGTTCTCGCCGGAAAGGCTGGCTTCGAACGGCGACGAGCGCGGGGTCGCGAAGTCGACGAGCGTGCAGGTCGGCAGCACCTGCGGGTTCAGGACCAGGCCGGTCGGCAGTTCGATCCCGAGGTTGCGGAGATCGCCATCGGGGAAGGCGACGCTCGGTTGGTCCTCGAATTCGCCGCCCTGGTTGAAGCCCAGGCTGAGGTTCAGCTGGTACGGATGCGACCCGGCGCCGGTCGCCGCGGTCCCACCTTCGCCGATCGCGCGGAAACCGAACCCTTCGGTGCCCGGGCGCAGCCCGAAGCCCTGGGTAGTCGAGAAGCTCCCCTCGGCCGTCGATGAGCCGGACGAGTTGGTCGCCACCAGCCGATAGCGGTAGGGCGTCGAGGGGCTGAGGCTCGACAGCGCGGCGCGGGCGGGACGGGTTCCACCGCCGACCGGCACGGGGACCGGCGGCGTCGATGCCGCGGTTCCGTATCCACCCGATTCGTAGGCCGCCTGGGTGACGTATTCGAAGTGGTAGGTGGTGGCAAGCCCCTGTCCGTCCACCCCACCCTTGACCACCGCCGAGACGCCCTGGAGATCGGTGGCGGAGACCGGGGACACGACCGGCACGGCCGCCTCCGCGCTCGCGCAGCAGACCAGCACGGTGAGACCGACGGCGATCATCGCGGCGATGCGGTTCATCGACGCGCCCCTTTCTTCGCGGGCGTCTTCGCATGTTTCTGCTTCGCCGCCTTTTTCTTGTGCTTCTTCTTCTTGCACTTCTGCTTGGAGCATTGCTTCTTACCGCCGTTCAACCTGACGTAGTGCTCCTTGGGGTTGCCGGGGCCGCTGACCTGGGTGGTCAGGCCGGGGTCCTCCGGCTCGCTCGGCAAGCTCTGGCACGAGTCGCCGAAGCAGGGGATCGGGACCAGCGGGGTGGGGACGCCGCCGCCGACCCTCGCGTCGTAGAGGTCGACCGACCCCGGATCGGCTCCGTCCAGCGACTCGCCGGTGACGAAGAAGACGTCGTTCCCGCTTACCGAGGCGTCGACGAAGGTGGCTCCGTCTTCGTCGCGGCCGCCGGAGATCAACGAGATGCATCCCGCGGCTTTCGCACAGAAGGCGCCCGGCGCCTCCCACTGGAAGACATCCAGCTCGCCGTTACTGTCGCCGTTCACCACCGCGTCGGCGGAGTTGAAGAAGACCCTGCTGCCGTCGGCCGACAGCACCCGCGGCTTGTAGGTGTCGGTCGCCCCGCTCTGCTGCCCGTTGGCGACGGACCCGGGGATGGTCGAGGAACCGGTCGGCCGCAGCCCGGTCGGACGACAGGAGACGCAACGCAGTTTGCCGCCGCTCGCGGAAGCTTCATAGAGGAAGACCTCGGAGTCGGGAAGGCCGGTTTTCAGATCGGTGTTGTCGTAACCGGTCAGCGACGCCGAGGACACGAAGACGAGCCGGCTGCCGTCGCCGCTGACGCGTGCGGTGCCGGTCGCCGGTGGATAGTCGGAGGCGTCGGCGGCGGCCGCGACTACGACGTCGGAAGCACCGTGGAGCAGATGGACCCCATCGCCCGCGACGTAATAGACGTAGGTGCCGTCTTCGGAGGCGCCGAGCACCCCGAGGACCCCGCCCGCCGGCGTCAGATCGGTGGCGGTTTCAGAGCTCACCACGTACTGCCACAGATGGCCACCCTGGGTGAAGTAGGCGAGCGATCCGTCGGCGCTCGCGACCTGGAAGCCGCCACCGCCCCCCGCGGCCGCGTCGACCTGTTTCACGGTCGCGCCCTGGCGGAGGAAGAGGTTGCCGCCTTCGACGAAGTAGATACGGCCGCCGTCGGCGGAAATCGCGCCCGATTGGGCGGCAAGGGTCGCGCCGGGGCCGACGTTGACGAGTCCCAACGCTCCTCCCGACCACTCGTAGAGGTTGGGTTTGGTCGGATCGCAGCCCGCGCCGGACGGTGCTTCGCCGGCCCCCGGGGCAAGTGCCGCGCAACTGGAGAGAAGGACGTGTTCGAGGCTCGGGGTCGCCCCGGCGAAGGACAGTTCGAAGTCGGCCGGTTCGATCTCGGTGTAGGCGAGGTCTTCCGCGGTCAGCAGCGCGCGGAAGCCGACCCCTTCCTGGCGCAGGTAGTAGTTCTGGAATCCGACCGGGGCGGCGGTCCCCGGCAGCGGGGGGTTGGCGACCGGGCAGACGCCTTCGACCGACCGGCAGCGATGCCCGTTGAGCAGGAGTGAGCGGTTCAGGTCCGGTGAGAAGAGCTGGTAGGGAACGCCCGCCGGTTCGGTGCTGAAGTAGGAGCCGGAGAACAAAGGCACGGTCAGGTTCGCCGTCGCCCAACCTTGGCCGGTGCGACTCGAGAGGTACTGGCTGCCCGCCGGCGCGGCCTGGGCGCCTTCACCGAAGGCGGCGGCCGATCCGTAGGTGACCGCGCTGCCGTCGGCCGACGCCTGCAGGACCCCGCCGGCGAAGATGCCTTCCGGCGCCGCGATCGAGCCGCCGTTCTTGTCGATCGGCGAGACCATCTCCCAACCACGCCCATCGGGCAGGGGCGCCGCCGACGACGGTGACGGCGCGACGAGGGCAGCCAAGGACAGCGCGAGGGCTAACCCCGATCCCCATCTGCGGTTATTGGCGATCATCGTCTTCATCGGTCGGAGCGGCAACGGCCTCAATGTGCGTCCTTACCCTTCGCCTTGCTCTTCTTGCGCTTTCCAGTGCCCTTGGCCCCCTTGGACTTCTTGCCCTTCTTGCCTCCACACTGCGCCTTCAGCGGCGTCTTGGTTGAGTAGGTGAGCCCGTTATGGGCGGTGTAGGAGAGTTCCGCCTGGTGCTTCCCGACGCAGATGTCGGTCGAGTTGACGAGCAGGCTCTTCTTGCCCGATCCCAGCTGCAGGGTCATCTTGGTGAAGGGCACATCGGGCACCGAGGTGAAGGTGGTGCGGATGCCGCCGTTGACCGAGTCGATCCTGCCGTCGGCTTCGATCCGGATCGGCTGGCTCGCCGGGCCGTGCAGGTCGAGGACCATGTCCGGCAGCTTGTTGTTCGAGGACCGCAGGTAGACCGGGCCGGTGAGCGGCGAGCTGAGCAGCGGGGTGTCGACGGTCACCTTGCCGTAGACCGATGCCGCCGGGCACTGATCGGCCGCGAACTGGACGCGGGTGCAGACGGTGCGGATGTGCCCCTGTTCGATGAACTCGGAGCGCGGCAACGCGACCACCGCTTCGTCGAGGTTGGCATCGCCCGCCCGCGGCTTCAAGACCGCCTTCAGGGTCGGGAACTGGCCGCGCTTGGTCGGCCCGTTCAGCGAGAGAACCAAGCTCGGCTTCAACCGGAGCTGGCCGCACTCGGCGAGCTGGAACCTGTTCTGGAGGGCGCTCGAGCTCCCTGCCGTCGACAACAACGAGCCGGACACCACGGTCGGATCGCAACTCGACGGGTTGAGCGTGAAGTTGGGCGCGTCCAACCTCACGGACACCGACCGGATGTCGAGCGGGATCCCCTGCAGGATCGTCGGGATCGGGTCGGTCACGGCGGTGATCTGCGCCGTCGCCGGGTTGATGTTCAGCGCCACCCGCACCACGATCGTGCCGAGGTCGAACGGCCCCGCCACCGCCGGGGTGACGATCGCCATCGACAGCGGCGCCCCTTTATACGGACCAGCGAGGTATGCCTTGCCGGGCGCGTTGAACGGGGCCGGGCCGGCACCCGCGGCAGCGTAGACGTTGCCGATCTGCGAGCCCGCCGGGCAGCTCGGGCTCGCCTGCTCGGCGGCGCCGGACTTCCCTGCCGCCACGGTCAGCGCGGTATCCGAGCACATCGCGGTGTTCGCCAGCTTGGCGACCAGCCCCGGGGGCGGCGTCACCGTGACGGCCGAGAACTGCGGGCTGCCGTCCGCACGCCGGAGGTTGACCACGAACGGGCTGTACTTGCCCGCCAGCGGAGCCGACGAGCCTGCTTCGAACGATGGTGCCTTGGCGGCGGCGGCCCCGCAGGCGGCCGCGTTCGGCCCTTGGACGATTTCGTAGGTATCCGAGGGCGTGGCCGCGCCGATCGCCGGTGCCGCCCAGGGCGTCATCACCGAAGTCGTCGAGTACCGCCCGCAGCTCATCGGCGTACGCAGCGGCGCATAGGCACCGGCATCGAATTTGAGCTTCAGGTGGCTGAACGGGAGCTGTGGGTTTTCGTCGAAGGTCGCCGTCAGCCTCCCGGTCTGCGGATTCGGCCGGACTTCCCCGGCGAGCTTGAAGCGCAGGCCGTGGCCGCTGAACACCAGGTAGAGCGAGAGCAGCGACCCGAAGGGATTCTGGTGGGGACTCGCGAGGAAGATCGAGCCTTTCAGCGGTGGGTCGTCGAGGATCGGCGTTTCGACTTCGACCGACCCGAGGCGCGACGCCGCGGGACAACTCGGTTCTCCGAGATCGAAGCGAGCCTGTCGATCACCGACCGGGGTGGTCAGACCGATCTGTGCCGGGGTGCAGGCGCCGAGACCGTTCGCCGACGAGGGATTGATCACCAACCCTTCCGGCAACGTCACTTCCGCCTTGCGCAGATGGGCGGTCCCCAGCCCTTCCGGGTCCTGGTACTGCGGGATCTCCAGGTCGACGTCGAGCCCGCTCGGCGCATCGGCGACGTTCGTCGTCGGTCGTGCCTTCAGCTTCGGGGCGAATTCGAGTTCTTCGCATCCCACCATCGTCGAGAAGGGACGACTGGCATCGGCGGTGATCGAGGCGCTCTGCCAGCTGACCACGTGGATCAGCGACTGCAGCGATTCGGTGCACTGGGTCGGGTTGGTCCAGAACGCTTTGCGGGCGAAGGTCCCGCCGTTGTGGTCGTGCGGCACACCCCAGAGCGTCATGTCGACGCCGAGGACCTGCAGGGCCTCGGTCAGGTTGGTCGAGCCAGAGGTGATGCCGAAGTCGCCGTCGGACCGGACCGCCGTGTCGATCCGGGTCGTGTAGATGGCGCGGAACGCGAACGCGGCGGGCTCCCCCGGGTATGGGTTGACCGCATAGACCGGCACGTGGAAGAGGATGTCCGAACCGTTGAAGTAGGTCAGCGCATCCACTTCGCCCACCATCGAATCCGCCGAGCAGCCCAATTCGAAGTTGATCACGTTCTCCATCGGGCAGGTCGGGACCGCGTTCGGCGCGCCGACAAGCCCCTTTGGCAGTGCGATCGCCACATCGCGTGGCGTTCCCCCGGCAGGTTCCCCGCTCGGCTCCGTTTCCAGTTCGAACTGGATGTGCACGTCAGGATGTGCGGCCGCCTGGTTGTTGCTGGGTTCGACGGTGAAGGACGGCTTGACTTTGAATTCGCCCGCCTGCGCGGAGGCGACGGAGAACAGCGAGACGATCGCGACGCAGGCCGCGGCCAAGAGGCCGAGACGGCGCGAGGGACGCATGGTCTGGAGAGAACTGATCCGAATCATGGTGTGCACCTAAGCCTTCAGGTTGAGGACGAAGTTGACGGTCGAGGCGCTTTCTTTCGCCTTTGGCTTGAACCTCAATTCGACCTTGACCTGGACCTTGCCCTTCCGGTCGAGCGTCTTGACCGATGCCTGGGAAAGGGGGACCCACAGCTGGTAGGTCCCGGCCTTCGAGTAGGCCTTCTGCGTGCGCTTCACTCCTTGCCCGGAGACCTTCACCTGCCCCGCGCCCGGAACCGAGACCGAGAGTTTCAGCGAGTCCCCGACCAGGCGACGAGCGCCGACCTTGACCTTGGCCCCGCCGGTGCCCTTGCCGCGCGGCTTGGAATTCCCGGCACCGACGAACGAGGCGGTCGCCGCGGTCGAGCTGCCGGGCGGCGATGAGACGGCGCCGCGACATGCTTCGCTTTCACAGAAGACGGGCTTTTCTTCGAGGAAGCCGCCCTGGACCCGGACGTCGTAGACGTCGGGGACGCCATCGGTGTCCTTGGCCAGCAGAACGTTGCCGGTGGCGATGAAGACATCGTTGCCGCTGGAGCTGGTGTCGAGGTAGAAGGAGTCCTCATCGCCCTTGCCGCTGGTCAGCAGGTACAGGCGACCTTCCTTCCACATGTAGACGTCGCGAACGTTGTTGATGTCTTGCGGCAGCAGTCGGTTCGGGGTGTCGAAGAACACCTTCCCGTCCGCCGATGCCATGTGGTTCTGGACGAGAGCGTCGGCGAGGGTGTAGGACGCCCTGCCGACTTCGCCCGAGGGCAGATCATCGGGGCCACAGGAGAGGCAGTCCACGGTTTCCTTGGCAACGTCGTAGCGGAAGAGCTGCGTCGTCCCACCGGTATGCGCGCCGTCGATCGGAGTCGTGCTCTGAAATAGGAACACGCTGCCGGACGGATTGGACTGGGCCGGCGACAGAAGCCCAGGTCCGGCCGGATTCGAGAACACCGGCCTGATCGTCCCGTGGTCCCAGACGGACGCCCCGGTGCTGGAGCCGAAGAGGAACCGTTTACCGTCTTCGGAGCTCGTCATGACCGACCCACCGTCCACTCCTGGCAGGTAGCTGACGGTATCGGTGGCCACTTCGTAGCGGTAGGTCTTCAGAGCGCCGTTCGCGGGTGCGTCGGCCGTGAGCGCATCGACGGTCTGGAAGATCGCCGACATGCCGTCCGGCGAACCGAATGCGAACTGGGTGGCTCCCGATTGGAGGCCGAAATCCAGCCCTCCCACCGGCACGACGCCATCTGGGGCCTTGGAGCCGTTTTCGAGGTGTGAGACCAGCACCGAGTGACCATCACGCCGCAGGTAGAGCTGGGTCGGTTCCGGCCCGACGTCGGGTTCCGGGCTGACGAAGAGGAGGGACTTGCCGTCCTTCGACACTTGCCCGCGGAGGTAGTCGGCGCTGACGAAGCTCTGGTTGAAGAGAAGTTTCAGCGGACCCGTGAGCATGTTCCCGGCAGGCATCGCCCCGTAAGGGCTCTCGGTGCCGTCGGGAAGCAACCCGGCGTTTTTCAGGCCTTCATCGGACCATTCGAACAGGCCCCAACCAGGCGCTCCTTCCCTCGCCGAGTCCTCCGGGGTCAGGATCGCGGGCGACCAGAAGTAGACCCGGCTGAGGTCGCTGGCGGCGCCGGCGGCGACGTAGCCGCCGAGTTCCATTTCACCCGGGAGGGGCGAAGGATTTGGAATTGCCGGGCGCGTCACCCATTCGAGGCTGTCTCCCGGGCCGGTGCGGTAGAGCGCCCCCCCGTTCGGGCTGGTCGAGTCGGTGGGGATCTCGGGAATGCGAGACCCTCTGGTCCCGAAGACGTACCGGGTCAGGTTTTCGTTGGGGATCAGAAATTCCGGCACGTGGGTGAGGGCGAAGAGCCGTTCGGTTGCCTCCTTGCCGTCCGGAAGCGGGTTTTCGTTGCTCCACCCGTCCGCCACGCGATGCCCGAGGGCAAACTCCTGAAGCCCCCGTCGCGGGGTCTCGATCGGTCCGAACACGCCGTACAGGATCGACTGCCCATCGGGGCTGGCGAGCGCATAGTGCGGCTCGCCATGGGGATCGCCGGCCTCACTGCCGCCCTTCTCCAGCGGCGAGACGATCTCCCAGGCCCGGCATTCGGGCAGGAACGTTGCTTCCTGCTGGGCACGCACCGGAGCGTTGAGACAGCTGTCGGCGGTCGTCACTTCGGTCTGGAACGCGCGGACCGGGCCGGCCGTGCCCCCCGGGGCGCTCATCGCGTTGGTCGCGACGAGACGGAACACGTAAGGGGTTTCGGGAGTCAGCCCACCGATCGCGGCGGTGACCGTGTACGTCTGGTTGTCGGCGCCGATCGGGGAGGAATCCGGCGTCGATTTGGCCCCGGCCATGCTGCGGCCGGCCGCTTCCCATGCCGCGCGGGACATGTACTCGAAGTGCACGGTCGTGGAGCTGCCGCCGGGATCGACCCTACCGCGGAGGACGGCGCCCGTCCCCGAGATTTCCTGAGCGGTGGTCGCGCTGATGGTCGGCGCGATCGCTTCGGTCTGGAAGGTCGGTGCGACTGCCGTCACAGGACCCCCAGGCGCCTGATTTTCGGCCCGGATCCGCAGGTGGTAGACGGTGTTCGGGAGCAGCCCGGCGGCGTCCGCGCCGACCGCGGTCGAGCCGGTGCCGGTCACCGGGTTCGGGACGCAGGAGATTTCTTCGCGGACGGCGAAACCTTCGAGCTGGAACTGTTCATCGGTGACGTAGTCGAAGGTGCAAAACGAGTCGAAGGCCGGATCGGCGTTCCCGGCCGTCACATGGCCGGAGAAGTGGGCGGTCGTACCGGCCACCGAGCCGGCGGGTTCGATCGAGACCGTCGGCGGGGTGACCACAAGGGTCTGGAATTCGGGATCCGGGCCGGGAGAGATCGCTTCCGGCGCGCTGAAATCGGGCGTCGCGTTGGCGACGAGACGGACTTTGTAGGTGGTTCCGCCTTTGAGGCCGGCGAGCGTCGCCGCGACCGATTCGGGGGAGGACGAGGTCGACGATTCGGCGTTGGTCGAGACCCAGTCGACTCCATCGGTCGAGTACTGGAAGGCCCAGAAGGCGGAGCCGCCCGCATCGACCTGGCCGGTCACATGCGCCGAGGTGTAGGAGACTTCGGAGACCGAGCCCATCGTCGTCGAAGGGGGTGCGGCCTCCGCCGACCCCGCGCCGAAGAGGAGCACCGCCAACGCGAGCAGGACGCCGACCGCGAGGAGCCGCCGGTGACTGCCGCTCGTGCGGGTAGCAGCGGCAGCCTGCCGGCGCGCAGCCACGACCTCCGAGACACCTCTCACCTGCCGTCCTCCTTCTCCTGGCCCCGCCCTTCCGAAGGTCTGTCCTTCGGCCCTGTCCGGGGCTTCCCAATACGGGTACTTCCTGTCCACCCCCAAGCGGACGGGGGCACTGTAGCGCATGTGAGGTTGGGTGTCTACAAACCAAAGCCGCGCCAGATGTATGAAGTCCTTGCGCAGCGACGGCACGACGTGGTAATCCTTGCCCCATGGCAGAGTTGCCCCCCGCACTGGTGCGAGAGTCGGTCGAGCGCAAGCAGGTCTCGCGCGAGGTGCGCCGCGAGGAGCGACGCGAGCTCGTCCTCAGGCGGCTCACAGACGTCTTCGCCAAGCGCGGCTATCAGTCCGCGACGATCGATCAGCTGATCGCCGGCGCCAAGATCAGCATGGGCGGCTTCTACAAGATGTTCGAGGGGAAGGAAGACTGCTTCGTCCAGGTGTATGACCGGGTGATGGCCGAGGCCGACGTGCGGCTGCGCGCGGCCGTCCCCGAGACCTCGGACTGGGCCACGGCGATAGCACTCGGCATGCGGGCTCTGGTCCATCTCGCCGCCGAGCAGCCGATGGGTGCCAGGGTCGTCCTGGTCGAGGCCCAGACCGGTGGTGACCTTGCCCTCGCGCGGTATCAGTCGACCCTCGCCAAGGCTTCCGATTTCATGCGGCAGGGGCGGCGGTCGAGCGAGCAGAAACTCCAGGACAGCTTCGAGGAAGCCACGGTGAGCGGACTCGTCTGGCTGCTGCAGAGCAGGCTGGCACGGGGACGGATCGAGGACGCCGACGAACTGTGGCCGACCCTGGTGAAGATGGTGCTCGAGCCCTACGTCGGATCACAACGGGCCGAGCAGGCGCTCCGCTCGATCGGCTGAGCTACCACGACCCAGCGCGCGGAGCGCGCTTTTCGTGAGATGCGACGTGTCCGAAACGAACACGTACTGCAATCAGCGCGAGGTTGGCTGTAGCCTGCGGCCGTGGCCGGGCGGGAGAGCGAAGCCGAAGACGACGGAGGGAAGCTCCGCCAACTGCCGCCAGGTCGGCACGGCCTCTCGCGGGAGTTCGTGACCCGAAATCAACGGGAACGGCTGATCGCGGGGACGATCGCCTCGGTCGCCGAGCAGGGATTCCGCGATACCAGCGTGACCCAGATCGCCGCCGCCGCCGGCGTCTCGCGGCGCACCTTCTATGGTTACTTCGCAACCAAGGAGGAGTGCTTCTCGGCGACCTTCGATCTGCTCGGAAGGCATCTCTTCAAAGCCTTGCGGGAGAGTGGCGGCTCCGCCCGCGGTTGGAGCACCAAGGTGCGGGCCCGGATCGACACCCTGCTCGACTTTCTCGTCGCCAACCCCGATCTGGTCCGTTTCAGCATGGTGGCGCCGCCAGGTGCCGGCGGCGAGATCGCCGAGCGGGGGCGTACCTTCCTCCGCGAACTGGTCGATCAGCTCATCGAGGGCCATCCGGCCCCCCGCGGCCGCGGCGACCGAACCGCGGTCGAACTGGAGGCGATGGCCGGTGCGATCTCCTCGGTGCTCGCCGCCAAGGTCACTGCGGGGGAAGGAGAGAGACTCAACGAGGCGGCGCCGCAGCTGGTCGAACTCACGCTGGCGCCATTCGTCGGACGGCGGCGGGCGGCGGGCGAGGCCGAGAAGGGCTGACTCAGCGGACGGCACGCCGCGCGCCCGCGGCCCCCAGGTACGGCGCGAGGATGAGCTGTGTGATCTCGTCGCCGAGCAGATCGGCGTCGGTCTGGTCCTCACCAGTGGCCATCTTCGCCACCAGGAACGTGGCCCCGCCGATCAACAACGGCTCGAGCGATCCCGGCAGCCCGGGGCCCCAGGACCGCTCCGCACGACCCCCGCGCAACACCTCCGCCAACTCGGCGATCGCGGCATCCTGGCGGGCCCGCACCGGCGCTCCGGCGAGCAGCGGCTCGACCGTGCACAGTCGTGCGATCCGCGGGTCCGTCACCATCAGGTGGACCAGGCGATGACAGGCCGCCGCGACCCGAGCTGACCAGCCCGCCACCCCCTCGACTTCCTCCCGCGCCTCTTCCCCGAGCCAATCGAGCAGCTCGTCGTGGAGTGCGGCGAAGCACGCCGACTTGTCGTCAAAGTGCTTATAGAAAGTCGCCCGCGAGACCGAAGCCGCATCGATCAGATCCTGCACCGTCGCCTCGGCGATCCCTTTCGTACCGAAGACGGTCAAAGCTCCCCGCAAGATCAGGTTGCGCTGATTCTGGTCGGCGAACTCCCTCGCCGGTCGCCGCGGGGCGGAGGGAAGCTTCGCGAGCGCGGGCGGCAGCGGGTAGCCGCGCCTGCCCTCCTCGCCGCGCCGGCGGCCGTCCGACGAGCGCCGCGAACTCATCCTTCGGCTGCCTCGCGGGCGCCACCGCTGCATCGGGTCGGCCCCCGCCGGATCCGCATCGCGGCGAACATACCGGACTTCCCTTTTTTTTGTAGACGTACTACCTCACCAGAGGCTATAGTGGCGAGGCTGGGTCCCTACCCAGCGCCTCGTTCCCCGACCTGGATCGGGCGTCTCGAGGCGGTGGTACCGGCGCCCCTCTTCCCTGTGGGGCGTCGCCGTCGCCGGTGCGGGGGCGAGTCCTCGTTTTCCCTGACGAACTCGCCCCCGACACGGCAAGCGTGGGTGCCCTGGCCGCCGGCGCCGCTCGCGGGTGCCGCGATCAGCGGGTGGCGAGGACCGAAGTCGAGCGGGACACCGCCAACTCCTCCTCCGCCGCCTCTACGCCGAGGTATGTGCGCACGATCCCGTAGATGGATTCGCGCGCGGCGTCCTGGAACGAGATCGGCGCACCCTCCTGCAGACGGTGGGTGAGAAGCTGGATGATCGATCCGACGGCGAGCACCGAAGCCGCCTTCGGGACCGCTTGTGGGTCGGGGCTCTCTTCCCGGCCCTGGTCGATCATCTCCGCACAGAAGATGAAGAGCTCTTCGCGCCTGACCCTCGCCATCTCATCTCGCATCCGCAGGATCTCGGTGTTGCCGAACCTGGCCAGATAGGGCTGTTCCTCCAGAAGATCTGCCGCCTCGTTGGCGGCGGCACGGAGCCCGCTGCGCCAGTCCGGCCGGGCGTTGTAGGCGCCGCCCACGAGTCGCTCGAAGTAGGCGAGGGCGCGTTCATAAGTATCCAGGGCGCAGTGATCGAGATCGCGAAAGCGGCGACGAAACTCGGCCACGGTGACGCCGGCACGCCGGGCGACGTCATCGATCCCGATCGCGGGATAGCCACGCTCGCCCATCTCGATCATCACCGCGGCCGAAAGCGGGTCGCTGAACGGATCCGGATCCGGCGCGGCGGGAAGCGCGATCGGCCTCACCGCGATCTCCCCGCGACGTAGCCGGGGCGTCCGCGCATGTTTCTACGGCCGACAGACAGGCTGCCGGAAGCTGTCGTACCCACTTCCCACCTCGATTCCCTGGTCCCTGACGTCGCATTTCCCTGACGACGTTGCATGAGATTAGACAGTTGAACGTTCCCATGTCAAGGTATAGATTTTAGAGAGGAGAAATTTGATAACTGGATATGCCTATGGGAAAGCGATTTTCTACGTGACCGTGCATCTCGGTTCGGAAACGTCCGTACCGAACTACGAAACCCCGCGAAGGAGATGAGGGCGCCTCAATAGGGTGCAGCCGCCGTGGTAGCGACGCCCTGGGGAGATTCGACGTCCTTGAAAGACCGCAGGCTGCGGCCGGGCGGCGCCCTGCCGAAGGCCCGTGTCGCAGAGAGCCAGCGTGCCCGCGTCTACGGAGCGATCGTCGCCAGTTGCGCCGAACGCGGGTACCACGGCACGCGACTGGAGGACCTGGAAGAGATCTCCGGGGTCTCGGGGCGAAGCTTCTACGAGCTCTTCCCCGACAAGGCCGCGGCCTTCGTCGAGGCGCTCAAGATCCTGTTGCAGACGACCGTCGACCAGGTGCTCTTCGACCCGACCCCTGGGGATTGGGAGACCGGCGTGAGCGACCGTCTGCACGCCTTGAGTGAACTGCTGGATCAACAGGGTCCCGCGGCGAAGATGTGCCTGGTCGAGGCCTATGCCGCCGGGCCGCAGGCCGTCGACCTTCTCGAGCAGGCGACCCGACACGCCGAGCGGCTCATCCGCGAGCGACTGGCCGAAAGCCCCGAGCGGGCGGCGATGCCGCCCGAGATGGCGGTGGCGGCGGTGGGAGCGGTGCTGGAGGTGATGCGCTCCAACCTGATGCGGGGAGCGACGATCCCGATCCCTGCCCTCCTCACCTTCCTGCTCTCCTACCGGCCGCCCAGCCGACCGGTTCGGTCCGCTGCCCGCGCACCGGAGATCCGGCCGGAGACCGTGGAAGCGAGCGACCACGCCGAACGTGCGTTGCGAGCCTTCGAAGAGCTCCTCACCGAGATGCGTTACGCCGAGGTGACGATGGAGCAGGTCGCCGCCCGCGCGCGGATGTCGCGGCGGACCCTCTATGCGAACTTCGCCGATCGCGAGCGCCTCCTGAGCGCCGCGATCGACAGTGCGTGCGCCCAGGCGCTCGCCGTCACCGTGCCCGCCTACCACCGCCACGAGGTCCCCGCCGAAGGCCTGCGCGCCGCGATCGAAGCCCTGCTGGCATTCCTCGCCTCGCGCCCGAACCTCGCCCACCTTCTGCTCATCTCCAGCAATGAAGGCGGCGAGCCGGCGCTTCGCCGGCGGCACCAGGGATTGCGGCCCCTGCGCTCGGTCTTGCGGGATCTCCCCTCGGCGCCTCCGGGCGCGGCGTTGAGCGGACTGGCGATCGAGGCGTCCGTCGGCGGACTCCTCGGACTGATGCGGCGCCGGCTGCTCGACGACGGATCGGGCGCGCTGGTGGGCCTGGGGCCGATCTGCACCTACATGGTCCTGGCGCCGCTGATCGGTGTGGAGCAGGCGACGACCGCCGCCGAGGGACGCGCGTATCGCCGCGTGCGACCCGATCTCTACGCGGCCATGGTCGGCGTGCAGGCCGACGCAAAGTCGGCCCGTCTCCTGCTGACCTTCTCACAGGGAGCCGCGCGCACCGCCGCCGAAGCCGCCGCCGATGCCGGGATCCCCCTCGCGGAGAGCGAATCGATGATCGCCAACCTCGTCGAGAACGGCCTGCTCCACGCCCTGGGCACTACCGATGACGGGAAGGAGCGGCTCTACCGTTCGCACTGGCCGCTGATCGAGACCGCCAAGTGGGCAACCATCGAGCAGGGCAACCGCGAAGCCGCGTCGGCCGAGATCGGGCGGGTGATCGAGGCCGAGGTCGAGGAGGCATTCGCCGCGGGGACCTTCGACTCACGCCCGGAGCGCCACCTGGCGCGCATACCGATGCGGCTCGACGAGCAAGGCTGGCAGGAACTTCACGACCAGCTCGTCCTCACCGTCGAGGCCTGCCTCGACATCGGGGCAAGAGCGGGGGTGCGCCTGACGGCAGCTGAAGATCCTGATGGCGGTATCCCGGCACGCGTCTACATCGTCTCGTTCGAGGCCCCCGGTCGGGGAGGCGTCGACGGGAGTCACTGACGGCGCTCACCGGCGGAGTGAGGATCGGCACCGGCCCCGGTTAGCGGTACGACTGCGGTTGCCAACTGGAACCCGACGGCATATATTCACCGCGCGCGTATCTCGAAAAGGGCGGCCCGAGGGCCGCCCTTTTCGTTGCTGCGAGTGTTGCCTTCTCGTCGGCCGCGAGGCGGCCGGACGGTTACTTCCCGGTGCAGGCGCGGATGATTTCCGTTTCCGCCTTGGTCCCGTCTTCGAACTTCGCCTGGACGTGGACTTTCAGCTTGCCGTCGCTGCACTTGGCGCTGATCGGGTTGATCCCGCCGACGCTCTTTTTGATCGCCAGGTTGAACGAGATGATCGAGCCGCTGCCGCCGGTGATCTGCGGGATCTTCGCCACCGCGAGGGTGCCGAAGCGGCCGTGCGGGTGTTTGGTGATCGTGACCGTGGTGACGATCGCCCCGCTGATCGGGTTCGAGAAGTAGGCGTGCGCGAACCAGGTGATCTTGCCGCCCTTTTCGCCGCCGTTGAAGAGCAGCAGCTTGGTCGGGACGTTGATCGGCTTCTGTTCGGCGAACGCCACCTGGGCGGTCGTCGTGCCTTCGCCGATCAGCGCCGACTTGCAGGCCTTGAGGGCCGCGGCGGTGTCGGTCGCCTGGAGCTGGCCCGACTTGCAGGTCGGGATGCCCTTGACGTGGACTTCGGCGTTCTTGTCGCCTTCGATGATGAGTTCGCGCGCCGCCGGCGGATGGGTGCCGTCGGCCTCCTTGACTTCGCCCGAAGCTTTCAGTTCGATCGGCGTCTGCTTCGTCTTCGAGATGGTGGTCGGGCTGAAGCCGCCGTTTGCCGTCACTTCGAGGTTGCCGACTTTCACCGTGACCGGGGTTTCGCCCCCGGCGGCACCGGCGATGCCGACGGCCGCGACGGCGAGCAGTGCGCCCACAGCCATGACCAGAGCTACGTATTTACGCATGACTCTCCTTTTCGGCCGGCTGCCCTCCCATAGGCCCCGGCGATCCGAGCTGGTGAGGCCGGCTTTCCCCTGCCCCACCCGAATTTTCGGAGGATATCGTGCTGGTACCGCTGCGGGAGGAGCGCCGCGCGCCCCTGCACGGGAGCCGCCGTTTTCGGTGCTCCTCTACCGTCATCCCATGGCGAGTCCGGCGACGACGATCGAGGTCAAGGATCGCGAGGTGCGGATCTCGAACCCCGACCGGGTGATCTTCCCGGCCACCGAGCGCACCCCGGAGCACTCCAAGCTCGACCTGGTCCGCTATTACCTCGCGGTCGGCGCGGGGATCATGCGGGCGGTCTCCCATCGGCCGACCACGCTCGAGCGCTGGACCAAGGGCGTCCACCCCGGCGTCGTCGTCTCGACCCGGCAGAAAGGCGGCGGCGACGCCTTCTTCCAGAAGCGGGTGCCGCAGGGCGCGCCGGATTGGGTCCGGACCGCGCGGATCGATTTCCCCTCCGGCCGCCACGCCGACGAGGTCTGCCCGACCGAGCTCGCGGTCGTCGCCTGGGCCGCCCAGATGGGGACGATCACCTTTCACCCCTGGCCGGTCCGCGACCTCGACGTCGACCATCCCGACGAGCTGCGCATCGACCTCGACCCGCAGGAGGGGACCGACTTCGCCGACGCGGTGCGGGTCGCCGCCGAGGCCCGCGCCCTGCTCGGCGACCTCGGCTACGTCGGCTTCCCGAAGACCTCCGGCGGCCGCGGCATCCACATCTACGTGCGGATCGAACCGCGCTGGACCTTCACCGAGGTGCGCCACGCGGCGATCGCCTTCGGCCGCGAGCTCGAGCGGGGCCTCCCCGGCGAGGTGACCACCAAGTGGTGGAAGGAGGAGCGTGGCGAGCGGATCTTCGTCGACTACAACCAGAACGCCCGCGACCGCACGATCGCCTCCGCCTACAGCGTGCGGCCGAAGCCGGGGGCGCCGGTCTCCACCCCGGTCGCCTGGGAGGAGCTCGCCGAGATCGCGCCGGAGGACTTCACCGTCGCCACCGTCCCGGCGCGCTTCGCCGCGATCGGCGACCCGCACGCGGCGATCGACGAGGTCGAGCACTCGCTGCAGCCGCTGCTCGACCTTTATGAGGGTCAGGCCGCCGAGGGCGAGGGCGACATGCCCTACCCGCCGAGCTACCCGAAGATGGAGGGCGAGCCGAAGCGGGTGCAACCCTCGCGGGCGCGGGACGACTAGCCGCGCGACTGCGGCAGCTTGTGAGTCCCGCGCGGGGCGGCGGGGGCCGAGGGCGGCGGAACCATCGGGCCGATGTCCCCGTCGGGGGCCTGGTCCAGGTCGACGATCACCGGGGCGTGATCGCTCGGCCCTTTGCCTTTGCGCGCCTTGCGGTCGATCCAGGCCGCCTTCACCCGCTCCGCCACCGGGTCGCCGGCGAGGATCAGGTCGATCCGCATGCCGAGGTCTTTGTGGAACATCCCGGCCCGGTAGTCCCAGTAGGAGAAGACGCGCTCCTCGGGCCAGCGGTCGCGGACGACGTCGTGGAGGCCGACCGCCTCCAGCTCCGCCAGCGCCTGGCGCTCGCGCGGGGTGACGTGGGTGTGACCCTCGTAGGCAGCCGGGTCGAAGACGTCGGCGTCGGTCGGGGCGATGTTCATGTCGCCGCAGACCATCGCCGCGGCGGGCCCGGCGGCGACCGCGTCGCGCAGGGCCACGAGCCATTTCAGCTTGTACTCGTAGTGCTCGGAATCCGGCTCGCGCCCGTTAGGCACGTAGATCGACCACACCCGGACCCCACCGCAGGTCGCCGCGACCGCGCGCGCCTCGGGGTTCGGGAAGCCCGGCCAGCCATCGAACTCGGTCACCACCTCCTCGAGCCCGACCCGGGAGAGGATCGCCACCCCGTTCCAGCTCGCCTCGCCGCGCACCGCGATCTCGTAGCCCCGTTCCCCCAGCGCGCCGCCGAGCAGCTCGGTGAACGCCTCGTCGGTCAGCTTCGTCTCCTGCAGGCAGACGACGTCCGGCTCCCGTTCGTCGAGCCACGGCAGCAGCCGCGGGACCCGCTGCTTCACCGAGTTGACGTTCCAGGTGACGACCCGCATCTGGACGGACGCTACCCGCTCATGGCCGCGCTCAGTTGGTGAGCGGGAAGACGCAGCGGAAGCCGTGCAGACCGGGGCCGGTTTTCGCCCGACCGAACTCGTCGGTGGTGAAGACTTCTCCTTCGCCGCCGGAAGCGTCGATCAGGTCGGCGGACCAGGTCTGTTCTTCCACCTGTTCTTCCGGCCGCAGGACGAAGGCGATGAGTTCGGCGATCGAGGGGAGGCGGCCGCCCGCTTCGCCGCATTCTTTGATCGCGCCCAGCCACAGTTTGGGACCACGATTCGCTTTGTCCCAACACATGCCGCCGTAAAATTCGGTGGTGCCCGAGCAGGTGACCTTCAGTTGTTCGGCGGTCTTGCCACCGAGCTTTTCGGCTTCCCCGGCGATCGTCGCCCGATCGGCTTCTTTCGCCGTTTCGGCGGTGGTCGCCGTCTTCGAGCTCGTCGCCGTGGTCGCGGTGGTCGCCGTGGTCGCGGTCTGGGCCGACGGCACCGTCCCCAGCGTCGTCAGGTCGATCGCGCTGGAGCTGATCGAGTTCGCTTCGATCTGGGCGCCGGTGATCGTGCCCTTCTTGATCTTGTCGGCGGTGATCGTTTCGCTCTTCAACTTGCCGCCGCCGATCGAGGCGTTGACGATGTTCTTGCCGTTGAGCTTGCTCCCGGCGTAGGCCGCGCCGCCCAAGGCGACGAAGAGGGCGATCACGGCGATGACATTGCTGAAGGTGAGGTGTCGGAGGAGGCGCATGCTCGCCTATCGGCCATCCGGCTCGGACCCTTGACCCCTGTCGAAGGCCATGCGGATAGGCTCGCCCGATCGGACCCTGGTTCAGATGCCAACCCGTCGACGAGACGTTCTTCGCCGAAGCGCCGCTGCGGCTGCGCGCCGGCTTCGAGATCCCGCGACCCGCGGCCGAGGTCTGGGCCGATCTGACCAGCGACGCGGCTCTCCATTGGTGCCGGATCCTCGATGACGTGAGCTGGACCTCGCCGCGCCCCTTCGGGGTCGGCACCACCCGTGAAGTGAAGGCGCTCCATGGCGCCAACAAGCTGCGCGAGCACTACTTCCTCTGGGAGGAGGGTCGGCGCCACTGCTTCTACGTGGTCGAGACCACCGCCCCGATCATCAAGAGCCTCGCCGAGGACTACTCCGTCGAGCCCAAAGGTGAGGACGCCTGCCGCTTCACCTGGACGATCGCCGCCCGCCCGAGCGCCCTCGGGCGCCCCGGCGGCCCGGTCAACCGGGCGATCCTGAAGACGCTCTTCACCGACACCGCGCGCCACTACGGGCTCGACCCGGCGTCCACCGCGGTCGACCTTTAGCCCGGGAACCCGGCCCGCGGTCGACCCTAGGCCCGGATACCGGGCCGTAGGTCGACCGCCAAAAGCGGAACCGGGCCGTAGGTCGACCGCCAAAGCGGAACCGGGCCGTAGGTCGACCGCGGCAGGGGGTGGGGCTAGCCGGTGGTGACGCTCGGCTTGCGCCTGCGGCGCCGGCGCCGTTTGCTGCGTGGGCCGTCGGCGGACGGGCGTCCGTCGGCCGAATGACGCTGGCGGTCGCCCTTGCGCGGAGCGGACTTGCGGGTGCCACCGTCACGGCCGCCACCCTTCGGCCCACGGTCACGGTGCGGCGACGAGTCGTCGCGACGCGCCCTGCTCTCATCGTGGCTCGGCTTCGCCGCGCCGCTCTCGGTGCGGCCCTCGAACTCGAGACCGAGCGCCGAGGCGATCCTCCGCATCTCCTTCACCTCGTCGGCGAGGACGAAGCTGATCCCGGTCCCGGTTCGCCCGGCGCGGCCGGTGCGGCCGATCCGGTGGACGTAGGCGGCGCGGTCCTCGGGGGCGTCGTAGTTGAACACGCGGACCACGTCGGGGACGTCTATCCCGCGCGCCGCGACATCGGTGGCGACCAAGGTCAGCACCTCGCCCCGCTCGAAGCGGGCGAGCGCGTTTTCACGCTGGCGCTGGCTCTTGTCGCCATGCATCGCCACCGCCTCGACGCTCTGGGTGCGCAGCCTCTTGACCAACCGGTCGGCGCCGCGCTTGGTGCGGACGAAGACCAGCGAGCGGCCGGGCTCCTCCTCGCCGAGCGAGGCGACCAGCTGGTCGAGCTTGGCGCCCTGCGACTCGACCCGCAGGAAACGGTGCTCGATGTCGGCGGCGGCGGTCTCCGGCGGGGTGTGGGTATGGGACCGCGGCTTGTGGGTGTAGTCGCGGGCGACCTTGCCGACGGCGCCCTCGAGGGTGGCCGAGAAGAACAGGGTCTGGCGATCGTCAGGGGTCAGCCCGACGATCCGGTCGACGGCCGGGCGGAAGCCCATGTCGAGCATCCGGTCGGCCTCGTCGAGGACGAGGACGCCGACCTGGTCGAGGGCGACGGCCCCGCGGGCGATCAGGTCCTCGAGCCGGCCGGGCGTGGCGACGAGGATGTCGGCCTTCTTTGCGGCGGCGATCTGGGGACCGAAGCCGACGCCGCCGTAGACCGCGGCGATTCGCAGCCGCTGCGCCTTGGCGAGGGCTTCGAGCTCGTCGACGATCTGCGAGGCGAGCTCGCGGGTCGGCGCCAGGATCAAGGCCTGGGGGCCGTAGGCACCGGGCTCGAGGACGTCGACGAGCGGCACGCCGAAGGCGAGCGTCTTGCCCGAGCCGGTGGGCGACTGGACGAGGAGGTCATGGCCGTCGAGCGCGTCGCGGATGACCAGCTCTTGAACGGGGAAAGGCTCGATGATCGAACGCGCTCGCAGCGCGTCCACCACCGACCTGGAAGTGCCGAGGTCGGCAAACGTAGCTATGTCAGTGCTCCTTGAATTGGACTTCTTCGGGGAGATCCAGCGACCCCGGAAGTGCCAGTGCACGTGGAGGAAACGGGTTCTCTCGGGTGGCCGTGGGGCCTGCCCGACTTCTTCACCGTAGCGAAGTTCCCTGCTCAGGCCCGGTCCCAGGCTCTCGCTGATCTGAACATTGCCGTACTGGACCGCAGGGGCAGCCTGCCCTCGTCGAAGGCCCTTCCCCCGGCGAGCACCTCCCGTTTTTGGTCCGTGCCGGTAAAACGCCTGAGAAGACGCTTGCGAACCTGCCGGGGAAAGCGATAGAACGGCGACGCCGCTCCTAAACCCCCATCCCGAAGCAACCGATAGAAGGACATGTCCAGCTCGTCCACCCATCTCGACGGCTTTGAGCTCCTCGCCGACACGCTCGGCGAGCTGGCCTCGCGGCACTCGCCGGACGGCAGATACACCTACGTATCGGCAAGGGCGCGGGAGCTGACCGGCTACGAGCCGGAGGAGCTGGTCGGCCGCTCGAGCCTGGACTTCATCCACCCGGACGACGTCGACGATGTCCGCGGCGCCTACACCGCGATGCTGAAGGGGAACGACCGGGTCGACGTCCGCTATCGGTTCCGTCGCAAGGACGGCGCCTACATCGAGTGCGAGACGGTCGCCCGGGCGATCCGCGGCGAGGCGGGGGAGATCGTCGAGATGATCGTGATCGGACGGGATCTCGGCGACGGGATCGCCGGCGACGCCCTACGCCGGATGTGGGAGATCTGCTTCAAACGCATCAGTCGCGGGATCACCGTGGTCGATGCGAAGACCGGCACGATCGTCTCGCTCAACCCGGCCCTCGCCGAGATGCACGGCGGCACGGTCGGCGACTTCGTCGGCAAACCTCTGAGCACCCTCTTCGCCCCGGGGTGGGAGGAGCAGATCCCCGACCTCAGCGAGACCGTCGACCGGAACGTATCCGTCTTCTACGACTCCGACCACGTGCGGCTCGACGGCAGCGTCTTCCCGGTCCGCGCCGAGACGATGGCCGCCCGCGACGAGAAAGGCGCGGTCCAGTACCGGATCGCCTGGTACGACGACCTCACCGAGCGCCGCGCCGCCGAGCGGCGCGCCGGCCGCCTGCAACGCGACTTCGAGGCGGCCTTCCATGCCGCCCCGCACGGGGTGGCGATCGTCGGCGTCGACGGCCGCTTCCTCCACGTCAACCAGAAGCTCGCGGCGATCACCGGCTACACCGCCGACGAGCTGAAGGACATGACCTTCCAGGAGATCACCCACCCCGACGACCTCGACGCCGACCTCGTCCAGGTCGACGAACTGCTTTCGGGCGAGCTCGACACCTACGAGATGGAGAAGCGCTACTTCACCAAGGGGGGGCACCTGATCTGGGTGCTCCTGGCGGTGGCGATGGTCCGCGAGGACGACGGCACGCCGCGCCACTTCATCTCCCAGATCCAGGACATCTCGGCGCGCAAGCGGCTCGAGCAGCACACCTACGAACTCGCCAACCGCGATCCGATCACCTCGCTTTACAACCGGCGCCGCTTCGAGGAGGAGCTGAAACGGCAGATCGGCCGCTGCCGGGAGGCGGGCGAGAGCGCGGCCCTGCTGCTGCTCGACCTCGACCGCTTCAAGAACGTCAACGACTCCGACGGCCACGCCGCCGGCGACCGCCTGATCCGCCTGGTCGGCCGCGCCCTTGACGAGCGGATCCGCGAACCCGACATCGCGGCGCGGATCGGCGGTGACGAGTTCGCCGTGATCCTCCGCGACATCGACCTCGCCCAGGCGCGCAACGTCGCCGAAGAGCTGCGGCTGGCGGTGACCGCCGCCGACATCGAACGCGACTGCACCGCCAGCGTCGGCCTCTGCCGGCTGCACGGCGACGTACCCGACGCCGAGACCTGCTTCCGCGCCGTCGACCGGGCGATGTATCGGGCCAAGGGCCAGGGCCGCGACCGGGTGGTCGTCGGCTCGATCTCCGAGCGTCGGGCTTAGAGCGGGGTCTGGCCGGCGAACTTGTTCGCGTAGAGATCCGCGTCGGCGACCCGGTAGAGCTGTTCGAGCTCGGCCCCGTCCGCGGGCGAGCTGGCGGTGCCGAGCGAGTGCGGCGCCCGCCGCGCCAGCCGCTCCTCGATCCGCTCGACCAGCGGCGCCGCCGCGCGCGCGTCGGTGTCCGGCAGCAGCACGGCGAACTCATCGCCGCCGATCCGCGCCACCGAGTCGCCCGCCCTCACCGTGGCGGAGAGCTCGGAGCCGACCCAGCGCAGCAGATTGTCACCGGCGTGGTGGCCATCGGAGTCGTTGACGTGCTTGAAGCGGTCGAGGTCGATCAGCACCAGGGTCGCGCGGGGCGCGGCGTAGCCCCGCGAAGGCGCCCGCCGCCAGCTGGCGGTGAAGCCGCGCCGGTTGAGCACCCCGGTGAGCGGGTCGGTGAGCGAGTAGTGGGCGAGCTGGCGGCGCCATTCCTGGTGGAAGTCGGCCTGGCGGGCGCCGATCGTGATCGCGGCGCCGAGCACCACGGCACCGACGATCGCGGTGCCGCCACCGGGCGAGCCGATCAGGCAGAGGAGGCCGAAGCCGGCCTCGACGGCGATCCCAACCACCAGCACCCGTACCCGTGAGAAGGCGAGCGAGGCGAAGATCGAGGGCAGCACGATGGACAAGGCCAGCGGGCTCCTGGCACCGCCGTCGAAGGCCGCCATCAGGGTGATCGCGGCGACGATCGCCAGCGCCCAGGAGAGCACCAGGATCTCGCGCATGCGGGAGCGGACGAAGCGATTCCAGGGGACCAGCCAGAGCGCCGCCGCTCCCATCGCCATCACCGCGGCGATGGGGAGGACGATCCCCAGCTCATCGCCCTCTTCGGCGTAGACGAGCGCGTAGACGAGGCCCGCGGCGCCGACGCACACGCTCGCCCAGCCGCCGATCGCGACGCTCCTTAGCCAGAAGCGCGTCTCGAGGTCCTTGGGAGCGAGAGGCTGAGATGACATATCGGTACTACGGAGTATCGGCTGGTACGCCTTCGATCGCAGCCCGTCCACCCCGTCCTCGTCGGATGTCGTACTCAGGTCGTCTCGGTCGTCGCCAGATCGGGCGTACCGATCCCGGCCGGATCGACCACCGGGGCCGAGACCGGCAGGGTCAGCGGTGCCCCGTCGAGATCGCTGGGGGCCTCGGGGACGTCGCGCGAGCGGCGGCGACGATCGGCGTGGCCGAGGTAGAGGACCAGTTCCCAGTTGGCGACACCCTCCTCGGTCGGCTCGGTCGCGGCGGGGGCACGGGCGGCCATCTTCTTCGGCCCCTGCGGCTTGTAGAGCCAGGAGGTGACGTTGACCCAGATGTCGACGATCGAGTCGCGGATGCCGATGAAGGCGACGATCGCGTAGGCGCCGAGCAGGCCGTTGATCGCGGCGAAGACGGCGTTCGACCAGAGGTCGTTTTCGTAGGCGACTTTGAAGGTGTAGACCGACCAGGCGACCAGCAGGTAGGGCAGGACGATGTAGATGAAGGCCGGGACGGTGCGATTGCGCACCTTCGGCGTGCGCATGAATTTGCCCTTCGCGCCGGTCAGCGCCTGCACCATCGAGCTGAGGCTCCCGGCCAGGTTGACCGGCAGCAGCAGCAGGTTGAAGCCGTAGATCCGGGCGGCGTCGAAGTATTTGTAGCCGCAGTACTTGAGGTCGATCGCCATCGCGACGAAGTAGGGGACGGCGACCGCGTAGGTGAGCGGCGAGACCAGGTGCCCGTTGAACGGGATGATCATCAGGCAGAGGACGAAGAGCGAGGCCCAGAAGATCGAGGCCATGTAGTTGAGCCGCAGCAGCAGCTCGCCGATCGAGGTCCGTTCGCCGCGCTTCCGCCGCTCGCGCACCGCCCGCCACATCTTCGGCAGGATCAGCAGGCCGCCGTTGGCCCAGCGGTTGCGCTGGATCGCGAGCGAGCCGAAGTCCGGCGGCGTGGCGCTGAAGGCGAGCCGCTCGTTGTAGTTGTAGAGCGTCCAGCCGCCGGCCGCGAGGTCGATCGTCGACTCGGTGTCCTCGATCACCGTGCGGTCGGAGATGTAGCGGTAGATCTTGAACGGGCCCTTGTACTCGACCTCCTCGATCTCGGCGAGGGCGCGTTTGCGGAGGATCGCGTTGGCGCCGACCCAGAAGGTGGCGCCGTGGTAGGTCATCCCCTGGTGGATGATGTGCTGGAGGTCGGTGGTCGCGCCGGCGATCCGCTCGAGCCGGGTGGCGGCGCCGGGGAAGGCGCTGTACGGCGACTGGGCGACGGCGACTTTCTGGTGCTGCTCCTGCTCCATCAAGTGGACCAGCCGCAGGCAGTACTCGGGCATGATCACGCTGTCGGCGTCGATCGTGAGGATGTAGTCGGACTCGGGGACGAAGAGGTCGGGCTCCTGGTCGCCGGCGGGGACGAGGTTCAACCCGGCCGGGGTCATGACCTCGCGGTAGGCGCCACCCATCAGGCCGATGTAGCTGTTCAGGTTCATCGCCTTGTTCGGCTCGGCCGAGAGCGAGGCGAAGCGCTTGCGCTGGAAGCTCGAGACCTCGGCGCGGAAGGTCCAGGCGAGGCGACGGTAGAGCTGGGCCATCCGGGCCGCGTCGATCTTCTCCGGCTCGGAGTCGGCGGCGGTGCGCAGGGCGCGGCCGATCACCTCCAGGTCGGTCGCCAGTTTGCCCAGCACGTGGGTGGCGAAGAAGGCCTCGTTGTGGTCGGACACGTGGTACTGGTCGCTGAGGCTCTGGATCCAGCTGCCCGCGTACTCGTACTCGGCGGCGAGGGCGTGGACCTGGCCCGCGGTGGTCGGCAGCGAGGGGTCGACCGAGATCTCGAAGCCTTCCAGCGCGCGGTCGAAGCGGCGGCGCGGCTCCGACAGCAGGCGCTCGACCTCGGCGGGCAGCGCCTGGGCCGAGTCGAGCAGCTTGCGCGGGCCGGCGTAGCGCGGGCTCGGCGGGTCGTCGATGAGGAGGACGACGCGGAGGTCGGGATACTCCTGCAGCGCGGTCGAGAGCAGCGTCATCAGGATGACGCCGGGCTCCTCCTGGTAGGAGGGGATCAGCGCGGTGACCGTGGGGCGGCGCTCGGCGAAGAACTCGTCCAGCATCGCCCGCGGCGTGCGCCGGCCTTCTTTGGTCCGGTAGTAGAAGCCGAGCCGGCCGAAGAGGTAGGCGGTCGCCGAGGCCGCGAGCATGGTGACGGCGGTGAGGAAGCCGACCGTCTCGGTGAGGCTGGCGTGGCCGGCGACCCCTTCGATCACCTGGCCGTTGATCACGGTGACCATCAGTGCCGCCCAGGCGGCGACGGTGAAGACGACCCCGAAGCGGCCGATCGCCATCGTCCAGTCGCCGGCGATCCGCGGCACCTGCGGCATCGGGTCCATGTTCTTGTCGGCACCCCACTGGCGGCGGGGGCCGGCGTCCTCGTCACGACGGAGAAGGTTCATTCGGTTTCGGCTCCTGAGTTCGGCTCGCCCGGGTACTTGAAGAGCGGTTCCCAGGGGGCGCTCGGGTCGGAGGGCAGTTCGGCCTTCGGCTGTTCGCCCTGCGTGTACCAACGGGCCTGGTAGGGCATCCCGTCGAAGCTGACGCGGTCGCCTTCGTGGTAGACGCGGGTCGGCGACCAGGCGGGGGCGTCTGCGGAGGTCAGCTTGACCAGCTTCGGCGCCGTGCTGTCGGCGGGCACCGGGCCGATCGACTGCCAGGGGCCATCGGGCGCGTCGGCGGCGGCGGTCCCGGGCGGGGTGCCCTGGTTCCACCAACCGGCTTCGTAGATCTGGCCCTGCCAGACGACCTTGTAGCCGGAGGTGTAGGCGGCGGCCGGGCGCCAGATCGGGTAGGGGCTGGTGGCGGGATCGTCGGCGACCGTGCGCGGCTTGGTCGGCGTCGGCGCGCTCGCAGCCGTCGCTTCCTTGCCGGCGGTCTTGGTCCCGCGCAGCTTGCTGAAGATGTGGGTGAATTCGAGCGGCTTCTGCTCGACGCCGCTGCAGGTGTTGGAGAGTTCGCCGACCTTGGCGAAGGCGCCGCCGCACTGCGAGTCGCGGTTCAGCGACCAGCCGGAGACGCGGGGGATGCCCCGGGCGTCGACGAACTTGGCCAGTTCCTTCGCGTCCTTGGTGGTGAACCGCTGGGCGGTGACGTCGTTGACGCCGAACATCGGGGTGACGCCGACGTGGCCCCAGGCCGCCCCGGCGCTGCTCGGCAGGCCGGCGGCGCGCCACATCGACTGGACCTGCGCCTGGGTCGCGTCGAGCGCCCGCTCGATCGTCCCCAGCATGTCCTCTTCGGCGCCTTCGCCCTGGCCGAAGTCCATCGTCATCGCGTTGACGCCGGCGAGCGTGACCTTCGCCTTCAACATCGCCTGCACGGCGGCCATGCCTTCCGCGGTCAGCCCGTGGCTGGAGACCGGCAGGGTCATCCAGACCTCGAGCGGCTTCTTTTCCGCCGCCAGTTCCTTCTGGACCTGGGCGATCGCGGTCGCGCGGCGGGCGTTGGCGCCGGTGTCGGCGAGGTTGGCGCCCTCGATGTCGAGGTCGATCGCCTTCGCCTTGTAGCGCTGGATCGGTTCCAGGTAGGCCTGCCGCAGCTTCGCCGGGTCGGTGCAGTCGACCGCCAGCTCGGTGTTGGCGGAGCCGCCGTAGGAGATCATCACGCTGCCGCCTTGGCCGCGGAGCTGGGCCGCGCGGGCGTCGAGGTCGAGGCCGCCCTCGGCGGAGTCGAGCGTGTAGAAGGTGCCCCAGGACGGCGTGCACGCTTCTTCTTTGTCGCTGACCACGAAGGCGAGATACACGCTTGAGACCGGGTTGGCCGAGGGCATCTGGAAGGGGTAGGTGGGCGTCAGCGTCACGTCCACATAAGGGGAGTAGACGGGGACGGCTCCCGATTTGGCGGCGCTCGCCGGCGTTTCCTTGCTGACGAGCTGCCAGACACCGAAGGCGACCGCGGCCAGGACGACGACCAGGAGGACGACGCGGATCGCCGACAGTTCGCGCGGCGGTGGCTCGAGCGGAGCCTTGGGTTTCTCTTCGACGATGACCATTGGGGGGTAAGAGATCCCTTACCGGGGACCCTCCAGACCCGTTTCGACAACGATCGCTCCCGACTTGAACCCTGGGCGGGGGGAGCACTCAACGGCCCCATGTCCTTGGTAGCCCTGTGGGCGACCAAGGACATGGGGTTGGGCTTGGGTGCTCGAAGAGGTCCGTCGCCGGAGCGCCGGCTGGGAATCCGAGGCAGGTTCTCAGCCGGCGAGGCCGCCGAGGAAGAAGAACGGGTTCGGCGGCTGCTCGTCGTAGATCTCGCGCAGGGAGTACTCGGCCTTCACCTCGGCGTCGGCCGGGGCCTCGGCGCGGATCCGGTCGGCGAGTTCCTTTGCGGCGTCCTCGTCGGCGGCGCCGACGACCATGTAGTGGAAGCGACGCACCGGTTGCAGGCCCTCTTCCTTCAGCTGCTTGGCGAAGTCGCGGGCCTCGTGGCTGGACGGGAACTTGACGCTGACCTCGAACTCCGCACGGCCATGGCGGGCGGCGGTCTCCTCGTCCTCGGTCTCGATCAGCACCTCGTGCTCGGCCTCTATCTCGGCCTCGGTGGTCGGCAGCGACTTCTCCGGATCCTCCCACTCCTCGGCGGCAGGGTGCCAGTGGCGCAGCTCCAACTTGCCCTTCCAGCCCTTGTTGTCGAGGTACTTCTGGATCATGCCCTGGGCGCGGTCGAGCTGGTCGCGATCGCCGGCGTAGAGGAAGATCCGCTCGCCTTCGTGGCTGACGATCACCCGCCGGCCGATGTCGACCGCGAGGTCGTGCTCGAGCTCGGCGGCGCGCAGGTGGTCGGCGAGGTTGCCGGCGATGCCGTCGTCGTCGAGGTCGATCTGCAGGCGCCAGTCGTCGTCCATGCGGCAAAGCCTAGTCGGCTGGGACTAGATCTCGTCGATCAGGTCGGCGACCGAGTCGACGATCCGCGAGGGGCGGTAGGGAAAGCGCTCCGCCTCGGCCGCGGTGGTGACGCCGCTGAGGACGAGGATCGTCTCCATGCCCGCCTCGAGGCCGGCGACGATGTCGGTGTCCATCCGGTCGCCGATCATCGCGGTCGTCTCCGAGTGGGCCTGGAGGGCGTTGAGGGCGCTGCGCATCATCAGCGGGTTGGGCTTGCCGACGAAGTAGGGCTCGACGCCGGTGGCCCGGGTGATCAGCGCCGCCACCGAACCGGTAGCCGGCAGCGGGCCACCTGGTGAGGGGCCGGTCGGATCGGGGTTGGTGGCGATGAAGCGGGCGCCGTTCGCGATCAGCCGGATCGCCTGGGTGATCCGCTCGAAGCTGTAGGTGCGGGTCTCGCCGAGCACCACGTAGTCGGGTTCGTTGTCGGTCAGCGTGTAGCCGGCCTGGTAGAGCTGGGTCGAGAGCCCCGACTCACCGACGACGAAGGCGGTGCCGCCCGGGCGCTGCGTTTCGAGGAAGCGGGCGGTCGCCGAGGCCGAGGTCCAGATCGACTCCTCCGGCACGTCGAGCCCACTCGCCCGCAGCCGCGCGGCGAGGTCGCGCCGGGTGTAGATCGAGTTGTTGGTGAGCAGCAGGAACGGCAGGTCGCGCCGGCGCAGCGCGTCGAGGAAGCGGTCGGCGCCGGGGAGTGCGTTGGCCTCGTGGACCAACACCCCGTCCATGTCCATCAGCCATGACTCGATCGCCATGGCGTGAAGCTACTCGACCCAGTCGAAGGTGCGTTCGACGGCCTTCTTCCACTGGGCGTACCGGCGCTCGCGGTCGGACTCGTCCATCGCGGGCTCCCAGCGCTTGTCCTCCTCCCAGCGCTCGCGCAGCTCATCGGTGCCCGACCAGAACTCGACCGCGAGCCCGGCGGCGAAGGCGGCGCCGAGGGCGGTCGTCTCGGTCACCGCGGGGCGGATCACGGGGACGCCGAGGACGTCGGCCTGGAACTGCATCAGCAGCTCGTCGGCGGTCATGCCGCCGTCGACTTTCAGCTCGGTGAAGGGGACTTCGGCGACGTCGTTGGCGGCGTCGACCACCTCGCGGCTCTGCCAGGCGGTCGCCTCCAGGGTCGCGCGGGCGATGTGCCCTTTGTTGGCGTAGGCGGTGAGGCCGATGATCGCCCCGCGGGCGTCTTCGCGCCAGTACGGCGCGAAGAGGCCGGAGAAGGCGGGGACGAAGTAGACGCCGCCGTTGTCGTCGACCGACCTCGCCAGCTCTTCGACTTCGGGAGCGCTCTTGATGATGCCGAGCCGGTCGCGCAGCCACTGCACCGCCGCGCCGGTCACCGCGATCGAGCCCTCGAGCATGTAGACGGGGGGCCCGTCCGGGCCCAGCTTCGCCCCCACCGTGGTCAGCAGCTTGTCGGTGTGGACGATCTCCTCACCGGTGTTGACGAGCAGGAAGCAACCGGTGCCGTAGGTGTTCTTCGCGTCGCCCTTGTCGAAGCAGGTCTGCCCGAACATCGCCGCCTGCTGGTCGCCGAGGATTCCCGCCACCGGCACGCCGCCGAGCGCCGTCCCCTTCGCCTCGCCGTAGGTCTCCGAGGAGGACTTGATCTCCGGCAGCATCGACTTCGGGATCCCCATCAGGTCGAGGCTCGGCTCGTGCCAGTCGAGCGTCTCCAGGTTCATCAGCATCGTCCGGCCGGCGTTGGTCACGTCGGTCGCGTGGACGCCGCCGTCGCTGCCGCCGGTGAGGTTCCAGAGCAACCAGGTGTCCATGGTCCCGAAGGCGAGTTCGCCCGCTTCGGCCCGCTTCCGCGCCCCGTCGACGTTGTCGAGGATCCACTTGATCTTGGGCCCGGAGAAGTAGGTCGAGAGCGGCAGGCCGACGTCCTTGCGCAAGCGGTCCGGACCCTCGTCGCCGGCCAGTTCGTGGACGATGTCTTCGGTCCGCGTGTCCTGCCAGACGATCGCGTTGTAGACCGGCTCGCCGGTCTCGCGGTCCCAGACCACGGTGGTCTCGCGCTGGTTGGTGATCCCGATCGCGGCGACGTCGCCGGCCTCGGCGTCGGAGCTCGCCATCGCCCCGCCGATCACCTCGCGCGTACGCCGCCAGATCTCGGTCGCGTCGTGCTCGACCCAGCCGGCTTTCGGCGTGATCTGCTCGTGCTCGCGCTGGTCGACCTGCTGGATCCGCCCGTCCTTGTCGAACAGGATCAGCCGGCTCGACGTGGTCCCCTGGTCGATCGCCGCGACGTACTCGGCCATATCCCTCAGTCCTCCTCGATGGTGGTTTGTGCCTCTTCGACCATCTCCGGATCGGGTTGCACCCCGCGCGCGATCAACACGCCGCGGATGAAGATGTCGTAGACGTAGGCTCCGATCGCCCCGCCCAGGAGCGGCCCGACGATCGGGATCCAGAAATAGGTGTTGACGTTGCCGTAATCACCCGGGATGGCGATCTTCCCCCATCCCTGCGCCCAGGCAAAGAGGCGCGGCCCGAGATCGCGGGCAGGGTTGATCGCGTACCCGGCGTTGACGCCGAAGCTGATCCCGATCGCGACCACGATCAGGCCGATGATGAACGGCGCCATGTTCGCCTTGGTCGGCGCGTTGTACTCGTCGATCACGGCGAAGATGCAGGCGACCAGCAGCGCGGTGCCGATCACCTGATCCATGAACGGGCCGAACCAGGAAGTGAAATATTCGGCCGGGAAGGTGGCGAAGATCGAATACGTCCCGATCGAGTCGGAGGTGCCGCGGTGGATGTGTTCGGCGCTTTCGAAGCTGCCGATCGCGAAGCGGTAGTTGAAGTAGACGACCGCTGCGGCGACGAAGGCGCCCGCCACCTGGGCGAACACATACGTCGGCACCTTCCGCCAGGGGAAACCGCGGCGCAGCGCCTGCGCCAGGGTGACCGCGGGGTTGAGGTGAGCGCCGGAGACGCCGCCCGCCACGTAGACGCCGAAGGTGACGGCGAGGCCCCAGCCGAAGGAGATCAGGATCCAGTCGGAGGTGCCAAAGGCGAGCCCGGCGCGGCCCGACTGGCTGAGGCCGGCGACACAGGTGGCGACGACGGCGTCGCCGAACATGATCAGGACGAAGGTGCCGAGGAACTCGGCGCCCGCCTCGCCCCAGGTGGACTGCTGCCACCGCCAGCGCCGGGTGCCGTCGCCGCCGCGATAGCTTGCTCGCGAGGTCTCCTCCGCCGCCGTCGCATCCTGGCCCATGCGCCCTCCTTGTTACGTTGGGCCCCGGCCCTTCCCGGGTATCCCTGAGCCACTGATGCCCGCCCACGACCATCTCGAATCAGCCCCGTCCGCGACGCCCCCCCGGTTGGGTCCCGACGACCGCCTGAGCCCGGAGGGCCGCGCCGCGGCGATCGACCGGTTCGGTGCCGAGGAATTCGACATCGTCGTGATCGGCGGCGGCGCGACCGGCACCGGCTGCGCCCTCGATGCCGCCTCGCGTGGCCTCTCGGTGGCGCTGGTGGAGGCGCGCGACTACGCCGCCGGTACCTCGTCGCGGTCGAGCAAGCTGATCCACGGCGGGCTCCGTTACCTGGAGCAGAAAGACTTCGGGCTGGTCCGCGAGGCGCTGCGCGAGCGCGGCCTGCTGCTCAGCAAACTCGCCCCGCACCTGGTCCACCCCGTCCCCTTTCTGTTCCCGCTGGAGAAGCAGTGGGAATGGCCCTACATCGGTGCCGGGATGGTCCTCTACGACAGCCTCGGCGGCGGCCACACGGGAGTGCCCGGGTTCCGCGCGCTCTCCAAGCGCAAGTCGCTGCGGGTGGCGCCGGCGCTCCGCGACGACGCCCTGATCGGCTCCTTCCAGTACTTCGACGCTCAGGTCGACGACGCCCGCCACACGATGACCCTCGCCCGCACCGCCGCCCACTACGGCGCGGCGGTGGCCAACAACATCGCCGTGGTCGGCTTCCTGCGTGAGGGCGAGCGGGTGACCGGCGTCGTCGCCCGCGACGCCCATACCGACGAGGAGATCAAGATCCGCGCCCGCCAGGTGATCAACGCGACCGGGGTCTGGACCGACGACATCCAGAACATGGTCGGCGAGCGGGGCAAGTTCCACGTCCGCGCCTCGAAGGGGGTCCACCTGCTGATCCCGCGCGACCGGCTGCAGCTCGACACCGGGCTGATCCTGCGCACCGAGAAGAGCGTCCTCTTCGTCATCCCCTGGGGTCGACACTGGATCGTCGGCACCACCGACACCGACTGGAAGCTCGACCGCGCGCACCCCGCGGCAAGCCGCTCCGACATCGACTACATCTTCGAACACGTCAACAAGGTGCTGCGCGAGCCGCTCACCCACGCGGACGTCGAGGGCGTCTACGCCGGCCTGCGGCCGCTGCTCTCGCACGAGTCGGAGTCGACCAGCAAGCTCAGCCGCGAGCACACCGTCGCCGTGCCGGTGCCGGGGCTGGTGGCGATCGCGGGCGGCAAGTACACGACCTACCGGGTGATGGCGAAGGACGCGGTCGACGCCGCGGCGCGCTCGATGGAGATACGGGTGCCTCCCTCGATCAGCCACGAGACGCCGCTGGTCGGCGCCGACGGCTACTTCGCCCTGCGCAACCGCAAGGAGGCGCTGGCCGCCGAGACCGGCCTTCACCCGGCGCGGATCGAACATCTGCTGAACCGCTTCGGCTCGCGGATCTTCGAGCTGACCGCGGAGATCGCCCGCGACCCGGAGCTGGCGCGTCCGCTGCCTGGGGCCGACGACTACCTCGCCGCCGAGGTGCGCCACGCCGTCACCCACGAGGGCGCCCAGCACCTGGAGGACGTGCTCACCCGACGCACCCGGATCTCCATCGAGGCCTGGGACCGCGGCCTGGCGAGCGCCGAGCCGGCGGCGCGACTGATGGCGGACGTCCTCGGCTGGGACCAGGACACGGTCGCTCGCGAGGTCGACATCTACCGCCGCCGCGTCGCCGCCGAGCGCGAGTCGCAGGAGCAGGCGGATGACCACGCCGCCGACGTGGCGCGGACGAGCGCACCTGATGTGCTTCCCGGTTCGCCGCCCGTCGAGCCATCGCCACGCGGCGAAGGCTGACCGCCGAGACGCGGGCCGGTGTATCGATCCCGTTACGGCGCTATTCTCGACCCCTCATGTGGGAGACCCGCCGCTCCCGGGTGAAGGGAGCGACGGGCCCAAGGCGTCATTTGGGATGCACGCCGCGAGGGGCAGCACAGTTGGTTCCTGAAGTCGACTGTGCTGTCTCCGAACCCTTCACTGTACCTCGACCTCGATCAAGAAGGTTCAGAGGCACCCACCATCTCCGCTAACGGCTGAGGCAGGCCGAGCAGATGGCGGCGAGGTGGCGGGCGTCGGTCCCGCAGCAGCCGCCGAGCACCGAGAGGGAGGGCAGCGCGCCGACCAGCTCCAGGTATTCGCCCGCCAGCTCGTCCGGGTCGCCGCTGTCCAGGTCCGGCATCGAGTCGAGCTCGGCGTGGCTGCGGCGCGACGCGTTGGCGCGGATGCCGGCGATGCGCTCGCGCCAGGCGCCCCCGGCCTCGAGCTCGGGGCCGAAGTGGCTGGGATGGGCGCAGTTCACCATCAGGTAGGCCGCCGCGGCCTCGGTCTCACGGTCGAGGCGCTGCACCGCGGCCGCCAGCGACTCGCCGTCGGGCAACCGGCCGTCGGTCTCGACCGTGAAGGAGATCGAGACCGGCACCCCCGCCGCGCCCGCGGCGCGGACGACGCCGATCGCCTCGTCCACATAAGAGAGCGTGTAGGCGGAGACCATGTCGACGCCGGCCGCGACCAGTGCCTCGACCTGGGGCAAGTGGTACTCGGTGGCCTCGTCGGGACCGAGGAACCGGGCGGGCCGGTAGGCGTCTTCCTGCGGCCCGACGACGCCGCAGACGGCGATCGGCGCCTCGCCGCCGCGGCCCTCCCGTAGGCGCTGGCCGAAGTCGACCGCTTCCCGGTTCAGCTCACCGATCTCCGCGGCGGTACGCCCGAGGCGCTCCCCCCAGTTGCGACTGGCGCGCCAGGTCGGCGTATCGAGGGTGAAGCCGACCTCGTGGGCGGCGGCGAGGTCAAGGTATCCCTCGTAGTAGTCACGCAGGGCGGCACGCCCGCGCTCGTCCTCGAGCAGTTGGAAGGAGGCGAATTCGGGCAGCTCGATCCCGCGCTCGAAGATCATCGTCGTCTCCAGGCCGCCGTCGCCGATGAACGTCGTCTCACCCCCCGGAAGGACCATGCGACCGATCCTAGGCGGCCCGGGCCGGGTTAGGGACGGACAGATGATGAGACGAGACGACCGACATTCACCCCACCGCCTTCTCCTACCCGCGCTGCTCCTGGCGCTCCTGGCGATGCTCGCGCCCGCGGGCGCGCAGGCGGCGCTTCCCGCCGACTTCTGGGGCGTCGTGGCCAACCAGGCGCCGAACGCCGAAGAGGCGGCGACGCTGCGGGCGGGCGGCGTCGAAAGCATCCGCGTGCCGGTCAACTGGGCCGCGGTGCAGTCCGGTCCCGGCGCCCTGCCCGACTGGGGCTCGGTCGACCCCTACGTCCGCGGCGCCGCCGAAGCCGGGATCGGCGTCCTCCCCTTCCTCACCGGGGCGCCCGGCTGGGCGGTCGGCTCGGAAGCGGTCGGCGGCGCCCGGGCGCCGGTCAGCCTGCCGGTGCAGACCGCGGCCCAGCGCGCCGGCTGGCGCGAATTCCTCCGCCTCGCGGTCTTCCGCTACGGCCCCGGCGGCAGCTTCTGGACCGAAAACCCGCTGCTGCCCGCCCACCCGATCAGGACCTGGCAGATCTGGAACGAGGAGAACTTCAAGTACTTCGCCGCCCGGCCGAGCCCCTCTCAGTACGGCAAGCTGGTGGTCGACTCCTATCGCGATCTGCGCAGCGCCGACCCGGGCGCGCGGATCGTCCTCGGCGGCCTCTTCGGCCGGCCCAAGGGCGGCGACGCGAAGCCCGCCCCGGGCCGGATCAAGCGGTCCTACTTCGCCGCCGACTTCCTCGAACGGATGTACAGGACGACGCCCGGCGTGCGCGGCAAGTTCCTCGCCGTCGCCCTCCATCCCTACACGTACAACTACAAGCAACTGACCCCGGAAATCGAAGCGCTGCGGGCGGCGCTGAAAGCCTCGCGCGATCCGGGCCGGGCGATCTGGCTCACCGAGATGGGTTGGAGCAGCGGCCACCCGAGCGCCTCGAACGGCCACAACGGATTCGAGAAGGGCCGTGCGGGGCAAGCGCGCGAACTGCGGGGCGCCTTCGGCCTCCTGCGCTCGAAGGCCGCCGGCTGGCGGGTGAAGCGGGTCTACTGGTTCTCCTTCACCGACTCGCCCGGAACCTGCAACTTCTGCGACGGCTCGGGCCTGTTCGGCGAGGGAATGTCGGCGAAGCCCGCTTGGTCTTCTTACAAGAGCTTCGCCCGCTAGGAGGGAGGCCGCCCTCCTGCGGCGCCACTTTCCTTGCACCGACCGCAGCGGGCTCGGCGCGGATCGGGTCAGGAGTAATTTCGGATCGAGGACGATGTCCCGGCGACGCAGCTCAGATCGGCTCTACACCGCCACCCTGATGGCGTTCGGGGCGGCGCTGGTCGGGCTCGGGTTACTCGGGGTCCCGGCTCTCCTGGTCGCCGCGATCGGGATCGGTGTGGCGACGCTGACGATCGCGCTCGTCCACCGCCTGCGGGCGACGAGATCGGCCGCCCGGCACCACCGAATGAGCAAACGTTCGCCCATTCCAGCCAGATACGTCCCCAGCGTCCTCGAGGGCAGCTCGATGCGGCGCCGGCGGACCCTCCACCTGCGGCGCCGTAATCACTCCAATCCGCCCTTGAGATTTCGCTGAGCCCCGCGTTTCTCTGTGGTAGCGTCCGACATCCTGAAGTCGTGTCAATGAGCTGGATGGAGGCTCGTCCCGTTTCGTGCCGGATTCGCCTCCGTTCGTGGGAAAGGGTGGATCGGTATGAGGAGAGGTTTCGGTAAGCCGGAAGGCGGTCGCCGCTTCTGGATCGCAACGCTGTTGCTGGCGCTCGTGGCGGCGCTGGTCCTGGCCGCATGCGGCGGGAGCGATGGCACCACCACGTCCAGTTCGACCGCGCCCGCCGAAAGCGAACCGGCCGAAACTGAAGAAGGCGGGATCGCCGCAGCGCCGGCGTTCACCTCCGACGAACTCTTCGAACACGCCGGGGACAACTGGATCTCCAACGGCGGCGGCACCACCAACGATCGCTTCTCGACCCTTGACGAAATCAATACCGAAAACGTCAAGGAACTCAAAGGCGAATGGATGACCAAGATCGGCCAGAACGCCACCGCGGCGAAGTTCTCCGCCGAGGGCCAGGCCATCGAGTACGAAGGCACGATCTACATCTCCGACGGTGCCGACGACGTGTTCGCGCTCGACGCGGGCAACGGCCACCGGCTCTGGACCTACGAACCTCACCTTCCCCCCGATCCGCTCGGCGAAGTCGTCTGCTGCGGTTGGGACAACCGCGGCGTCGCGATCGGCGACGGCATGGTCTTCGTCTCGCAGCTGAACGGCGCCGAGGTGGCGCTGGATCAGGCGACCGGCAAAGTCAAATGGAGCACCAACGTGGTCAAGCCCGGTGAAGGCTTCTCGATCACGAGCGCCCCGCTCTACTACAACAACAAGGTCTACGTCGGTGGTTCGGGCGGCGAGTACGGCGTCCGCGGGCGTCTGACCGCCCTCAACGCCGAAACCGGCAAAGAGGAATGGCGCTTCTGGACCACCCCGTCGCCGAGCGAATTCGGTGGCGACACCTGGCCCAAGGACGGCCGCACCTACAAAACCGGCGGCGCCTCGATCTGGAATACGCCGACCGTGAACCCGAAGACCGGGCTGCTGTTCTTCTCCACCTCGAACGCGGCACCGTGGACCGGCGAAAACCGTGAGGGTGAAAACCTCTTCACCGCCTCGATCGTCGGCCTCGACGCCGAAACCGGCAAATACCACTGCCACTTCCAGGAGGTCCACCACGACCTCTGGGACTACGACGCGCCGTCGCCGACCGTCCTCTTCGAAGGCGAAATGAACGGCGAACAGGTCGAAGCGGTGGGCGAGCCGGAGAAGACCGGTTGGGTCTACCTGGTCAGCCAGAAGGACTGCAAACCGATCTACCCGATCCCCGAGGTGAAGGTCCCGCAGGATCCGCAGCAGAACACCTGGCCGACTCAGCCCGAGCCGACCATGGAACCGTTCAGCCCGGTGGAAGCGCAGCCCGAGGCGATCAAAAAGGCCGAAGAAGGAGCTGCATCGCTCGATCCGAAACCGAAGGTCGTCGGCAGCAAAGCGTTCACCCCGAACAGCTCGGACCCGAACGTGGTCAACCTGGTCGCCAACGCGGCGGTCGGTGGCGACAACTGGCCGCCGTCCTCGTATGACCCGGAAAAGAACATGTACTTCGTCTGCTCGCAGTCCGGCGCGCTCGGCCTGATCGTGCCGCCGAAGGAAGCGCAGTTCAAGCAAGGCCAGACCTACATCGGCTCCGACACGATCGTCGCCTCCGGGTTCGAAACGCCCGGCTACGTCACCGCGTACGACATGTCGACCGGCAAAATCAAATGGCAGAACAAACAGCCGCAGTCCTGCTACTCGGGCACGGTGACCACCGCCGGTGGGCTCCTGTTCGTCGGGCAGAACGACGGCAACCTCGTCGCCTACGACAGTGAAACCGGCAAAGAACTCTGGCACTGGCAGACCGGCGCCGGAGCGAACACGACGGTGACCGCGTTCGAAGACGAAGGCCAGGAGAAAATCGCCATCTACGCCGGTGGTAACTCGCTGGCGGCGACGCCCCACGGTGAAAACTTCTGGGTCTTCTCGCTGACCGGCACGATGACCGAACCGAAAGGCCTCGAAGAGGCCGGTGAAGGCACCGGGCACGCCGGCGAGGAAGAAGAAGGCGAAAGCGGCGAAGAAGCCGGGACCGGCGAAGAAGAAGGCAAAGAAGCCGAAGGCGGTGAAGAAGCTGCCGCGGGCGGTGCGCCGAACGCGGAAGCCGGCAAAGAAGTCTTCGCCGAAGAATGCTCCGTCTGCCACGGCGCCACCGGTCACGGCGGCAACGGCGGTCCTGACCTGACCACGATGCCGCTGGCCAAAACCCAGGCCGGAGCCGAAAAACAGGTGACCAACGGCGGCGGCGGGATGCCGGCGTTCAAAGGCACCCTGTCCGAAGAAGAAATCAAAAACGTCGCCGCCTACGTGGTGGAAGACATAGTCGGCGGGAAGTAACCTCCCGCCGATGCTGATCGGCGGCGCCCGGCTAGACGACCCAGCGGCGCCACTTGGCGACCTCCTCCGGTTCGGTCTCGAGACCAAGCCGGAGGGGGTCGCTCTTTTATCTGCAGTCCGCTCGCTCACCTGGAGCGAGCTGGAGGAGGCGAGCTCACGGGTGGCGGCCGGCTACCTGGAGCTGGGGCTCGAACCCGGCGACCGGGTCGCCTCGCTGATGCCGAACCGGGTCGACCTCGTCGTCCACTACCTCAGCTGCTTCAAGGCCGGGCTGATCGCGACGCCGCTGAACTACCGCTACACGGCGGCCGAGATCGACCACGCGCTCGGGGTGAGCGGCGCCCGGGTGCTGCTCGCCCACGAGGAGCGCGCCGAGGACGTCGCCGCGAGCGAGCTGGCCGGACGCCTCGACCTGGGGACGATCGCCTATCGCGACGCCGAGCCGCTGCCGCAGGGCAACGACGAACCGGCCGCGGCGCGGCCCGGCTGGGACCACGACTTCGCCGCGCTGCTCGCCGCCGAGCCACTGGCCCGCGACGCCGACTTCGTCGATCCCGAGGCGCCCGCGGTGATCTTCTTCACCTCCGGCTCGACCGGCCCGGCGAAGGGCGTCACCCACACCCGCGAGACCCTGCGCTGGATGATCGCCAGCGCCGCGACGGCCTTCGAGCTCTCCGCCGAGGACGTCTTCCTCCCCGGCTCCTCGATGTCCCACGTGGGGGGCTTCCTCTGGGCGCTGGCGACGCTTTCGGTCGGCGGTCGGGTGGTCGTCGCCCGGGCCACCGACGCGCACGAGCTGCTGCCGTTGCTGCGCGACCAGCAGCCGACCGTGCTGGCGATGATCCCGGCGGCCCTCTCGGCCCTGATCCACGACCACGACCTGCGCCCCGGCGACTTCGACTCGCTGCGGATCTGCCGGGCCGGCGCCGACAAGGTCTCGACCGAGCTGCTGGCCGAGTTCGCCGCCGCGGCGGGCTTTCCGATCGTCGAGGGCTACGGGATGACCGAGGTCGGGATCGCGACGCTGAACCCGCCCTCGGGGGAGATCCGCCAGGGCTCGATCGGCCTGCCGGTCGGCGGCTTCCGGATCGAACTTCGGGGCGAGGACGGCGAGCCGATCGAAGGCGAGGAGGTGGGCCGGATCTGGATCGAGACCCGCAGCCGGATGAGCGGCTACTGGGAGGCCCCGGAGGCGACCGCCGAGGTGATCGTCGACGGCTGGCTCGACTCCGGCGACCTGGCCCGCGCCGACGCCGACGGGTACCTCTGGTTCTTCGGCCGCAAGAAGCAGGTGATCGTCCATGACGGCTCCAACATCAGCCCGTATGAGGTCGAGGGGGCACTCGTCGATCACCCCGCGGTGGCCCTCGCCGGCGCGGTCGGCGTCCACGACAGCGTCCACGGCGAGAACGTGCGCGCCTACGTCACCCTCGCCGAGGGCAGTGAGAAGCCGTCGGCTGCCGACCTCATCGTCCACTGCCGCGAACGGATCGGCTACAAGGCCCCGGAGGAGGTCGTCTTCCTCGACGAGATGCCACTCAACCCGACCGGCAAGATCGATCGGGTCGGGCTCAAGCGCATGGCGGAGGACCACCTCCACCCGCACGGCCTCACCTAGCTTCAGGCGCCCGCCTCGATCGCCCGCTGGAGCGTCTCGGCGGAGAGTTTGTGGGCGTCGCAGATTCTTCCGAGGTGGAGCAGGGAGTCGGTCTCCGACGCCACCTCGCCGTCGCCGAGGCGGAGGACGATCGGGACGTCGGGGCGCAGGTCCTCGGCGGCGAGGCCCACGGCGACGTTGACGAGATCGTCTGACGTGACGGCCGCCACCGCGCCGCAGCGTTCGATGCCGACCCGCTGCAGCACCTCGCGGTCGTCTCCGCGCCCGACCGCCACCGGGATCCCGGCGGCTCGGGCGAGGCGGACGCTTGGCGCTTCGGCGTCGCGCTCGATCGCCACCACGGCGACGCCGCGGTCCTTCAATGCCTGGGCGAGGCGGAAGCCGACCTGGCCGAAGCCGACCAGGACGACGTGGTGGCGGGCCGGGACGGCGCGCGGCCCGAACAGGGTGGTCAGCCGGCGACGGCTGAGCCGGCGGACCAGCGCCGCGGTGAAGATCGCGACCAGGGCGACGGCGAGCACCATGTTGGCCGCCGAAGCAAGCTTGAACCAGGCCGGGCCGTGGGACGCCCCCGGCGGACCGGCCACCGTCGCCACCGAGCGGGTGGAGTAGTAGAAGGCGTCGATCAGCCCGTGGTGGAAGGCGATCATCGTGATCACCATCTCGATCACCAGGGCGCCGAACAGCCCGGCGCCGGCGGCGACGAGGAGGCGGAGCGCGTCGTCGACCAGCCGCACCCCGTGGCGGTGGCGGCCGACGATGTCGTCGCCGGCCAAGGCCAGACAGCCCTCGGCAAGGTCCCCGGCGACGATCTCCGAGGGCGAGAGCACGTGGACTTTGGGGGCGACGTGCTCGAGCTCGCGCGAGACGGTGTGGTCGAACATCGTCACCCAGAGCGGCAGGTCGGGCCGCACGTGGGCGCTGAGCAGGGTCAGCCGCAGGGCGTGGGCGTCGTCGCGGGTGACCACTGCGACCGCCCGCCAGTGACCTTCGCGCAGCATGTCCGAGGCTTCGCCGTCGGTCAGGTCGAGGGCCGAGCCCGCCGGCGTGCCGCTCTGCTGCAGACGGCGGAGCAGGGCGGCGCCGAGCCCGCCGCCCTCGCCGAGGACGAGGACGGCGGCGGTCTGCGCGGTGCTCTGATCAAGCGGGCTGAGCTTCGCCAAGTTGGGAGGGGTCTGGGTCACGGTCCCCTGGATTCTCCCGATCTCGCTTCAGGTCCTCGTTCCGAGGCTCCCTCCTGCCCCCACCGCCGCCGATCAGGCGCAGGCCCGCGCCGACCAGGAAGCAGGCCAGCGCCAAGGCCGCGAAGAGCCACCAGATGTGGCGCGAGTCGCCTTCGATGTGGCCCGGATCGTCGACCGCGAGGGTGGTCCCGCCGGAGGCCGCGGCGAGCGGGCCGAGCGGCGTGGTGTCGACCCGACCGAGCTTCCACTCGGCCGCGTAGGGGATGGCGAGCGTGCCGGTCAGCGACCCGGCGCCGAAGGAGGTGAGCGCGTATTCGTACTCGCCCGCCGGCAGTTCCGGCAGCGGCGCGGTCCAGCGGCTCGGCGCCGACTCTTCGAAGCGCAGCGGGATCTTCTTGCCGGCGGCGGAGCGCAGCGTCCCTTCCAGCGCTTCCAGTTCGAGCGCCTTGCCGGTACCGGTGGTCGGGGCGACTTCGAGCTCGCGCTGGTCGCCGGGGACGAGACTGGGGGTCAGCGGCGGCGGCGCCACCCCGCGCTCGACCCAGCGCGCCGCGTCCTGGAAGAGCCGCGGGCGCCGCAGCCATTCGCCGGCCCATCCCGGGGTCAGCCCCGGGGTCCAGGCGGCGACCCGGCCGGCGCCGTATTGCCACTGGGCGAGCACCGGATCGGGCGGATGGTTTTTGTCCTGGCCGAGCAGGGCCGCCTCGGCGCCCGGCTTCAGTTCGGTCACCACGTTGCCACCCAGCGCCGGCAGTCCTTCACCGACCAGGCTGCCGGTGATCGGGCTGGGGTCGCCGGCGGAGACGCCGATCTGCCCGCGCAGGCGCACCGTCCTGGTGTTGATCCGCGTCTCTTTGTCGAAGATCTTCGGCAGTTGGCGGGCATCTTCGGTCGCGTAGTAGTTGCCGCCGGTGTCGGCGGCGATTTCCCTCAACAGCTTGAAGTCGGCTTCCGCCCCGAGCGCCACCGTGGCGACCGAGATCTTGCCTTTTTTCAGCCCTGGCACCAGCTGCTGGTAGGAGCCCGGTTCGCTGATCCCGTCGGTGAGCAGGATGATGTGGCGGTCCTTGGCTTTCGAGCGTTCGATCTCCTTGACGCCCGCGGCCAGGCCTTTGTAGATGTTGGTGCCGCCGTTGGCCGGGATCGTGTTGATCACGTGTTCGATCTCGCCGACGTCGGCGGGTTCGACCCGGGTCAGCGGAACCAGGACCTTCGGTTTGATTTCGAAGCCGACGATGCCCACCTGGTCGCGGTGTTTGAGCAGGAAGGCGAGCGCTCCGCGCGCCGCCGCCTGCGCCATCGCGATCTTCGGCACCCCGCCGACCTCGTTGATCATGCTGCCGGAGCGGTCGAGCACGAGCTCGATCGCGACGTTCTTGCGCTGCAATTTGCCCGGCACCAGGGATTTGACCGGCAGCACTTCCTGGAGCGGGGACTTGTAGTACCGGCCGAGCGAGAAGGAGCGATCGCCGCCGAGAGCGAACAGGCCGAGCGCCCCTTCGCGGACCGCGCCGTCGATCGCTTCTGCCCGCGCCTTGCCCAGTTCTTCGTTCGACACATCTTCGAGCACGACGCCGTCGACGCCCTTGTATCCGGCCACGCTGCCCGGCAGCGCCGCGGCGGCGACCTCGGTGACCTTGAAGCCGTCGGCCCGCATCAGCTGGGCGGCGGCGGTGCCGTCGGCGCCGGCGACCAGGACCCGCGGCGCCCGCTCGACCCTGACCGTCGTTCCGAGCGCGTCGTTCCGGGGGCGCGAGTCGGCTTCGCTCACGACCTCGACTTCGTAGCCGTAGGAGCCGGGGCGCTGCGGCGCCCGCACGCTGAAGAGGAAGGGGTTGTCGCCGATCCCGAGCTTCACCCGCTGCTCGCCGACCGGGGCGCCGTCACGGCTGACCTTGAGCACGGCGGCGGAGGCGACCGTGCTGCGCGCCGTCACCTCGAGCGAGAGCGGGTCGCCGGCATGCAGCGCGGGCGGCGTTTCGACCCGGGTGACGGCGGCGTCGGCGGGCGCGGCGGTGAGGGCGACGGTGTCGACCGCGATGCCGCGCTCCCGCGCCGTCGCCGCCAGGTCGAGCGGTTCTCCTTCGGTCTGACGCCCGTCGCTGAGGAGGACGACGCGGCCGCCGCGCGGGGTGCGGGCGAGGGCGAGCTCGAGTGCCTCCTGCAGGTCGCTGCGGCGCCCTTCGACGCTGCCGCCGGCGTCGCTCGCCAGCGGGCCGGTCTCGGCGCCGGTGAGTTCGGCGCCGCCGCCGAACTGGATCACGTGGCAGTCGCCGCCACAGCCTTCGTTCGCCTCCAGCCATTCGCGCTCGGCTTCGGCCGAGGCGGCGCCGACGCTGAGCGAGCGGTCGAGGACCAGCGTGGTCGGCGGCGCCGAGGAACCGGTCGTCGGGTCGAAGAGCGCCACCGCGACGAGGACGAGGCTCGCGAGCTGGAGGCCGACCGCGATACGCCGGCGGGCGGTCGGGCCGCGGTCCGGTTCGCGCCACCAGGCGTAGAGCGCCTCGAGGATGAGGACGAGGAGCGCCGCCGCCAGCACCCAGCGCCACCAGTCCGTTCGGCCGGCGTGGACGGTCGGGGCGGGAGCCGAGAGGTCGACCGCGGCGCCCGCCGCGGGCGCGGTGCCGGGATTGACCCCGAGCGCCACCTCACGCCTCCCCCACGGGCCTTCCAGGGTGACCACGTAGTTGCCGGGCTGGGCCAGGGTGACCGGGACCTCGGTGCCGGGCGCGAGGTCGAGGTCTTCACCGCCGCCCCCGCTCGCAGGGGCGACGCTCGCCGCGGTGGTGCCGTCGGGCTCGGCCAGCGGGAACGGGGTGCCCGCGACGGCGGTCGGCGGTGCCAGCCGCTGCGACCAGGCGACGATGTTGTCGATCAGGACGGGGAAGTCGGCGAGCTGCGGCAGGTTCGATTCGGAGGGCTCGAAGGAGAGCACCGCGACGCGCCGCCCCGACTCGGTGCCGGAGGCGATCAACGGCCCTTCCGCGCTCCACGCGGCAGCCGTCATCGCAGCGGGCAGGGCGAGCCGCCGCGAGGCTTCCGAGCCGATCGTCAGCGACGCCAGGTCGACCCCTTCGAGCAATGGGCTCGCCGCCTCGGTGCCGCTCATCCGGCTGTCTTCCATCGTCCCCAGCAGGCGGCCGCCGGGGAAGCGCGGCGGGTTGACCAGGAGCACGCCGGGCGCATCGGGCAGGCCCCCCTTGGGAACGAAATCGTCCAATACGAGGAGGTCGCTGGTGCCGGGGTCGGTCGGTTCGTAGGTCTCCGGGGTGCGCAGCCTCAGCCTCACCCCGGGGACCGAGGCGAGGGCGCGGGCGAGCGGCAGGGCCCGGCGGCGGTCGCCGACCAAGGTGATCCGCTCGCCGCCCGGCCGCGGGACCGAGACGAAGGCCGAATCGTCGGCGGCCAGGCCGTCGCCGGGCGACAGGCTGATCTGGACGGTGGTCCCGGGGTTGGTGGTGAAGACCAGCGGGGCGCTGCCGTCGGCGGGCACCTCGACGCTCACATGATGGGTCGGTTCGCCGCCGATCGCGATCTCCAGCGGCACCCGGCGAGCCTGCTTGGCGCCCCGGTCGGTGAGGCGGACGAACACTTCGCAGGCTTCGACCCCGAGGCGATCGCAGTGGGCGCTCGCCCCGCCGAGGCCGACGTCGGCCACTTCCTTGCCGACCGCGACGTCTTCATAAGAGCCTTCGCCGGCACGCACCTTCGGCGCCGCTTCCTCGGGCGCCCGCAGCAGCACCACTTCGCTCGCGTCCCCGGCCCGCAACCCGGCGGCCAGCCGCAGCGCCGCCGGAAGGTTTGCGGCGCCCGGGCCGGCGCTCAGCCGCGACAGCGCGCCGCCGGCGCCGGCGGCTTCGCCTTCGTAGAGCACCGCCGGGGCGGCACCCGCGCCGACGATCCGCACCGCTTCGTCGCCCGGCAACGCGGCGAGCCGTTCGCGCAGCTCGGTCCGGGCCGCCTCGATCCGCGTCCCACCCCCTTGATCCTGTTGGTTGCCGGCGGCCCCCATCCACATCGACTCGTCGACGACGTAGACGTGCGAGCTGTCGGTGGCGCTCTTGTCGCCGACCGGGTGGGCGAGGGCGAAGACGAGCAGGACCAGGGCGAGCAGCTGGAGGAGGAGCAGGAGCGGCAGCGGCGGCCGGCCGAAGCGGCGGGCGGCCCCGCCACCGACCCGCGGCAGGTCACGCCAGGCGAGCAGGCTGCCGACCTCCCGGCGCGGCGGCCGCCGGCGGCGGAAGTGGAGCAGGGTCAGCGGGATCGCGAAGACGAGGGCGGCGAGCGCCCCGGCGTCGAGCAGGCTCACCTCCGCGTCCTCACCACGGCAGCCTCGCGACCCACTTCAGCGATTCGAGATAGTTCTGCTGCAGACCCGCGCTCGCGCCGGGGACCGCCCCACCCGCCGCCGGCACGAAGGAGAATTCCTCGCCGACCTGGGTCGCGCCGGTCACCTGTCCGGTCCGCGCTTTGCCGCCCGCCCCCTCTTCGTTGCCGGCCTTGTTTCGTTCTTTGCCGCCTTTGGTCGAGCGCGAAGGCGCATACCCCGGCTGGATCTTCACCGCCTGGGAAGCCTGGCCTTTGATCTGCGCCGCATGGCCCTGTTGGTTGTTGCCCTGTTCGCCGCCCGGTTTGCCCGCCCCGGTGGGGGTGCCGCTCTTCGGCGCCGCCTGACTCGAGGCGCTGGTTTCGTCACCTTGCCCGTTCGGGCTCGTTTTCTTCGCCCCGGCGCCGCTCACTTCGGAGCTGCCTTTGCGGCCGCTGCCCTTGTGTTTTTTCTGCCCTTTCACGCTGAAGCCGACGGTGGGGTGTTCTTTTTCCTTGTTGCCTTCGGTGCCCGGGCCTTTGCCGTCGTTGGAGCTGCCCTTCCTGCCGCCCTGGGCGTTGGCGCCTTCTTTGGCTTTACCCACGGTGTCGCCGTCCTTGGCGCCCTGGCCGCCGGCTTTTGCTTCCGCCGCCTTGCCTTTGCGCCCCGACCCTTTGCCCTGCGGGATCTGCTGGTAGCCCTGGTTCTGGGTCTGGACCGGGCTGACTTCGGAGCGCCTTTTGCCTTCGATCTTGTGCAGTTTTCCGGTAGGCGCCGCGTGGTTGTGGCTCCGCTCTTCTTCTTCTTCGCGCTTCTTCTTCTTGCGTTCGTTCGGTCCGCCCGCGCCGCCGGCGGCGCCGTTCTGCGGGCCGAACGCCTGGGTCGGACTCTGGGAAGACGGGCCGCTGCCGGCCAGGCCGATCGCTACGACCACCGCCAATGCCAGGACGACGCCGCCGAGCACCGACCAGTCGTAGCGACCCGCCCGCGCGGCGCTGGCGTGCCAGTCCTCGCGGCCCGCCGCCAGCAGGCCCGCCGCGTCGGCGACCGTGCGCCGCTCCAGCGGGCTCTCCTGGCCGCCGCGCGCCTCGATCTCGAGCGCGGTCGCGAGCCGGTCGTTCAGCCCGAGCTTGTCGTCGAGCAGGCGCGCCAGCCCGAACGGCGAGGGCCCCCGGGAGGCAAAGACCGCGATCGAGACGATGAAGAGCGCGAGCGGCACCGCGACCACCACCGACTGGGGGAAGAGGCCGAGCAGGGCGAGCACCTCGAGCATCGCGGCGAGAGCCAGGGCGACCGCCGCATGGCGTCGCGCCAGGGCGACCAGACGGCGGCGCGCGACGATCCCTCGCCAGCGCCGCAGCTCCTCGCCCAGGTGGCGGTCTTCCACCCCGGCGGCAAGCGTCCCGGCACCTGCCAGGTCGACAACCTCACGCGGATCGGCAGAGAGCCATCGCCACACACAATCGACGGTACCAAGCCGCAAATACGGCCGAACTGGAGCACTCAATAGTCTCTGTAGAAGATGAGACGCAGTATCGCCACCCTCGGTGCAATCGTTTTCCTGGCTTCCCTTGCCATGGCCGCCCTGGCGCTTGCCGGCAGCAAGCCCAAGGAAGGTTGGGGCGCCACCGGGAGCTTCATCGGCCGCTACCAGGTGAAGGTCACCCAGCCCGGCGACGCGGGGGTCCGCGGCGGCGAACTGACGATGTTCATCCAGGAAGAATTCCCCGGCTCCGAAGAGCCGGCGGGCATCCTCAAGCTGCGGACCAGGCACAACAACGACGTCGTCTACCTGAAGGAACTGAAGCACCAGGGAACGATGCGGACGGCGATCGTCAAGGGCGGCTCTTTCCTCGGCCCGACGATCGGCAACTTCAAGGCGACGATGAAGAAGCCCGGCGTGCTTGTCGGCCGCGTCGCGACCAAAGGGCTCGGCACGGTCCGCGCCGTCTTCCACCGCTACTCGAAGAAGCCGACGCAGTGACCACGACGAAGCGGCTGAAGGTCCTCCTGACGGCGCTCGCGGTGCTCGCCGCGACGATCGTCCTCGCCGCCTGCGGTGGGGGCGGCTCCTCCTCAGGCGGCTCGAGCTCCCCCGCCAACGGCCCCGACGCCGCCGCGGCGCCGGAAACCGAAGACTGGCCGCTCTTCGGTCGCGATCGCGACAACACCCGCTTCGCCACCCAGGACGAAATCGACACCGGCAACGTCGACGAACTGGGCGAAGCGTGGAGCACCGGCCTCGGCCCCGACCAGTACCTGATGGAGTCCTTCCCGCTCGTCCTGAACGGCACCGTCTACGTCACCACCTCGACCGACGAGGTGATGTCGATCGACGGCAAGACCGGCCACATCAACTGGACCTACACCCCGGAAGTCGACTTCTCCCAATCGACCGGCGTCGGCGGCTACGGGATCACCGTCAACCGCGGCATCGCCGCCGAAGACGGCAAGCTCTTCCTCCTCACCTTCGACGACAAGCTGCAGGCGCTCAGCCAGAAGACCGGCGAGCGGCTCTGGTCCTCGGAGGTCGAAGACCCGGCCACCGGGGCCTATGAGTCGATGGCCCCGACCGCCTACGACGGCAAGGTCTACGTCGGCGTCTCCGGCTCCGAGGACGGGGTGCGGGGCAAGATCGCCGCCTACGACCAGAAGACGGGCAAGGAGATCTGGACCTTCTACACCGTCCCCAAGGCGGGCACGAAGTGGGTGCCGAAGGGCGGCGGTGGCGGCACCATCTACATGCCACCGACGATCGACACCGAGACGAACACGGTCTACGTCGGCACCGGCAACCCCGCCCCGGTCCTGGTCGGCGCCAAACGACCGGGCAAGAATCTCTACACCGATTCGATCCTCGCCCTCGACGCCGACACCGGCAAGCTCAAGTGGTACCACCAGGAGCAGGCCCACGACCTCTGGGACTACGACGCCGAGAGCCCGGTCGTCCTCTTCGACGCCGAAATCGAAGGCGAAGACGTCCGCGGGGTCGCCGAGGCGGGCAAGAACGGGCTGCTCTTCCTGCTCAACGCCGAAACCGGCGAAGACCTCTTCCCGCCGGTCGGGTTCGTGAAGCGCCACCACACCCCCCCGACCACCAAGGGGACGCTCGAGTGCCCCGGCGCGGTCGGCGGCTCGCAGTACTCGCCGCTCGCCTACAGCCCGGAAACGCAGGCCGTCTACGTCTCCGGGATCAACCTCTGCATGTATCTGAAAGTCACCTACGAATCGCACAACGGCGAGAAAGAATTCGCTGGCGACCGGGTGGTGCCGAAAGACACCGAGAAGACCGGCACCTTCACCGCGGTCGGCGTCGACACCGGCGAAGTGCTGTGGAAGCACGACATGCCGACGCCGATGGACGGCGGGGCCACGGCGAGCGCCGGCGGGCTCGTCTTCACCGGCGACCAACAGGGCGTCCTCTACGCCTTCGACGCCGCGACCGGCGACGACCTCTGGCAGGCCGACCTCAAACTCGCCTTCGGCACGGCACCGGTGATCTACTCGATCGACGGACAGGAGTACGTGCTGGCGACGGTCGGCGGCGCCGCGCTCACCGCCTCCGAAGAACTGGGCGAAATCGGCGCCAGGGTGATCGCCTTCAAGCTCGGCGGCAAGAAGCCGCCGGAAGGCCCGCCGCTCAGAGGGTGACCAGGCCGGTGTCGCGGGCGGCGCCGAAGAGGAGGTCGAGGGGGGCGACATCGGTGGGCGCGCGGACGTAGGTGATGCCGCGGTCGGCGCACTGCTCCTTCAGGGTGTCGCTCGCCCTCCGCACCCGTTCTTCGTAGGTGGCGCGGACGCGCGGGGTGACCTCGACCACGAGCCGCTCGCCGGTCTCGCGGTCCTCCAGCTCGTAGGCACCTTCGAGCGCGGCCGGCGCCGCCTCGCCCTCGACCAGGTGGACGAAGGCGGCACCACGGGCCGAGGCGCCGAGCTCGTCGACCGCTTCACCCAGCGGTCCGGGCTCGGCCAGGCCGTCGGAGATGAGGACGGCGAGGTCGGCCGGCTCGGCGCCGCGGCGATAGTCGCGGACGCTGGCGGCGAGGTCGGTGCGGGTGCCGCGGGGCAGCTCGGCCACCTCTTCGATCAGCTCGGTGACCAGGTGCGGAGCAGCCAGCCGGGCGCCGGTCCAGGAGCTGCCGTCGGCGAGCAGGTGGACGGCGACCACGTCGGAGCCGAGCAGGGCGACGGTGCCCAGCATCGCCCCCAGCTGCTGGGCGTAGCGGAAACGCGAGGGGGTGCCGTCGTCCATCGAACGACTGCCGTCGAGCAGCAGCGCCAGGTCGACGTGGCCCTCGGCCGGGGCCGCTTTGACCACCACCTCGCGCAGTCGCGCGTAGACGTTCCAGTCGATGCTGCGCAGGTCGTCGCCCGGGGTGTAGCGGCGGTAATCGACGAATTCGAGCCCGCGGGTGCGCTGGGCGCCCGACCGTTGGCCGCCGAAGCCGGCGACGATCGCGTCGACCCCGGCGACGCTCAAGGTTTCAAGTTGGCGCAGATCGGTGGCGTCGACCAGCGACGCGCCCGCGCTCGCCTCCGGCGTCGCGGCTACGACGTCTCCCGCGGCAGCGCCGCGATCGCCTCTTCGACGATCTCGTCGGGGGAGACCGACTGGCGCTCGGCGTCGATCGTCAGCACCAGACGGTGGCGGAGCGCCGGCAGGGCGATCGCCTGAACGTCGTCGATCGAGAGGTTGTGCCGGCCCTCGATCAGCGCCGCGACCCGGCCCGCGAGGGCGAGCGCCTGGACGCCGCGGGGGCTCGGCCCGAGGCGGACGAACCGCTTCACCCGATCGGTCGCCCCCTCGCTCTCCGGATGGAGCGAGATGACCAGGCGGCTGGCGTAATCGATCACGTGGGCGGCGGCGGGGACCGAGCGGACCAGCGCGTTCATCCGCAGCACGGTCTCGGCGTCGGCCACCGGCGCCGCCGCGGCGACGGCCTCCTCGTGCCCGGCGGTCGTCGTCTGGGCGACCATCTCGTTCAACTCCGCCACCGGCGGGAACTCGAAGCGCAGCTTGAGGAAGAAGCGGTCGAGCTCGGCCTCGGGAAGCGGGTAGGTCCCGTACATCTCCACCGGGTTCTGGGTCGCGAGGACGAAGAACGGGCGGGGCAGGTCACGCGTCGTGTTGGAGGTGGTGACGGTGTGCTCCTGCATCGCCTCGAGCAGGGCGCTCTGGGTGCGCGGCGCGGCGCGGTTGATCTCGTCGGCGATCACCACGTTGGCGAAGATCGGCCCCGGTTCGAAGCGCAGCCGGGTCTCTTCGGTCTCGGCGCCCTGGATCAGGACGGTGGTGCCGGTGATGTCGGCGGGCATCAGGTCGGGGGTGAACTGGATCCGTTTCGGCTCCAGGTCGAGTGCCGACGAGAGGGCCCGGGCGAGGGTCGTCTTGCCGAGGCCGGGGACGCCCTCGAGGAGCGCATGGCCGCCGGCGATCAGGCAGATCAGGGCGCCGCGCACGGCCTCGCGCTGGCCGACCACGGTGCGGCCGACGGCAGCCTCGATCTCCGTGGCGACGCGCTGGAACTCCTCTGGCTTTAGCGGCTCGAGTTCTTTGGACGCCGGCATCGCGGCGGTATCTGCAGTCATCAGGCGTTGACTTTAGTGAAGCGGCTTCAGCGGCCTCAGCCGGCGGTCAAACAGACGTTGGACTTCTCCCGGATCGGCCAAAGTCGCGCGTGAAGGGGCCGGAAGCGAGCCCAGCGGCACCACCGCGTCGGCACGCTCGGCTCGCCCTGTCTCTTCACCTGCACGATCACCGCGCTCGGCGTCGGCGGCGCCTTCAAAGCGAAGGTGCCGGTCACCGCCAGCCTCGACAACGTGGTCTCCAACCTGGGGACGGCGAACGCGGCGGCGATCTCGCGAAATGATCGGCGCGCGCGCTCAATCGCCGAGGCGGAAGACGAAGAGGCGGCCGGGCCGATCGGGGGCGGTGCCCTTCGCTTCGACCAGCGAGCCGCCCGCCGCGATCGCGATGTACTCGACGCCGTCGATCTCGTAGGCGATCGGGGCGGACCCGACGCGGCGCCTCAGGTCACGGCGCCAGAGAACCTTGCCATCGCGGTCGTCGAGCGCGTAGAGGAAGCCGTCGTCATCACCCAGCATCACCAGCCCACCGGCGGTGGCGAGGGTGCCTCCGACCGCCGGTCGCGGCAACCGCGTACGCCAGCGGACCTTGCCGGTGGCCGGGTCGAGAGCGGCGGCGACGCCGGTCGCCGCGCCCACCTGTTCGACCGTGCCGCCGAGATCGTTCTCGCCGGGGGCGTGTTCTTCGAGCTCGGCGCGCGGGTCGACCTTGTAGCGCATGCAGAAGTTGCTCGCGGCGATGAAGAGGGACCCGGTCGGGGCGCTCCAGGAGGGCGGCCCGTACTCGATCCCGCCGAAGATCCCCGGGCAGACGACGACGCCCCGACGGGTCGGGCGCCGGTGCGGCCGCGAGTACCTGACGAGGTACGGCGAGCGGGCGATCAACTTGCCGGTGCGCGCGTCGAGCGCCGTCAGCCGCGCGTCGGTCGTCGCCAGGAACACCTTGTCCTGGTAGATCG
>DATNAG010000072.1:0-33110 GCA_035572835.1 Solirubrobacterales bacterium
CGACATCGTCCTGTTGAACGCCGCCGCCGCGATCTACGTCGGCGGACTCGCCGCCGACCTCGAGGACGGGGTCGCCAAAGCCGCCGCGGCGATCGACTCAGGTGCGGCAGCAAACGTGCTGGAGCGACTGATCGCGGCAACGGCCGCGGCGGCCGGCTAAGCTCTCCGAGTTCAGTGGGAATTATCGAGCAGCTGATCGAGGGCGCCCGTGAGGGGGTGGAAGCGCGCAAGCGTGAGCAGCCGCAGGCCGCGCTGGAAGCGCGCTTATCCGGCCGTGGCCAGGACCGCCCCTTCCAGGAGGCGCTGACCCGACCTGGTCTCTCCCTGATCGCCGAGTTCAAGCGGCGCTCGCCGAGCGCCGGCGACATCGCTCCCGGCGCCGAGGTCGGTACGCAGGTCGCCGCCTACGAGCGCGGCGGGGCGGCGGCGCTCTCGGTGCTGACCGATACGCCCCATTTCGGCGGTTCGCTCGATGATCTGCGCGCGGCCCGCGGCGCGGCGACGCTGCCGATCATCCGCAAGGACTTCATCGTCGACCCCTACCAGCTCTACGAGGCGGCGGTCTACGGCGCCGACGCGGTCCTGCTGATCGTCCGGGCGCTCTCCGACCGTGAACTGCGCGCCCTCTACGAGGAGGCGCGGGCGATCGATCTCGACTGCGTGGTCGAGGTGCACGACGCCGACGAGCTCGAGCGGGCGCTCGAAGTCGACGCCGCGGTGATCGGGATCAACAACCGCGACCTCGACGAGCAGCGGGTCGACATCCAGACCACCTTCGAGTTGATGCCGGATGTGCCGGCGGGAAAGACCGTCGTCGCCGAGAGCGGGATCTCCGGGCGGGAGGAGCTGTTCGAGCTCGACCGGGTCGGCGTCGATGCGGTGCTGATCGGCGGCGCCCTGATGACCGCCGCCGACCCGGAGCTGAAGACGCGCGAACTGACCGGCGCCGACGAAACCCGCGAACACCGGTACTAGGCAGACGCGTCTTTAGAAAACTTTTCGACTCCGTTTAAGGGCTGGTCACAGGTCTGCGAGAACCTGGCTGCCATGGACGAGAGACCGGAGAACCAGACGGGCATGGCAGGCAACGACCAGACGGGCATGCAGGGCAAGCCGGAGAAGCAGGGCTTCTTCCGCTCTTCGTTCGGGTCGGCGCTGCTGGGCGGCGCCGTCGTCGCCGTGGTCGGCGCGATCCTGCTCCTCACCGGCGCGGTCAAGTCGAGCGGTGGCGGCACGACCACGATCGAACGGCAGACCGCGGCGCCGATCGTCTCCAAGTCCGGCGAAGAAGGCGGAGAAGGCGGCAACACCGTCGACGAGATCTACAAGGCCGATGGCGACGGCGTCGCCTTCATCGAATCGGAACTGGAAGCGACGGAATCGGAAAGCTTCAACCCGTTCATCGAACCGGAATCGCAGAGCGGCGGCACCGCCACCGGCTCCGGCATCGTGATCGACGACAAAGGCCACATCCTCACCAACAACCATGTGATCGAAGGCGCCTCGAAGATCGAGGTGAAACTCGGCGAATCCGACCACCAGTACACCGCCGAAGTGGTCGGCACCGATCCCGCCTCCGACCTCGCGCTGATCAAGGTGGACGCGCCGACCAAGGAACTCGACCCGCTTACCCTGGGCGATTCCTCGGCGGTCGAAGTCGGCGACCCGGTGGTCGCGATCGGCAACCCGTTCGGCCTCGACCGGACCGTGACCAGCGGCATCGTCTCGGCGCTCCAGCGCCAGATCCAGGCGCCCAACGGCTTCTCGATCGACAACGTGATCCAGACCGACGCGGCGATCAACCCCGGCAACTCGGGCGGCCCGCTGATCAACGGCGAGGGCGAAGTGATCGGCATCAACTCGCAGATCGAGACCGGCGGCTCGGGCGCCGACGGCAACGTCGGCATCGGCTTCGCGATCCCGATCAACACCGCCAAGGGCGTGATCCACGAACTCGAAACCAAAGGCAGCGTCGAACACGCCTACCTAGGCATCGAGGGCGGCACGATCACCCCCGAACTCGCCAAGGCGGTCAACCTGCCGGTCTCCCAAGGCGTCCTGATCCAGTCGGTGGAAAAGGGCGGTCCCTCGGACAAGGCGGGGATCGAAGGCGGCACGACGCAGGCGACGATCGACGGTGCCGAAATCACCCTCGGCGGCGACATCGTCACCGAAGCCGACGGCAAGAAGATCACCGACATGGAACAGATCATCGAACTCGTCAACGCGAAGAAGCCCGGTGACGAAGTGACGCTGAAGCTGCTCCGCGGTGGCAAGGAAAAGACTGCGACCGTGACGCTGGGCACCAGGCCCGCGAAGGTCGAAGAAGCCTCGCCGCAAGGCTGAGGGAAGCACACCGCCGCCCGAGGGGAGTCCGGCCCCTCGGGCGGTTCTTTTTGGCGCTCCTTCCTTGTGTCGCCCGCTGGGCGACAAAGTCAGAAGCGGTCTCACGTAATCTGGACAGGATGCGCGTCAAGTTCTGCGGAATCACCAATCTGGACGACGCCGCCGAGGCGGTGCGCCTCGGCGCCTGGGCGATCGGTCTGATCCACCACGAGGACTCGCCGCGCCACGTCGATTCCGCCGTCGCCGCCGAGATCGCCGCCGCCTTCCGCCGCAAGGCCGAGATCGTCGGGGTGTTCGTCAACCCCAGCCTGGCCGAGGTCACCCGGGCGGTCGAGGACGAGCAGCTCGGGGTCGTGCAGCTGAACGGCGAGGAGGGGGCCTCGTTCTGCGGCGAGGTCGCCCGGCGCACCGGCGTCAAGGTGATCAAGGCGATCCACGTCGCCTCCGCCGCCGACATCCACGGCGCCGAGGCCTACCGGACCGATTTCCACCTCTTCGACCGCCGCGCCAAGGGCCTCTGGGGCGGCTCCGGGGAGAGCTTCGACTGGGAGCTCCTGCGCAACCATCGCTCCGACGTGCCGGCGATCCTGGCCGGCGGCCTGCGGCCCGGGAACGTCGCCGCGGCGATCGAGATCGTCCATCCCTTCGCCGTCGACGTCGCCAGCGGGGTCGAGGCCGAGCCGGGGCGCAAGGACCATGCCGCGATGGCCGCCTTCTTCGAGAACGCCCAGCCCGTCGTCGCCGAGTCCGGTCTGCCGCAGGCATGAGCACGGTCGAGCAGCGTTTCGGCCCGTACGGCGGGCGCTACGTCCCTGAGACGCTGATCGCGGCGCTGGACGAGCTGACCGCGGCCTGGGAAGAGGCCCGCGCCGACCCCGACTGGGGCGCCCGCCAGAACGCCCTGCGGCGCGACTTCATCGGCCGGCCGACGCCGCTCTACCTGGCCGAGCGCCTCTCCGAGCGGGTCGGCTCGCGGGTGTACCTGAAGCGCGAGGACCTCGCCCACACCGGCGCCCACAAGATCAACAACGCGCTCGGCCAGACCCTGCTGGCCCAGAGGATGGGCAAGCAGCGGATCATCGCCGAGACCGGGGCGGGCCAGCATGGCGTCGCCACCGCGACCGCCTGCGCCCTGCTCGGACTCGAGTGCGTCGTCTACATGGGCACCGAGGACATCCGCCGGCAGGCCCCCAACGTCGAGCGGATGAAGCTGCTGGGGGCCGAGGTGGCGCCGGTCGAGGCGGGTGCGCGGACGCTCAAGGAGGCCGTCTCGGCGGCGATCCGCGACTGGGTCGCGAACGTCGAGACGACCCACTACGTGATCGGCTCGGCCGTCGGCCCGGCGCCCTATCCGGCGCTGGTACGGGACCTGCAGCGGGTGATCGGCGAGGAGGCGCGGGACCAGGCGCTGGCCGCCGAGGGCGCCCTGCCGCGCCGGGTGATCGCCTGCGTCGGCGGCGGCTCCAACGCGATCGGCATCTTCGCCCCTTTCTACGACGACACCGAGGTCGACCTGATCGGGGTCGAGGCGGGCGGCGACGGGATCGAGACCGGTCGCCACGGCGCCTCGCTCGGCGCCGGCACCACCGGGGTCCTGCACGGCTCGCTCTCGGCGATCGTCGCCGACGAGGACGGCCAGATCCTCGAGGCCCACTCGGTCTCCGCCGGGCTCGACTACCCGGGGACGGGTCCCGAGCACGCCTACCTGCGCGACACCGGCCGCGCAAGCTACTTCTCGGTCACCGACACGCAGGCGCTGGCGGCCCTCCGCGAGGTCGCCCGCCTGGAGGGGATCATCCCAGCGCTGGAGTCATCTCACGCCGTGGCCTGGCTGCTGGAGAATCCGCTCGAGGGCACTGGTTTCGACGTGTTGTGTCTTTCCGGCCGCGGGGACAAGGACTTGGCGGAGTACACGCGCCGCGTGGAGGGGGAAGAGATCTCCGAGGTCGACGAGAGTCCCCGATGATCGCCGGCGAGGAGAGGATCCGCGCCGCCTTCGCGGCGGCCAAGGACGAGGGCCGCGCCGCCCTGATGCCGTACATGATGGCCGGGTTCCCCGACCGCGATTCGGCGCTCGCGGTCGCCGCCGCCTACGTCGACGTGGGCGCCGACCTGATCGAGCTCGGGGTCCCGTTCTCCGACCCGCTCGCCGACGGTCCCACGATCCATTCGGCCGACACCCAGGCACTCGCCGAGGGCGCCACCCTGCGGACCGCGTTGGAGGTCTGCGAGGCGGTCGCCGACCAGGTCCCGGTCGTCCTGATGGTCTACGTGAACATGATCCTGGCCCACGGCGGGGCCGCCGAGTTCACCCGTCTGGCGCGCGCCGCCGGCGCCGCCGGCGCGATCGTCCCCGACCTGCCCCTGGGCGAGGCCGAGGACATCCGCGAAGCGTTCACCGAGGCGGGCCTGGCGATGGTGCCGCTGATCGCCCCGACCACCTCGGCGGCGCGGCGCGGCGAGATCGCCAAGGTCGCGCGTGGGTTCATCTACCTCGTCTCGACCACGGGGACGACCGGGGAGCGCGGCGAGCTGCCCCCGGCGCTGGCCAAGCTCGTCACCGATACCAAGGCCGACGCGGGGGAGACCCCGGTCGCCGTGGGCTTCGGGATCGGCACCGCCGAGCAGGCCGCCGCGGTCGGCGAGATCGCCGACGGGGTGATCATCGGCAGCCGCCTGGTCCGCGCCGCGGGCGAGGGCGCCACCCCGGCCGAGTCGGCCGACAACGTCGCCCGGTTCCTCGCCGAGACGCGCGTCAGCCTCGCTGGATAGGATGCGCCCATGTTCTTGGCCGTCTGGACCTTCCTCGCGCTCGCCATCACCACGATCATCTACGCCTGGCTCGGCCAGGGCGGCGGCGTCGCCGCCCTGATCTTCTTCGGCGTGATGCTGATCGGCGTGATCACCAAGATGGTGCTCGGCGGGCTCAACCCCGCCGGTCCCGAGCGTCCCCGCGCCTAGCGTCGCTCGCCGCTGCCGCGCCTAGGCGCGCACGGCGACCAGCTGCAGATACTCGGGTTCGAGCACCAGCGCCTGCTCGTTCGAGTTGACCTTCTCCAGATAGGCGAGCAGGTCGGCTTCCAGGGCCGGCGCACCGTCGGGGCCGACTTTGTCGAAGGCCATCTTCATCGGGCCGAAGTAGGTGCGGAAGAAGTCGATGTAGTGCTCGGCGGAGCGGAAGGCCTGGCGGCTGGTGCGGCGCTCCACCCGCATGCCGACGATCCCGTCGCCGAACAGTCCGCGGACGTGTTCCTCGTCGCCCCAGAGCACCGGTGGCACGGTGCCCGGCGGCGGCCCGCCGGTGTGTTTCATGAGGATCAGGAAGAACTCCGTCAGCGCCCCGTCAGGGACCCAGTTCGCCATCCCGATCCGTCCACCCGGCTTCACCACCCGGAGCAGCTCCCGCGCCGTGCGCTCCTGGTCGGGGGCGAACATCGCGCCGAAGATCGACATCACGACGTCGAAGCCGGCGTCTTCGAAGGGGAGGTCCTGGGCGTCGGCCTCGACGAATTCGATCTCGAGCCGCTCCGCCGCCGCCCGTTCGCGTCCCCGCTCCAGCAGCGCCGGGACGAAGTCGACGCCGACCGAGCCGCCCCAGGAGCGCCGCGCCGCCGCGATCGCCCCGTTGCCGCTGCCGGTGGCGACGTCGAGAACGCGTTCGTCGGGCAGGATCTCGAGCGCTTCGGCAAGCCGTTCGGCGACGTTGTAGATCATCGCGCCGACCATCGAGAAGTCGCCGTCCGACCAGGTCCGCTGCTGGGTGGCGGTCGCGGCGGCGAAGTCAGGGGTCTCGGCCATGCCTGTCTAAGCTTAGCCCGGTGGCCGGGATGCGGATCGGAGTCTTGACCGGAGGCGGGGACTGTCCCGGGCTGAACGCGGTGATCCGTGCCGTCGTCCGCAAAGGCGCGGGCGCGCAGGGGCATGAGTTCGTCGGTTACCGGGACGGCTGGCGCGGGCCCTTGGAGGACGATCGGCGCCCGCTCGGGGTGCCCGAGGTGCGCGGCATCCTGCCGCGCGGTGGCACGATCCTCGGCTCCTCGCGGACCAACCCGTTCGCGACGGTCGACGGGCCGGAGCGGATCGCCGCCAACATGAAGGCCGCCGGGGTCGACGGGCTGATCGCGATCGGCGGCGAGGACACGCTCGGCGCCGCCTCGCGCCTGCACACCGAGCACGGCCTCAACGTGGTCGGGGTGCCGAAGACGATCGACAACGACCTCTCCGCCACCGACTACACCTTCGGCTTCGACACCGCGATCAACATCGCGATGGAGGCGATCGACCGCCTCCACACCACCGCCGACAGCCATCACCGGGTGCTGATCGTCGAGGTGATGGGACGCCACGCGGGCTGGATCGCGGTGCATGCCGGCCTCGCGGGGGGCGCCAACGCGATCCTGATCCCGGAGCGCGAGTTCGACGTCGACGCCGTCTGCCGGATCGTCGGCGCCCGCTTCGCCAGCCACTACGCGCCGATCATCGTCGTCGCCGAGGGAGCGCAGCCGATCGGCGGCATGCCGGAGGCCGACGACGCGAAAACCGACGCCTTCGGCCACGCCCGCCTCGGCGGGGTCGGCCACTGGCTGGAGGGCGAGATCGAGCGGATCACCGGCAAAGAGACGCGCGCCACCGTCCTCGGCCACGTCCAGCGCGGCGGCACCCCGACCGCCTTCGACCGGGTGCTGGCGACCCGGTTCGGCCTGCACGCGATCGACGCCGCGAGCGAAGGTCGCTGGGGCACGATGGCGGCGCTGCGCGGCACCGAGATCAAGCTGGTCGAGCTGACCGAGGCGACGGCGGAGCTGAAGACGGTCCCCGAGTCCCTCTACGCCGAGGCGGAGGTCTTCTTTGGCTGAGCGCGTCGCGGCGGCGCTGCTGGTCGTCGCGCTCGGCGTCGGCGTCGTCGGCTGCGGTGGGAGCGACGCCGCCGGCGCCACGGTGACGGTCTACGTCGCCGCGCCGCTCTGCGCCGCGGCCAAGGCGGATCTGGCCTCCCACGGCCCGACCGCGGGCCACTTCAAGGTCACCGCCCGCTGTCTGGCGCCGAGCGAACGACCGGGGGGAGGGGTCGACCTGGCGACCAACGGCTCCAACTCCCGCCGCGCGACCGAGGACACCAGCTCCGTCGCCACGCTCGAACGGCCCGGTCCCGGCAACGAGTTCGCCCGCGCGATCCTCGAATCCGCCGGCATCCCGTTGGTCACCTCATCATCCGGCGAGACCGGCATGACCCGCATCATCAAAGCCGTCGAAGGCGCGGGGTCATCCAACGTCCGCGAATCGGTGCAAGGAACCCTCGAACCCTCGTAGGCGATCGAAGGCCCTCCGAAGAATCCCGTCCTACCCGACCAGATTCCGCAGCGCCGCGTCGATCTCCGGGAACTTGAACGCGTAGCCGAGCTCCTCCGTGCGTCGCGGCAGCACCCGCTGTCCACCCTGGGCCACCTTGCCGAACTCGCGGCCGAATTTGACCTCCACGGCGAGGCCCGGGATCGGCAGCACGGCGGGGCGATGCACCGCCCGGCCCAGAGACTTCGACCACTCCTTGTTGGTGACCGGATTCGGCGCGGTGCCGTTGACGACGCCGTCGGCGCTCTCGGTGTCGAGCGCCCAGATCAGGATCCCGAGCTCGTCGGAGAGGTGGATCCAGGGCACCCACTGATGGCCGCCCGCCAGCGGCCCGCCCAGCCCCAGCTTGAACGGCAGCAGCAGTTCGCCGAGGATGCCGCCGCCGGTCTCCATCACCTGGCCGGTGCGGACGATCACCAGCCGCACGCCGGCTGCCTCTACCTCGCGCGCCGCCTTCTCCCAGGCGACGCAGACCGAGGAGTCGAAGCCCTCGCCGGGCGAACTCGACTCGTCGAGCGTCTCGTCGCCGCGGTTGCCGTAGTAGCCGACCGCCGACTGGCTGACCATCGCCTTCGGCTTCCTCGTCAGCCCCTCGATCGTCCCCGCCAGGTTGTGGGTGGCGACCCGTCGCGAGTCCATGATCTTCCGCTTCGCCTCGTCGGTCCAGCGCTGGTTGATCTTCTCGCCGACCAGGTTGACCACCCCGTCGACGCCCTCGAACGCCGCCTCCGCGGGCCGTTCGAGGGTCGGCTCCCAGGCGTGCCAGGTGACCTGCGGTTGGGCCTGCGCGGCCTTCTCCGGATCGCGGGTCAGGCCGACGACCTCGTCCCCCCGCGCCAGCAGTTCGTCACAGAGCGCCTTGCCGATCCGGCCGCTGGCGCCCGTGACGAGAACCTTCATCGAGCCGTCTGTACCCGCATCAGGTCGCCTCTACCGGGGAAAAGGTCCCGGTCTCTTCGTTCAGCCGGGCGATGCCGTCGCGCTTCGCCTCCTCGACCACCGCTTCGGCGACCTTCGGCGCGACTTCGCGGTTGAAGACGCTGGGGATGATGTAGTCCTCGGCGAGATCGTCCTCGGCCACCGTGGCGGCGATGCCTTTGGCGGCGGCGAGCTTCATCGCCTCGGTGATCTGCGGCGCGCCCGCGTCGAGGGCGCCGCGGAAGATCCCCGGGAAGGCGAGGACGTTGTTGATCTGGTTCGGGTAGTCGGAGCGGCCCGTGGCCATGATCCGGACGTGGGGCGCGGCGTCCTCGGGCATCACCTCGGGGGTCGGGTTGGCCATCGCGAAGACGATCGCGTCGTCGTTCATCTTGGCCAGCGAGTCCGCCTCGATGATCCCGGGGCCGGAGAGGCCGATGAAGAGGTCCATGCCATCGATCACGTCGTCGGGCTGTCCATGGATGTGTTCGGGGTTCGAGTTCTCCGCGTACCAGCGCTTGGTCGAGTTCATCTCGCCGGAGACGTAGTCGGCGCGCTCGGTCGAGAGGGCACCCTGGCGGTCGGCGCCGATGACGTGGGTGATCCCGGCCTCGAGCATCATCTTCGTCACCGCCACGCCCGCGGCGCCGAGGCCGACGACGAGGACACGGAGGTCCTCGATCGGCTTGTCGACGATCTTCAGCGCGTTGAAGAGCGCCGCCATCGTCACCACCGCGGTGCCGTGCTGGTCGTCGTGGAAGATCGGGATGTCGAGCTTCGCCTTCAGCCGGTCCTCGATCTCGAAGCAGCGTGGGGCGGAGATGTCCTCGAGGTTGACCCCGCCGAAGGTCGGCGCCATCAGTTCGACCGCGCGGATGATTTCCTCGGTGTCCTGGGTGTCGAGGCAGATCGGGAAGGCGTCGACTCCGGCGAACTCTTTGAAGAGCATGCACTTGCCCTCCATCACCGGCATCGCTGCCTCGGGGCCGATGTTGCCGAGCCCGAGCACCGCCGATCCGTCGGAGACGACCGCCACGGTGTTTTTCTTGATCGTGTACTCGAAGGCTTTGCCGCGGTCGTGGTGGATGTCCATGCAGACGCGGGCGACGCCGGGGGTGTAAGCCATCGAGAGGTCGTCGCGCGTTTTCACCGGGTACTTGTTGTGCATGTCGATCTTGCCGCCGCGGTGCATCTGCATCGTGCGGTCGGTGTAGTCGAGGACGCGGGCGCCGCGGGTCGAGCCGATCGCGCGGAGGATCCGCTCCCAGTGGTCCTGGTCGGAGGCGTCGATGGTGAACTCGCGGACCCGTTTGCCCTCCGGGCCGGCGCCCGGCACGAGGTCGACGCCCTGCAGCTGCCCGCCCGCCTCGGCGATCGCCGCGGTCAGTTTCCCGAGCGGCTCCTGGCGCGCGTCGAGCTCGACTCTGATGGTGACGCTGTATTGGGCGCTGACCGGCATGGCCGCAATCGAATCAGATTCCCGCTGCGGGCACCCCACCTCCCTTTTGGCATAACGTGCGCCGAATGTTGAGGCGTGTCTTGTCCGGTGCCGTGGTGCTGGCGCTTGCGGTGGTCGGCTCCGGTAGTTCGACGGCGGTCGCGGCCGAATCGTCGCCGGCGCCGGGAGGGGTGTTTCTGCTGAACGGCACGAATGGCTACAGGCTCGGCGCGGTGTTCGGCGCGCGGGGAGGCAATGGTGCGATGGAACTCCTCGTCGTCAAGTCCGGCGAGACGGCGTTCTACAAAGCCGAAGGCATAGTGGCCGGCAGTCGGATCGACATCGACCTCGGTCTTCTGGGGAAGTTCGACCTCGAAAGGCGGCTCACCGGCAAGACGGAAACGATCCACGGATGCGGTCATTCGGAGGCGGTGCCCGGCTACGAATTCGTCGGCACGATCGAATTCCACGGCGAGGAGGGCTTCACCGAAGTCATCGCCACCCGCGCGGACATGGACTGGACGGCAGTGATCGGCGCGGAATGCCACCTCTCGGGGGGCGGTGAAGTGTTCGGGGATGGGATTCCCGGCGTGCGCATCAAGGTGCGAGACAAGCAGGGCCCGGCCCTCCAGCTGAACCAGAACCACCACGGGGCCAAGGTCACCTATTCGGCCGAGGTCGCCGAACGCGAGGGAGCGGTCAGCGTCCACCGCTTCGTCAGTGGTCGCCTCGGCGCCGGAGCGTTGAGCTTCACCCCCTCGCTCGGCTCGGCCACCTTCACCGGGGCGGGCCCATTCGCCGGCGAGGCGACCTACGTCGAGGCCCAGCCGCCGCGCGGAACCCATCCCGGCCAAGGGGCCTGGCGCGGCAACCTGACGGTCGACTTCCCCGGCGCCTCCGACGTCGGCCTCGCGGGTCCCGGCTTCAAGGCCGGAATCATCCACGCCCGACGCACCGAATGGCAGCAATAAGCGCACTCGCCACTTAGGCGTAGGGGAGGGACGGAGGGCTGTGGAGCCTTACTCGGTCTATGACCGAGTTTCTCTCCACGGGCGACCGGTGGATCGCGATGTTGGCGGGACGACAGCATGGCGTCGTGACCGCGGCCCAACTTGCCGAGGCGGGAATCGACAAGGATGGGATCGCCTGCCGGAGGCGCACGGGGCGGCTGCATCGACTGCACCGCGGCGTCTACGCGGTGGGGCATCGCAGCCTCTCTTGGCGGGGACGATGGCTGGCGGCGGTGCTCGCCTCGGGGGACGGGGCGGTCCTGAGCCACACGAGTGCCGCGGCGCTGTGGGGGTTCTTGCGCCCGATCCCGGGGCCGGTCCACGTCACCGTCGCCGCCGCTACTCGGCGCAAGCCAAGGGCAGGGATCGTCGCCCACCGTTCGCGGACGATCACCAGATCCCACGTCACCCGTCGCCATGACATCGCCGTCACCACCCCCGCGCGCACGATCGAGGACATCCGCACCACTATCCAGCCCTACCTCTTCCGCCGCGCCCTCCGCCAGGCGGAGCTCGCCGGCCACCGCGTTCCGCACCTCTCTGTCACCAAGCGGACGCGTTCCGACCTCGAGCTGCTCTTCCTCCGCCTCTGCCACGACCACGGCCTGCCGCGGCCGCTCGTCAATCGGCGTGTCCACGGATATCGCGTCGACTTCTGGTGGCCCGACCACCGACTTGCGGTCGAGACCGACAGCTGGGAGTACCACCGCGGCTCGGTCGCCTTGGAGGACGACCACGTCCGCGACCTGGCGCTGCGCGCCCGCGGAATCGAGACGCGCCGCTACACCGGCGACCAGCTCGAAGCCGCGCCCGAGGCGGTGGTGGCGGACCTGAGAGCGACGTTTGCGGCCGCGCCCGCACCCCTTGTTACAAAAATGCAAACGCCGTAGGTTGGGGTGCGGTGAGGGGAGCGAAGCTGATCGTCGCGGTCTGCGGAGTGCTGCTCGCGGTCGCGCTCTTCAGTCCGACGGCCTTAGCGATCGGCGGCCCCGCCAACTGGATGTACGAACCGACGACGTTCACCGAAGTCCATTTGACGCTGCCACCCGCCTCGATCGCGGCGCTCGAAGCAGAACCGAAGGAATACGTCAAAGGCGAATTCTCGCTTGCCGAAACCGATGGCACCCCCGGAACCGCCGGATCGTTCTCGACGCCGTTGACGGTGGGGATCGAGCTGAAGGGCAATCTCGGGTCGTTGCGCTCGATCCACCAGAAGGCCGCCTTCAAGATCAAGTTCAACAAATTCGTCAAAGGGCAAAGCTTTCTCGGCCTGGAAAAGATGACCCTGAACAACATGGTCCAGGACCCGTCGATGATCCACGAGGCGACGACCTACCAGGCGTTCCACGAAATGGGGGCCCCGGCGCCGCATGTCGGCTACACCTACCTGACCGTCAACGGCGAAAGCTACGGCGTCCACCTGAACATCGAAACGCAGGACGTCCAGTCGGTGGAAAACGCGTTCGGGACGCCGTTCGCATCGCCACAGCACCTTTACGAGGGCGAATACAGCGCCGACGTCACCAACCAAGCCTGGCACGGCACCGCGATCAAATCCTGGGAAGCAATCGAAGTCTCGGAGGGCGAGGAGGAAGAAAAGGAAGACCTCGAAGCGCTCGTCACGGCGGTCGAGGCGCCGTCGCCGCCGTTCGCCGAACGCGTCGCCTCCGTCGCCGATCTCGCCGAGATGACCAAGGACTGGCTGGTCGAAAAGTACGTCGGCAACTGGGACGGCTATGCGGGGGGCTATGCCGACTACTACCACCCCAACAACTACTACCTCTACAGCGACAGCTCGGGCCGCTTCCAGATGATGCCCTGGGGGACCGACCAGACCTGGCAGGGCGGCCAGCACCTGAACTTCGAAAACGGCGGCGGCATTCTCTTCAGCGACTGCGTCGCCGACACCGCCGGCTGTCGGCAGACCTACCTCGCGGCCGGCAGGGAGGCACTGGACGCGCTCGACGCGACCACCCTTGACACCGTTGCCCGCTGCGCCGCCGCCGCTCTGATGCCATGGCAGGAACTGGAAGCAGACATCTCCGAACAGGAAAAGCTGCCAGATCCCTCGATCGACGGCGAAGAAACCCTCCAGAGGGCGGCCGGTGAAGTGAGCGCCACCCGCGCGTTCATCGCCTCGCGGCCGCAGGAGCTGGCGGAATTCCTCGGCGAACCGACGCCTCCGCCGCGAACCACCGAACCCGTCTGTCCGCCCCTGCGGACGATCCCCGCGAGCGGATCCGGCGCGGGCCCAGCCGACCGGCCGGGCGGCTCGACCGTGAACGCGACCGTCCCGGCGGGCCCCGCCGTTCCCGCACCGCAACCGCGGCTCGGGTGGGGCCGGTCCTTCCATCCCGCGCACCTCCCGGGTGCCATCCCGATCCGTCTCGAGGTGCCCGGCCCCGGTCGGTTGATCCTGCACGGCAGTTACGGCAAGGACGCGAGCACGGCGTGCCGAGCCACGACCGAGGTGGCGGCGGCCCAGGAAGTGACGGTCGCCTGCCGCCTCGCCGGCCCCTTCGCTTCGCTCCTCGCACGACGCTGGAGGCGCGTCCGCCTCGATGCCCGCTTCATGTCGGCGGCCGGGGGCGTCGAAGCCATCGCCCGCTCCCTAGAGTTGCGCCGATGGCCGACGCACCCCAGCTCTTCCTGATCGACGGCAACAGCCTCGCCTACCGAGCCTTCTTCGCCCTGCCGGAGTCGATCGGCACCAGCGACGGGCGGCCGACCAACGCGATCTTCGGCCTCGCCTCGATGCTGGTGAAAATCATCGACGAGCACCACCCGCAGGGGGTGATCGTCGCCTGGGACGCCGGCTGGAGCGGCCGCGAGAAGACCTACGACCTCTACAAGGCGCAGCGCAAACCGCGGCCCGACCTCCTCCGCGAGCAGTGGCCGCACCTGATGCCGCTGGTCGAGGCCTTCGGCTACACCAACGTCAAGGTCGAAGGCTTCGAGGCCGACGACGTGATCGCCTCGCTCGCCAAGGCGGCGCGCGAGCAGGGGATCGAGGTGATGGTGGTGACCGGCGACCGCGACGCCTACCAGCTGGTCGGCGACGGGATCCGGGTGATGAGCACCTCGCGGGGGATCACCGAGACGAAGATCTATGACGTCGCCGCGGTCGAAGAGCGCTACGGGGTGCCGCCGGAGCTGATCACCGACCTGATGGGGCTGCGCGGCGACACCTCCGACAACATCCCCGGCGTCCCCGGGATCGGCGAGAAAACCGCCACCCAGCTGCTGCAGAAATTCGGCTCGCTGGACAAGGTGCTGGAAAGCGTCGACGAGATCTCCGGCGCGAAACGGAAAGAAAACCTGGTCAACCACGCAGAGGACGCGCGGATGTCGAAAGCGTTGGCGACGCTCCAGTACGACATCGAGACCGGGGTGGACCTGGCCGGGGCGCTCGACAGCGAGCCCGACCGCGGCGCGCTGCGCGACTTCATGCGCGAGTTCGAGCTCCGCGCGGTGATGGAGCGCCTCGAAGAAGCGCTGCCCGAGGGCGACGCGGTCCCCGGCCGCAAGGTCGAGACCGAGCTGGAGATCGAGACGGTCGCGGGGACCCCGGCCGAGATCGGCGACGCGCCCCGCATCGCGGTCGCCATCGACGGCGACCGCTGGGCGGCCGCCGAAGGCGAGCGCATCCTCACCGGCGAGAGCTCGCACGACGAGCTCGCCGTCGCGCTCGCCGACAAGCCGCTCGCGGGCCACGACCTGAAGTCGCTCGGCGGCGGCCGCCACGGGCTGCTCGCCGCCGCCGCCCGCGAGGGGGTCGAGCTCGGCCTCGAGCACGACACGATGCTCGCCGCCTACCTGCTCGAGCCCCAGCGCCGCACCTACGAGCTGACCGAGCTGGCCGCCGACGCCGGGATCGGCATCGCCGAGGGCGCCGCCGCCAAGGACGATGGCAAAGAGGACGACGGCCAGATGTCGCTCGGCGAGGAGGTCGAGGCGGGGCTCGACCCGGCCGAGGAGGCGCGCCTCGTCGCCGCCCTCGCCGAGGACCAGCTGCCGCGCATCGTCGGGCTCGGGCTGGAGCCGCTGATGCGCGAGGTCGAGCTGCCGCTCGTCGCCGTCCTCGCGGCGATGGAACGCGAGGGTCTGAAGCTGGACGCCAAACGCCTCGCCGAGGTCGGCGCCGGCTTCGGCGAGCGGATCGACCAGCTGGAGACCGAGATCTACGAGCTGGCGGACGAGGAGTTCACGATCGGCTCGCCGCAGCAGGTCGGTCGCATCCTCTTCGAGAAACTCGAGCTGTCCCGCAAACGCCGTGGCAAAACCGGCTTCTCGACCGATGCCCGCGTCCTCGCCCAGATCCGCGACGAGCACCCGATCGTCGAGAAGATCGAGTCCTGGCGCGAGCTGACCAAGCTGAAGAACACCTACCTCGACTCGTTGCCGGACCTGATCGACCCGCAGACCGGCCGCGTCCACACCACCTTCAACCAGGCGGCGACGACCACCGGCCGCCTCTCCAGCACCAACCCGAACCTGCAGAACATCCCGATCCGCACCGACCTCGGCCGGCCGGTGCGCGCCTGCTTCGTCGCCGACGAGGGCCACCGCCTGCTCTCCGCCGACTACAGCCAGGTGGAGCTCCGCGTCCTCGCCCACGTCGCCGACGAGCAGGTGCTGAAAGACGTCTTCCACGCCGGCGAGGACGTCCACTCGGCGACCGCTGCCGAGGTCTTCGAGATCTCTCCTGACGAGGTCGACGTCGGTCAGCGCTCGAAAGCGAAAATGGTCAACTTCGGGATCGTCTACGGGCTGACCGGGTTCGGCCTCGCCGACCGCCTCAACATCCCGCGCAAGGAGGGCGAGGAATTCGTCGCCCGCTACCTCGAGCGGTTCCCGGCCGTGCGCCGCTTCCGCGAAGGGGTGATCGAGCGGGCGCAGGAGGAGGGCTACGTGACCACCCTGATGGGCCGGCGCCGGCCGATCCCCGAGCTGCGCTCCGGCAACCCGAACACCCGCCGCCTCGGCGAGCGCCTCGCCGTCAACACCGTGATCCAGGGCACCGCCGCCGACATCATCAAGGTGGCGATGGTGCGCTGCTGGGCGCGCCTGCGCGAGGAGCGGATGCAGACCCGCCTCGTCCTGCAGATCCACGACGAGCTCCTCTTCGAGGGCCCGCCGGAGGAGATGGACGCGGCGCTCGAGCTGGTGAGGACGGAGATGACCACCGCCTACCAGCTCGATCCGCCGCTCGAGGTCGACGCGGGCGTCGGCACCGACTGGCTCAACGCCAAGTAGTCCCGGCCCGCGCCGACCCGGCTCCCTCCCTAGGAGTGGTGTCCGAGCTCGATCTCCTCGAAGACCGCGGTGCCGCGCCCGCCGTGCCACTCGGCCTCGCTGACGAAGGCACCCGGGACGAGCGAGGCGACCGAGCAGGACGCTCCGCCTGCCGGCGCGCCGACCGGAGGCGTTTCGCCGCCGTTGTCGTCGCCGGGCTCAGGCTCGCCGCGACCGCCGTTGTCGTCGCCGGGCTCGGGCTCGCCGCGACCGCCATGGTCGTCGCCGGGCTCGCTCTGCCCGCCGTTGTCGTCACCGCTGCCGGGGCCGCTGTTGTCGCCGCCATTGCGCCGGTCGCGACGATCGTCGACGCCCTCGCACTTGATCTCCGTTCCTTTGTTCACCAGCCCGGTGACCGTGCCGCCGCCTGACAGTGCGATCGTCAATTTGCCGGTGCTCGCGTCGAACGACGAGATCGTGCCCGCTTCGCGCAGGTGGTGATGACGGCCGTGATCGTGGTGGCGCCCGTGGTGCCCGCCGTCGTCGCGGCCGTGATCCTTCGCCGCCGCGATACCGGACACTGCCAGCAGCGCCACGGCGCCCAGCGCCAGGGCCAGCAGCCCGGCGATCCTCGGCGCCCGCCTGTTCAAGCTCTTCATCGGTAGCTCCTCTCCTTCTGGGGTTGCCTGGAAATGCGACTTCAGGGCTTCAACCCGAGGCGGCCGCGAAGATCACGGAGAAATTCGGGAGCCTCTAGGAATCGTCCGCGGAGCCCGAGTCCCCGCTGGAACCGGAGCCGCCCGAGGAACCGGACGAGGAGATCGATTCGAGCGTCGGTGATCCACCGCCGGAGGAGGATCCGGAGTCGCCAGACGAGCCCGAACCGCCGGAGGTCCCTGAGGTGCCGGAGGACCCTGAGGTCCCGGAGCCGGACGACGAGGAGCCAGAGCCGCTGGTATCGGACGTGGCGGCGGTCGCGGTCTGGATGACCGATTCGGTCGCGTCGCCCGAGCCATGACGGGAGCCACCACCACTGCTGCCCGAGCCGCCTGAGCCCGAGCCGCTCGCGGAGCCACGGTCGCCGGACCCGCCGTGGCCGGAGGAGGCGGAGTCGCCGGCGCCGTCGCCGCTCGGTCCCGGTCCTCCACCGCTGCCGCCGTGATGATCGTCGTGGGTGGCGGTGCCCGTGGACCGGACGGGAGCGGGGGCGGGGAGGGAGTCGTCGTCGCCTCCGCCGTGGCCTCGATGGCGCCCGGGTTCGTCGTGGCCGCTTTCTCGATCTCGTCCACCCCCGCCGCGACGGTCGTCGCTCCCGTGTCCGTGGCGTCCTTCGTCGTCGTGGTGGTGGGCGCCATCGTCGGACCCGCTCCCCGAGCCGTGGCCGTCCTCCACCTCGGCAAAGACGGGGGAGGGGGCCGACCGGACGACCTCGCCGCCCGGCCCGCCGGCAGCCGAAGCGGCCGCCTGCGGCGGATGCGATCGGTGGCCATCGCCGTGGTGCTGGATCGCCACGCCCGCGCCGAGGGATCCCGCCACGACCACCGTCGCCAGGCCGACCTTGAGCGCGCCCGCGCCGCCGCCGAGCATCGCCGCGCCGCCGCCCAGGGCGGTGCCGCCGACCGCCGCTCCTCCGGCGCCGGCCGCGGCTTCGACCGCGCCATCGCCGCCTCCGCCCGCCAGGGCACGCAGCAGAGGCAGCGGGACGAGCGCGCCGAGACCGGAACGCACCGTGGCGCGCCCTCTCGCGATCGCCTGGCGGGCGGCGCCGTGGCTGATGCCCAGGGCGGCGGCGATCTCCTCGTGGCTCATGCCTTCCAGCTCCCGCATCACCAGCGCCGCGCGCTGGTTCTCCGGCAGCGCCCGGAGCCGCGCGGTCAGCGCCGCCACCTCGGCCCGCTCCTCGGCCTCGGTCGCGGCGGAGCGGCCGCCGGCGATCAGCTCGTCGGCGAGCTCGGCGGCCGCGGGCGGCCGGTCGCGCAGGTCGTTCAGCGCCGTGTTGCGGACGATCCGATAGAGCCAGGGCCGCAGCTCGACCTCGTCGCCGCCGCGGCGCAGGGCCTCGAGCGCCTTACGGAAAGAGTCCTGGGTGACGTCCTCGGAGCGACCGCCGACGATCCCCGCGGCGAAGCGGTCGAGCGGACGCCGGTAGCGGCGCACGATCTCCTCGAAGGCGCTCTCGTAGCCCTCCCGCACGAGGCGCACCAGACGCCCGTCGGACTGGGCCCGGAGCGCCGGGCCGAGGACGAGGCGGGCGGGTGGACCGCTCGCGGGCGGGGGCATCGCGTCGATTCCCACGGCCGGGATACCGCCGACACCCCAGCAAGGTTCAACACCATGTCTTTCGTCGCCCACAGGGCTACCAAGGACATGGGGTTCGGCTCAGGCCGCGGTCGGGACCTCGGGCTTCGCCCGCTCCGGCGCGCCGTCGGCGAACTCGGGCGGGGCGATCGCCAGGTAGTGGCGGAACGACCAGTCGACGAAACGCTTCGCCCCGAACGCCTTGATCAGCGGCCCGAGTATCCGGGGCGGAATCCGGGGCACGATCTTCTGCGTCCGCAGCATCCACTTGAACTTGACCTCGTGCGAGTCGTTGAACGCGGCGTAGCGCGCCGCGGCCTGCTCCCGCGTCCACCTGCCCTCGACCACCCCACGCAGCTCGCGCCCCAGCGCCATCCCGAAGTAGAGCGCCGTGCGGATCCCCTCCGCGGTCAACGGCAGGCAGTGCCCGGCCGAATCGCCGACGAAGAACACGCCGTGCCCGGTGGCCGCGCGCAGCTTGTGGGGGATCCAGTTCCCCTGGTAGCGCACCTGGTCGCGCTCCAGGTCCGCGGCCAGCAGCTCGGTCGTCTCGCGCACGTGGAACTTCGGGTCGAAGGAGCCGACCCCGATCCGCGTCTCCTCGCCCGCCGGGAAGCTCCAGCCGTAGCCGGCGGGCACGTACCGGCGGTCGATCCAGATCTCCAGGTCCTCGGCGCCACCCTCGGGATGCACCTCGAGCCCGCGCGACAGCGGCGCTTCCGGCGGCTGGTAGCCCGCCGGCCCGGCCAGCACCCGGCGCCAGCCGAGCGCGTCGACCACCAGCGGCGCCGTGATCACCCCGCGGTCGGTCTCGACCCCGATCGCGTCCGACCCGTTGGCCTGCCCGTTCATCAACCCCTCGACCTTCGCCGTCTCGAAGCGGGCGTCACATCCCTCCCAGAGCAGCCCGCACAGCTCCCGGTAGTCGAAGGTGGAGAAGGTCCAGGGCAGCCGGTAGCGCGAATCTCCGTGCGGAGTGTGGATCACCAGGTTGTCGAAGCGCTGCCGCTCGGCCGCCATCAGCCCGAGCTTTTCCAGCCACCGGGTGGGGATCCCGCAGGCCGAGGTCTGGCGCTCGCCGATCTCGTAACGATCGACGATCAGCACGTCGGCGCCGGACCCGGTGAGCTCACGTGCGACCATGAGACCGGCGAAGCTCGCTCCGCAGATCAGCACGTCGTGACCGCCCGCGAGGGAGGTCCGCTCGTCACCTCTTTTGGTCGCTCGGGTTGGCACCGCCCGGGAGGGTACCGGCGAGGCTCGGTCGCCGCGTCGTTTCTGCCATCATGCTCAGCCCGATGGCTGCGACCGAGACCTTGACCCCTGCGCCCAGCGCCACGCCTGTAGAGGGCAGTGGCGGCCTCCTTCTCGAAATCGAAGGGAAAGTCGTTCCGAACTACGCGGCGACGATGGTTTCGTTCGACGAGGGGGACGTGGTCAACGGCAAAGTCGTCCGCATCGACAAAGACGAGGTCCTCGTCGACATCGGTTACAAGGCCGAGGGTGTCATCCCGAGCAACGAGCTCTCGATCCGCAAGTCGGTCAACCCGGCGGAAGAGGTCGAGCTCGGCGAGGAGGTCGACGCCCTGGTCCTCACCAAGGAGGACGCCGAGGGCCGCCTGATCCTCTCCAAGAAGCGCGCCCGCTTCGAGAAAGCGTGGCGCCGCATCGAGGTCGCCGCCGACTCCGGTGAACCGGTGGAAGGCAGCGTCATCGAGGTCGTCAAGGGCGGCCTCATCCTCGACCTCGGCGTACGCGGCTTCCTGCCCGCCTCGCTGGTCGACATCCGCCGCGTCCACAACCTCGACGAGTTCATGGGCCAGACGCTCGAGTGCAAAGTCATCGAGCTGAACCGCTCCCGCAACAACGTCGTCCTCTCGCGCCGCGCGGTCCTCGAGGAGGAGCGCAAGGAGGTCCGCGAGCAGATCCTCGGCCGACTCGAGCCGGGCCAGGTCGTGGAAGGCAAGATCTCCAACATCGTCGACTTCGGCGCCTTCGTCGACCTCGACGGGATCGACGGCCTCATCCACATCTCCGAGCTTTCCTGGAGCCACGTCAACCACCCGTCCGAAGTGGTGGCGATCGGCGACACCGTGCGGATCAAAGTCCTCGACATCGACCGCGACCGCCAGCGCATCTCCCTCGGTCTGAAGCAGACCCAGGAGGACCCGTGGCAGCGGGTGATCAGCACCCACCGGCCCGGCGACGTGCTCGAGGGCACGGTCACCAAGGTCGTCGCCTTCGGCGCCTTCGTCGAAATCCTCCCCGGGGTCGAGGGCCTGGTCCACATCTCCGAGCTTGCCGACCACCACGTCGAGAACCCCTCCGAAGTGGTCGAGCCGGGCGCCAAACTGAACGTCAAGATCCTCGAGATCGACGAAGACCGTCGGCGCCTCTCGCTCAGCATCAAGCGGGTCGAGGGCCAGAACATGCCGATGCAGGACCTCAGCGCGCAGATCGCGGCCGCGCAGGGCATCGACACCGGCATCGAGGCGCCCGCCGAGGGCGGCGCCGAGGAGGCCGCGATCGACCTCGCCGAGGACGCCGCGGTCGAGGACCAGGAAGTCGAGTCGCCCGCGATCGAGACCGAGACGGTCGCCGCCGAGGTGCCCGAGGGCGCCACGGCCGAGGCCGCGGTCGAGGACGCCGCCCAGGCGGAGGCCGCCGAGGCCGCTCCCGAGGTCCCTGCCGCCGAGGAGGAGCCCACCGCCGAGGCGGCTGCCGAGGCTCCCGCCGCCGAGTCGAATGACTCCGAGTCGGGTTCCGAGGGCGATGAGGGCGATGCGCACGAGGGCGAATCGGTCGCCGATCGCCCCGATTCACCGGACGACACCGACGAGGCGTCCGGCGACACCGACAGCAGCGAGTCCGAGCAGGGCTGAGTGCCTGTCCGCGCGGGCAGGCTCTGACAGCGGGGCCGGGTGGCGCCGCCGCTGACGATCGGACTGACCGGCGGCATCGCCGCGGGCAAGTCTGAGGCACTTGCCGCTTTCGGCCGCCTCGGCGCGGCGACCCTCTCCAGCGACGCCGTCGTTCACGACCTGCTCGAAGGCGAGCCCTTGCGCGCCGAGATGGCGGCGCGCTGGGGTCCCGAGGTCGCCCCGCCCGGCGCCCCCACCGACCGCGGCCGGATCGGCGCGATCGTCTTCGCCGACCCCGCCGAGCTGACCTGGCTGGAGTCGCGTATCCACCCCGCCGTGGGGGCCGAGACCGCCGCCTGGATCGCGGCACTCCCCGAGGACACCGAGTTTGCCGTGATCGAGGTGCCGCTGCTCTTCGAGGGAGGCCGCGAGAAGGTGTTCGACACCACGGTCTCGATCGTCGCCGCCGAAGACGTCCGCCGCGAGCGCGCCGCCGCCCGTGGCCATGCGCTCGTCGACGCCCGCGAGGCGCGTCAGCTAACCCAGGAGGAGAAGGCCGACCGGGCCGACCACGTGATCGTCAACGACGGCTCGGTCGCCGACCTCGAGGCGGCCCTGTCCGCGCTGCTCGCGAAGCTGCCGGGATGAGCGGGAGGGCTCGCGCAGGGGCACGCACCACGAGTAGGGCCAGGCGCCCCCGGCGGCGCTGGCCGATCTGGGCGGGCATCGCCGTCGTGCTTGGCCTCGTGGTCGGCGTCCTCGTCGCCGGCGGCGCCTTCGACAAGGCGATCAAAGAGCTGACGCTGCCCCTGCAACACGAGGACATCATCCGTCAGCAGGCCCATGAAAAGGGGGTCGACGCGGCGCTGATCGCGGCGGTGATCGACACCGAGTCGAAGTTCTCCGACGCCGAATCGAGCGCAGGCGCCCGCGGGCTGATGCAGATCACCCCGGAAGCGGCGGAATTCATCGAGAAGCAGAGCGGTGGCACCACCTTCAACCTGAACGACCTCTCCGATCCGGAAATCAACATCCGCTATGGCACCTTCCTGCTGAAGGAACTGCTCGAACGCTACGACGGAGACACCGCGGCGGCGCTGGCCGCCTACAACGCCGGCCCGGGCAACGCCGACAAGTGGGGTGGGGCGGGGCTCTCGGTCGAGGAAATCCCCTTCCCGGAAACCCGCGCCTACGTCGAACTGGTGCTCGAGCGTCAGAAGGAGTACCGGGAAAAGTACGGTTCGGAGTTGGGCTATGGATCGGGTTAGGGGGAATCCGCGCGCTTGGGCGCTCGCATTGGCGGTCGGCGTCGTCCTCGCCGATTCGTCGATCGTCGTCCTCGCCCTTCCCGATATCTACCGGGAACTCGACACCACGGTCTTCGGGGTCACCTGGGTCCTGGTCTCCTTCAACCTGGTGATGGCGCTCGCCGCGGTGCCCGCGGCGCTGGTGGCGCGGCGGGTCGGGCCCGGCCGGGCGGCCGCGGTCGGGCTGGCGATCTTCGCCGGTGCGGGCCTCGCCTGCGGGCTCTCCGACAACCTGACGACCCTGATCATCGCCCGCTCCGTGCAGGCCCTCGGTGGGGCGCTGGCGGTCACCGCCTCGCTCGAGCTGCTGCCCGCGACGGTCGGCTCGGAGCGGCGCGCGACGATGGTCTGGGCGACGGCCGGGGCGACCGGCGCTGCGCTGGGGCCGGCGGTCGGCGGCATCCTCACCCAGCTCGTCTCCTGGCAGTCGATCTTCCTGATCCAGGTGCCGATCGCGCTCCTCGCCGCGGTGCCGATCCTCACCGTCGCCCGGCACGAGATGTCGACCCGGGTGATCGAGCGGGAGCTGCGCCCGACCGGCCGCCCACACCTCTGGGCGAACGTGGCGCTGGCGATGGTCTCCGCCTCGATCGCGGCGGCGCTCTTCCTCCTCGTCCTGCTCCTGATCGAAGGCTGGCGCCTCAGCCCGATCGGCGCCGCGATCGTCGTCTCGATGATGCCGCTGGCCGCCGTGGTCGGGTCGCGCCTCTCCGGCTGGGTCGCCGATCCGCGCGCCCGTGCCGCCGCCGGCGCGATCCTCCTCGCCGGCGGGCTCGGCGGCCTGGCGCTGCTGCCGAAGGCCGAGGTGGCGCTGACCTTGCCGCCGCAGGCACTGATCGGGGTCGGGCTCTCGCTGGTCCTCTCGGCGCTCACCGAGACCGCCCTCGCGGGCCGCGACCCGCAGGCGATCCACGGCGGCTGGACGATCTCCGCCCGCCATGCCGGCGTCGTCATCGGCCTGCTCGCGCTCACCCCGGTCTTCACCCATGACATCGCCGTGCAGCAGAAGGACGCGATCAACGCCGGCACCGCGGTGATCCTCGACTCGCCGGTCAACCCGTTGCTGAAGCTCGACCTGGCGAAGAAGATCTCCGAACACCTGGAGAGCGAGGACGGCAAGGTGCCGAACCTCGGCAACGTCCTCGAACCGCTTCCCGACGACGAAGGGGAACGCACCGAAGTCGTCCAGCTGCGCTCCGAACTGCAGGACCAGCTCGACCGCGGGGCGACCCACGCCTTCAGCCCCTCGTTCGGGATCGCTGCCCTGATCGGTCTGCTGGCGCTGATCCCGATCGGCCTGGCGCGGAGGATCGACCTGTGACCCGCGCCCGGATCCTCGTGGTTGGCGCGCTGGTCCTCTCGCTGGCGCTGATCGGCGTCTACGTCGCCGCGGGCGGCGCCTCCTACACGCCGGAGAAGTCCCGCAATCCCTGCGAACCCCGCCCCTGGCACGAAAACAGCGGCGGCCTCGACGGCCTGGCGGAGGAATTCACGCTCTCGGCGCTCGACGGGGCCGCCTGCCAGCTCGGGGTCACCCGCGAGCAGCTCGCCCGCGCGCTCGCCACCAAGGAGAACCGCGAACGCTTCAGCAAGCGTTTCCACATCGATGACGAAAGGCTGGCCAAAGCGATCCGCGCCGGCCTCCTGCGAGCGATCGACGACGCCGAAGAACACGGCAGGCTGAACGCGATCATCGCCGCGCCGCTGCGGGTCACGGTCGAACACGTCCCGCTCGAACAGGGGATCGAACTGATCCGCGACGCACGAAAGTTCCTCAACGGTGAAAGCTTCCTGAGCGGGATCGGCGACGCGCTGGAAGAACTCCTGCCCTGACCTGCGAAGGACTCCGTCCTGATTCAAGAATCGGGTAGGGACGCGCCGATAAGAGGGACATGTCCTCACCGAAGCTGCAGGTCCCGATCGTCGTCGGCACGCGACCGGAGGCGATCAAGCTCGTCTCGCTGATCCTCGCCCTGCGCGCGAGCGAGCATTACACCCCGATCGTGATCTCGACCGGCCAGCACAACCGCCTGGTCGAGTACATCTTCGAGCTCGCCGACATCAAGCCTGACGTCACCCTCTGGGCGGGTTCGCGGCGAGCCGCGCTGAACGAGCGGGTCGCCTCGGTGATGCAGCGCTTCGAAGACTTCTGCGTCGAGCGCTTCGACATCGACCCCGACGAGGTGCCGACCCGCGATGACATCCTCGCCGGTCGCCACCCGGCCATGGTGCTCGTCCACGGCGACACCAGCTCGGCGATGGCGGCGGCGCTCTCCGCCTTCCACATGCGCATCCCGGTGATGCACGTGGAGGCGGGTCTGCGTACCGGCGGCACCAACCTCACCCCGTTCCCCGAGGAGCTGAACCGGCAGGTGATCTCGACGATCGCGGCGATGCACTTCGCCCCGACCGCGGAGAACCTCGGCAACCTGGTCCGCGAGAACATCCCGGTCGAGCAGATCTTCGTCACCGGCAACACCGGCATCGACGCGCTCCGCTGGTCCTCCCGGATGAATGTCAGGTTCGCCAATCCGGAGCTCCAGAGCCTCGCCGACTCGGACCGCCGGATCGTCGTCGTCACCGCCCACCGGCGGGAGAACTGGGGCGATGGCCTGCGCGGTATCGCCGAGGGGATCCACCGCCTCGCCGATCGACATCCGGAGGTCGGCTTCGTCCTCCCGGTCCACCCGAATCCGCGCGTGCGCGAGGTGCTGACCGAGCGCCTCCAGGGGCTCGGCAACGTCCTGCTCACCGAGCCACTCGGCTACGCGACCTTCTCGCGCCTGCTCGGTCGCGCCCACATCGTGATCACCGATTCCGGTGGCATCCAGGAAGAGGCGCCCTCGCTGGGCAAGCCGGTCCTGGTCACCCGCGAGACGACCGAGCGCACCGAGGGCCTCGCGGCCGGGACCCTGCGCCTGGTCGGCACCGACCCGCTGGTGATCTTCGAGGAGGCCAACCGGCTGTTGGAGAGCGACGAGGCCTATCGCGAGATGGCGGAGGCGGAGAACCCCTACGGCGACGGCCACGCCGCCGAGCGGATCGTCGCCTGCCTCGAACACCTGCTGCTCGGGACCAACCCGCCGAGCCAGTTCGGCACCGGGTACAGCCGCGCCGCGGTGGCGATCGCGGCGGGCATGCGGTCGGGGCGGGGTGTCGGGGTCGAGGCGTTGCGCGCCGCCGTCGACGAGGCGGCGAGCGGGGTCGAGGAGGAGGAGCGGGGCGTCGGCGTCGGCGGGCTGGAGGAGGAGCTCGCCGAGCAGCAGGAAGCCGCCTTCAGCGGTCTCTCCCTGCTGGATTGATGGACGCCATGCTCGGCGGCGTGCCCCTGGCGCTGGCGGATCCGCAGTGGCCCTTCGAAGGGCTGGCATTGCCTTGGGTGATCCTCTTCACCACCTGCCTGGTGATCGTCGCCGGGATGTTCTTCTGGACGCTGCTGCTCTTCTTCCGCGGCTACCGCTCGATCGTTCACCCACCTGCGCCGCCGCCGGGCGGCGCCGACGAGTTCACCTGGATCTTCCTGGTGCCGGCGATGAACGAGGAGGTGGTGATCGCCGACTCGGTCGAGCGACTGATCGCGATCCCGGTGGCGCGCAAGCGGATCGTCGTGATCGACGACGCCTCTGACGACCGCACGCCCGAGATCCTCGCCGCGATCGACCACCCCGACCTCTTCGTCCTGCGCCGCGACAAGCCCGACGCTCAGAAGGGCAAGGCGGCGGGCCTGAACTACGCCTACCGGGCGCTGCGCGAACACGGGGACCGCGAGCGCACGATCGTCGTCATCGTCGACGCCGACGGGCGCCTCGATGCCGAGGCGCCGTATTTCGCCTCCAGCCATTTCGCCGACCCCGCGGTGGGCGGCATGCAGTCGCTGGTCCGGATGTACAACCGCCGGCACCCGCTGGTCTGGATGCAGGACGTCGAGTTCGGCGTCTACGGGCACCTCTTCCAGGCCGGGCGCAACCACTGGGGGACGGCGGGGATGGGCGGCAACGGCCAGTTCAACCGGTTGAGCGCGCTCGACGACGTCACCGACGAGGAGGGGCCTTGGCGCGACAAGCTGACCGAGGACCAGGATCTCGGCCTGCGGCTGATCTCGGCCGGTTGGGAGGGGCGACAGGATCTGCGCGCGGTGGTCGAGCAGCAGGGCCTCTCGAAGGTGCGGCCGCTGTTTCGCCAGCGGACCCGCTGGTCGCAGGGGAACCTGCAGGCGATCGGCCTCTGGCACGAGGTCATGCGGACCAGGTCGCTCGGTCTCGGGCCGCGGATCGAGCAGATGGCCTACCTCTTCATGCCGTTCTGGCAAGGGATCATCGGGCTCGGGCTGGTCGGCGCGGTGATCTTGGCGATCTTCGGCACCGCGCCGTTCTGGGGCGGTGGCCCGACCTACCAGCTGGCCTTCTTCTACCTGCTCGCCTTCGGCGGGACCTCGCTGGGGACGATCGCCTCGCGGGCCGAGCAAGGGCCGGTCGGCTGGGTCGTCGGCTTCCTGATCGGGCAGGTGTACACGCTCTACACCTGGTTCCTCTGGCCGGTGCTGCTGCGCTCGACGGCGCGGCAGCTGAGCGGGCGCGGCAGTTGGGCGAAGACCGCGCGTGAGCCGATCGGCGACGCGGCGCCGGCGGACGAGGCCGCGGCGTCCGCTCAGTCGCCGGTCGCGCGCCAGACCCAGAGCATCGCCAACGGCTGAAGCGGCAGCCGGGCCCAGAGCATCCAGCGCGGCATCTTCTCCAGGTTGAGTCCCGGCACCTTCTCCGGGCTGACCGCCATCCAGACGTTGGCGGGGAAGATCGCCAGCAGCAGCGTGATCAGCCACCAACGACCGGCCCGCCGGGTGGCGGGGTGGAGGACGGCGACCGCGCCCGCGATCTCGGCGACCCCCGAGATCGCCACCGACTCCTTTTTCGGGAACGGCGGCGGCACGATCGCTTCATAGGGCCGGGGCCGCACGAAGTGCAGGATCCCGCCGAAGGAGAAGAAGGCGGCGAGGGCGGTACGCGAGAGTCTCATCGCCGCGGAAGTCTGCCGGCCCGCCGGTGAGTTCGCACCTGCCGTGCTGGCCACGGGTTCCGCGAACTCAGGCCGGTGGGCCGCGCCACCCGGCTCGCTATCTTGAATCGGTGCCCGATTTCAAGCTGAACTCTGCCTATACCCCCACCGCTGACCAGCCGAAGGCGATCGCGGGCCTGGCCGCGGGCCTCGAGGCCGGCGAGCGCTTCCAGACCCTGCTCGGGGCCACCGGCACCGGCAAGACCTTCACGATGGCCGGGGTGATCGCGGAGACCCAGCGGCCCGCCCTGGTCATCGCCCACAACAAGACGCTCGCCGCGCAGCTCTGCAACGAGTTCCGCGAGTTCTTCCCCGAGAACGAGGTCAACTACTTCGTCTCCTACTACGACTACTACCAGCCCGAGGCCTACGTCCCGGCGCAGGACCTCTACATCGAGAAGGACAGCTCGATCAACGACGAGATCGACCGCCTGCGCCATGCCGCCACGGCCTCGCTGTTCGCCCGCCGCGACGTGATCATCGTCGCCTCGGTCTCCTGCATCTACGGCATCGGCTCACCTCAGGTCTACAACGAAAAAATGCAGCTCTTCCAGGTCGGCAAGGAAATCGACCGGGACGAAGTGCTGCGCAAGCTGGTCAAGATGCAGTACCAGCGCAACGACGCGGTGCTCGGCCGTGGCCACTTCCGGGTCCGCGGCGAGGTGCTCGAGATCATGCCGTCCTACGCCGAGACGGCGTACCGGATCGCCCTGTTCGGCGACGAGATCGAGGGGATCCAGCACTTCGACCCGTTGACCGGCGAGGTGATCGACGAGGTCGACCACGTCTCGGTCTGGCCCGCCTCCCACTACGTGACCAAAGACGAGACGGTCGAGCGGGCGGTCGAAGAGATCCGCGCCGAACTGGAAACGCGGACCGCCGAGCTCGAGAACGAAGGCAAACAGCTGGAGGCTCACCGGCTGCGCCAGCGGACCTCTTACGACCTCGAGATGATCAAAGAGCTCGGCTTCACCTCGGGGATCGAGAACTACTCGCGGATCCTCGACGGCCGCGAACCCGGGACTCCTCCGCACACCCTGATCGACTACTTCCCCGACGATTTCATCTGCTTCGTCGACGAGAGCCACCAGACGATCCCGCAGATCGGCGGCATGTACGAAGGCGACCGCTCGCGCAAGCAGACGCTGGTCGACTTCGGCTTCCGGCTCCCATCTGCGATCGACAACCGGCCGCTCAAGTTCGACGAGTTCCTCGAACGCGTGCAGTCGCTGGTGATGGTCTCGGCGACGCCGGGGCAGTTCGAGAAAGCGGAAGCGTCGCGGACGGTCGAGCAGATCGTGCGCCCGACCGGGATCGTCGATCCCTACATCGAGCTGCGCGCGACCCGCAACCAGATCGACGACCTGATGAACGAGGCGAAAAAGGTCGCCGAGAAGGGCGAGCGGATCCTGGTCACGACGCTGACCAAGAAGATGGCCGAGGACCTGACCGCCTACCTGCTCGAGTACGGGGTCAAAGTCCGCTATCTCCACTCCGAGATCGACACGCTGGAACGGATCCAGATCGTCCGCGACCTGCGGCTGGGTGAGTACGACGTCCTGGTCGGGGTCAATCTGCTGCGCGAGGGGCTCGACCTGCCCGAGGTCTCCTTGGTCGCGATCCTCGACGCCGACAAGGAGGGCTTCCTGCGCGGCGAGACCAGCCTGGTCCAGACGATCGGACGGGCGGCGCGCAACGTCAACGGGCGGGTGCTGATGTACGCCGACAAGGAGACCGACGCGATGCGCGCGGCGATGCGCGAGACCGACCGTCGCCGGGCGATCCAGATCGCCTACAACGAGGAGCACGGGATCACCCCGACGACGGTGCGCAAGGGGATCTCGGAGATGTCGGAGCTGCTGGCGATGGAAGACCGGGCCCCGGCCAAACGACGCCGCAAACGGACCGAGCGTTGGGACAGTCCCGAGGAGCTGGAGAAGACGATCGTCGCGCTCGAGGAGGAGATGCTGATCGCCGCCGACGACCTGCGCTTCGAGGAGGCAGGCCGGATCCGCGACGAGCTGCGCGAGCTGCGCCGCGACCTCGAGGGCATGACCGCCGGCGCGTAAGGCTCGATCGGCGACGGGCCCGACCGAGCCGGCGAGGCGCCCTCTCTAAAGTTGGTGCATGCCGATCGATGCAACTGAGATGGACTTCGAGCGCGACGTCATCGAGCGCTCCAAGGAAGTGCCCGTGGTGGTCGATTTCTGGGCCGAGTGGTGTGGGCCCTGCCGGCAGCTGAGCCCGGCGCTGGAAGCGGCCGAGGCCAAGCGCGAGGGCGAGGTGGTGCTGGCCAAGGTCGACACCGACGCCAACCAGGCGCTCGCCGCCCGTTACGGGATCCAGGGGATCCCGGCGGTCAAGGCCTTCCGCGACGGCGAGATCGTCGACGAATTCGTCGGTGCCGTGCCTCCCACCCAGGTGGAAGCCTTCTTCGACGGGCTGGCGCCCTCGCGCGCCGACGAGCTGCTCGCCGCCGGCGACGAGCTCTCCCTGCGCGAGGCCCACGAACTGGAGCCGCGCCGCGCCGACATCGCCGTCGCGCTGGCCCAGGCGCGCCTCGCGCGCGGCGAGGAGGCGGAGGCGCTGGCGGCGGTCGAGGGGTTCCCCGACGACTTCGGCGCCGCCGGGATCGCCGCGCGGGTGAAGCTGGCCGAGGCCGGGATCGCCGCCGACGCCTGGACCGCCCTCGACGCCGGCGAGCGCACCGCCGCCCTCGACGCCCTGATCGCCGCCCTCGGATCCTTGAACGGGGACGGGGGAGACGAGCGGGACCTCATCCGCCGTGCCGTGATCGGCATCCTCGCCGACCTCGACCCCGGCGATCCGACCGCCCGCGACTACCGTCGCAAGCTCTCCGCCGCGCTCTAGCCAACCCGACCAGGTCCGCAAATTGCGGACTGCTCAGGGGAACATCTGTTCGCCTGGGTACACTCGTTATTCGTGCCTGCATCAGAGAAAATCGTCATCTCGGGAGCCCGGGAGCACAACCTCAAGGACGTCTCGGTCGAGCTGCCCCGCGACGCGCTGATCGTGATCACCGGGCTCTCCGGCTCGGGCAAGTCGAGCCTCGCCTTCGACACCATCTACGCCGAGGGGCAGCGCCGTTATGTCGAGTCGCTGTCGTCGTACGCGCGCCAGTTCCTCGGCCTGATGGAGAAGCCTGACGTCGATTCGATCGAGGGTCTCTCGCCGGCGATCTCGATCGACCAGAAGACGACCTCGCGCAACCCGCGCTCGACGGTCGGCACGGTGACCGAGATCTACGACTACCTGCGGCTGCTCTGGGCCCGGATCGGCCGCCCCTTCTGCCCGACCTGCGGCGAGGAGATCACCGGCCAGACCCAGGAGCAGATCGTCGACCGGCTGATGACGATCGAGGACGGCAAGAAATTCATGGTGATGGCGCCGGTCGTCCGCGGACGCAAAGGCGAGTACGGGAAACTGCTCGAGCAGATGCGGCTCGAGGGCTACTCGCGGGCCGAGATCGACGGTGAGCTGCGCCGCCTCGACGAGGAGATCGTCCTCGACAAAAAGTTCAAACACGACATCTCGATCGTGGTCGACCGGCTGGTGATGAAACCGGAGCTGCGGCGCCGGCTCTCGGAGTCGGTGGAGGCGGCGGCGGGCATCGCCGCCGGGCTGATCGAAGTCGAGTTCGTCGACTCCGACGAGCCGAAGCTGCTCTTCTCCGAGCAGTTCGCCTGCCTCAACTGCGGCACCTCGATCCCGGAGCTGGAGCCGCGGATCTTCTCCTTCAACTCGCCCCACGGGGCCTGCGACCGTTGCCATGGGCTCGGCTTCCAGAAGGTGATCGACCCCGAACTGGTGGTCCCCGACCCGACCCTCTCGCTGGGTGAGGGCGCCCTGCAGCCGTGGAACCGCGGTGTCACCGCCTACTGGCGGCGGCTGATCGCCTCGGTCGCCGAGGCCTACGACGTCGACGTCGACAAGCCCTGGTCGAAACTGAAGAAACCGGAAAAAGACATCTTCCTCTACGGCACCGGCGACGAGCGCCACCAGGTGACGTACACCAACCGCTTCGGCCGCCGGCGCTCCTACAAGGTCCGCTTCGAGGGGATCGTCAACAACCTGCAGCGGCGCTACGAAGAGACCGACTCGGAGACCAACCGGGAGCGGATCGAGGGCTACATGGCCGAGCAGCCCTGCCCGGTCTGCCACGGGGCCCGACTGCGGCCGGAGAGCCTGGCGGTGAAGGTCGGCGGGCTCAGCATCGCCGAATACTGCGACCTCTCGGCGCGACGGGCGAAGGAATGGATCGAAGAGCTGGAGATGACCGAGACCGAGCGGGCGATCGCGCGGCTGATCGTGCGCGAGGTCACCGAACGGCTCACCTTCCTCGACAACGTCGGCATCGGCTACCTCTCGGTGTCACGCACGGCGCGGACGCTGTCCGGCGGCGAGGCGCAGCGGATCCGGCTGGCGACCCAGATCGGCTCCAGTCTGGTCGGTGTGATGTACGTGCTCGACGAGCCCTCGATCGGGCTCCACCAGCGCGACAACGAGAAGCTGATCGCGACCCTCGATCGGCTGCGCGACCTCGGCAACACGGTGATCGTGGTCGAGCACGACGAGGGCACGATGATGGCCGCCGACCACCTCGTCGATCTCGGCCCCGGCGCGGGCGAACACGGCGGCCACATCATCGCCGCGGGGACGCCGAAGCAGGTGGCCAAGGACCCCGCCTCGCTGACCGGCCAGTACCTCTCCGGGAAGAAAAAGATCGAGCTCCCGGAGGAACGTCGCCGGCCGAAAGGCGCGCTGCTGGTCCGCGGCGCCCGCGAACACAACCTCAAGGACGTCGACGTGACGATCCCGCTCGGCGTCTTCTGCTGCGTCACCGGAGTCTCCGGCTCGGGCAAGTCGACGCTGGTCAACGAGACGCTCTACCCCTCGGTCGCCAACCGTCTGCACCAGGCGAAACTGCGGCCCGGCGCGCACGACGGGATCGACGGCCTCTCGCAGATCGACAAGATCATCAACATCGACCAGTCGCCGATCGGCCGCACGCCACGCTCCAACCCGGCCACCTACACCGGCGTCTTCGACCACATCCGCCAGATCTTCACCCAGACCCAGGAGGCGCGGGCGCGCGGTTACAAGCCCGGCCGCTTCAGCTTCAACGTCAAGGGTGGGCGCTGCGAGGTCTGCAAAGGCGACGGCCAGATCAAGATCGAGATGCATTTCCTGCCCGACGTCTACGTGCCCTGCGAGCAGTGCCACGGCAAGCGCTACAACCGTGAGACGCTGGAGGTCCGCTTCAAGGGCAAGAGCA